>CAMDQT010000008.1 GCA_945906305.1 Ferrithrix thermotolerans DSM 19514 | reverse complement strand
CTCGGTCCGGCCAGCCCAAAGCCACGGTGCCGATCGGCTGGAACCCGTCGGGTATGCCGAATGCCGAGCGCACCGACGCCTCCTGTTCAAACTGGCCGAAGAAACACGCCCCAAGGCCCGCGTCGACGGCACCGAGGAGCAGGGTCATCGTTGCCATCGCGGTGTCCACCATCCAGTACGGGACCGGCCAAGCAGCCACCGACGTGCCGAGCGCGATTCTCTCCTGCCCGCTGGCGGCGACACGCCCGGCCTTGTCTAACTCGGCATAACGAGCCACGTAGGCCTCGGGGTCGGCGCAAGGAATGACGAGCACTGGGGCCCGTAACAGCCCTGGCCAGGGAAACCGGGCCCGGCGCTGCTCAGCCAGGGTGGCCCCCCAGTACCGATCCACCGACTGGGCATCGTCAAGCAGGAGAAACCGCCAGCCCTGAGTATTACCCGCCGCCGGCGCTCGCTGGGCCGCCACCAGCAGGGTTTCAATCAGCGAAGGCTCAACTGCTGCTGAGGTGAAGGACCGGCACATGCGACGGCCCTGCACCACCTCGAGGAACTCCATAGCCGGGCTGACGGAGCGGGCGCGGGCCGGTGCTCAGATACGAGCCAGCGGTACCGCGACGCCGGGCACGTCGACCCGGGTGCGAAACACCGAGCCGGCACGGCTTGGATCTTCAGTGTTATCTGCGGTGACGATGTAAAGATCGCGACGGTCAGTCCCCCCGAAACACACCGACGTGATCTGCTTGGCTGGCAACATCACGGTGCCAACGACCGAGCCATCCGGCCCGAACCCGGTGACGCACCCACCGCCGAACTCGGCCACCCACACTGCGCCAGCTTCATCCACGGCGAGGCCGTCGGGCTGGAAGCCGCGGCGCTGCACCAGATTTCGACGGTTCCCGCACGTTCCATCTGCGGCCACGTCGTGCGCGACGATGGCGTTTGCCGTGGTGTCAGCGTGGTAAATCACGCTCCCGTCGGGCGAAAAGCCAATCCCGTTGGTAAGGCCAATCCCGCCATACAGCTTGATCGTCACCCCCGGGGCGTCGATGCGCCAACAATCACCGCTCTTACGCTCCGGGGTTTGGCCCGATGGGGCGTTGGTGGAGGAGCCTCCTGACCGCGGCGCATCACCCAGGCCAAGGTCGGCGTCAAAGGGGTGGGTCATCAAGGTGCCCACCACCACCCGTCCAGCGGCATCGACGAACAGGTCATTGGTGCCGACCGCATCGAAGGTTGCCAACTGACGGCTCACCCCGTTGTGGACGTGGCTGATATCGCGCCCCGAAACCACCACCCCACCATCGGCGTGCAGCGCAATACCACCCACACCGCGCCGCTTGGGGATGACCACCTCCACCGTGCCGTCGGGCCGACGGCAGTACACCCCTCCGTTGGGCACGTCGGAGAAAAATAGATTGTTCTCGGCGTCTACCCGGGGGCCTTCAAGCAGGCCGTAGCCCCAACACAGCGTCTCGATGTCACTCATATCGGTTCCCACGGCTCAGAAGCCGCTGGCCTCCTTCAGCAAGGCGTCGAGATCCTCGGCCATGGCCCAGCCAAAGCCAATGAGTACATCACCAGCAGCACAATCGAGGGGATCGAACAACGCCGCCACCTCAACGTCCACGACATGATGATCGGGGGCCACATAGTCGAAGATCGGCGAGGGCGAGCCGTCACCGGACACGGCGAAGGCCCGGTCGTCATAGCTCGCGGTCTCGATACCGAACCGCTTGGCCAGACGTCGGCCCCAAGCCCGCTCTTCGCCGCTGGCCTTATGGCCGGGCCGGGGAATCACGTCGTTGAACCGGTTGAACACGCTGAAGGTCGACGCGTTCGCCAGTCGAGAGCCGATCAGCACATCCTCGTCGGGGAAGGCCAGAACGGCACGGCGCATCTGGTCACGCAGGATCGCGTCAAGTATCGACTCGCGATGGTCCTGCATCTCGATGGAGGCCAAACCGATCAACACGCTCGGCGTGCCACCGATGCGCTCAAGGGTACAGAACGAGTAACCCACCAGGGTCTCGGACAGGTCTCGGGCCAGGGTGACCAGCACCCAAGCCTCGGCCTGCTTGGACAGCACACCAATTTCGAATGCACAGCCCGATCCCCCGCACAGCTCCGCCATCTCGGAAAGATCGGCATCGCTCAGTGCAGTGCAGTCTTTCGTCACGACTAGGGTCGCCATCGTCGCTACAGCCCCCAACATAGGCAATGCACGGTCGCACTAGTTCAGCCGGTGCCTTGGCTCGAATGCAAGCCCGCAGGCTCACACCCCAACACAGTCCTCACCGAGCAGAGCCCGCAATTCCCCAACCAGCCCATTCGAGGTATCCACGCTGAAGTGATCCGGCAGGCGCACGATGCGTTCCGCGAGCTGGATGAAGACCGGGGCATCACCGGGGTGTTCGACCAAGGCGGACTTCAACTCGACGAGCAGCCGCTGGTCGAGCCGACTCGGAGAGACCCGAAGCCGCAACGGAGGCGTCTCGACGAACCCGGAAAGGTCCAACAGTTCTACCGAGCTGACGATGAGCTTGGGTAGGTCGTCGCGTTTGTCAACCCGAGCATCGAGCAAGACCACCTGGTCATTCGTCTGCTCACCGAGCAGATGGCCGAACAAGGTCATCGTTCGGGGGAAGACCATGCATTCAACGGCGTCGGCGACGTCCTCCAGGGTGAACACCGCCATGAGCTCACCCTTCTTGGTCCACTTCCGCACCAAGTTGGTGACCACCCCGCCGATAATGACCCGGCTGCCGTCCTCCTTATCGGTGAGGTCGCTGAGCGAGCAGTCCATCTTGCGCTGAAGCAGCTTTTCGTAGCCCATGAGCGGATGGTCGGAAACGTAGAGCCCCAGCATCTCCTTCTCGAAGGCCAGCTTGGCTCGCTTGGCGAACTCGACGTTGGGGATGACGATTCGTTCATCAAAGCTTGGACCATCACCACCGTCGAGCGAGCCGAAAAGGGTCTGTACCCCCATCTCGTGTTCGCGACGTCGGGCAATGGTCCGGTCGATGATCTGCTCGTAGACCGTCAACAGCCCCTGACGCGGATGACCGAAGGAGTCGAAGCCTCCGGCCTTGACCAGTGCCTCCACCGCGCGCTTGTTCAGTACCTTCTCATCGACGCGTTGGGCGAAATCGTAGAAGTCCCCGAAGGGTCCGTTGGCCTCGCGCTCGGCGACGATCAACTCGACGAGGCCCTCACCGACATTGCGGACCGCGGAGAGCCCAAAGAGGATGTTCCCACCGTCATCGGGGGCGAAGTCGCTGAAGGAACGGTTCACGTCGGGCACTCGCACGGTGATGGCGAGGGTGCGGCACTCGTTGAGGTAGATAGCGGCCTTGTCGAGGTTGGACTTGACCGACGTCAGCAGGCAGGACAGATATTCGATGGCGTAATTCGCCTTGAGATAGGCCGTCTGGTAGGCCACATAGCCGTATCCGTAGGAATGGCTCTTGTTGAACGCATAGTCGGCAAAGGGTTCGATGATGTCAAACCACGCGGTGCCAAGGTCGCGGCCATACCCGGTGCGTTCACAACCTTCGACGAACCTTTCGCGTTCCTCGGCAATGAGTTCGCGGATTTTCTTGCCACAGGCCTTGCGCAAGTTGTCGGCCTCGGCCAGCGAGTAGCCGGCGAATCGCTGGGCGATCCGCATCATCGACTCCTGATAGATCATCAGGCCATAGGTGTCCCTGAGGATCTCCTCCGCGTCGGCGTGGAGGTACTCCGTTGACTTCCGACCGTTCTTGCGATCGGCGTAGTCGTTGTGCATGTTCGCCGCCATCGGCCCCGGCCGATACAGCGCCACTAGGGCTGCCACGTCCTCGAAGCGGGTTGGCTGCATGGAGCGGATCAAGGCTCGCATCGGTGTGGACTCGAGTTGGAACACCCCTATGGTGTCGCCCCGGCCGAGCAGTTCGTAGGTCTTTGCATCCTCGAGATCGACATTGTCGATCTCGATGGATATGGCTCGGGTGCGCTCGACCATGGCCAGCGTGTCGCTGATGACGTCGAGGTTGCGCAACCCCAGAAAGTCCATCTTCAGCAGGCCGAGGTCCTCGACACCGTGCATCTCGTACTGGGTGACAACCGGAGCATCTTCGGGCTTCTGGCCCGCTTCCGGCTTGCGTTGAATGGGCAGGTACTCGGTGAGGTTGTCCCGCGTGATGACCACCGCCGCGGCATGAATACCGTCCTGGCGGCGTAGGCCCTCGAGACCTTTGGCGACATCGACCACCCGCCTCACATCGAGGTCGTTCTCGTACATGCCGCGCAGTTCGCTGGCCATTTTGTAGCCATCCTCGAACTTGGGGTACGGGTCGAGGCAGGCGTAGAGCGGGGTATCGCGGCCCATGATGAGCGGGGGCATCGACTTGGCTACCCGGTCGCCCATCGCATAGGGGTAGCCGAGCACGCGGGCAGCATCGCGCACTGCCGCCCGGGCTTTGATCTGGGAGAACGTGACGATCTGCGCCACGTGATCGCGTCCATAGCGTTCGGCGGCGTAGCGGATCATCTCGTCGCGAAATCGCGAGTCGAAGTCCATGTCGATGTCGGGCATCGAGATGCGAGAGGGGTTCAGGAACCGCTCGAAGAGCAGGTCGTAGCGAATCGGATCGAGGTCAGTGATCCGCAGGCTGTAGGCCACCGCGCAACCAGCGGCACTGCCGCGTCCAGGGCCGACCCGGATGCCGGCCTGCCGGGCATGGTCAATGAGGTCCCACACGATCAGGAAGTAGGAGCTGAAGCCCATGTCGGAGATGACCTTGAGCTCGAAGGCGAGGCGTTCGACGACGTCATCGGCCAGGTCCTCACCCCAACGCGCCCTAGCCCCTTGGAAGGTGAGGTGCTCGAGATAGTCGCTGTCCGAAGTGAAGCCCTCCGGCAACGGGAAGTGCGGTAGCTGCGACTCGCCAAAGGCGATCTCGGTACTGCACCGCTCGGCCACCCACAAGGTGTTGTCGCAGGCGACCTCGACCTCGCGGAACAGGTGGCGCATCTCCGCCGCGGACTTCAGATAGTGCTGGTCGCCGTGGAACTTGAACCGGTCGGTATCCGCCATCAACGCGCCGGTCTGCACACACAACAGGGCGTCGTGAGCCTCGCAGTCCTGCTGATGGGTGTAGTGGCTGTCGTTTGTGGCCAGTAGCGGCGCACCAATGCGCCGGGCGATTTCGAGCAGTTGGGGGTTGGTTTGTTTCTGCGCCGGGATGCCATGGTCCTGGATCTCAACGAAGAGGTTGTCCTTGCCGAAAATGTCCTGCAGTCGAGCGGCCCGTTCCATCGCAAGTTGCTGGTCACCCTGCAAGAGCGCCTGCAGCACATGGCCGCCGAGACAACCAGTGGTGGCAATGAGCCCTTCACTATGGTCCGCCAGCACCTCCCAATCGACTCGAGGCTTGTAGTAGTAGCCCTCCATGTAGGCGCGTGAAGCGACTTGGATGAGGTTCTTGTAGCCGACGTTGTTCTCGGCGAGCAGCGTGAGGTGGTAGTAAAGCTTGCGCCCGCCCTCGGCCTCACCGCCGGAGTCATCGACCTTGCCGCCGCGGCGAATCGGGCGCTCGGAACGGTGCTCGTGGGCGAGGTAGGCCTCGGTGCCGATGATCGGCTTCACCCCAACCTTGCGCGCCGCCTTGTAGAAGTCGAGCACCCCGTACATGTTGCCGTGATCGGTGATACCCACTGCGGGCTGCCCGTCATCTTTGGCCTTCGCCACTACCGCTTCGACCCGCGCCGCACCATCGAGCATGGAGTACTCGGTGTGCACGTGCAGATGCGTAAACGACTTGGCCATGGGCGCCTTCTCCTCGCTGTCGCCCGAGCGTCATCCCCAGCTCATCCCCAGGGTTCATCCCCAGGTTGTGGACAAATGACACCGTGGTGATTCCACGTTACTCGTGATCAACAGGGCGGGGCGGGGCGAAAGGCCTCCGGAACGCGACCGATTTCAGAGATAGGTGCCCGCACGGTGCTCGCCATCGGAAGCACCCATCGGCCCACCCATTCCCGGGCCGAGGGGAGCGCCGGGCGGCAACTGGCGCATCTGCTCAAGCTGCTGACGAGCCATCATTTGCTGGGCGAACACCGTCGCCTGAATGCCCTGGAAGAGCCCTTCGAGCCAACCCACCAGCTGTGCCTGGGCGATACGCAGTTCCGCACCCGAGGGCGGGGACCCGTCATCGGCGAATGGCATGGTGAGCCGGGTCAACTCCAAGCGAAGATCGGGCGAGAGGGTGCTGGCAATCTCCTGTACCGACAACTCGTAAATGTCACGCATACGATCGCGCGAGCGCTCATCGAGTTCTGCCCCGCGGACCTCCTCAAGAAGCAGCCGAATCATTGAACCGATCCGCATGATCTTCGCCGGCTGCTCGATCACCTCGGTCGGGGTCGGGGCGATATCAGCAGGGGCTCCTGACGGGTTGGACTCGACGATCTCGGGCTGTTCAGGCTCCACGGTCACGTCGGACACATTACCCAACGCCACCGCTCAACGGGCCAGCGCCGCCAGCAGCGGTACCAGCATCTCGGCCCGCGTCAGTGAACCGTGCCGACCGACCAACTCGAAGGAGCCGCGGTCGGCCGGATCATCGAATGCCACGGTGCCCTTGGCCACCAGGCACACGTCTCCAAGGCGATTGGCGATGTCCTCGGCCACGCGGGGTCCGAACCATCCTTCCGCCAGCACGTCCTCACGGGTGCGAACCCAGGCGTGAGCGCCATGGTGGGTCATGGCGGCGTCATACAGGGCGCGCGTTCGGCCCGGGCGAGCGTGGAACCAGCGGAAACGGGCCTCGCCTGACTGCACGGTCGTTGCGGCCAGCACCTCGGGGTGGGGCACGACAACGTTCTTGCCCGTCTCCACCTGGCCGTGGTCCGCCGTCACCAGCAACGCCGTACCGACGGGCAACTCGGTCAACAGCAACTCCACCAGCCGATCGACGCTGCTGAGCTCGGCCTGATAAAAACGGCCCAGCCCGTACTCGTGGGACACCTTGTCGATGCCGTCGTAGTACGCGTACACGAACGGTTCACCCGCTCGGACTAGGTCCACGACCCGGGTGACCAAGGTGCTGGGCTGGCGATAACCGTGGAACCGGGCCCCGACCAAGTGAGCCTGGGTGAAACCGGTGGTCAAGAACTCCGCCTTGGTCACGATGCTGGGCCGCTGCCCGCAGAACGCCTCGTGAGGTTGCACCGAGGTCGGCGGATGGGCCCGGCGAGCGTCGCCGTTCTCCATCGACCAGCGCAGCATGTTGACCACGTCGTCGCCCAGCCGAACCCGGTAGCCGACCACGCCATGCTCGCCCGGCGTAAGCCCGGTAGCGATCGATGTCAGAGCCGCCGCCGTGGTCGACGGTGCGACCGTTGTGATGAAACCGCCCTCGAAGGAGTGCAACACCGCCATCAGGGTGCGATGTTGTTGCAACTGGTCCCAACCCAGACCGTCGAGGACCAGCAGCACCACCTGGGACGCTTCCGCGGCGATGACGGGCAGCCACGGCGCGGGCTCGGGCCATTCCAACAACGCCGGTAGCACATTGGTGACACAACCCCCGGCGTAGTCAGGAAGGACATACCCCTCGTCGGAACCATCGGCATCTTCAGGTGGCGCCACGATCCCAGCTTGCCCCGTGTTCGCGAGCCAAGCCAACCGCACCGCGAGGTCTCCTCGCCCACCTCCCACGGCTTCGGCCACCCGACGCCTACGATGGCCCTATGAAGGTGTCCACCCGAGGCGATTACGCCAGCCGTGCGTTACTCTCGCTGGCACTTCACGCTGACGAGGCACGTCCCAACTCGGTGCGCGACATTGCCGAGCGAACAGCCCTGCCCCAGCCGTACCTGGAGCAGATTCTGCTCGCGCTCAAAGGCGCTGGCCTCGTGCGTTCGAAGCGCGGCGTCGGCGGGGGCTACATCCTGGCCCGACCCAGCACCGAGATCACCCTGGCCGAGATCGTCGGCGCGGTGGACGGCCCCATAGCCGCGGGAGATTTCGGAGCTCCTCACGCCGACGGAGCCTGCGACCACGAAGGCCAGTGCGTGCTGCTGTCCATTTGGGGCGATGTTGGCGACCGGATGCGCACCTTGTTGCAATCCATCACGCTGGCCGACATCGCGGACATGTCCCGAGGCCAGATCGCCTGGCCAAGCAACGCCGGAGGCACCTGAGCGAACGCCAGGCGACGCCTAGGCGTCGGGCGCCAGCACCTGACCCCGCGGGGCCCGCAACTGGACCATTACCGCAGCCAGATCCTGCGCTAATGGGACATCGAACGACTGCTCCTCACCGCTGACCGGATGGATGAAGGCCAGCTGGGTGGCATGCAGAAAGGGCCTCTGAAGACCCATCCGTTGACGCGAGCCGCCGTAGATCGGGTCGGCCACCACAGGCAACCCGATGGCGAGCAGATGGACCCGGATCTGGTGGGTACGCCCGGTTTCAAGATCACAGGACAGCAAGGCCAGTGGCTGCGGTTCCTCGAAGGATTCCACCACGTGGTAGTGGGTTCGAGCCTCCCGCCCGTCGGCCACCACGGCTCGTCTGGTCGGGTCGTGACGAGAACGCCCGATGGGAGCGTCAATCAAACCCGAGGTGGCCCCGGGTCGACCGATGACCAAGGCCAGATAGCGCCGATGCACGGTTCGAGCGGCCAGCTGCGCCACCAGGTGGTGGTAGGCCTGCTCGGTACGGGCCACCACCAGCAGACCTGACGTACCGCGATCGAGACGGTGCACGATCCCTGGTCTGTGCGCCTCGCCCACCTCGGCAAGCTCTGGGTAGCGGGCGAGCAGCCCTTGCACCAGGGTGGTGTCGGGCACGCCGTTGCCGGGATGCACGACCACACCCGGTGCCTTGTTCACCACGATCACCGTGTCATCGTCGTAGATGACCTCGATCGGCATGTCCGGTGCCGGCGCAAGGCTGGTCTCTTCAATCGGGGGCGCAACCCAGTCAATGCCGAGTCGCTGACCGCCCTGCACCCGTTGGGAGCGGCCCGAGACCACTACACCGTCAACAGTGATGCGCCCATCCTCGACAAGAACGGCCGATGCCTTGCGAGACAGACCGGTGAGCATGGACACGACCCGGTCGACCCGCTCGCCGTGCAGTGCGGCGGCAACCTCTGATTGCAGGCTCACGCGCTCACCGCTGTCCACGTTTAGGAGATCTGGCCAAGCTCACCAACACCAAGACCATTCCGCCGACCGTCAACCCGATATCAGCAACGTTGAAGATGGGCCACCACTGCAGATCAATGAAGTCGGTTACCTTGCCATCGAAGAGGCCGTCGCCCGGCTGCACGGCGCGGTCGATCAAATTGCCGATCGCCCCACCAAGAACCACGCCCATGCAGATCACGCCGATGGGACGGGTAAGGCGCAGGCTGGAACGCAACAGCAAGACCACAATCACGACTCCGAGCACCCCGATGACCGGGCCCCATTGCTCGAATCGGCTGAACGCGGCGCCCGAGTTAAAGGCCAGATTGAAGCGCAGGCTGCCCACGAGATCGATGGGGCCATCGAGGGAACGGGCCCACCATTTCGTCACCTGGTCCAACAAGATCACCACGCTCGACGCGCCAAGGAGGTAACCCCAACGGGCCGCTCCGCTCAGCGAAGGCCGACTCTCCTCGACCGATTCGTCGCGCCCGGTGGCAGGGGCGTGCTCGGCGTGGGAGATCTCGGGGGGCGCGTCGATGATGCTTGCTCCAGCGCTCGGACGGACCCTGCCACTATAGGCCGTCGTTATCCGCTGTCAGGACGGGTGATGCAGCCCGATTGCGGGACCCACGGCCGCCGCCGGGTACCACCTTGGCGTCCGTTAGGGACTTCGGGACTCGATCAGCGGCGCCGGAACCGCGAGCGGGTGTCGTCGGGTTCCTCGAAGAAGCGCAGCGCCGGATCGGTGGGGTCACGATCTTCGAAGAAGCGGATGGCGTCGTCGTCTTCGGGCTCCTCACCCACCGCTCGCCGCAATTCCTCCAGGAAGGGATCTCGATTGGCCGAGATGAACGTCGGCGCCGGGGTGGGAGGCGCGGGCGGCACCATGGCGGCTTCAGCTCCCACGCCAGCCGCCACACGCGAACTGGGTGGGGGTGGAGGAGGTGGTGGGGGCGACACACTCAACCGGGAGACCGTGGGTGGCTCCTCGATGCCCGACTCAACTTGGGGCTGGACCGACCCGGCCTCGACGAGATCCACGATCGCCAGGTCATCAGGAACGCCGATCGTCACGTTCGATGCCTCGGCCGTGGAGGTAGTCATCGTGCGGAAGATGGAAGGACTTACCGATCCGGCAGCCGCGTCAATACCCGAAATCACGATGTCGGGCTCCGATTCCACCGACAGCGCATCGGCATCCTCCGCGGCCTCATCGGTGACAACGGCCTCGGAGGCCACCCGCCACGGGCTCCCGGCCTCTGACGCTGGGGCCGAAGACATCGGTAGCGCCTCCGGGGTCACTTCCTCCTGCGTTGGCGGCGCAGAGGCCACGGCCGGGGGTGCAACTCGGGCCATATGGGCGGCCACAACGTCGTCGAAGGACTCCGACCTGAGGACCGGCATAGGCACCTGGCCCAAAACGGTGGACTCCTCAGCCAGGCGACGCAAGTCCACCAGCGCTCGATGGAGCCGTTCGCGTTGCACGCTGGTGTGTGCATCAAGGGCATTGGCGTCGTGGGCCAGCGCCTCGCGGCGTCGCTCGAGCACCGCGATCTCCTCGGTGAGACGAGTCAACTTCTCCTCGGCATGGCGAATCGCCGCCGATTCGGAATCGATCACCAACCGCTCGGCCTTCTGCTTGGCTTCGATCAGCAGACGGCCGGCTTGGTCCTGAGACTTGGCCCGAGTCGCCTCGGCCTCCGCTTCGGCTCCGCGTCGAACAACATCCGCCACCACCCCAGCTTCGATCTCGAGGTCTTTGGCCGATTCTTCGCTCCGCCGCAACAGCTCCGCGGAGCGTTCCTCGGCCGCGAGTTCATGCTCACGAGCTTGGGCCTCGGCGACCGACACGATGGCGGCGGCGGATTCCTCGGCCTCCTTGATGGCGGCATCGGCAGTCCGTTGCGCCAAGACCAACGTACGGCGCAGAACATCGTCGGTGTCCGCTGATGCACGAGCCCGTGCCTCTGCCCGCGCCGCCCGGGCGTTGGCGGCCTCGATCTGCTCGCCCGTATCACGCAGCCGCTCATGAAGCTGGCCGAAAGCGATGGCTACCCGTTCGAGGAAATCGTCGACTTCTTCAGGGTCGTAGCCGCGGAACTTCTCGCGGAACTCGACATCTTCCAGAAGTTTCGGCGTGACGTCCATGCAAAAAGCCTACCGATTGGGCTCCCCGGATCGAGGGATACCCACGGCCGCGTCTTGCCTCCGGATTCGCGCCGAAGACTCTGCGCTCAGGGCACCAACCTCAGCAGAGGGCGCCGCGCACCACGATGATGGCGATGCCCACAATCAGCGGCGCAAGGTCAAGGCTGGCGGCACCGACCTGGATCGGTCTGACCACTTTGCGCACGGGGCGGAGCACCGGTTCGGTCACCCGTTCCAGCAACACTCCGAAGGAGCTAGTGGCGGCACCGGGCACGAAGCTAACCAGGGAGCGAACCACGATCGCGAGCAGGGCAATGGACAACAGCAGGCACACCAGGCTCATCAGCGGGAACCGTCGAAGTCCCGGGCGCTCATTCTGAGGCGATCTTCGTCGGCAACCTGAACGTCAGCCGGCGTGAGAAGAAAAACCTGTTCGGCGACCTTGTCCAACTTGCCACCGAGCCCGTAGCAGAGGCCACTGGCGAAGTCGATCAACCGACGACGGAGATCACGATCGAGTCCCTGCAGGTTCATGATGACCGGCCGGTTCGCTTTGAACTTGTCGGCCACTTCCTGAGCCGCACCGAAACTCGACGGTGAGACCACCTGGGGCTTGGCCAATGCAGGCTCTGCGATGGGACGCACCACGACCGCGCCGCTGTACTGCGGACGAGCGACCACCCGATCGCGGTCATCGTCGTCGCCACCGAGCCGAACGGGCTGCACCGGAAGGGTCCGCACTGATGCGTTCCACTCCGACTCCTGCCCGCTGGCGCCCGACATCCGAGACGCCGAGGTCGCCGGGCCTCGCACGATGCGCTGCGCGCCGGTGGTAGGCCGTTCATCGCGGTCATCGTGCTCGTCGTAGTCTTCGTAGTCGTCGTATTCGTCGTCGGGCGCCAAACCGAGATACTCGGTGACCCTGCGCATCCAGCTCATCCGTCCTCCTGCACCGCGAAGGCTACCTTCCGGCTGTTGGCCGGGCGTGGAGCCCGCCGCTATGTCCAGCTCCCACCCCGGGTTACCGCAAAGTAAGAAGTGCGGTCAGTCTCCCACAGCCGCGGTGGCTGATCGAGGACCGAACAACGCCGTACCTACCCGAACCATGGTGGACCCGCACTGAATGGCCGCTTCGAGATCGCCGGTCATACCCATCGAACATATCGACAACTTCAGACGATCGACCATCGTTCGCACCAGTTCGAAGCCCGGGCGAGGATCCAGCGTCTCATCGCTTGGCCCCACCGTCATCAACCCGAGCACCTCGAGACCCATGCGCTCTGCGGCCTGAACCAAAGCTGTGGTCTCCTTCGGCGCGCAGCCCGCCTTTTGCGCCTCGTGCGTGGCATTCACCTGTATCAGGACCCTTGCTCCTGGGGCACGCCGGGCAACCTCGGCCAGGAGCGAGGCCCGATCGATGCTCTGCCATAGCCACACGTGGGTTGCGAGTTGACGCACCTTGTTACGTTGCAGATGGCCAATGAAATGCCACCTCGCCGCGCTCGGCACGCCGAGATGGACATCGGCCCAGGCGACCTTGGCCACCAGCTCCTGGGCGTAGTTCTCGCCGAGTTCAGACATTCCAGCCGCGAGGGCGAGATTGACCACCGCCGCGGGTTGGCCTTTGGTCACCGCCAGAACAGTGACGGCATCGACATCGCCCCCGACCGCCGCAATGCGAGAGCGCAACACCTCGAGCCGGGCTCGCACCTCCTCGGGGGTCGGCAAGGCGGGTAGGTCATTCCCGTTCAGTTCGGTCACGGCTCCTCCAACCAGACGGCAGCAAGATGGCGCCCGCGATCACCGCGGGCGCGGTGCGAATACAACGAGTCGTCCCCTGCGGTGCAGCGATGGCTTTCAAGGTCCACGGCCACACCGCAGGACCCCAACGACGCCACCACGCCCGCGACGAGATTGAGCGCAGGACGACGCTGCGCCGTCTGGGCGCGGACGCTTGGGCCGAGTGCGGCCACCGCTTCGTCGAGGTCTACCGAACCGAACTCATAGACCGAAGCCGTGATACAGGGGCCGAGGACGGCGGTGATCTCGAGCGCGCCCTGAGCCCGCATCACCTCCACCGTGCGCGGTAATACCCCCGCCACGAGACCACGCCATCCCGCATGGGCCACGGCGACCACGCCCTGAGGACTCACCAAACCAACCAGCGGACAGTCCGCACCGCGCACGGTGAGCATGGCGGCAGGAACGGAAGTCACCAGGCCATCGGCTCGGCTACCACACCCACCACCGGGCTCCTCGACCACCAGAACATCGCCCCCGTGCACCTGATTGACCCAAGTCCAGGACAAGTCGGCGAGGGCAGAGACCTGCGCGGCACAACGGCTGGGATCACCGTCACCGGCGAAATCGCCATCAGCGCGGTCGGTGAACACCAATCGGGCGACCCCGCGAACCGTCGAGTAGACCCGGGCCGGCATCATCGACGATGGCGGCTCCCGCCGCAGTATCGAATCGCGTCAGCGCAGAAACGACGGGACATCAAAATCGTCGTCGTCGCCGTCATCGAGACCGAGATCGTCGCCTTGATCGCCGAAAATGTCGACCCCGTCACGCGTCCGCTTCATTCCGTCGTTCCCACGTTCGCCCTTGACCGTGGACGCCTTGGCCTTCTCGTCGAAGCGATCGAACCCGGCCGCGATCACCGTCACCCGAACCTCGTCGCCCATGGTGTCGTCGATCACGGCCCCGAAGATGATGTTGGCGTCAGGGTGGGCCACGGAGTGAATGACCTCGGCGGCGTCGTTGACCTCGAGGATGCCGAGATCGGACCCACCGGAGATATTCAGCAAGATCCCGCGAGCGCCCTCGATGGAACTCTCCAGTAACGGACTCGAGATGGCGGCTCGGGCGGCAGTGAGCCCCCGGCCCTCCCCCGATCCATACCCGATACCCATGAGGGCGGAGCCGGCATTGGACATGATCATGCGCACATCGGCGAAGTCGGTGTTGATGAGGCCCGGCGTGGTGATCAGGTCGGTGATTCCCTGGACGCCCTGCAAGAGGATCTCATCGGCCATATTGAAGGCGCTGAGCATCGAGGTCTTTTCATCAGCCACCGTGAGCAGGCGGTCGTTGGGGATCACAATCTGCGTGTCGACCTTCTCCCGCAGCAGGGCGATGCCCTCCTCGGCCTGCACAGAACGGCGACGCCCCTCAAAGGTGAAGGGGCGGGTTACCACCCCAATGGTCAAGGCCCCACCGTTTTTGGCAATCTCGGCGATGATCGGTGCCGCCCCGGTACCGGTGCCACCACCTTCACCGGCGGTGATGAACACCATGTCTGCGCCGGCGAGCGCATCGGCGAGATCGGAGCGGGCCTCCGCCGCGGCCTCGCGACCCACATCGGGATCCGAACCGGCACCCAGACCACGCGTTATCTCGCGACCAATGGCAATCTTCACGTCGGCATCGCTCATCAACAATGCCTGCGCATCGGTGTTCACAGCAATGAACTCGACGCCTTTGAGACCGGCGTCGATCATGCGATTGATGGCGTTGACACCACCACCACCGACGCCGACCACCTTGATGACCGCCAGATAATTCTGCGGGATTCCGGCCATGACGCTGCCTACCTTTCCCGAGTCCTCACGGCATTCGATAGCGGAAGCTGCGTCCCTGGAGACGCAGCCTCGTTCCGCCACTATACCGTCGGATCTCGGATTCGATCGAACACCCTAGGAAGTCACACAACATTTTGCGTGGGATCGACACGATGCGCCGCAACCCACGTTGCCCACTACGTAACCACTCCACCGAGAACCGCGAACTCATCGTCCGGCCTCGGCTTCGCACTCGGCATCGCGTCGGACCAACGGCCGTCGAGGAACGCGGACATCGATGACGGATAAACACGCCTGATCGACCCTGGCCAGCACCGTTTCCAGGGTCACCAGCTTCATCTGCACCTGATCCGCCGGCCCGAATGCCACCGTGCCCTGGGGAAGCAGCGTGAGCTCGATGTCGCGGTCCCTGAAGCGCATCCCACTGATCCGGCTCGACACGCCCGGGGACATCTGCGCCAGCACCCCAACCCCACGGGCTGCGGCCTCGTTGAGGACCGCGCCGGTCACCGCACCGATCACCGTACCTTCGAGCACCTTCAGCGCGCTGAGCGCCACCGGCGAGCGCTCGAGCAGGTGACCGGCCGAGTCGAGCAGCATCCAACTGCCGTCCTCGGCGTGGACCTGAGCCACGGCCTTGCGTTCGACCACGGTTATTCGCAGCGAGGACGGCCAGATCTTCGACACTCGTGCCGCACTGATCCAGGGCACCAGCGCCTCCACGCGATGCGCCACGTCATCGGTGTCGATGTCGGTGAGCTGCGTGCCGGTGTCGATCCCGCTCGCCAGAAGGATTTGGTCGCGTTCAGCTCGGTCCCAACCAGTGACGCTGAGCGCATCGACATCAGTCAACGACGAGCGGGTGAGGCCAAACACGCCCATGGCCGCGGCGAGCAACCCGGCAACGAGGCAGATACGGGTAAGGCGACGCCGTCGCTCATCACGGACGACGGCGGCGCGGCGAGCAGCGAACCGTGGGTCCACGCCCGTGTCCGCCTCGGCTGGGACTACTTCCTCGGTGCTGGTGGGTCCGCTCACGAGATCGCCCCAGCCGACTGTGGCCGCCGCGGGTCAGGCGGGAGTGGCTCATCGAAGCCGATGAGTCGGGTCTCCGGCATGAGCAGTGGCCCACCAGCGGCGAGTACCCGCAGGCGGACCTCGCCCATCAACGCGTACACATCGGTGGCGAGTCCGCCCGCATCGGCCTGAATGAAATTCCCATGCTTGCGTGAGATCTTCGCACTGCCGTGACGCAGGCCCTTTGCCCCGGCGGCGTCGATAAGGCGCCCCGCCGAGTCCCCGGGCGGGTTCGTGAACACCGAACCGGCATTCTGTCCCCCTGGCTGGTTCACCCGCCGCCACGCCGCGACCTCGGCCAGCAGAGCCTCCGCCTCATCACGGTCCCCCGGCGTCAACGCCAGTTCAGCCCGCAGCACCACCTGCGACGCGCCCAGTGCAGAGCCGCGGTAGCGCAGCCCGAGTTCGGCCGCTGACCACCAGCGGCGCGACCCGGCCACGTGAAGATCGACCACCTCTGCTCGTAGCAGCGAAGAGGCCAAATCCGACCCGTGACCACCGGCGTTCATGGCCACAGCACCGCCGACGGATCCCGGCACGCCGACGGCCCACTCGAAGCCTCGCAAACCTGCGGCCACCGTGCGCCGAGCCAGGACCGGCAGCAAGGTCGCCCCACCGGCGAGCACCGTTGTGCCCTGCACGTCGATGTGGGCGAGACCATCACCGAGCACTACCGCGACCCCATCGAAGCCATGTTCGCTCACCAGGAGGTTGGAACCTCGCCCGATACAGAGCACGTCGACGCGGTCTTCGGCCAGGATCACTGCGAGGTCCTCGAGCTCCGTCGCGGTCCGCACCGCCACGAGCACACGGGCCGAACCGCCCACGCGGTAGGTGCAGCGCGGGCCAAGCGGCTCCTCGAGCCCGACTCGTGCCCCGAAGCGATCGATCAGCCGCTCGATGACCGCAGCAAGCGCCCGACTCGGGCGAGCGGAGGTGGTCATGATCACCGCGGTCTTCCCGCCAGCAATGACTGCAGTTCATCCGGCAGAGTGGTCAGATCGCCCGCGCCGAGCGTGACACAGCAGTCGCCGGGGCGCAGGGTGGCGAGCAGATAGGTGAGCACGTCACCGTGATGGGGCACAAAGGCCAGGGGCCGCCACGGGTGGGCGTCGAGCGCCGCGTTGACCACGAGCCTTGCGCTCACCCCCGGAATTGGACGCTCGCCGGCGGCGTAGATCTCGGTGATGGCGACGAGGTCCGCGTCGACAAAGGCGTCGGCGAACGCCGGCCAGACCGCTTCGATCCGGCTGTAGCGGTGGGGCTGATAGACCGCCACCACCCGGGCCCAGCCCGCCGAACGCACCGCGGCCAACGCCGCCGCGACCTCTGTCGGCAAGTGGGCAAAGTCGTCGATAAAGGTGATCCCAGCGGTTTCCCCGCGAAATTGCAGACGCCGGGCCACTCCCGCAAAACGACTCAAAGCGGTCCGTACCGGTTCGATGCCAGTGCCCAGTTCCAACGCGCACGCCGCCGCCGCGGTGGCGTTGGAGGCGTTGTGTAACCCCACAATTGGCAGGCTCAAGCGTCCGAGGTCATCGCCATGGTGGTGCAGAGACCAACTCACGCCGTCCGGCCCGCTCAACGCATCCACGATGCGATAGTCCGCGGCCGGATCGCGACCAAAGGTCACCAGGGCGGGGTGCCCAGCGGCCGCAACGGCGAGCGCCGCTCCGTCGGGTAGGTCGATACCGACTACCGCCGGCCCATCGGTGCCCGTCACGAATCGAGCAAAAGCGGCACGTACCGCGTCGTAGGTGCCGTAATGATCGAGATGATCCGGTTCGACATTGGTCACAATGGAGGCCGCCGGCCCCAGAACGAGGAAGGTGCCGTCGCTCTCGTCGGCTTCCACCACGAAATGCTCTCCGGTATCCCACGCCGACCCGGTGCCAATTTCGTTGAGGTCGCCGCCGATCAGAAACGATGGCCTCAGCCCTGCCTCAACCATGATCAGCGCGAGCATCGACGAGGTAGTCGTCTTACCGTGCGTACCGGCCACCGCGACCGTGCGTCGCAGCCGACACAATGCCGCGAGCATGTCCGCACGCCGTAACACCAGCAAGCCAGCGCCGTGAGCGACACGCACCTCGGGGTTGCTCGGCGGTATCGCGCTCGAGATACAGACCACCTCGGCGTCACCGATATTCGCGGCGTCGTGTCCCACTTGCACCGTGAGGCCCAGGGCCCGCAGGCGCTGCACCGTCGCGCCGTCCTTGAGGTCGCTTCCGGTGACCTCATGACCCAAAGCGGTGAGGATCTCGGCGATGGCGCACATCCCCGCGCCACCGACGCCCACGATGTGGATGCGGCGCATTCGAGCGAGATCGACCTCGGTCACCACCAGGTCGATGCCGGTGCAATCAACCGGTTCGGTCACGCCACCTCCCACGCACGGCGGGCATGGCGAACCAGCAGGTCAGCGACCCGTTCCGCCGCATCGGGGCGGCCCACGGTACGAGCCTTGGCCGCCATTTCGGCCAACTGACCCGGCCGGGCCAGCAAGCTATCGACTTCCGCCACCAGGCGAGCGCCGTCGAGTTGCGAATCGGCGACGACCACGGCCGCTCCGGCTCGGGCCAGGACGCGAGCATTGGCGCTTTGATGGTCCTCGGTCGCGATGGGCAGCGGCACCAGGATCGAGCCCACCCCCACCGCAGCCAACTCGAACACGGTTGACGCCCCCGCCCGGCACAACACGATGTCAGCCGCGCACAACGCTGAGGCCATGTCCGCTTCGTAGCGAACGGGTTGGTAGATCAACCCCGCGGGTGTCCCGTCGTGGGCCGTGCCCTCGGCGTGTAACTCTGTCGGCCGCTCGTCCCAACCTCGCTCGCCGAGCACATGACGGATGGCCAAGTCGCCACGGTCGGCCCACAGTGTCACCGCGCTCCATACCGCGCGGTTTACCGTCCGAGCTCCCAGCGACCCGCCATAAGCGAGGATCAAGGTACGCCCTTCGTCGATGTCGAACTTGGCTCGCGCTGCGGCTCGTCCGCGGCTGCGATCCACCGCAAGAATCTCGGGGCGCACCGGGTTACCGGTCAACACCGCATGGGGCAGATCAGTCCCTTCAAAGGACACCGCGCAGGCCCGTGCCGCTCGCCCGACGAGGCGGTTGGCTGCCCCAGGCACCGCATTTTGTTCGGCCACCACGATGGGAATGCGCAGCAACGCGGCGGCGACACCGCAGGGGGCTGAGGCATAGCCGCCCAGGGAGAGCACCACTCGGGGACGGCGGCGCACGAGGAGGACAAACGCCGCCAAGAAGGCCGCGCCAAGGCCGAGCAACGCGCCAATGTTCTCCCGGGTGAGGCGCCGTTGTATGCCCCGACCGGGCAACAAGGTCAAGGAGAATCCGGCACCGGGAACCCGGCTCGCCTCGACACCGCGACGCGATCCAACAAAGTGGATCAGCGAGCGCTGGCATCCTCGCCGCACCAGAGCCTCAGCAATGGCCACACCCGGGCTGACATGACCGAGCGTGCCTCCGCCGGCGATGACGATCCACGGATGTGGCGTCGGGCCTTGAGCCACCACCGGGTCAAGCGGTGTGTCGCCGTGGGCGGGCGCGGGAAGGGGAAAGGCACTCTGCACCACGGGCGACTGTGACACAGCATGCCCTAGCGGTGGTGGATGGCGAAGTGAGCTCACCGGTACCAGGTCATACCCGAACCGATGCCTGGGGGCCCGCCCGCCGGTTGGTGGCGGTGCTGCCGTTGCTAGGAGCATTCGGGGCAACGGAGGGCTTGGTGGCCCGACCGGGCACTTCCTGGCCGCTTTCCCCGCCGCTTCGTGCCTGCCGGGCGACGTTCAACAGAAGACCGCAACCCGCCATGGAGGTCACCAGCGAGGAACCTCCGGAGCTCACGAATGGCAGCGGTACACCAGTTATGGGTAGCACCCCGACCACGGCCCCGATGTTGACGAAGGCCTGGACCACGAACCATGCCGTGACACCAGTAGCCAGCAATGTGCCGAAGGCGTCAGGCGCCTTCGTCGCCGTGCGGATGCCGAGCAAGGCGAGGGCACCGAAGAGACCGATGATCATCGCCGCGCCGATGAAGCCGAACTCCTCGGCAATGATGGCGAAAATGAAGTCGGTGTGGGCGAACGGCAAGAAGCCCCACTTTGCCCGGCT
The DNA here is from genome assembly GCA_945906305.1 of Ferrithrix thermotolerans DSM 19514. Classification (GTDB taxonomy): domain Bacteria; phylum Actinomycetota; class Acidimicrobiia; order Acidimicrobiales; family CAIXPF01; genus CAIXPF01. The sequence continues at coordinate 99,814 of CAMDQT010000008.1, read as the reverse complement.
GGCACCCACCCCCACCCCGGAGACGCCGCCCTCTGCCATGGCCATCCACGCCTGCAACGTCTGGTAGCCGCCGCCCTGCGGGTCGGCTTCGGGGTGAAGGAAGGTCAAGATTCGGGCGCGTCGATACGGGGCGCTCCAGGCCAGAAGGCCCGTGGCGACGACGACGGCCATCACTAGGCCAGCGAGGCGTTTACCGGGCATCCCGGCAACGAACAACATGGTCACCATGATGCTGCCCAGCACGATTGAAGTCCCGAGGTTGGGTTGCAGCATCACCAAGATGATGATGGCTATGGACACGGTGATGACTGGTCGCCCCGTGAGTTTGCCCACGTGCATCAGCTTGATGCGTCGACCGAGCAACTCGGCGCTGAAGAGCAACAACCCCAGTTTCGCCACCTCGGAGGGCTGGAAGACCAAAGGTCCGTAGCCGAGCCATCGGGTCGCGCCGTTGGCGTTGACGCCCACGCCGGGGATCAACACCGCAACGAGCAGCCCGAAGGTGACCAACAGGGCAAACGGTGCCAGCCGACGCCAGCGGTGGTAATCGATCCTCTGCACGATCAGCATGACCATCAGGCCGATCCCGGCCCAGATGCCTTGGCGCCGGAAGTAATACCACGAGGTGTCGTAGTTCTCGAGCGAGATCACCGAACTGGCGGAGAGCACCATGACCAACCCGACGAGGGTGAGGCTGATGATTACGCCCAACAGCCCGATCGACTCCGCCGTTCGACGTCCGGTGGGTCGACTGTTCAGTATGCGGCGATAGAGGGTCCCGGAGCGCGACACCTTGGCCGGCCGCGGCTGCACGAAGCGCCGTCTGCCGGTCACAGCCGCACCGTCCCGATGGTGAGGAAGTCGGCGTAGAACAGTCCGAGAGCGACAGCGACAAAGAAACCGGCCACGATCCACAGCCGGATGATGACCCGGGTCTCGGGCCATCCGCCCAGCTCAAAATGATGGTGCAGCGGCGCCATGCGGAAAGGTCGCCAGCGCTTCTTGGGTGGGGTGTGACCCTGTAGCCGATAGGCCGCGACCTGGGAGATGACCGACAGCGTCTCCACCACGAACAGGCCGCCGAGAATCGGCAGCAGCAGTTGGGTGTCCGTTGTCAACGCCAACGCGGCAAACGCCGCTCCGATGGCCATGGATCCGGTGTCACCCATGAATATCTGTGCCGGGGCGGCGTTCCACCACAGGAACCCGACACACCCTCCAAGCATGGACACGGACACCACGGCGAGGTCCTGCGCGTGGAAGTTCCCATACAGGTCGAAGTTGCGGAACTGCCAGAAGCAGATCACGGTGTACGCGGCGAAGCCGAGGATGGACGATCCTGCCGCGAGCCCGTCAAGACCATCGGTGAGATTCACCCCGTTGGAGAAGCCCATTATCCACACCAGCGCCAGGATTGCCCAGCCAACCCGACCGAGGTCGATACCCGGAACGCTGGCCCGGGTGAAGCTCAACATCGTGGACTCTTCGGTGAAGACGATAATCGCCACCGCGAAGCCGCCTGCCACCAGAAGTTGGCCGGCGATCTTGGTCTTCTTGTTCAGGCCGAGGTTTCGGGACCGGGTGACCTTGATCCAGTCGTCGATGCCGCCGACGACCGCCGCGGCACAGACCGCGGCCATGACGATGAGACCGGTTCGGGTGAAAATGCCCCCAGGGAACGTTGAGAGGACATAGCCCGCGACCGCTCCCCCGACGATGGCAATGCCACCCATGGTGGGCGTGCCCGCCTTCACCGAATGGCCGCTGGGGCCGTCTTCGCGGATGGGCTGGCCCACGCCATGGGAGACCAGCCAACGGATCAGGTATCGGGTACCGAACAACGAGACCAACGCCGAGGTGGCCACCGCCACCAGCAGACGGATCATTGGGAGCACGCCGTGAGCAACTCGCGCGCCACCACTCGGTCGTCGAACGCGATCGTTCGCTCCGCGAAGACCTGGCTGGTCTCGTGGCCCTTGCCCGCAAGAACCACGATATCCCCGGGTTGGGCCCGCTCGAAGGCCACGGCGATGGCCGCCCTCCGGTCGGCCTCTACCACCACCTCGGCTCCCGCCACGGCGCCCGACCGTACCTGCTCGATGATCTCAAGTGGTGTTTCGCCACGAGGATTGTCGTTGGTGATGACCACGACATCGGCGAGACGTGAGGCGACCTCGCCCATGGTGGCCCGCTTGGACTGATCCCGATTGCCGCCGCAACCGAACACCACGAGCACCCTGTTGCCCGGCGCGATCATGCCGCGGGCGGACTCAAGCACCTGGCCAAGGGCATCGGGGGTGTGGGCGTAGTCCACCACGACGTCAAACGGTTGGCCCGCATCGATGGATTCGAAGCGGCCGGGGACGGGCTCAAGATTGGCGAGGCCAGCTTGTACGAGGTCAGCCCCGAGGCCGAGTTGTTCGGCCACGGTGGCGGCGGCGAGGGCATTGGAGAGGTTGTGGCGCCCGGCCAGCGGCAACACCATCGGGTGGCCGCGCCACACGAATCGCGTGCCCGTGGCCGTGAATTCGACCCCGTTGACCTCGGCCAGCTCATAGCCGACCGTGGACACCAGCGCCGCGTCCCGTAACAGACGGCCGTGGGGATCGTCGAGGTTCACCACCGCGGCTTGACTGAATTGCGGCTCGAACAGGCGTGCCTTGGCCTGAAAGTATTTCTCCATTGTTGGATGAAAGTCGAGGTGGTCAGGGGTGAGGTTGGTGAACACCACGGTCTGGAACCAGACGCCGTCCACCCGATGCAGTTCGAGCGCGTGGCTCGATACCTCCATGGCGACAGCCTCGACCCCCGCCTCGAGAAAAGCGGCCAGGGTGGCCTGGAGGTCGGTCGATTCGGGAGTGGTCCGGGCACCGGACAGCGTGCCGAGCACCTCGGTACGTCGTCCGGCGGCGCGCAGAATCGCCGCCAACATATAGCTCACCGTGGTCTTGCCGTTGGTGCCGGTGATACCGATGACGCTCAACTGGCGCGATGGCCGACCCCAAAAGGCATCGGCCACCCTCGCCATGGCACGACGGACGTTGTCGACCTCGATTTGAGGTAAGTCGATGGCGAGCGGGTGCTCAACCAGTAGCGCCGTGGCACCTTGACTCACTGCCTGCTCGGCAAAGCCGTGGCCGTCCACATTGCTACCGGGGACGCAGCAGAACAGCCAGTCGCCCTCGACCCGACGGGAGTCGTGCGTGACCCCTCGAATCAACTGGAGGGCCGCCTGTTCCTCCGTGACCCCGCGCAACGTGGCTGAAGGGCCGAGGACAGCGAAGAGTTCCGCCAGCGAAACGGCGCGTTCACCCACCATGAGGGAGTTTCCGACGATGGGACGCGAGACCGTGACCGCCTTGGCTGGACGGCGTCGTTCGCGGTGAGTGCTCCCGGTCGATCATGGGCGACCCGGACTCGGGCTAGTAGGTGGTGGCAGGCCACTTGAGCCTGGCGAGGATGACGACTTGGTCGCTACGCCCGTCCCTGCTGCGCCTGCCGGGGCGGGGCGAGCAGCGGTCGTCGTGGCGGAGAGCGCCATCACGATGAACGGATCGGGTAGTGGCGCCGCCTCTGCCGGACGGGCCCGAAGGTTCGTACCATTCGCCGGTTGTGTCCAGCCCACCGCACCAGGGGCAACGTCGTAATTGAGCAACGCCTGCCGGGCGATCACCGAAAAGACCGGCGCGGCGGCGAGTCCGCCCGAATAGAACGCGCTCTGCGGCTCATCGATGACCACGATGAGGGAGAAGATTGGGTCCTTGGCCGGAGCGAAGCCTACGAATGTGGCGACATAGTCACGGTCGCCAGCACTTCCATAGCCACCGCCGGGCCGAAACTTCCACGATGTACCCGTCTTGCCCGCAACGTCGTAACCCGGCACCTGGGCCAAGCGACCGGTGCCCCGAGTCACCACCGCCGCGAGCATCGAGCGCACCTGTTCCGCAGTCTGGGGACCGACCACACTGCGGTGGTTCGCAACGACCCGAGTGGCTTGGGCCCGATCCGGCGAGAGCACCGATCGGACCACCGTGGGGCTGACGTACTCACCGTCATTGGCGATGGTGTTGTAGGCCGCGAGGACCTGTAGCGGTGTGGCGGTCAAGCCCTGCCCGATAGCCATGGTCGGCAACGAGGTGCCGGACCAATCGCTCAGAGGAGGCACGATTCCGCTTTCCTCCCTATCGAGGCCCACCCCAGTAAGAACCCCGAACCCGAAGTTCTCGATGTTCTCCGACAGTCGGCGTTCGCCGAGATCGTTGGCCACCCCGATAGTGCCGACGTTGGAAGATCGGGCGAGGATGTCGGTAAGAGTCATGTCCTCTTCGGCGCCGCGGGAGTCGTCGGTGAAGGACTCGCCGTAGAACTCGACCTGGGCCGGAACCCGACGCACGGTGTTCGCATCGACCAGGCCACTTTCGATGGCCCCGGACATGGTCACGACCTTCATGGTCGAACCTGGGTCGAAGGTGGTGGTGATGGCCCGGTTCTGCGAGTCGTTGTAGGTCTTACCGGTCTTGGGATCACGCGCCACGGATGCCATGGCCACGATCTCACCGCTGCGCCGATCCATGACGACCGCGGTGCCTCCGGCGGCGCGGAGAGCAACGATCTGCTCCGCCACGGCGCGTTCGGCCACCTGCTGCAGATTGCGGTCGATGGTCAACATGATGGTGGACCCCGCGGTGGCCAGTTCGACGGTCTGTCGACCCGACGGGATGGCGTGATCGCCACCGAGGCTGCGATCCTGCAACGACTCACCTGGCGTACCACCCAGCATGGACTCATAGGCGAGCTCAATGCCCGAGATGCCGATGTTCTCGGTATCGACGCTGCCCAGCAAGCTGAGGGCTAGATCGTCCGCGGGTTTGAGACGGGTACTTTCGTCGAGCGAGTAAATGCCCGCATAGCCCAGTGCCATCACCTTGGCCGCAGTGGCCTCATCGACTTTGCGGGCCAGATACCTGAAGTTCGAGTCGGCCTCGAGACCGGCCTGAAGCACGGCCGCGCCAACCCCGAGCAGGGGCGACAACGCGGCGGCAATCTCCGGTGCCTTGCCCCGCGGCACGTTGGCGGGATCGGTGTAGATCGTCTTGCGCCACTCCGTCGTCACCAACGGCTCGCCGTTTCGATCCACGATTGCACCCCGGACCGCAGGAAGGGTTTGTACCGCCAGTCGCTGATCCTTGGCCTGCTCGGCGAAGCGATCCGGGCTGAGGGCCTGCAGTCCAGCCAACTTGACCAACAACGCGATGAAGCCCGCCATCGTGGCGAGCAGGATGATGGTGAGTCTGCTCCCCGAACGCGACCGGTAGGAGAACCCGGACCTTCGCCGCGATGGCACCCGGCCCCTCGGCCCCGCGCCGCCGACGTCGGGTCGTCGCGGTGGCCGCCGTGGTCTGCCCATCGCCAGGGCGCGGTGTGCGGCAGGTGAGGTAGCGCGCGGTGACACCGAGTTCGACGTCGTCGGTGGCGTGGTGTTTGTCCTGCGCCGCCGAGATGGGTTCGTGGTTTGTGGCGCAAGCGGCGGAACTGAGGAGACCCTGGTGGCGGAGGGCCTGCCTCGACCAATCGAGGTTTGGCTGTCGGCTTTGGCTGACCGTAGGGGCGCCGCTACCGGTTTTTTCGCCGGGCGCCGTGAGGCGGCAGGCGGGCCAAGGGCGCCTTTCTTCGCCGCCGGACGGGCCGAGCGGCGGGCCGGATCGGGCTTCACGGCCTGGCGCGATAGCCGCGACCGGGTCGTGGCCGCACCCACCCGCGACGTCTGCGGGCGCGGTCGGGGTCGCGAACGCGGGGCCCGCTCGTCGAGGTCGTCGTCCTTCATCGGGTGCTCGCGGGGGGGTTGTTATTGGCGGCAGGTGTCTCCGCCGATGACGGCGTAGACGCCAATCCAGGCCCCGCCCACAGCGGCCGGTCGGCGTGGTCGAGTTGCAGCGTCACGTTGCGGCTAGGCACGGCGAGCGGATCAACGCTGGCCCGTTCGAGGAACACCACGTCTGGTGGGGTGACCAGACCATGGTTCACCGCTTCGGCCTGGATCCGGTCAGGCGACTCCGCTGTCGCCACATCCACCACACGACGAGCACGCTCGGTTTCGAGTTGACCGATCTCTTGATCGAGCTGGTCCAGCCGGAGCTGTCCTTGTACCAACAGCGCCTGCAGCACGGCGACCACGAAAAGGGTGCTGAAGACCAAGGAAATGAACACGGTGCCCACAATGCTCGGCCGCAGGCCACCGACCTGACGCACAAGTTGAGGGCGCGGGCGAGTCCGCTCCCCTTGGGGCTGAGGGCGCGCCCGAACGGCGCTGCCGGCGTCGGTGCTCGTCGCCATCAGCGGCTCTCCAACTTCGTGGCCACCCGGAGCCTGGCGCTCTCAGATCGAGGGTTGACGGCGAGCTCCGGGCTGGAAGCGGTGTGTGAGCCTCGCCATAACAGCCTGAGGCTGCGTACCGCAGCGCAGCGGCAGCCGAGTTGCGCGGGGCACACGCAGCCCCCCGTTTCGTGGTGGCGCAGCCGGGCCTTGACGATGCGGTCCTCGCCAGAGTGATAGGAGAGAACGGCAATCCGGCCACCGGGCGCCAACGCCTCGACGGCGGCGTCGAGGGCCGGGGCCAGAACGTCGAGTTCGCCGTTGACCTCGATCCGCAGAGCCTGAAAGGTGCGCTTCGCCGGGTGACCGCCACGGCGACGCGCCGGCGCGGGAATGGCCTGCTCTAGCAGCGCCACAAGTTCCCCGGTGCGATGCAGCGGGCGGCGGGCCATCACGGCACGGACGATGCGCTTGGCATTGGGTTCGTCGCCGTAGGTGCGCAGGATGCGGATCAGGTCCGCTTCGCTGGATTGGTTGACCACGTCCGCCGCGGTGCGGGTCTGGTTGGTGTCCATGCGCATATCGAGAGCGGCGTCGAATCGGTAGCTGAACCCACGTTCGGCTCGGTCGAGCTGCGGTGAGCTCACACCCAGATCAAAAAGCGCTCCCACCAGCGCCGCGCCCTCGAAGAGGGGCGGCTGAGTTGCGAGCACCTCGCCGAGCGTGTCGAACCGGGCGTGCACCAGGCGATAACGGCCTGCGAAGCGCTCGAGGCGGCGTTCGGCCGCTTCGAGCGCGGTCCGATCCCGATCGAGACCTAGCACTCGGAGGTGACGGTGGCGGTCGAGCAGCGCCTCGGCGTGCCCAGCCCCGCCCACGGTCGCGTCCAGGAGCACACCTTCACCCACGGAGGCGAACAACTCGACAATCTCCTCCAGCATGACCGGCACGTGCCCGAACTCCGACCCCGGCGGAGGGTCGGCCTGTGGTGACGGGTGCATGCCCGGTGTGATGGGAACTGCCTGGTTGTCTGCGGTCATCCTGGTGCGCCCTGCCCTACGGCATGCGCTGGGTCCTCTGGTTCGGGCGGGTTCTGCTCCAAATCCGTTGTGATCGCTCATCGGCAGCCCTCCGGCCAACTGGCGCCCGTCGGGTTGTCTCTCCCGATGCGGACAAGGTGGTAAAGCGGGCGGAGTTGGGGGCCTTCCATCTCGCTGGCCGGAAGGCAGCGGATGAGCGATCACCTGGTTCTGGGGTGCAGCTACGTCTTGTCCAACTTGTTGCTTGTCGTCTTTCTGGTCGTCTTTCTCGGGGCTGTGTCGGGGCCGCGGCGCCGTGGTCGTATCGGGTGCGGGTTCCAAGGTTCAGAAGATGCCCAGGTTGGCTACGGCATCGGCCAGGCTGGCCTCGCCTGCGGCGCTGGCCTCGTTCCAACGTTCGGCGTTCCACATCTCGATGTGGTCAAGCGCACCGGTGAGCACGATGGCGCCCCCGTCAAGGCCAACCGATGCCCGCAGCCGGGGCGGGACGGCAATGCGACCCTGAGCATCAGGCTTGATCTCCGCCGCATTGGCGACCAGGGCGCGCAAGGCGTTGGGTGCCGCCTCCTGGTGGCGCAACTTGTCGCGCAAACGTTCCACGAAATCCTCGAAGTCTTTCGGGGTCCACAGCGCCAGGCAGTTCTGGTAGGGCGTGAGGAATCCGCCCTCGGCGAGCCGGGAGCGGAACGTCGTGGGCAGAACGACCCTGCCTTTGTCGTCGAGCGAATGCTCGAACGTCCCGACGAACACCGCCACCCCCACCGGTCAAGTACGAATCCAGCCACCGCTTTGGTCACTGCCGTGGGCCTATTCCCCACTAGATACCATTCTGCCCCACATTCCCCCACATGGCAACCGAATCGAGTCATTGCGGCACCAATTTGGCGCGACGTTCTCGGCATTTGGTTCCGCACTACGGGCCAGAACACCGTTCGCGGCCGGTGGAACCGTTTCCGGTCCCATTCACGCGGCAAGAACAACTGCGGTGACGAGGGCCTCAACTCCTCTGCGGCCACCCGCACGGCCCCGCGTCGCGTCGGGCCGGCGAAGCTTGTCCAGCCTCAAACCAGGCCGTTGATCCCCGTCACCCTCAATCGGGCAGCACCGCGACGAGGGCATCCTCCAGTTCGGCCACCGTACGGTCTATGCCGGTCGCTGCGGCCATCAGCAATGGGTCCGTCTCGCCCCCGAGAGGGCTGATCGCGCACAGCGCCGCGAGCAGGCTCGGGTCCCACTGCACTAACGCCGCGGTCTGGAACCGCGCCACCTCCCGAGTGCGCCGCTGGGACAGGCCCACCACCTTGCGCCCCTTGACCAGCACCTCACCCGGCCCCAAGCCTGCGAAACAGATCCGATCGCCGTACTCGCCGCGTCGCATTGGCCCACGGTGCATGACCGCTTCGATGCCCACGTTGCGCAAAGCGGCGACCCACAGCTCGCCCACCCACCACGGCGACCGCCCGATGTCGTTCTCCCACAGAGGATCGTCGCGCCCGATTACCAAGTCGGCCCAGACCAGCCGACCCGGCTCGACGAGCACCGCCGAACCTCCGCTGCGTCGACGGACGACCTCAATACCGTGCGCGGCCGCCATGGATTCGTCAACCGCGCCTATCGGCTGGGTGCTGCCCAACACCACCGCCGGGCGAGAGACGTGCAGCAACCACAGCGACCGCGCCGAGGCCACAGAAACCTCACGCCGGTGAAACGTTGCGGCATCGCCGCGCGCCCGCTCGACCACCCAGCCGTGGCTCACCTCAGTACCCCCCGCGGAGCCCGTTCCGTTCCAAGGTCACCCGTTGCCGCGTCGCCCGGGCCAGACGGTCGGGAAAAACCTGCACGCCGATACCGGGCGCCCAGGGCACCACGAGACGGCCAGACGCATCAGTGAGCACCGGGTCGGTCAAGTCTTCAAGGACATAGGCCGAGGAAGGGCCAAGGTCGGTCGGAATTGCATCACCTGCCAACGCGGCGACCGCCGCCGCGGCAGCACGGCCGACCCCCAGTTCCAGCATGCCGCCGCAGAACGCGCCAACGCCCTCCGCCCGGGCCCACGCCAGCACTGCCGCCGCCTCGGCCGGGCCACCGAGTCGGGCCGGTTTGACGTTGATGACATCGACCGCGCCCAGCGCATGGGCCACCCGGGCGGCGCCCAGAGAGCCGATCGACTCGTCGAGACAGATCGCCGTGCCCACGGCGCCACGCAGCCGGGCCGTCTCCAACAAGGCGTCGGGCGCGTAGGGCTGTTCGAGGTAGCGCAGCGTCAGCTGCTCCAAACCCGCCCCGAGCAGTGCCGCTGGTTCGACCCCATCGAGGGACCCGTTCGCATCTGCCGCCAAGGCAGCCTCCGGGAAGGCCCGGCGCACTTCGCGCGCCAGACGCAGGTCCTCAAGGCCGGCGATTTTCAGCTTTACCATGGCCGCCCCGCCGTTCAACGCCGCATCCACCCAGCTCAGGAGCTGCTCGACAGAGCCCGCACGGCCGAGCACCGCGGTGCGGGCCAACCGGGGTCGGTGCGGACGCTCGGGGACACCGAGCGCTTCGGCGAGGCTGCGACCGCAACGGCGCAGGCCGCCATCGAGCCGAGCGGTGCCGAGCGCAGCACGGGCCATGGGATGCCAACGGATCAGCCCGGTCGGCCCGTCGCCGCTCGGCCGCAGCATCGCTGGGACCACCTCGTCGCGTAGCAACGCGAAGGCACCGGCCGCGTACTCATGGGTGTAGGTCGGGTGCCCGAGGGCGTCCACCTCCCCGATGCCGACCGTGCCGTCCGCGGCAATCAACTGCACAATCACCACGTCTCGCCATCGTTCGGTGCCATGGGAAGCCTCGAAAGCCATCAGCAACGGAAGCGCCACGTGGGCCAACTCGACGCGAACGATCTCGTCGTCGCGCAGCCCATCGACCGACTCGAGTGTCATGTGAGCGCCGACCCAGGGGCGAGTGAGGCCGCAGACCCGCGCCGATGGTGCAGACACATCGACGCCACCGCGGTCCTCATGCTGGGAGCGTAGCGACGGCCGGCCACCGACGGGCGAGCCAGGGACGGCCTGCCGCAGTTCGAGCAGCTACGAGCTGACCCGGCCGATGGGGCGCGACAGCGACGATGTCCCGCGGTGCGCCAGCCAGCGGAGTGACCTGAAGACGGCGGCGGTAGTCAGGTCAGCAGGCGGCGCAACTGGCAAGAGTCAGCGTCGCGGAGTTGTCCCGCGACACCGATGCCGGCACGCCATGGCCGATCACGGAGCACCTCGGCGAGATCGCCCGCGACGCCGAGGTGGCGGGCGAAATCCAGCAAATGCTGCACTTGGGCGCAAAAGTCGGCGCGACCCACCAAGGCCGCGGGAGCAGCCGCCAACCGCTCGGTGAGCAGTCCGACGGAGAGAATGAACGCGTGATCACTCGGCACGGATTGCAATGCGCCCAGACCTCCGCCGATCGCGCAACAGCCCAGCGTGTGCCTTTCGCAGTGGCGGCAGAACGGCACCTTCGGCAACACCAACCCCCAGCGCAGGGTGAAACGTCGCTCATCGGCCGGGGCGGACGGACGTCGAGTCAGCTCGACCACCAAGGTCCGCGCCTCATCGACTGGCCCGGTCCACGTTCCTGGCGCCGAGTCGTTGAGGCCACCCCGTATCAGCACCTCGGACAACTCGTCGTTCACGCAGTCCCACAGCAGCGACGAGGACGGGTACTGGAAGGCCAATTGTCGCCCGGCGGCCAAGGCCACCGCGACCGCCAAACGGTCAGACGCGCCACGATCCTGGCGGGCTGCGCGCCAGGCCTCGTGGACCTCAGGGTCGTCGAGGGACAACGACTCATTCACCCCAAGCTCCAGGCGGAGCCGTTCCGTAGTGACAACGGCCACCTGACCGAACAACAACCGACCCGCCGCCTCGCGAAACGGTGCTGGAGGGGTCACCGGCCAGTGCGCGCTGTCCACCACAGCATCGTGAAACGCATTGCACGACAGCGCAGCGGGTCATATTCCCCTCCTTGGGGGAAGCGCGCCGCCCACCGCAGACCCGTTGACCCCGGCTCGCGCTAACGGCAAGGTCCTTCGTCGGTGTAAGAATGGCGGTCCGTGATCGCCGCACCGATTGACCCAACGTCCGCCTCGTGATCGCCGAGGCACTGGCCGGCAAGCGTCTGTTCATCACCGGCTCGACAGGATTCCTCGGCACCGCTCTGGTCGAGCGGCTTCTACGCGCCGTCCCCGACACCGAACTCACCCTGCTCGTGCGACCCGGGCGCCGGGTCAGCGCAGCCCAGCGGGCCAGACGGGAGTTGTTCCGCAACGACGCCTTCGATCGGCTCCGTGCAGTGCACGGCAGCGGCGCAGCGGCCAACACCGCGTTCGAGGCCGAGATCGATCGTCGGGTCCGTGTGGTCAGTGGTGACGTATCGGTGGATGGGCTCGGGCTGGACGAAGAGGGCCGCGCCGCACTAGCGGCGGCGGACATCGTCATCCATTCCGCCGCGGTTGTCAGCTTCGATTCACCTCTCGACAGTGCGGTGGAGATCAACCTTCTCGGGCCTTCGCGCATCGCCGAGACGCTCAACGCCCTCGGCGTCGCCCCGCACTACATCGCCGTGTCCACCTGCTACGTGGCCGGCAGCCGGCGGGGCAGGGCCCTGGAAGAGCCGGTCAACGCCAGCCCGTTCTACGTCGAGGTGAACTGGCGGGCCGAGGTGGCCGGCGCCCGACGGGCCCGGGCCGATGCCGACGCCGAAAGCCGCCAGCCAGAACAACTCAACACCTACCGCAAACAGGCCCGCGGCGAACTCGGTGCGGCCGGTGGACCGCTCCTCGCGGCCAAGACCGAACAACTACGCCAGCGCTGGGTGGATGACCGCATGGTCACCGCCGGACGCGCCCGCGCCGCCGCGGTCGGCTACCCCGACGCCTATGCCTTCACCAAGGCATTGGCCGAGGTGGCCCTGGCGGAGACCCACGGAGCGGTGCCCACCACCATCGTGCGGCCCTCGATCATCGAGTCCGCCCTAGCCCAACCGAACCCGGGATGGATCCGGGGGTTCCGCATGGCGGAACCGGTCATCATCTCCTATGCCCGCGGGCTGCTGCGCGACTTTCCCGGGGTCCCCGAGGGCGTGGTCGACGTCATTCCCGTGGACCTCGTGGTGGGAGCCATCATCGCCGTCGCCGCGGCCGAGGCAGCGGACCCCCGGCCCGATCCAACAGTGGCCCCACCGGTGTTCCAGGTGGCGTCCGGTTCGGCCAATCCGCTGCGCTATCGCCGTCTCGTCGACCTGGTGTCCGGCTGGTTCTCCGAGCATCCGCTCTACGACAGCCTCGGCCAGCCGATCAAGGTCCCTCAGTGGAGCTTCCCCGGCCGCGGCCGCGTCGAAGGCCAACTCCGCCGCAACCTCAATCTGGTGACGAAGGTGGAAAGGGGTCTCAACTCTCTGCCCCTCCGAGGCCGACAGGCCGAGCTCGCCGCCAACCTGGAGGAGAAACGGGAGATGGCCGAACGTGCGCTCGGCTATGTCGAGTTGTACGGCAAATACGCCGAGTGCGAGGCCATCTACGGCATCGAACGGCTATTAGGCCTCAAGGATCTCCTCGAGGACCACGACCACGAGCAGTTCGGTTTCGATCCTCGGGTCATCGCCTGGGATGACTACGTGCGCAACATCCACCTTCCCTCCGTCGTTCGCAGTGCGCGGGTGCGCACCACACCCGGCGGACGCAGCGGTGAGAACCGCACGGAGCGACTCCGCCGGCAGGTGCTGGCCCCCGAGCGGCACTTCGCCGCGTTCGACCTCGAGAACACCCTGATCTCCTCGAACGTGGTGGCCTCCTACGCCTGGTTGGGCTCCCGCCACCTCGAAGGACGCGACCGGCTGCGCTTCATCGCCAAGACGCTGGCCGAAGGCCCCGCCCTGCTGCGGCTCGACCGTGCTGACCGTAGCGACTTCCTGCGCCATTTCTACCGGCGGTACGACGGCGCCCCGGTTGACGTCATTCGGGCTGACAGCGCCGAGATGTTGTCCGAACTGATCCTGTCTCGCTCCTTTCCGGCGGCACTTCGGCGGGTTCGGGACCATCGGGCGCTCGGGCACCGGACGGTGCTGATCACGGGGGCGTTGGACTTCGTGATCGAACCGTTGCGTCCGCTGTTCGACGACGTAATCGCGGCGGAGATGACCATCCGCAACGGCACCTACACCGGAGAGTTGACCGCCGCCCCACCGACCGGCGAAAGCCGCGCTCAGGCCTTGTTCGACTACGCCGCGGCCCACGGGTTCGACCCCGCCGAAGGCGTGGCCTATGCCGATTCCACTAGTGACCTGCCCATGCTCGAGGCCGTTGGCTTCCCCGTGGCGGTCAACCCCGAGACCCGCCTCGCCGCCCTGGCCCGCAAGCGGGGGTGGTTGGTGGAACACTTTGAAAAGGCGCCGGGGTTCCGACACCCTGCGCTACCCCTGTCCACCGCCGAATACCTCGCCAAGTAACCCGGCCACCCCCAGTAAGGACCGTTCGCATGGCTCCCCGTCCCGGTTTCGTGTTGGAGGTCGATGGTTCGACCCCGCCGATCCTTTTCCACCACGGTGAGGGTTTCCGGCTTGAGAAACTGCCGGTTGGCCGAAGCCGGGTCATTTACCCCGCCGAGCCGCTTCCCGGTCTCAAGGACCCCGACAGCGCCATCCGCCACGCGCTCGAACACCCCTACGACAGCGAACCACTGTCAGCGCTGTTGTTCCCCGGCATGAAGCTGACCATCGCCTTCGATGACATCTCGCTGCCCCTGCCGCCCATGCGCCGGCCCGACATCCGCCAGCGAGTGATCGAGGCAGTACTCGACGCCGCAGCCGCCGCCGGAGTCGACGACGTCGAGATCATCGCCGCCCTGGCCCTACACCGCCGGATGACCGAAGCCGAACTGCGTCACGCGGTGGGCGACCGGGTGTATGACGCGTTCGCCCCTGCCGCGAAGCTGTACAACCACGACGCTGAGGACCCCGAGGGCATGGTCATCCTCGGCACCACCCCACAGGGCGAAGACGTCCAGATGAACCGACGGGCCGCCGAAAGCGACCTGTTGGTCTACGTCAACATCAACCTGGTGTCCATGGACGGCGGCTGGAAGTCCACCGCCACCGGGCTGTCGGGCTACACCGGCCTTCGCCATCACCACAACGTCAAGACCATGCAGGCCTCCCGCAGTTTCATGGACCAGCACCGTTCGGAGTTGCATTCCTCGAACTGGCGGATGGGCAAGGTGATTCAACAATCTGGACCGAAGATCTTCCAGATCGAGACCACGGTCAACAACAACAGCTTCGGCACGAGCGGACAGCTGTCGATGCTGCAGAAACGGGAGTGGGAGTGGTCTGGTAAGGACCGCGCCACGTTCGTAGGCATGCAGGCGGGGCTGAAGCACATGCCGGCCTCGGCCCGGCGCAAGATCTTCAGCTCGTGGCAAGCGCCCTACGAAATGACCTCGATCCAGGCCGGCGACGTCGAGTCGGTGCACAAGGTCACCACGGAACATGTCTACCGGCAGCACCTTGTCCCCGTGCAGGGCCAAACCGACATCCTCACCATGGGCCTGCCCTACATCTGCCCCTACAACGTGAACTCGATCATGAACCCGATCCTGGTCATGTGTCTCGGGCTGGGCTATTTCTTCAACCTCTACCGGGGCCGACCCTTGGTCCGCGAGGGCGGGGTGCTCATCATGAGCCACCCCACACCGTGGGAGTTCCATCCAGTGCACCATCCCAGCTACATCGACTTCTTCGAGCAGGTACTGCCCGATACCACCGACCCGCTGGTGATCGAACAGCGCTACGAAAAGTCTTTCGCCGAGGACGAGTGGTATCGCCATCTGTACCGAACCAGCTACGCCTACCACGGCGTGCACCCGTTCTACATGTGGTATTGGGCCAGCCACGCCATGGCCCACCTCGGCCGCGTCATCATTGTGGGCGGCGACCAGCGCGCCGTGCGACGAATGGGATTCATGCCGGCTTCCACCTTCGCGGACGCGCTGGAGATGGCCTCGGACGTGGTGGGACGCCACCCCTCGATCACCCACTACCACAACCCGCCGGTTCTGATGGCGGACGTGACGTGATGACCCCCAAGCAGTGGGCCCGGCGGATGGCCTTTCCGTTGCGGGCCCCGTCGGTGCCCACGACGGTGCAAGTCAAGGTCGGAGCGCCCCGCACCGGGGTCGACTTCGACACCGCATGGGCTCGTACGCCCGCGGCCAGGGTGGTCCGGCGGATACTGCACGAGCTGGTCCTCGAGCCGGCGGTGGCGGTCATCGCCGACCCCACGCGGCGCGGCCTGGACCGTCTCGAACACCTCGACGGAGACCAACCGCTGATCTTTGTCGCCAACCACCACAGCCACGTTGACACGCCGCTGCTGCTGCGGCGCCTGCCCCGGCCGTGGCGCACCAAAATTTTCGTGGGTGCCGCCGCCGACTATTTCTTCCCCAACCGCATCACCGCCACCGCCTCGGCCCTCGCCCTCAACGCCATCCCGATCGAGCGGACCAAAGTTAACCGGCGGTCAGCGCTGCACGCCGCCTCGTTGATTGATGGCGGCTGGTCGATGCTGATCTATCCCGAAGGCGGGCGCAGCCCTGACGGTTGGGGCCAGGAGTTCAAGGGAGGTGCCGCCTACCTGGCCATTCGCTGTGGGGTCCCGATCGTACCGGTCTACCTAACTGGGACCGACCAGATCATGGCCAAGGGCAAGCGCTTCCCAACCCCTGGACGTTGCACCATGACCTTCGGGCCGCCGCTGCATCCGCAGCCCGGCGAGGATGCCCGTCGCATGGCTCAACGCATCGAACTGGCCGTAGCCGCGCTCGCCGACGAGGCCACTTCGGACTGGTGGCAGGCACGCCAGCGAGCGCACGCGGGTACCACCCCATCGTTGTCAGGACCGGACGCGGTGGCGTGGCGACGCGCCTGGGCCAAGAGCGCAGCGCAGCGCAAGACGAGCGGGCAGACTCGGCGACGCTGGCCAGAACTCTGATCCGGCGGGCCCTTCGGTGAGCGCGCTGCGCGGCCTCCCCTACCTCGCCGCCGTCACGGTTGGCACGACGTTCGCCGCGGCTGCCCTCGCCAAATGGCGTGACCCTGCCGGCACCGCACGGGGGTTGCGAGCACTCGGGCTAAGCCATCCGTGGCCGCTGGCCCGCATCCTGCCCGCGGTCGAGGCCGCTGTGGCCTTCGGGCTTGTGGTAGCCCCGGCGGGTGTGGCTCCGCTCGCCGTGGCGCTGCTAGTGGCCTTCACCGTGTTCCTCGCCCAGCGACTTCATGCCGGGGTGCGGGCCGAGTGTCATTGTTTCGGTGCGCGCCGTACTGGCCTGTTGTCCGCGGCCGACCTTGCCCGCAACACCTGGCTGGTGGGCGCGGCGGTGGTCGCCGCCACGGGCACTTGGCCCCAATGGCCCTCTCCTGCCGCGGTGCTGGTGGCGGTCGCCCTCGCCGCGACCGCCTCGGCTTCGACTCGGTGGCTTCGCAGCCGAGCCGAACGGCGAACGCAGGGGGGCGCCTCACCCCAGAACGAGCCAGGGTGAATTGGCCCGAAAAACACACGAAGCGCCTGGTCCAAGGGGGGGGGTGAGGACCAGGCGCTTCTCGGCTTACAGCACAGGAGGGGGGGACCTCGTGCTGAGCCTGCTGGACGCTTCCGGCGGGGGATCCGGATCAGAGCGTCCAACTGTTGTGTGCGTACATTGTGCACCAACGCACAAGATCTGTCAAACAGTAGTTGTTGATATGTGTCATCATTGACAGCGATGGACCTTCGCCAGCTCGCTGCCCTACTCGCCGTAGCCGACCACGGCACGTTCTCCGCCGCCGCCCGCGCCTTGCACACCGTGCAATCGAATGTGTCCACCCATGTCGCCCGGCTCGAACGTGAACTCGGAGTGGTTCTCGTGGACCGCTCCAACAGCACCGTGACCGAGGAAGGCAGGGTTGTGGTGGAGCGGGCCAGACGGATTCGCGGCGAGCTCGAGGCCCTCACGTCCGATGTCGCGTCAATGCACGACGAGATCTCCGGTTCGGCGCGGGTGGGCGTCATCGGCACCACCGCCCGATGGTTGGTCCCCCTCGTGCTCGACCGACTCTCCAAGGAACATCCACAGGTACGGCTGGTGGTGGTCGATGCCACCACCAGCATGTTGCTCCCACAACTCGGGCGGGGCGAGATCGACCTCGCCGTCGTCAACCTGCCCACCGAAGACCCCGAGGTGATCGAAGAGCCGCTCTTCGATGAGGATCGGGTCATGATCGCCCCCAAGGATCACCCCCTGGCCGATCGTGAGGAGCTGACCCTGGTCGAGATGGCCGACCACGAGCTGTTGCTGGCCGCGGTGGGCACCGTGTTCCGGGCCGAGCTGGACATCGCCGCTGCTGCCGCCGGGGTGACCCTGCGCCCCAAGGCCGAGATCGACGGCCTGCGGCTCGTCGCCACGCTGGCCTTTCAGGGCTTCGGGGCGGCCATCGTGCCCGCTAGTGCAGCCCCGGACTGGCTGCTGGCGTTGGGCCCCTGGAAGCGGATTCCGATCGCCGGCATGAGCCCAAGGTCAGTCGGTCTGGTACGACGACGCCGAGGCCTGCCGTCCGCCGCCGCCCGCGCCGTGCACCGCGTGATCCACGAGACCGTACGAGCCGAATCTGCGCCGCAGGCCGGAATCCACCCGACCCAGCTCGATTTCTGAACGGCCCGGACGTAGGAATGTGGGAAAATGAGGTAACCGATCAACCGCGACGCTGGTCGGTTAGCGACGTGGTTTCCCCATCGATGTTGTCGCTCCGCTCCCGGACGGGCGGTTCCACCCAGGCTGACATTGTTCTGCTCGGCGATCGCGAGGTCGTGCTCGTCGAGTCCCATTTCGGCCACCACCTCGGCGCGTTGCAGGCCGCTGATGGCCAGCGCATCGCGGCCGCGGCCGACGCGGCACGCGCCATGCAACTGCCATTGGTGCTGATCCTGGCGTCATCTGGTGCTGACATCGGCGAAGGCCTACCCGCGCTGCACGGCTGGGGCACCGCGGCCAGGGCCGTGGTGCGCTGTTCCGGAGTCGTGCCGATCCTCGTCGCCGTGGACGGCCCGGCCATCAGCGGCCCAGCCCTGCTGCTCGGCCTCGCCGACCAGGTTGTGATGACCGCGGAGGCCTACGCCTACGTCAGCGGACCGAACATGGTCGAGGCGTTCACCGGGGAGCTCGTCTCGCCGGCCGAACTGGGTGGTGCGTGGGTCCACGCGCGCGACTCGGGTACGGCAATCGACGTAGTCCCCGACCGCGAGAGCGCACTCGAACTCCTCGCCGACGTGCTCTCTTACCTCCCCAACCACTGCGATGCCCTACCCGCCCGACTGGCCACCGCCGACCCCGTCGACCGCCCGACGCCCGAAGCGGGCGACCTGCTCCCCCAGCGCGACACCGGTAGCTACGACATCCGCGACGTCATTGCGTGCCTCGCCGACGACGCCAGGGTTACCGAGCTTCGCGGCAACTGGGCGCCCAACCTTGTGACCGCTCTGGCCAGCTTCGGGGGACGACCCGTCGGGATTGTGGCCAACCAACCGCAGTCCGTGGCGGGCACCTTGGACATCCCCGCGTCGCAGAAAGGAGCCCGGTTCGTGGCTTTCTGTGACGCCTTCAACCTACCGCTGGTCACCCTGGTAGACACCCCTGGGTTCTACCCCGGCAAGGACCTCGAGTGGCGCGGGATGATCCGCCATGGAGCGCAGCTGGCATTCGCCTATGCCCGGGCGACGGTGCCCCGCATAGGTGTGACCCTGCGCAAGTCCTACGGTGGGGCCTACATCGTCATGGACTCCCGTTTCATGGGTAATGATCTGATGTTGGCCTGGCCCTCGGCCGAGGTTGCGGTCATGGGGGCACGACAAGCCGCCGAGATCCTCATGCGAGGGGCCACCGCCGAGCAACGCGAGGAGTTCATCACCTCCTACGAGTCGCGTCTGCTGAACCCCTACATCGCCGCCGCCCGCGGCACCGTCGACGCGATCATCGACCCTGCGGACACCCGCCGGGAGCTGTGCCACGCCCTTGAAGCGCTCGACTCCAAGCAGGAGCGTCTCGTGGACCGACGCCACGACAACTCCCCGCTGTAGCTCGCCATCGACCAGCGCCATCAGGCCCCAGACGTGCACCTGTTTTGGGATCTTGGACCCATGCCTACCGATCTTGGATCGGACGGGCTATGTTGCACCCTCGGGTCGGACTCAGAGTCGAGTCCACCTTCGTTCTTTCCTAACGCAAGGCTGAGGGAGCTCGGGTGGCCGACAGCATTACCATCACCGACAATCGCACTGGGAACTCCGTGGAGGTCCCCATCGTTGACGGCGGCGTCGACGCCAAGGAGTGGAGCAAACTGCTGCCTGGGGTGTGGTTCTTCGACCCCAGCTTCGGGGCAACCGCTTCCACGTCGAGTGCCATCACCGAACTTGACGGTGACAACGGAATCCTCCGCTACCGCGGCTACCCCATCGAACAGCTGGCGGAAAAGTCGACCTACCTCGAGGTGGCGTACCTCCTGCTGCACGGCGAGTTGCCGACGCCGGCGCAATACGAGGCGTGGAAGTACGACATCACGCACCACACCTTCATCCACGAGCAATTGCGCAAGCGTTTCATGGAAGGCTTCCACTACGACGCTCACCCCATGGGCATGTTCGTGTCCACCCTCGGTGCGCTTTCCACTCTGTACCCCGAGGCCAAAGACGTCGAAAATCCGGCCAACCGGATGAAGCAGATCGTCCGACTGGTGGCCAAGTCCCCCACCATCGCCGCGTGCTGCTATCGCTTCAGCCAGGGCCTGCCCTTCGTCTACCCGGACAACAGTGCCTCGTTCCCCGCCAACTTCCTCAACATGATGTGGCGGATCGGCAGCGACTACGAGATCGACCCCACCCTGGCGCGAGCCATGGATGTGCTGTTCATGCTGCACGCCGATCACGAGCAGAACTGCGGCACCACCGCTATGCGGGTCATCGGCTCAGCCCACGCCGACCCCTACTCTTCCGCCGCTGGCGCAGCAGCCGGTCTGTACGGCCCCCGCCACGGTGGCGCCAACGAACAGGTCATCCGGATGCTGACCGACATCGGCAGCTACGACCGGGTCGACGAGGCCGTCGCACGGGCCAAGAGCGGCGAGTTCCGCATTTTCGGCTTCGGTCACCGCGTCTACAAGAACTACGACCCTCGGGCCACAATCATAAAAAAAATCGCCTACGAGGTCTTCGAGGTCACCGGCAAGAACCCGTTGCTCGATATTGCCCTCAAGCTCGAAGAAGTGGCACTCTCCGACGACTACTTCATCAGCCGCCGGTTGTACCCCAATGTGGACTTCTACTCGGGCCTGATCTACCAGGCCATGGGCTTCCCCATCGAGATGTTCACCGTGCTGTTCGGCATTCCGCGCATCACCGGCTGGCTGGCGCACTGGGACGAGATGTTGTCCCAGGACCAGCGCATCTCGCGTCCTCGGCAGCTCTACATCGGCGAAGGCGTACGTGACTACGTGCCGATCGACGGCCGGTCCTAGAACTCATCTGATACTGCTCGCCGCGCCCCGGGTTCGCCCGGGGCGCGGCGTGCTTTTCCGCCCAACGCCCCGCAACGTCTGGCCTCGCGTCGCTGCGAAGCGGGCTACGGTTTGCACCCATGATCGAACACCACCTCGACCTGCGGACCGCGGATGGCACGATGAACACGTTCATCACCCACCCTGAAGAGGGCGGGCCGCATCCCGTGGTGTTCTTCTACATGGACGCACCAGGCAAGCGCGAAGAGTTGCACGACATGGCCCGGCGCATCGCCACCACCGGCTACTACGTGGTTCTACCCAACCTCTACTACCGCCAGAGCCGCGACTTCGTCCTCGAACGCAACGACCCTGGGTCCCGCGACGTCATGTTCGCGTTGATGAACGCGCTGAGCGATCGAATGGTGGCGTCGGACACCGAGACCATGTTCGCCCACGCCGACGCCGACCCGGCGGCGGATGCAACCCGAGTGGGGTGCGTTGGCTACTGCATGAGCGGACCGTTCTCCTTTGCCATGGCGGCGATGTTCCCCGACCGCATCAAGGCGGCAGCGTCGATGTACGGCGTGCGCCTGTTCGGCGAGAAGTCTCCCGCCCATCTGGCCGCCTCGATATCCGCTGAGCTCTACTTCGGCTGCGCCGAGTTCGACGACTACGCCCCCAAGGCGATGATCGACGGGCTCGAAGCCCACCTACGCACGGTCGGAGCGAACGCGCGCATCGAATGGTATCCCGGTGCCCATCATGGCTTCGCGTTCCCCCAACGCGACGGAGCGTATGACAAACCCTCCGCCGAACGGCACTGGGAACGCCTCCACGCCCTGTTCGCCCGCACCCTGGGGCGCTGAGCCGCCACGCCCGCGGTCCGCAGTTCCAGGCAAATCGAGTTGGCCCGGCTGGCGGCCGTAGGTCAGATGTCGATGACTACCTTGCCCACGTTGGCGTTGGCCGCCACGTAATCATGCGCGGCGCCGATCTCCACGAGGGCAAAGCGACGATCGATCACGGGGCGCAAACGACCATCGGCAAACGCCGGCAGCAGTTCCTTGGAGAACCGCTGGGCCAACGCCGCCTTCTCCTCCAACGGCCGAGCCCGCAACACGGTGCCGATGAGCGACGCCCGCTTCATCATCAGCTTGCCGAACGCCAGGGGCGCACTGAGCTCGCCCATCGTGCCGACCTGCACGATGGCCCCGCGTAGAGCGAGGGCATCGAGGTTGAGATCGAGGTTCTCCCCACCCACGACGTCGAGCACGGCATCCGCGCCGCGTCCGCCGGATACCTCACGCACCGCAGCAAGCACGTCGCCGCCACGGTAGTCAACGGCGGCATCGGCACCGAGGGCCAGGCAGCGGTCGATCTTGCCCGCCGAACAGGTAACCACCACCCGCGCCCCAACCCACCGGGCGATCTGGATTGCGGCCGTACCCACCCCCGACGCCCCGCCGTGCACAAGGGCCACCCCGCCGGGGCCGAGCCCAGCCTGCAACACAAGGGCATCCCATGCGGTCAACCACACCTCCGGTATTGCCGCGGCGTCCGCCACGTCGATGCCAGCGGGAACGGCTATGGCCTGACGTTCGTGCAGCACGACCTGCGAGGCGTAGCCACCACCGGAAAGGATGCCCATGACGGGGTCCCCAACTTTCCATGCGGACACCGAGGTGCCCACCGAGCCGACCCGGCCGGCGAACTCGAGGCCAGGGATCTCATGTTCGGGCTTGGGCCCCGGTTGCGGGTAACGCCCCATGCGTTGCATCAGGTCGGCCCGGTTGATGGCGGTGGCAGCGACCTCGACGAGAATCTGCTCCGGTCCAGCATGCAAATCCGCCAACTCCAAAAGTTGCATGACCTCGGTCCCGCCGTAACCGTTCAACACCACCGCGCGCATGACGCCTCCTGGACTGGGGACCGGACCGGACCGGACCGAGCGGGCAGGACCCTAGTTCGGAACTACATGGGGCGGTACCGACCGCACCACCGGGGACAGTTGGCGGGGCCCCATGGGGGGGTGAGAGGATGAACATCCGGTGAAGCACAACAACGCGGCCTGGATCCGGGCCACCTACTTGGTAGCCGCGGCGGCCGACGAAATCGAAGCAACGGCCCGTGCCCTTGCCACCGAGCAGAGCGTCGAGATGCCCCTCGAGGCCATCACTGACCGTCGGATTGTGGACGAGGTCGTCGGTCGCGTGCAGGACATCAGCGAAGAAGGCCCGGGCTACTACGCCGTGACCCTCGACTTGGCGACCGAGACCGTCGGCCGCGACGTGACCCAGTTGTTGAACATGCTGTTTGGCAACTGTTCGCTACACGAGGAGGTCAGACTCCTCGATGTCACCCTACCGGCGGAATTGCTGGCGTCCTTTCGGGGGCCGCGTCACGGTATCGAGGGTCTGCGCCAGCTTTGTGGGGCGCCACAACGGCCCCTCACCGCTACCGCGCTCCAGCCTCAGGGCCTGAGCGCGGCCGCGCTGGCTGACCTCTGCGGGCGCTTCGCTCGAGCCGGCATTGACTTCGTCAAGG
Organism: Ferrithrix thermotolerans DSM 19514; assembly: GCA_945906305.1. Lineage (GTDB taxonomy): Bacteria > Actinomycetota > Acidimicrobiia > Acidimicrobiales > CAIXPF01 > CAIXPF01. Next base: position 76,370 of record CAMDQT010000008.1, on the reverse strand, counting down.
ACGACCACGGCCTGGCGGACCAAAGCGCCGCACCCTTCGCGGCCCGAGTCGAGGCGTGCCAGGCCGCAGTGCAGCGCGCCAACAGGGACACCGGTGGATCCACGTGTTATGTCCCGAGTCTGGTGGGCTCACCGCAGAGCTTGGCCCGACAGGCCGCATTCGCCCGCGAGCAGGGCGTGGAGGCAATTCTCGTCGCCCCCAGCCTGATCGGCCTCGGTGCCTTCCGCGAGCTGGTCGATAGCGACCTGCATGGTCTGGCGGTCCTAGCCCATCCGGCCTTTGCCGGCGCGGCCCGCATCGACCCGCCGCTGCTGCTGGCCAGCCTGTTTCGGATGCTTGGCGCCGATGCCACGATCTTCCCCCATGTCGGCGGACGGTTCTCCTACTCGGCCCAACGCTGCCAAGCCATCGCCGAGCGTGCCCGGCGACCCTGGGCCCACCTCGCTCCCTGCCTGCCGGTACCCGCCGGCGGTATGACCCCCGATCGGGTCGGCGAGATTATCGGCACCTACGGCCAAGACGTGATGCTGCTCATCGGTGGTGCGCTGCTCAGCGCAGGTGATCGCCTTGATGAGCAAGCGAACCATTTCGTACGCGAAGTGGCCAACGGCGGTGCATGATCGCATGATGGAGCCCTCCGGCGATGAGCCCAGTCCCGGCCTCGAAGCGGCAGTTCACCGTCGCCATGACGGCACGTTCCGGTGGGAACAGGTCGAAATGCTGGCCTACAAACAGGAGGGCTCGGCACCCTTCCGGGACGTAACCCGACAGGTACTCATCAATGCACCCGAGTTGGCCTGCGAGTTGCGCTATTTCGAGATCGCCCCGGGGGGCTATTCCACCCTCGAATGTCACGAACACGTCCACGGGGTGATGATCCTGCGCGGCCGGGGCTCGTGTTTGGTTGACGCCACGGTCCTGCACCTCGACACCAACGACCTGGTGAGGGTACCGCCAATGACCTGGCACCAATTCCGGGCGGGCGAGGACGAGGCCATGGGGTTCCTGTGCATGGTCAACACCGCCCGGGACCGACCGATCCTGCCCACCGAGGAGGAACTCAGCGCGATGCGCCAGAACCCCGTCGTCGCAGCGTTCATTCGGCACTGAGCGGGGTGGCTTGCAACGCCCCTCCAGCCTCGAGCAGTGCCTCGATGTTTCCGTCCGACCACCCGATCTCGCCCAGAACTAATATGTGGCCCGGAACTAATATGTGGCCCACGTCCGCAGCGGGCGCGGCGTGCGGATCGCTGCAAGGCGAACCACCCCCGCTGAGGTCGTCATGGCACGGTTCTGTATCCGCTTGTCCCGAATCGTGGCCCCCACGGCGTTAGCTGTGGCGACCATGTTAGCTGTGGCGACCATGCTGTTCGTCGCCGCCGGTAGCGCCGCCGCCCATGTCAGCGCCGACCCCACCTCGGTACCGGCCAACCGGCCAGTCAGCGTGGCCTTCATCGTCCCCCACGGTTGCGAGGGCTCACCCACCATACGGCTGCGCTTCGCCGTGCCCAACGGCTTCAGCGCCATGAGCGGGGCACCCAAGGCCGGGTGGGTCGTGGAGAACACCGCGCAGACGGTGACCTTCTCCGGCCCACAACTCGACGCGTCGAGCGTCGAGCAGTTCCACCTCGTCTTCATCGCCGCGGGACCAGATCGCACGGTGTACCTGCCCCTGGTGCAGACCTGCGTGAATGGCGAACTGGCCTGGATCGACCTACCCCAACCCGGGGGGCCCGAACCCAGGTACCCGGCCCCGGCGGTGGTCATCTCGGGGTCCTCCCCCTCAGTGGCAGTCGCGGTAGCAGGCCAGGCAGCGACCGCGTCCACCGAAGCTGCCGCTCCCGTTGTCACCAGCGTCGCACCGCGACCGTCGTCGATCGCATCGAGTTCGACCACCGTCACCGAAGGCCGCGAACGCAACGGGTCCACGGCGCTCCGGCTGGCAATCGCCGCGATCGTGCTGGTTGCTTCGGGCGCCTTCGGTGTACGGGTCATGCTCCGTCGCGGCCCTCGGCCAAATCCCCCCACGCATCGTTGAAACCGGCCACCCCGTCGGCCGCGTCGACCTGCGGGCGGAACGCATGATGGCCTAGATTCGCCACTGTGATTCTGAGAGTCATTTCCAAAATCGAGGGTCGACGGCATCATCGCCGTCCGCTACTCGGCATTGGGACCAGCCGTCGCTCCTGGGCCCTACCCCGCGCCATCCTGCTGGTGGTAAGCCTCAGCCTCGTGCCGTTGGCGTGCGGATCCAACGCCAAGCCGACCCCCGGCGCCGGTGGCCGGGCGATCATTGTCGTGTCCTATCCGGTGCTCGGCGCAGTGGTCACCGACCTCGTCCGCGACCGGGCTGAGGTCCGGGTGCTGATGGGCAACGGGACAGACCCCCACGACTGGTCGCCCTCGGCCAAGGACATCGCCATGGTGCGCAACGCCGACCTCGTCGTGGTCAACGGCCTGGGACTAGAAGAGGGCCTACACGCCGCGCTGGCGGAAGCCAAGGCCACCGGGGTGCCCGTCTTCGAGGCCACCGACCACCTCAATATCCGACCCCTGAGCAGCGCCGCCGACAACCAACCCCCGAAGGATCACCTCGATGGTGATCCCCATTTCTGGGTTGACCCATGGTCGATGGCGGCGGTGGTCGAAGCACTCGCCGCCGAACTCGCCGCCACGCTCGCACTGGATGTAACAGCGAGCGCCGCGGCGCTGCGGGCGGAGCTCATCGCGCTCGACGAACGGACACAGGCCAAGACGGCCACCGTGCCAGTTGGTCGACGAAAGCTGGTGACCGGCCATCAATCGCTCGGGTACTTCGCGGACCGCTACGGATTCGAGCACATCGGCGCCGTCGTACCCTCATTGTCCAGCCAAGCAGAAACCTCCGCCGCGCAACTCGCGAGGCTCAACGAGCAGATCCGCCGCGCCGGAGTCTCGGTCCTTTTCACCGAGATCGGCACCCCCGCTGCGGTGGCGCGGGCAGTGGCCAACGAAACCGGGACCACTCTGGTCGAGTTGGCAACCCACACTCTGCCTGCGGACGGGAAGTACCGTACGTTCATCACCGAGTTGGCCGACTGCATCGTCGCTGCCCTCTCGGCCTGATGGAGACGCAAATGGGTCCGCTAGTGCAGCCCTTCCTCGACAACGAATTCCTCCAGAGGGCGCTTTTCGGGGGCGTCGCGGTGGCCTTGGCCTGCGCCGTCGTAGGCACCTTCGTGGTGCTACGCGGGCTGGCCTTCATCGGTGACGCCCTGGCTCACGGCGTGCTTCCCGGAGTGGCCTTGGCTGTCCTGGTCGGTATGCCCGGGTTGGCGGGGGCGGCCCTCGGGGCCGCGGCGATGATCGGCGGGGTCTCTCTGCTGACCCGTCGCTCGCAGCTGTCCGCCGACACCGCCATCGGCCTGTTGTTCGTCGGAATGCTCGCCCTCGGCGTGGTGATGGTGTCGCGATCCAATTCGTTCACCGGAGACCTTGTACGCATCCTTTTCGGTGAACTACTCGGGATCAGCCAGGCCGATCTTGCCGTGCAGGCCATCGCCACCGTCGTCGTCGTCGCCGTGACCCTGCTGTTGTCCAGGCCGTTCCTTTTGCTCTGTGTCGACCCCGAGCAGGCCGACGTGGCCGGCTTCGCCTCCACCCGCTACCACGTCATCATGCTGGTCGTGGTGGCCGCGACGGTGATCGTGTCCTTCCAGACCGTGGGCACGCTGCTCGTATTCGGCATGCTCCTTGCCCCCGCCGGCGCTGGCGCGCTGGTGGCCCGCCGCATCTCCTCGATGATGCTCATTGCCGCCGCCATTGGCTCGGTGTCGGTGTACCTCGGCCTGCTGGCGAGCTACCACTTCGATCTCGCTGCCGGGGCCAGCGTGGTACTGGTGGCGGTCGCCCTGTTCTTCGTCACCTTCGCGGCCGCCAGCGGGCGCGATACCCATCGCTCGGCGGGCACGCCGAGGACGGTGATGCCGACATGAACGCCGCCCAACCGGCCGCGCCCGGCGGACTCGCCGTGCACGCAACCGGCCTGGCCATTGGCTATCAGGGGGTGAGCCTGGTCGCCGGCATCGAAATCGGCCTGCCCCCGGGGGAAGTACTCGCCCTTGTCGGCTCGAACGGGTCGGGCAAGACGACGTTGCTCAAGACGCTCGTCAGCCTCCTCGTACCGCTAGAGGGCCAACTCGAGGTCCTCTCTCGAGTGGTGGGCCCTCACCGACACCGCCGCCCAGCCCGCCCAGCCGCGACCCTGGCCTACCTCAGCCAATTCCATCTTGAACGCAGCGCTCTGCCACTGCGGGCCCGCGACGTGGTCCGGATGAGTCGCTTCGCTCGCCACGGTCTTTGGGGCCGTTTGCGCCAGGCCGATCACGACGCGGTGGCGCGAGCCATGCAACGCATGGACGTCGACCATCTGGCTGACATGTCGCTGCGGTCGCTGTCGGGCGGGCAGCGCCAACGGGTCTACCTGGCGCAGGTGCTCGCGGCCGAAGCCGATTTGCTGCTGCTCGACGAGCCGACCGCCGGCCTTGATGCCCCCGGCCACGAACGCTACGAGCAGGCCGTTGCCGATGAGACCGCCCGCGGCGCCGCAGTCGTGGTCGCCACCCACGACATCGCTGAGGCCGCTCGGGCCGACCAGGTGATGTTGCTGGCCCAACGGGTGGTCGCCTACGGAGCGGCAGTAGCCGTCCTCATGCCCGACAACCTGCTGGAAACCTTCGGCATGGTGCTGCGAAGCGTGGATGGGGGTTTGCTACGCACTGGCGATGATCACGGTCACGACCACGCGGCAGGCACCCATCGCCCCGCTTAGCCCTCAGACACGCGGGCCGATGCTTCCCCCGGCAGCCTCGCACCTGCCGTGGGGAGGGGGGGCGCAGCATCCACGACGCGCATCACGCGGCCGAACCTGCGCCGCAACACCGGGACTAAACCTTGTGGAGCGACGATCGTGACGATCACCAGGGCGAATCCCCACACCAGGTAGGCACCCCCGCCAGGCATGTCCGGGGGAACGCCGCGCCCGCCGAGGGGCAGGTCCAACTCGATGATTGCATAGGGCGTCAGAACGAAGGCCAGCGCGGCCAAGGTCGATCCAAGCAACGAGCCCGCACCGAACATCGCCAGCAGTGCGTACAGGGCAAGTGAACGCATCACCTCGTAGCGCGACGCGGTAACCGCCTGGGTCTGCAGCCCCACGAAGGCCCCACCGACAGAGGCCAGTGCGGCGGAGAAGGCGAAGGTCAGCGTTCGCACCTTGGTGGTGTGCACCCCAACGGAGGCCGCCGCCGCTTCGTTCTGGGCGCTCGCCCGCACCGCCCGGCCGATGAGCCCGTGCCGCAAGTTGGACAACATCCAGCCGAGAAGCAGCGCGACGACCACCGTAACCAGGTGCAGCCATTCGAACGGTCGGTCGCGATGCAAGCCCAGCCACGTCGGACCGAGCGGCATCTGGGTCGGCGGCGGTCCGAACTCGCCGCCGGTGTACCACTTGAATCGGTTCAGCAGCGACGGGAAGATCACCGCCAGACAGAAGGTCACCATGGCCAGGTACTGGCCCCTGATCCGCAACGCCGGCACCGACAACACGCCACCAGCCACGAACCCGACCACCGCCGCTATGGCCACGCCGAAGAACGGGTGGATCCCGTAGCGGGCGGCCATGATGGCCATGGTGTACGCACCGACGCCCATGAAGGTCGCATTGGCAAAGGAGATCCGACCACCGTCGCCCACCAAGAAGCCCAGACCCCACAGAGCGATGGTGGTGGCCACCACCTCGGTCATCATTCGGGCTTCGACGAAAGGAAGCACGAACACCGGCACCACCGCCAGCAACAACGCCGTTGCCCCAAGGACGACCCGAGCTAGCCACCATGGGCGGCTGTGACGCACCAGCACCCAGCGGGAAGCCATTTCGAGATCGCCCGCGGACGCGTCGCTGACCGCAGCATGGTCGGTATCGGTTCGCTGCGCCCGCATGCCCGCCGACCCGAACAGGCCGCCCGGGCGCACGTAGAGCATCACCACCATCGCCAGCACCAGTAACGGGAAGGCCAATACCCCGTCCACCAGTGGAACGTACCCACCCACCAGGCTCTGGCCAACCCCGACAATCACTCCCCCAACGAGCGCCCCACCGGGACTCGAAAGGCCCCCGATGGTGGCGGCCACCAGCGAAAAGACCAGCAGTTTGGTCATCATCGACGGCGACAGCACCAAACGATTCGCGGCCAGACAACCCACCAAGGTGCCCAGCGCCGCCGCCAGCGCCCAGGCCCCACTCAGGGTGCGGCCGACGCGGATACCACACAGCGCGCTGTTGGTCCGGCTGGACGATACCGCTCGGAACGCCAATCCGAACCGGCTGCGCAACAGAAACAGATGCAACAGACCAAGCACCACGATAAGGGTCAGCCACGTCCCGACCGTGGTGTATCGCAAGCGCACGCCGAGCAGGTGCCATTGGTCCTCTGGAGCATTCGGAAACGGCGACTTGTACGCCTTGCCGCCGGAGCCGAAAATCTGCGTCGCGCCCGCATTGAGCAACAGCAACAGTCCCACCGCAAGGCTCAACGCGGCGCGCTCGTCCCGTTCGGGCGCGCGGCGCAGAACGTAGCGTTCGAGCAGCGCGGCGACCCCGGCCGAAACAACCATCGCCACCGGTATGGCCAGCCATCGCGGCCACGGCGTGCCGGGCAGCCAGCGCGCCGCGAATGCCGTGCCGGCCACTGCGGCGCTGGCCGGAGTGGCCAGAACCAAGGATAGGTAGGTGCCGACCGTGGCGAGTTCGCCCTGGGCCAGGTTGACCCGACCGTTGGAGCGAAATACCAACGTGATCGCCAGCGCCAACGATCCGTACAGCGCCCCATTGGACAATCCATCGATCAGACGTTGACCAAACAACAATCCAAGCATGGCGCAGGACCCTACAGCCGATGAACCGGAAAATTCGGCATCAAAGTCGCGGTCGATATCACCCTCGTCGGGCCGATCGAGCCCTTTGCTTCTGTCCAGATCGGGAGCGGGCGCGCGGCGTGTACCGCCTGGCCGCCGCTTCGGTAGCGTGGCGACATCATCGAGATGCTGATCGGGTGATAACCGCGGCTGCCTGTACTGCCCCGGCCGCTTTTAGAGCATCGATCTCCTCGGCGGTAAATCCCAACTCAACCAACACTTCATCGGTGTGCTGGCCGAGCATGGGGGCAGGCCGGCGGTGTCCGTTGGGTCCGTTGACCATGCGCCAGGGAATGCCGGGCACAGTACGGCGGCCGGTGACGGGATGATCGGGCTGCTCGAGCATGCCGATGGCACTGAGTTGCTCATTGCCCTCCCACAGCTCCTTGGGTGAGATCGACGGCACGGCCGCCACCCCGACGGACTGCAAGCGCCGAGTGAGTTCCCAGCGGTCCTGGCCCCGAACCCAACTCGACATCAACTCATCGAGGTCGGTCTCGTGTTGCTTCCGGCTGGCCTCGTGGACGAAGCGCTGGTCGGTGAACCGTGCGTCCTGGGCTCCGCCGAGTTCAGCCAACGCCTGCCACTGCGAATCCGCGGTGCAGGCGATGGTGATCCACTCGTCGGCGCCGGTGGCGTACGCCCCATGAGGGGCCCACTGCGGGTCGCGGTTTCCGATGGGGCCCGGCGACACCCCTTGGTCGAGGTATTGCATCCACAGCTCGCCAACGGTGGCGGCGATGGCCTCGACCATACCGACGTCGACCCGCGACGTCTCACCGGTCAACCGGCGTCCCACCAGTGCCGCAACGGTGGCCCATGCCGCGGTGAGTCCGGTGCCGGGATCGCCGATAGCCACTCCGGTCTCTGCCCCCAGCCCGTCCTCGTAACCGTTAGCGGCGTATAGGCCCGCGGTGGCGCCTCCAGAGGGCCCGTAGGCCATGTAGCCGGCATTCGGGCCGGTCTGTCCGAAACCGCTCAAGGACACCACGATGACGTTGGGATTGATGGCGCGTAGCTCCTGCAAGCCGTAGCCGAGGTTGGCCAGGGTGCCGACGGCGAAGTTCTCCACCACCACATCGCTACGGGCCACCATCCGTTCGACCACGGCCCGGGCCTCGGCCTGGCGCAGATCGATACCGAGACTGCGCTTGTCGGAGCTGTACAGCTGGAACAGACCGTTGGAGTCCGGCGTCAACGCCATCTCGGGCGGATTGAAGGGCAGGCGCCGAAACACGCAGAGATGATCGACCGATTCGAGCCGGACGACATCGGCGCCAAGATGGGCCAGAAGCTGCGTGCAGTACGGACCAGCCCAGATCCACGTGAAGTCGCACACCCGCACGCCCTCCAGCGGCCGGGCGGGAGCGACGCTGCCCGCTCGGGCCGGCGCAGCGGGCGCCGGGCGGTCAGCGGGCCGGGCCTTCCAGCCTTGCCCGTCGTGCACACCGGCTGCGGGGGCAGCGGTGCGTAGCGCCCACCACGGTTTGTCGAGCTTGTACCCGCTCGAGGGCATTTTCGTCCCGTCGGGGTCGGTCACGAAAAAGCCCCGCGCCGCGAAGTGCTCGTCGTGGGCCAACTGTTCCATCGTGTACACCGGAGCGAGACAGATTCGGGCCGCCTGGCCCCGGGTGTACAGATCGGTCACCGTCTGGTCCGCCATCCACTCCGACACGTACAACTCGACGAGGTCGGAGTTCTCGCGGCGGTCGCCGTTGGTGGCGAACACCTCGAGTGCCGCCCAGTCGGGGTTACCCATCAGCTCGACGAGCGCCTCCCACTGCGCCTGTTCAACGCAGATGAACTGGATCAAGCCGTCTTTGCAGCGATAGATCGACCACGGGACCACGGTACGGGTACCGAGGCGGGAGGCGTCAGCCCCCAAGAACGCCACTGCCGCCGGTGCGGTCTCCGTCATTCGGGCCCCCGCGGCAAACATCGAGAAGTCGACATATTCGCCCTGGCCCGTCCGAGCTGCTCGGTCCACCGCGGCCAAACACGCAGTGGCGCCGACAGTGGCGGTCATGATGGCGGCGTGATGACCGGGTGCCTTCAGTGGCGGCCGCTCAGAATCGGTCGCCGCGGCTGGAGACAGATAGCCCCAGCTGCTGGCGTGGATCACGTTGAGTTCCGTCGCGGCGTACTCGGCCCAGGGACCGGTTGCGCCGTAGGGGGTGATAGCGCCAACCACCAGCCTCGGGTGTGCGGCCGCCAAGGCGGACGGGTCCAGCCCCGCCGCGGCCGCCGCAGTAGCGGTGAGGTCATGCAGTAATAGGTCGGTCTCGGCGAGCAGACTGCCGCGGCTGGTCACCGATCGCTTGTTGGTGTTCAGCCAGCGGTGGACTCCAAACGGCCGAGCCCGCACGAGGTCACCTTCGTGCTCAACTCGGATGACGTCGGCCCCAAGGTCCGCCAGCAGCTTGGCGGCGTAGGCAACTCCGACTCCACCCGCGAGCTCGAGGACCCGAATTCCTTGCAATGCTCCCATGGGACCATTGTCGCCGATTTGGTGACCAACGACACATTGTGCCGTGTCAGGACTCGACAGTCATTGGCCCGCACCGGCGCGATCAGCGGCCTCGGAGCGACTACCCGGCGCGCCGTTCCGCTGCCTCGCGGCGGATCTGGCCGGCCCGATGGCGCTCGGGCAGCCGCGCGTTGCCAAAGAGACGCTGGCGCAGCGGGCCAGGCTCGTAGGCGGTCTGGACCAGACCTCGCTGCTGGAGGACCGGCACGACCCCCTCGATGAAATCGACAAAGGTGCCCGGCGTCGTGGCGTAGACCAGGTTGAACCCATCGATGCCCAGCGAACCGAACTCGGCCAGCGTGTCCGCCAGCTGTTCGGGGGTGCCAACCACGAACTGGCCGGCCATGTTCGATTTGGCCAGATCACGGAAGGTCCTCGTGCCGGGCGGAGCGCTGTCGAGCAGGTTGCGGACCAGGCTGATCATGCCGTTGCCGTCGAAGCTCTCCAAGGGCCGATCCGGGTCGATGGCCCCGAGATCGACCCCGACCGAGCCCGACAGGTGGGCCAATGCGGCCTCGGTACTGAGCTGATCGAGGTACTCCGCGCCCTTGGCTTTGGCCTCGGCCTCGGTCCCGCCAACCACCGGCGAAAGCCCTTGATAGAAGCGGATGTCGTCGGGGTTGCGGCCGTAACGCACCGCCCGGCTGCGGATGTCGGCCACCACGCCCTTACCGGAGGCGAGTTGGCGGCGGCTGGACAGCACGAAGGCGCACTCGGCATGGCGGGCCGCGAACTCCCTACCCCGGGGCGAGGATCCGGCCTGGAACAACAAGGGGGTTCGTTGCGGGGATGGCTCGCACAGGTGCGGGCCGGCCACGTCGTAATACCGGCCGACATGGTCGATACGGTGGACCTTGGTCGGATCGGCGTAGACGCGGTTCACCTTGTCCGCACGCACCGCGTCGTCCTGCCAGGAGGCCTCCCACAGCTTGTAGAGGACCTCGAGGTACTCATCGGCCATGTCGTAGCGGGCGTCATGCTCGGGTAGGTCCTTGAGGCCGAGGCTGGCGGCGGCGTTAGGCAAATACGAGGTGACGATGTTCCAGCCCACCCGCCCATTAGTGAGGTGGTCAAGGGTCGATATCTGGCGGGCAAAGGTGAAGGGGTGGGTCTGCAGGATCGAGGACGTGAAGGCGAAACCGAGGTGTTCGGTCACCGTGGCCATGGCGGGGATGAGCAGCATCGGGTCGTTGACCGGCACCTGCATCCCCTCGCGGATGGACACCTCCGGGCCACCGCGGTAGGCGTCATACAGGCCGACCACGTCGGCGAGGAAGAGAGCGTCGAAACAACCGGCCTCGAGTATCTTCGCCAACTCCATCCAGGGAGACAGGCTGTGGTACTCGGTGTTGCGAGTGTCCGCACGAACCCAAAGACCCTGATTTATGTGCGACACGCAGTTCATGGAGAACGCGTTGAGCGACAGTCGCTTTGGTGCGGTGGCGGCCATAGCGTGAGCATGGCACGGCGGGACTGGCCGATGCTGTCGCGGATCAGCGCATCGTGGACGGCGAGAACACCGGCGGACGTTTTTCGGCCAAGGCCCGCAGGCCCTCGCGGTGCTCTGCCGAGCGCATTGAGGCCCGCGACGATTCATCCACCGCGGCCATGTCCATGGTGCCCACGGCGAAGCCGTCGATGGCGGCCTTGGTGCGCGACACCGCTTCGGGACCGAGCAGGCAGACGGCCGCGACGAGTTCCTGGACCCGGGTGCGAACGAGTTCGTCGGCCACTACCTCGTCGAGATACCCGACGCGCTGCAAGGTTGCGCTGTCCGCCGGCAAGGCCGTGAGGAAGAGCTTTTTGGTGGCCGAGGCACCAATGGCGGCAACGAAGCGTTGCAGGCCCGACCCGTAGTACTGCAGTCCCAAACGGGCGGCGGGCATCAGCAGATGGATGTGCTCCGCGGCGATGCGGAAATCGCAAGACAGGGCGAGGTCGGTCCCGCCACCATGGATATTGCCCTCGATCTGGGCGATAGTGGGCATGGGCAGCCGGGCCAATCGGTCGCACATGTCCCCGAAAGACACCGGCGAGCGGGTGCCCTCGCTGAGTGCACCGAGGTGGAACCCGGCACAGAATGAGGGACCGCGCGCCGCAAGGACTACTACCCGCACGTCATCTGCAGCGATGATCTGGTCGAACAGCGACAGCAGTTCGACCAGATCATCAGGCTCGATGCGGTTGCGCTTGTCGGGGCGCTGCAGCTCGATAGTGGCGACCTGGCCGTCGATGTTCAGGGTGGGCACGCTCATGGTGAGGACCCTAGCGGGCGGTCAGGTGGCCGACTTCTGCGTTCCTACCTTGAGGTCCTTGAACGGCACATCGATATCGGTAGCAATATCGCGGGGCAGGCCTAGGACCCGGTCGCCGATGATGTTCTTTTGAATCTCGTCGGTGCCCCCAGCGATGGTGGCGGAGAAGCTGCGCAGCACGCTCTTGGCGTGTTTGTCGCGGTCACCGGCGCCCTCCTCCCAGGCCACACCGGCTGGGCCGACAATGGACAGGGTAAGAGCGCGGGCCAGCTTGGCGATTACCGCGGTGTGCAACTTGCCCAGCGAACCGCCTGGGCCGGGTGTCTTGCCCGACTTCAACTCGGCCCGAGTCCGCATGGCCACCAGGCTCTTGGCCGTCTCCTCGGTATACAGCCGCATCAGAGCCTGACGGACCACCGGATCGCCGATGATGCCTCGACGGGTTGCCTCACCGGCGAGGTACTTGTAGGTCGGGGTCGACACACCGCTCTTGGAGCCGGTGCCGATGGCCACCCGCTCGTACATCAACATGGCGGTGGCCAGACGCCAGCCTTCGTTCATCGGGCCGATCTGCCAGGACTTCGGGATGCGGACGTCGTGGAAGAACACCTCGTTGAAGTGGCGGCCGCCGTCGATCTGGTTGATGGCTCGGATGTCTACGCCAGCCGCCTTCATGTCGACGATGAACATCGAGATACCGCGGTGTTTGACCTGATTGGGATCGGTGCGGGCGATCATGATGCCGTAGTCGCACACGTGAGCCAGCGTGGTCCACACCTTCTGACCGTTGATGGTCCACTCGTCACCGTCGAGGGTTGCTTTGGTCTGCAAGGACGCAACGTCGGAGCCGGCTCCCGGCTCGGAGAACATTTGGCACCACACTGTTCGCGCCGCGATGCAGTCCGCCAGAAACATCGACTTCTGCTCGTGGGTGCCGTACTCGGCGAGCATCGGCATGCACATACCGTGGCTGATGGTGAGCTGGGCGGTCATGTCGGGGAACTTGCCGTACTCCTCCCGCCAAATTCGTTCGTGGGATCTGGTCAGGCCCGCACCGCCGTATTCAGCGGGATAGATGATCCCGGCGAGACCCGCCGCAGCCACTTTCTGCTGGAAGATCTTGTTGGCGGCGATCTCCTTCTCACTGCGCGGATCGGGCCCTTCGATGGCGATGGCGATGGCGTGTTCCTCGAGCATGGCCCGGCAACGGACCCGGAACGCCGCTGCCTCCTCCAGGCTGAGCTCGGCTTCGACGTTATCGCTCATGGTCTGCGTCCTTTGTGCGGTGATCGATCACGTGACGCTACCGCCTGTCAGCGATGCCAAGACATCCCCGGGGCCTCTGCCCGTCACCAAACCGGCACGGCCACCTAGTCTGCGCGGCCATGACCGACCCAGCCCCACCGCAACCGCCCGTCCTGTACGCGCAGGACGGCCATGTCGTGACCATCACCTATAACCGTCCCGAAAGACTCAACGCCATTAACGCAGCTATGCGAGAGGCGCTCAACGCCGCGTGGATGCGGTTCCTGGAGGACCCCGAGGCTTGGGTGGCGATCCTCACCGGCTCTGGGCGAGCGTTCTGCGCCGGGGCCGACGTCCGCGACGGTGCAGGAGCGGCTGGCACCTTCAAGGGCACCTTCTGGGAGAAACCCACCATCAATTCCTTCGAGAGCGGCCTGGAGCTCTTCAAGCCCACCATCGCCGCCGTGAACGGCGTGTGCCTCGGCTACGGGCTCACTGCGGTGTCTTTCTGCGATTTTGTCATTGCATCGGACCAGGCCACCTTCGGCTTTCCCGAGGTCCGACTCGGGGTACCAACCATCGTGGGAGCCATCCGGATGCCCCAAAGGCTGCGCTGGGAGGATGCCATGGAGCTGCTCCTCCTCGGCGACACGGTTGACGCCGTGCGGGCCAAGGAGATGGGCCTCGTGGGCCGAATCGTGCCCCAGGATCAGGTACTGGAGGAGGCTCGCATCCTCGCGCAACGGCTGTGCCGGGTCGCTCCACTGGCGGTGCGCACCACCAAAGAAGTGGCGGTGCGCAGCCGCGAACTGTCGTGGGTGGATGCGGTTCGTTTCGGCGAAACGATGCGGATCGTTGCCCAAGGCACACAAGACGCCCAGGAGGGTCGGGCCGCATTCATCGAACGGCGGGAGCCCGACTGGCGGGGGCACTGAGCTCGGGTCCATGGCCCCATGGCTAAATACCGGTACTCCGATAGGATTACCGCCATGTCCAACGAACTCATCGGGGTCGCGCTCGCCGGCTTCCTTGCCTCGATGGTCGACGGCTCGCTCGGCATGGGGTTCGGCCCCACCTCCTCGAGCATCATGTTGAGCATGGGAATCGCCCCCGGTGCGGTCTCGGCCTCGATAAACGTGGCCAAGGTAGCGACCGGGGTGGCCGCTGGCCTCTCGCATTGGCGGCTCGGCAACATCGACAAGCGCCTTGTCGCCCGCTTGGCCATCCCCGGCTCGATCGGCGCGCTCATCGGCACCACGGTGTTGGCCAACGTGGACGGGAACGAGCTGCGGCCATACCTCGCCATCCTGCTGACCCTGGTGGGCGTTCGCATCCTGGTCCGCTTCAGTTCGCCCATCCATACCGCCACCGAGCCGGCCGACAGCGCCGCCGCCGCGATGATCGACGTCAACACCCGCGGCACCGAGCTGGCCGGCATGGCCGGTGGGGTCACGAACGGACTTGTCGGCGCGTGGGGACCGGTTGTGACGCCGTTTCTGCTGCACCGAGGCGTCGCGCCGCGCTACGCCATCGGTTGCGTCAACACCGCCGAGGTCGCCGTCGCGGTCGTCTCTGCTGGAAGCCTCATCAGCACCATGGGCCGGGACGGCCTTCGCTTCGATGTCATCGGCGCCATGCTGCTCGGCGGCGTCGTCGCGTCGCCGCTCGCGGCCTATGCGGTGCGACTTTTCCGGCCCCGGCTCCTCGGCCTCGCCGTGGCTGGCCTACTGCTCATCACCCAAGCCCGCGAGCTGGCGGGCACAACGGACCTTCCCGGCAGTCGCTGGATCGCCTACTTGACGATCCCCCTGGCCGTGAGCTTCGCCGCAGTGAAGCCACCCCTAGAACGCTGGCACCGCCAACGCCGACAGGCCCGCACCGACAACGCCGCCTCGAGCGCGAGCCCATCGGAAACCCACTGCCATTAGCGCCGAGGCGCCCAAGCATCGGGGTCATCGATCAAGACCTGCACCGACGCGGGAAGATGCCCGGTCAACAGGTCCATGATCGTCACCGACTCCAGCACGGCGCGTAACGAGGCCCGTAGACCGATCCACAGTTCGGGCAGGTGCGCACTCGACCCCGAGTAGGACATCTCCTCGGGACGCTGGCCCTGCACCAGCGTGAGGGGACCGTCCACAGCACGGGTCACCTCGGCCACGGTGATCTGAGCCGGGGACCGGCCCAGGTTGTAACCGCCGGCTGCGCCGCGCTGGCCGCTGACCATTCCGGCAATGCGCAGTTGGCTCAGCACTACCTCCAGATAGCGCCGGGGAATATCCTGAGCCTCGGCGATGTCGTCCCTGGTGAGGCGTTCATCGGGCCGCGCCGCCAACTCCAGCAGCGTCCGCACCGCGTAGTCCACCCGTGCCGTCACCTGCATCGCCGTATCCTGGCACGCGCTTTGTCCCTAACCTGCCTCCAAGGCACGGACAGCGCCGCAGGGACACGTCCGCGGCGCGGTCGCGGCGTTTGCTACTGAACCAGCATTCCCTCCGCTACAGGAGGGGCAATTGTGGTCCCCGCCAGGGCGCTATGGTGGTTGCGGTTCGCGCGCCGGAATCGACGAGGCGAAACCCCGTTGACAACGACCCCGAGCACCGTCGCCTCGATTTCCTCAAGACCCGCAATGACCGCCGTGGCCTCGACCTGCTGTTTGGGCTTCGGGCCGACCACCAGGACCACCGCATCGACCAGCGCGGCGACCAACATCGCATCAGGTGCCTCGTGCAGCGGCGGAGCATCGACGACCAGTAGGTTCGGCCCATGGCGCAATTCTGACAAAGCACGATGCACCATCGGGCTGATGGCGACATCCCCTTTTCCGGGCTCCGCCGCGGCGTTCACCAACCCGATGCCACGGAATTTCGTGGTCTGTACCGATGGTTGGTGCCCACTTTCGGTCATCGAACCGAGCCCGTCGCCGGCGGAAACGCCCAGCAACTTGGCCAACGAGGGCGTTTGAAGGTCCGCCTCGATCAGCACCACCTCACCGCCCACCGATCCCAGCGAGTAAGCAATTCCGACCGCAATGGTCGAGCAACCCAGCCCCCCGCGGGTGGCGATCACCGCGACGCTGCTGACGTCCGTCTGCGCCAAGCGGAGCTGCAAGTTCGTGCGTGCCTTCTGGAAGGCCAAAGCGAGGTCGCCTGGTGAATCAGATGCCAAATGCGACAACAAATCGCTGCGACCACGAGACAGCGACCTGTTCCTGGGTATTTCTCCCAGCGCAGTCGCGCCAAAGCGGCGGACTGTCAACGTCTTTGGATCGAACGTAAGGCAAATGCTCCGAGTGGCGAGACCGACAAAGAGCGCGCTTATCAAACCGAACACGATCGCCGCGATCAAGATCGGCTTGGGCCGGGGCGACACAGGCCGTCTCGGTACCGGCGCCGAATCAAGCAGGGTGAGCCGGAACGCCGCCATAGGCCTTTCATTCGACGCAAGTGCGTTGGCCATGGCGTTCACATAGGCCGATGCTGCCGCGGCCGACCGGCTGGTACCGGAAATGGTCAAAAGGCTCGTTGACGCCACGGCCGACACACGAACTGGTATGTAGCGGAACTCCGCGGGCACGTCCGCCGCCACTTCATCCTGCAGCGCCTGGGACCCGGCCCGGGCCTGTAACGCTGGCAACGCAAAGCCCATCACGCCGATCGAGGCGGTGGTCGGCGTGGTCTTATCTGGTCCGGATGGGCCAGCCGCGGCGACGGTGAGGGTGGCGCCCGTTACATAGGTTTTTGCGGGTATGTAGGCCGCCGCGGCACCAACCAACACGCTGACCAGAAAGGTGGCGATGCAAAGAGGTCCATAGCGCCTCAAGGCATAGCGCAGTTCAACGGTGCCCACAACACTCCAAGGGTCACGCATTACGTTCATGCCTCGCCCGCGACGAAATTCTGGCTGACCTCGGTCGAGGTCAGCGCTCGGCTGTAGATGGCGACCGTGTGTATCGTGCCCAACCACGGCCTCGTGCCATCTCGCTCGGCGCCCAAGGAGAGCTTGTGCGACAGCACCCAAGTGCTCAGGTTGCCGACCAAGGTCCTCGAGGTGACCAACGTGCCATTGATGTATACCCGCACTGCGCCTGTGCTGCCCCTGCTGTACACGACATGCTGGCGGGCGGTGGTCGCGCCGGGAGTGGTGGTGGCCACCTCGCCGTCCGCCGTGGTCGTGCTCGTTCGGAACTTGGTGGAGTAGCTCGATCCGGCCTGGCCCAAGGCCCAGTTCCGACCGGTCGGACTCGCTGACATGTTCACGATCATGGCCGGTCCGCTCTGCGTGGCATTCGCCGGGGTGAGCCAGGCCTCCAAGGTGACGGCGCCCGAGGCTTTGACCGCTTCGGTCACTTTGGTGGCGCTGGTGTTCGACAAGGCGTAGGTGGCCTCGTTGAAGCGGAGACCGCCAACCACCCACGTGGTCCGACTCGGGTTCGCCACCGTCAGATCCAGCGGCGTGCCAAACCCCGACGTGTCCCTGATGGTCGCACCCGAACCCTCATCGAGGTCATAGAAAGCAACCAAACCAGCAGTCACCCGGGCCGATGGAGACAACACCGTGTAAGACGCGCTCACCTCAACCGAATCCGCCGTCCCGGCGCTGAAGGTTCGAGCCTTCACCGTCGCCGACTGATTCAACGTGAACGGACCCGCATACAACAACGACGACGCATCCACCGCCGAACCATCCGTCGTATAACGAACATCCGAACCAACCAAACTGCTCAGAATCGTCACCCCAGCCGAGAGGTCATAGGTCCCCCCCGCCATCGTGATGACCGCAGGCAGAACCGTGTAAGACGCGCTCACCTCAGCCGAGCCGGTGAGCCCGACGCTGAAGGTCCGAGCCTTCACCGTCGCCGACTGATCCAACGTAAACGGACCCGCATACAACAACGACGACGCATCCACCGCCGAACCATCCGTCGTATAACGAACATCCGAACCAACCAAACTGCTCAGAATCGTCACCTCAACCGAGAGGTCATAGGTCCCCCCCGCCGGGGTGATGACCGGCCGAGTGGCGACCGTGGGGTCTGGCGTTGCCGTGACCACGACCGTGTCCGAGGACGTGAGTATCCCGTCGCTTGCCGTTAGCTGTAGGACGTACTGGCCGTCTTGGGAGAAGGCGACCGACGTGGCCGCGGCATTGGGGGACCCAAAGGTGCCGGTGCCAGGTCCAGAGACCATGGACCAGGTCAGAGTCACCGAGCCTGGCAAGGTGGGCATGCCGTCGTCGGTAGCGGTGCCGACGAGTGCGCCGGGGGTACCCTCTTGCACGCTTGTCGGTGGTCCGGCGTCCACCACCGGCGCAGAGTTCGCGGGGTACGGACCAGCCTGGAAGTTCTGCCCGACTTGAGCAGGTGTCAGGGCCCGGCTGTAGACAGCGACGAGGTACAGGTCACCCAACCACGACTCAGAACCGTTAGGAATGGCGGCGACCCCTAGGCGATACGCGGTGTTCCAATTCGTCAACACACCCGCCCGTCTACCGCTGGCGACCTGCACCCCGTCAATCCAGGTCTTGGTGTAACCGCCCGAATCTCGAGTGAACACGACGTGGTGCAACGACGGCCGAACCGCAAGCGGGACAGAATCCGCGGTGCCGCCAGTACTGGTCGAACCGGTACGCACCACCGAGCGATAGCCGGTACCGTTTTGGGCCAGAGAGGCGTTGCGCTCAGCACCGGTAGACGGTCCAATGCCCACAACGGCCGCGGGTCCTTGGACGGTGTCCTTCGGATCGACCCATGCCTCGAAGCTGAAGGCGCCACTCGCCGCCACGGCCGTGTTGACCTTGCCGACGGCGCCCGCCGTTCGTATCACCGCCGACGAGTTCACTCGCAGTGCGCCGTAGGGAAGCCAACTCACCGAGCCGGATTCGATGGTCAGGTTGGCGGCCGTGCCCACCCCAGACGAATCGAACACTGTGGATCCGTGCCCTTCGGCGAACTGGTAGAGGACCTGCAACGAGGTCGTGACCCGTTGCGGGCCAGCGTTGATGGTGAAGCTGGCCTGTCGCTCGTCACTCGGCTCGAAGTCATCGTGGAATGCCTTGGCCCGCACCAGCGCCGACTGGGCAAGGAAGAACGGGCCCGTGTACAGGATCGAAGTGGGCCCGGGTTCGGAGCCGTCGAGCGTGAAGCGGACCTCCGAACCGGCCATCTCGCTGTTCATCGTGACCGTCGACAGCCCGGCAAACGTACCGCCAGCAGGGCTGATCGAGGGCGTGTCGGCGGTCAGCTCCGTCACGGAGAGGTCCCCGAAGCTGGCATCGACATAGTGCGCAACCAGAATCAGAGAACCAGCATCTGGGCCTCCGATCGGCAGCTGGCTGGTCACATCCCACGTTGCGGACTCTGGCTCGCTCGCCGGCCAGACCTTGAGCTGGTAGATGGGTCCACTGCCCTCGGTGGACACGGCTCGCATCTTGAAGATATAGGTCACCCCCGGCGTCAACGTCTTGCCGGTGAAATCTTCGGCGCTAAGGACCGACCGAGAGTCGCGAATTTCGAGTCTCTGCTGGCGGCCGGGTGCTTCGAAGCGATACCAAACGCATCCACCTAGCCTTTCGTCGAAACCCCAGTGAGGCTGGCTGAAACCGACATCGCTGTGGCCCTGCCAATGGGGAATGAACCCAATTGCCGCCCCGCCATTCGGCGTCAGGGCGCCAGCCGGATCGACGGAGTTGATCGTGATGGGGACGGTGGCCTCGAAGGACTTCCAAGTACCGTCACCGACGCTCATGATGCGGTCGTAGCCGACATCGGTGTTGCGGACCGTGTCGCCTTCGATAGCCCAGTCGCCATCAACGACCTGCACGGCGTTGCGCAAGTTGACGGTGCTGGCCCAGTCCACGTGGTATGGCAGCGGCCAACTGTTGCCAGGCGTCCAGGTGACTTCCACCGTCGCGGTCGAACTATTGGAGTACCCATCCACCGCCCGGAAGGTCACGGTGTTCAGACCGTTTTGCAGGCTGTCGGCCGCGATAGCCGCATTGAATTCACCCGCCGTCGTCAGACGGCGGCCATCGCGACCGACACCCATCGCCACCGGCATCGCGCCATTCAAGCTGTAGGTCAGCACCGAAACACCGTCGGGGTCGCTGACCCGGCCGGGGATGTTGATGTCAGGCTGGGTCAGGCCAGGTACACCGAACTGCATCGACGAGCCGCCGAAGACGTCGAGTTCCGGCCCGCCGACCAAGCCACCGTCTTCGGCGCCGTTGGTCACCGCCGTGTTGAGGAAGTGGTCCACCACCGCGGTGTGCCGCGGCACGGAGGACAGGACCGTATTGGCGTTCCCCGCGAATGGACCGACCCTCACCGGGGCAAAGGCACCGAGGTCGCCGCTGTAGACGGTAGCAAAGGTGGTGCCGTCCGAAGAATGCTCGAAGGTCCAGCCCGAGCCGACCCGTGACACCCGCAACCGGCTCGCCGAGGAACCTGGCACGGCAACGTAGGCCAACGTGCTTAGAGAGGGCGGGTCGAGGAACCCGACGAAGGCCCGGGTCTCGACACCGTTCGACGAAAGGTCGAAACGTACGAGGTTGCCGTTTTCGGCCTCGAACACGACCCCTTGCATCTGCGTGGACAGATTGACCACCGATTCGAAGCCGACCTCGATACTTAGGTCGGTGTCGGGTACTGGCTGAAGCACCCGAAGCGCCTTGCTATTGGAGCCAGAAAGATCGTGCCGAGAGGCGGCGGGTACATCGAGGATGAGCAGCCCACCCGTCGTGCTGATCGTGCCGTCACCGGCCTTGTCCACCACGAGCCAGCGCTGGTCGAGCAATGTTGAGCTGAAGTCGTCCGATACCGGGCCGGCCGGGCAGACCGGAGCGACAAACGTTTGTTCCCCGCTCCGTCCGGTGTTACCCGCCGAGTCGTTGCCTAAGACTCGGAAGGCATACGTCTTCCCGCAGGAGACCGGGCTGAGCGTGGCGGTGTGAGCGAACACCGTCGTGTTGTCGACCACCACCGGCAGACCGGTGGGACCCGACAACCCCCACTCAACCCGGCTCGAGGCAAGCTCATCCGTGCTCCAGGTGACCGTGGCCTCCTGGGCATTGGACTCGGTTGAGGCCGCAACGATGGCACTCATGACCGGCGGAGTGACGTCGCCCGCAGCATCCTCGGGCTCGATGGGCGCTGCCGTGTTGAAGAAGTAGTCGATCGACCCTACGAATGACGGGGATGTGCCATTGCCAGTCGACGTCGTGCCCACATAGGGCGACAGATAGTTGGACCGAAGGGCAAGGTTGAACAAACCGACGGTCGTCCAATCCGTGCCGTTCTCCGAATGACGAACGGTCCAGCTGTTAGCGGCGCGAGCTAGGCGCAGGTAATGGGAACCGCTCGTCGGCAACGAGGCGGGAGCGATCATCGTCGTGGCGACTGCGTCGATGACCGCGACGACGTAGGCCTTGGGGCCGGAGCCGTCGTGGTGGATCTCCACCCGCAGGAACGAGGTGGCGTCCTGTTCCACGGCTATGCCTTGCATCTGGAATCGGGCCGTGAGCACCGAGTCGAACTTGGCTTCCACGGAGAAGTCCCCCACGGGGCCATCTTGACGAAGACGTGGGGCGCGGTTCGCCCCGGCGTACAGGTTGTGATCGACACCAGCCGGGACAGATAACAGCTTGTTCGTGCCCGACAGGGCGCTGACCGTGTCGCCGAGAGGGTCCGACACGATCCAGCGATCGTCGCCGACCATGGAGGAGAAGTCGTCGGAGAAAGGCTCGGGACACGCGCTCGTGGTGAACAACGTGGGCGTTCCCTGCGTCGTCACCTCCCCCGCTGATGAGACCGGTTGCAAGTAATAAGGCGTGTCGCAAGTGAGAAAGTCGACCGTCGCTTGGTGGCTGGTGGTCAAGGTCGGGTCCTGCACCGTGTTGGCCACGAGCGCCGAGGAGCCATAGCGGACCGTTGTGCTCGATGGCACGTTGGTGGTCCAAGACACCACGGCACGATGCGCCTTGGGGGTGATGGTCACATTGGTCATCTTCGGCGCGTCATCGACCAAGGCAGCCTGAGCGTAATTCTCGAAGTAATCCAACGACGCCGTGTAGGCGGGTCCCGGAGTGCCGTGAGACAGGCCATAGATGCCCGCTCGGCTCACCACCAGCGAGAAGGTCACCGAAGGCAGGTTGGTCCATACCACCCCATCAAAGGACCGACCGAACACCCACGAATTGCCGGTACGGAGAACCCGGAGGTAACTCGGCGCGACGGAGTCGAGGTACTTCGACTGCAACATTTGTGCCTGGCCGTTCACCATGACGGTGGTCGTGGCCCGAATCACCGTACCGTTGTGCTCGACGCCGAAGCGGATCGAGTTGTTGGCATCGGCCTCGAAGATCAAACCTTGCCCGCTGAATCGTTTGGTCGGCGACGAGTTGAACTTGGCCTCGATGCCGACATCGCCATTCGCCATGGTCTGGAGCAGGCGCGGCGCCTTGTTGCGTCCAGTCCAATGGTCATGCGTGCCAACGCCGGGAATGGCCAACTGCACATCGGTACCGGTCGTGCTGAGCACGGTGTTACCGACAGGGTCGTAGAAGGTCCACCTCGAGTTCAATGACCCATCGGAGAAGTCGTCGCTCTCCAGCCCGTTGAACACGCCGTTGAACTCAGCGGCGCCGGTCTGCACAACAAGAGGTTGGTAGGCGGCGCGGATGCCACGTGCGGCGACGTCGAAGTCGGTGGAATCGACCAACCCGACCGTGAAAGTCTGCGGCTGTCCGTTGATCGTCGGGTTGAGGAAGGATTCGTTCAGACTTTTGCCGCCACGGCCGAAGCCGAGCACAGGCATCTGTCCTTGGAGCAGCCAGTAGGACTCGACCGAGCCCTCATCTTGATGGTGCGCCACATAGAAGGACCGATGCATGGCCTTGTCCCCGACGTACACCCACTCCTGGCCTGGGAGGTCGGTATGGAAGGTCCCATCGATGTTGACCGATTGCCCATCGGATCGAACCACCACGTCGTTCCCGCCGAGGTCCAACGTACCCCCAGGTAGGGCCTCGTAAAGGAACCAGAAAAGCTTGTTGGCCCGCACCATGCTGAAGGTCGCGTAGGTCGGATAGACCTCCCACCGTGCTACCCAGAGCTTGTCGGCGCTCTCCGTTTCGATGGTGATCTTCAGCGGACCGGTGGAGACGATCCTCGAGGTCCCCGCGCCCGCCCGGCCGGGGTGGAAATACCCGCCGTTGCTGGGCATGACCGCGTTGGGCACGCCACGGTAGTCGCCGGCCGCGCCGGTGTTCGTTCTCCAGTTGATCCAATCCACCCCTTCCGCGTCGAGCAGCTTTGAGAAGCCTCCGCCCTCCTTGTGGTACACCCAAGTGGAGCCGATCCCATTGAACTGGTAGCTGGCGAAACCGCCGTCGAGCACGTTGTCAGTCACGGTGATACGTGGCGTCACCGTCGGTGCCGGGATGTTCTTGACGGTCTTGTCGAAGTACACGTGATAGGTACGCGACGTCTCGGGGTTGGTTGTGCCGGTCATGGTGAAGATGACGTTGGCCTTGGCATTGACCGCCGCGCTGTAGCCCTCTGCCGGATCAACCTGGCGGGCGACGTTGGCGTCAATGACGGTTCCTGAAGCATCGACCTCGACCACCCGGACCGAGTTCGGGTCGAAACTCGGCCCGCCGTTGCCGGCGTTACGCATCAATTCGCTGAAGTTGAGCAGCACCTCGACGGTCTTGTCGCTCCGAGCGGTGTCACCTGGAGAGACCGTGACCGGAACACGAAAATCCCATGTCGCGTCCCACCACGGCCCCGTGGCCACACCGGTGGGCAGAACAGTGACCGTGGCGGCCGTGCTCGTCGCAGACCCCTGACCGTTGGTGACCACCACGCTGTAGGCATTGCCGCTGTCCGCAGGTTGCAGGGGCGTCGTGGTGTAGGAGAGCTCGACAGCGCCCGGGATGGCGACATTGTTCTTGCGCCACTGATAACTCAGATCGGGCGCTCCCGTCGCCGTAGCCGTGAAGGTTGCCTGCAGGCCCTGACCGACGACGGTCGCCACGGGCTGGGTGGTGATAACTGGCGTACCGGCCGGAGCGGTGCGGTGGATCACCACCATAGGACCCGGTTTTTCGATGAGATGACCGAACTCCGGGGGCACGAAACCGTATTTGATGGTGTTGATGCCAGGCTTCAGGTGGTTGATGGTGAGCTCACGCTTGGAGGTCCGCCAAGTGTCCTCGCCGGTCGTGAAGGCCCGGAAATACGAGTTGTCGTTGAGGGAGATTCCCGGATTACCCCAGAAGTTGCCCAGGAGATAGGCGCGGCTGACATTGCCGAGATCTGTTGGCAACGTGATGGCTCGCGTGGCGAGCTGCGGCAGCCCATCGAAGAAGAGACCGGCATCCTCGAAACCAGCAATGGTGTAACTCTCCACCTGGTAAGAGCGGGCCAGCGTAAAGGGGCTAGAGACACCTCCGGGGGCTTCACGGACGTTGCCGGCGCCGTCAACAATGCGGACCTTGAACTTCACCCCGGATTGGTTTTTGACCTCGGGAAGGCTCCACGTCACCCGATAGGGGGCCGCGCTGTCGGTACCGATGTGGCCCATGGTCGCACCGGTCGGCTTGGCCGCGGTCCCCCCCGGGGCCCAGTTGTTGTGGGTGAAGTTGTGCCAGTCGAGGGTCTGGCCGTCGTTGTCCTCGTCGAATCCGTCGTAGTACGCATGAAACTCGACGTAGGCCGCGGCATTGGCGCTCGCTGACAGCGTGATCTCGTTGTTGTCCACGTTGAGGGTGCCACCCTGGAGCGGAGTGCGGTTAACGCTCGCGGCACTGATGAGATCGAGCGATCCGGTGGGTGGGGTCACATCACTACCGGGCCCAGGGACGAGAGGCTGCGTCGGGCTGTAATACACCCGAACCATCAGGTCGTGCACGTGGAAAGCGCCGGTGGTCTCATCAAAGGTGATGGTGTTCGCCCCCTGCCGGAGCTGGGTCAGCGGAACCGGGTTCGTATAGGTATCGCGGCTGAACAAGCTGCCGCGCGACGGGCGAATCTGCGGTCCGTCGTTGATGCTGAACCGAGCGGATCCGCCGGGGCGGTTCCGCCACAGGTCCACATAGATCACCGCCGCGATGGCACCTTGAATGTTGTCGGGGATGGTGAGGGTGATCGACTTCGTGCAGCCCATCGGTTCGGAGTACCAGCTGCCACCGGAGGTAGCGTGCACACCACATCCGGCGGTAAAGGAATTGTGGCTCGCCCAGTACTCCTTGTAGGTGTACTCGACGTCGTTGAAGTAGATGCCTGCCCCAGCCGGTTCGCTGCGAACCGCCACCGAGATCAGGGACAGGCTCAGCACGGCAAGGACGAGACCGGCCATGCTCAGGCGACGCGAAAGCGCCAACCGTCGGGTCCTAAACCTCACCATGAATTGCCCGCCTCACAAATGCCCCGCCGTGGAATCAGTTCGATCCTCTACGACGGATTCACCCACCGATACAGGGAAACTGACCCACCAGTGCCCGCACACTGATCATCGCCCCGACGGTTTCGCCCCGACGGACCGAATTGGCTCGAAGTGTACCGCCTGCCCAAGCCGAAGTCGGTGGCGTGGGACCGTCGCAGGCCGCCACTTGTCGGGCGAAAGGATGGCGTGGCCACCATTGGTGATGCTTGCGTCGCGTTGGGTGTTAAACCGAACCCCAGCGGAATACACACGACCTACCGTGCAGCGTTTCGGCTCCAGCCGGCATGGCTTTGCTCTTGATTGTTACGGAACGACAACAAAGTGCAGCCAGCCGGAAAAGCGGCTGGCTGCACTCGCGTTCGGTACCGTGCGGCGTTTGAGCGCCGGGATAATCACACCCGGGTGAGTTCCGCCCGGACCTGCTGGCGCACCCACTCGAAGGTTCGGGTCAGCCCCTCGCGCAACTTGATCGAAGGCTCCCACCCCATCTTCTGCAAGATCATCGTGTTGTCGCTGTTACGACCTCGGACGCCCTGCGGCGCGCTGAGATCGTGGCGACGCGTCACGCTGATCCCCGCGATATCGGCCACCAGATCGACCAACTGGTTGATGGAAACCAACTCGGAGGAGCCGATGTTGATCGGCTCGACGATGTCGGAGTCCGTCAGCCGACGGGTCCCCTCCACACAGTCGTCCACAAACATGAAACTGCGGGTCTGCTGGCCGTCACCCCAGACATCGATGACGGTGTCACCGCTGTGTTGGGCCATGGCGATTTTCCGGCAGATTGCCGCCGGGGCCTTCTCGCGGCCGCCCTTCCACGTGCCGTTCGGGCCGTACACGTTGTGATATCGAGCAACGCGGGTTTCCAGGCCAAAATCCTCCCGGAAGTGGCGGCACATCCGCTCGGAAAAGAGTTTCTCCCAGCCGTAGCCGTCTTCGGGCTGAGCAGGATAGGCGTCCTGCTCCCGCAATGCCGTGACGTTCGGATCGGTCTGATGCTCCGCGGCATAGACACAGGCCGAACTGGCGTAGAAGTAACGCTTCACGTCGGCCGCGAGCGAGCACTCGAGCAAATGGGTGTTGATCATCACGCTGAGCATGCAGGCGGCCTTGTTGTTCTCGATGAACCCCATGCCGCCCATGTCTGCCGCGAGGTTGTACACGTGATCCATGCCATCGACCACCGCCTCGCAAGGTCCCAGTCGACGAAGATCGTGCCGATCGAGACGCTCGGCCCCGGGGTGCACCTGCCACCATTCGTCCATGGGCTTCACGTCCACGGCGCGAACCGTGTGGCCCTCGTCCAAGAGCCGACCGACCAGATGGCCACCGATAAAACCGCCACCTCCTGCAACGAGAACTCGCATCCTGTTTTTTCCTCCCATGGCGTTATCGGCCGGAACGGCATCGACCGTTAGCAGTTCTGTCCATTGGATCCCCGTCGGCCTGCTACACCGGCAGGATCATCGGAGAGATCAGGGCCGCTAAGGGGCCAAACCCTTCCTGGTCAGAAGCGACGCTCGGCACCACAGCCACCAAGATGGTCCCATCCGCGAGGAGGCTTACGACGAGGGACACGGTGCGCTCGGCCGACATCGATTGCCCGTCGTGGGCTCGGTAACGGAACGTGTCGACCCCATCGAAGCCAGCGTCGCTTTGGTAGCGGACCAGTGCGCTACACCGACTCGGGGCGAGCCCCAAACAACTCGGGGCGCCGATCGAGCCGAGGGTACCGTGCGCCGGTGGCGACGTGACCTCGAAAGCCAGGTTCTGACCGTCGCGATCGCTCCCACTGAGCATCACGATCCCCGCCCTGTCCTCCACCACGGCTTCGGTCAACTCATCGACCTCTGGCCCATCCTCCTGGGCCACCACCGTGAGGCTCACCAGCGCCGGATCGGACGAATCGACCCCGTCGAACGCGGCGTAACGAAACGAGTCAGTGCCGTTGAAATCGGCCATCGGGCGATAGCTCAACATGGCCGCATCTGCCGTCAAGACCCCATTCGTGGGGGTTGTGACCACGCGGTAGACCAGCGGCCCTCCATCCACGTCGTGGCAGCGCATGGGCCACCCCGCGGCCTCGTCCTCACGCGTCTCGATGGCGGCGGGCGTACACACCGGCGCGTCGTTAACCGGATCGACGCTGAGGGCAACGCGCCCGGTGAGCTCCCCGGTGGCGTTGCGAATCGTATAGGTGAACTCGTCAGTTCCCGACCAATTGGGCTCGGGTGTGAAGCGCACGCTCCGGGCGCAAAGACGCGCCGGAGCGGCCCAACAGGACAGGGGCCCGACGGCGCCCAACACGCCGTGGGACGGTCGCTCGCCCACCTCGATGATCAAGTCGTGGCCATCGGGATCGCGACCGGTGAGGAGGACGGAGACGACGCCATCCTCCACGGTGCGGGCGTCGGTCACCAGCGCCTGTGGCTCATCGCCAACCGCATCCACCCGAATCGACACCCACGCCGCGTCGGAGTAAGACCTTCCATCGTCCGCTCGGACGAAGAACCGGTCGACCCCGAAGAAGTCCGCATCGGGCCGATAGGCCACGGTAGCGGTGCAGGTGCGCGGATAGGTACCGCGGCACCTGCTCGGCGACGGTAATCCGACCGCACCCGAAGCGGCATCACCGAGTTCGAAGGTGACATCGTTGCCGTCGATGTCCATCGCGGTGAGGGTCACCGTCACGACCGTGTCCTCATCAAGCGACGCCGAGGAGCCACCGACGGTCGGTGCGGTGTTGAATCCGATACCGACCGCCAGCCTGTCCACACCGGCCGGCGAACCGCACACCACGTGATTCTCCCAGTCGACCCGCCGGGTCACGTTCTCCCAGCGCGCCGACGAACCGTCCCTGCGCACGGCGAGCAACTGCGGGTTTTCCTGCCCCCAGTAGATGGCCGTCGTGTAGGGCAGGCACACCGAAACCGCACCGGCGTACGACGCCGTGGTGGAGATGTCCAACAGGACCGGATCGGTGGCGAACAACCGGAATCCGCTCGGTTTAGGGCCTCCGCTCGCCGACGGGGACCTCGGATGGACCACGGTGATACCAGGCGAGGTGACCGACTCGAGGGTCATCGTGCCGATCTCGATACCGCCGCGGTACAGGTGAACCAGCTCATCGGCACCGGTGCCGGTGTACATCGGCGTGCCGTCGGCAACGACCCCGAAGAGGCGTTGATAGGCCCAGGCCGAACGTGGAAAGCCGGCCAGGTTGTAGGCATCCTGGGTGACATTGAAATAGGACTGGTACAACAACCGTCCCGGCCCGGATGCAGGCAACGCCTCGAACCACCGATGCATCCGCTCGACGAACAGCGGCTCGTCGAGTTCGCCGTTGGCCCATTCGGCGTAGCTGATCGGCTTGGCGTGCCCCATGGCGAAGTCGAGATGTGCCTGCAGGACCGCCTGGTAGGAACCGAGCCAGGCCTCCTCGTCGAGCGGAACCGGGTCACCCTTGGTTGGCTCGTAGTAGACGTCGAGTCCGATTACATCGACGTAGTCATCACCGGGGTAGGCATCTGGTCCATAGCGGACAAAGGTGGACCTCGCCGCGTTCCACTCGAAGCGCAGGCCGGGGGCAACCGATGCAAACACGTCGTGCACGTGACGGAACGCGGCGACATAGACATCGGCGTTTCCCTGTGCCGACCACGGGTACCATGAGCCTGTCAGCTCATGGCCCAGCCGCACGACGGCGTCGCCGTAGCCGCCCGCCACCAGACGCTCCGCCACCGCGGCGTAGTCGTTGTCCCATCGACCGGCCGCCGTTTCGCTCAAGTTCTGTCTAATGGCCGCTCGCCCGGCGCTGTCTCGGGCCGAGCCAGCCCCGAATGCCAACGGCACCGTCAGGACCAGATCGAGCCGATCAGCCAGTCGGGGCAGCACGGCGTCGCTTCGCGCCAACTGGCCCCACACCGATCCCCGCATCGCCGAGGGCGACTCGCGATCGGCCATGGCGACCGTCCAGGCGATGGACCGGCGAAGCCAGGTTTCGGCAGCGGCGAATCGCTCCGCGCTCAAGGACCCACCGTTCGGCCGCATGCCCAGGGTCGAAGGGGCTGTGGTGGCCTCGGCACGGTGGGATTCGCGCACCGTAGCGACGACGGCCACCAACAGCACGCCAGTCATCGCTAGCGCCGCCCCGACCGTTCTGCGCTGATGCACCACGCAACCCCAAAGGCGCGACCACGCGTCCGCCTATGTCACCGCCAACCGCCGCCCGGTTGGGCTCGCCCGGCTTGGCCTGTAGACCCACCCGGTGGGGCCACGTTACCGCCTCGCCGGGCGTTGCCGTGTGTCGCGGTCCGTGTCAGCCCGAAGCCGGTGCCACGACCACCTGTACCCGGGCGGTGAGCAGCGGCCCGGCAGGCAGGGTTCCCCCCCGGAAGCACACCGAGCCACACAGCCGGTCATTGAGCAGCCTTCCCGATGCGGGGTCCTTGAACAACACCCGGATGGCGTCCGCGGGCTGGGACCAGCGCCACTCCGGGCTGGTCCACCAACCGCTGGTCGGCCCGAGATCCACTTCGGTCGTGCCGTCACCGAGTAGAACCGGCAGGGCACACGCCTGAGCCCGATGGTTGTCTTGCCAGAAACAGATCTGCAGATTCACGGGCCCCTCAATCGGCCGCGCGGTCACGTTGGCGCTAAGCCGAAACGATGGGGCCCGCAATGAAGTCGGACCGCTCCACTGCAGCGGCGCATCGAGCGGACGTTCCACAAGGCGGTCCGCGGCATGGGTAATTGTGCTGTCGAGCAGCACCGTGCTGGCCGGAGTACTGGTGGGCGTGGTCACGACGGGTGCCGGCGATGTGGTGGTGGTCACGGTCACCGGCGAGGACGTCCAAGTTATCGGCGGTTGACCGTCACCAGGGTTCGAAACGCCGTCTTCCACCGCAAAGATGTTCTGAGGCCCCGAAGGATGGGCCGCACCGAAAGATGCCCGGTAGGCCTTGGCGTTACGCGTCCGCAACGCTAGGTCGTATTTCTCGCTGGTCACATTCCAATAGGACTGATAGAGCAAGTGACCGGGCCCGCTAGTCGGCAAGGCCTCGAACCACCCACGCATCCGATGGATGTAGGCCGGGTCGTCCACCCCACCAACTGCCCATTCGGCATAGCTGACCGGCTTGTCGTGAGCTTGGGCAAAGGCGAGGTGCTCCTGGAGCACCGCGGCATAGCGGCGAGTCCAGACATCTTCGACCAGCGGGACGGGGTCGCCCTTCAGGGGGTCGTAATAGGTGTCCAGTCCAATGACGTCCACGTATTCATCACCGGGGTACGCATCCGGGCCATGCTCGGCGAAGGTGTTGCGCGCCGCGTTCCACTCAAAACGAAGCTCCGGTGCGACGACCCTCATCACGTCATGGACATGCCGAAACGCTCTGATATAGGCGTCGCCGTTGCCCTGGGCCGACCACGGGTAAAACGGGCCGGTCATTTCATGGCCCAGGCGCACGACGGCGTCGCCGTACCCCCCGGTGGCGAGGTGGCGAGCCACCAGTTGGTAGTAGCTGTCCCAAGCCCCTTCTGCGGTCTCCGAAAGCTGGGCGCGAATGGCCTCCCGGCCCGCCGTGTCTCGACCTGAGCCCTTGCCGAAGGCCAGCGGAACGGTCATCACCACATCAAGGCGACCAGCCAACGCGGGCAGCGGTGCCACCGGGTTGACCATCTCGCCCCACACCGAGGCAACCATCTCGGAGGGCGAATCGCGGTCTGCAAACAGCGTGGTCCACGACACTGGTCTACCGAGCCACATCTCGACGGCGTCGAAACGGGCTCGGCTGAACTTGCCCGTACTGACCCGCATGCCGAGGGTACCAGACCTTGTGTTCGCCTGGACCTCCTGTCCATCGGCCACGACGGCTTGAAACAGGATCGCGGCGAAGGCCACCAGGGCCACGGTCACCAGACGTGCCGATCGCCTCCCGCCACCGTGCAACGAGCCCTTGAGTAATGCCATTAGAGGCTGCACTGCAATCCGCCTTCATACGCGCGGTGGCCTCAACCTCAGGATGAGAACCACGCGAACACCCCTCCAAGCCAGGATGTTCGTACCGTTACTGTCACGGTACCGACGGTCTCTCTTCTCTCAACCCGCCGGCCCGTATTCCCCCTGATCTGGGGAGAGCGCCGACACCAACGTGGTTGAGGCGGTCAGGTTTTCACCCCATGGGGACAGCAACGCTCGAGTGCCTGGGCAAGGACAAGGCCCGTGTTCGCCCAGTGGAAGCGCGTTGACGCCCATCGGTAGGCCCGCGCCGCGGTTTCATCGAGCGCATCGACATCGTCGATGCGGGCAACGATCATCCGGGCTAGCGATTCGACGTCGTCGGCTTGCACGAGGGCTCGTCCCCCGGCCAGGTCAATGCCCTCGACGCTGCCGCGCGTGACCGCCAGTGGCACGTGGTGGAACAGATAATCGAGCGCCTTCATTTTGAAGCCACCGCCGCCAGGTTCCGCGACCACGGCAACACGACAGTCTCCGAGCACCGGGCCAAGGTCATCGACCCAACCCAACAATTCGGTTCCATGCAGCGGTCCGAGCGCCGCGATCACGCTGTCGGGCACGCGGCCTACCACCGTCAGTCGCACCCCGGCGGCAGCAAAAACCGGATCGGCGGCACGAACGAACTGGCAGAAGTTGGATGCCTTCACATGCCAGTCGAAACTGCCCACGATCACCACCCGACGGGCACGCTCGGCGGAGCGGATCGGGCGTACATGCGGGTCGGCGTAGCCCGGTGGAGCGACGAACATTGCGGTGTCGGGTGAACTCTCCGCAAATGCCGCCGCATCGGCGTCGGTGATGGTCGTCACCAGATCGGCCGAGGCCACCATCCGGCGTTCCAGCGCGACGGCCTTGCGGGCATCGGCGCGCAACACGAGTCCCTTGGGCGACAGGCGCGCCTCGCCCGCCGCCACCGCTAGTCGCACGCTCTGCTCGTGGTTCTGCGTGACGAACACCAACGGCGTACCGCCTTGGCGCAACCCAAGTCCCGGCCAGCACTTGAGCACCCAAGCCATCTGCAGATGGTCCACGACAACAATGTCCCAGCCGCCTTCCCGCCGAACCGTGTCGATCGCCTGGCGAAAGGCTGAGCTCGCCGGCATGTAACACAGGTTGGGCAACCGCGACACAACGCTGCCCCACCACGGTCGCATACCACCTGGTACGGGCCGTCGGTTTACCGGGTTACTTTCGTTCCCTTCCGGCGGTCCCAAGCCCACCACCTCGACCATCACCCCCGCGGCACCCAAGGCTTCTCGCAGGCCGCGAGAGTAGACATGGCCACCGTTGCGCGGTCGCTCGGGGAGTTCAGCCGTAAGCCACAAACATCGCCGAGGAGCCATCAGACTGCCCGATTGGGGGCCGCCGGTCCTGCGGCAAGCCGCTCTCGACGCCGGGTCCGGCGCCTCCGACGCGCAAACGCCGGAGGCCATTGCGTGGCCAACATCGCGGCACATCTCGCCGACTCGCCCAGACCGAGCGGGGCCCGCTTGATCGCGACGGCCATGGCCCAGGCGTGGTCGACCGGTACGGGCGGACGCCGATGATGGTCAGGGTCGAACCATGCGGTGAGGGATTTCTTGGTCGGATTGGCCCGTAGCGAGTTGGCCGGGCGCGAGACGAACAGATACTCCGGCACCACACTGAATCGGCCGAGGAGACTCAACTCGTACAGCAACGTCATGTCGGAGCCGACGAAGGGGGCAATTCGGGCCGTGCGTTGCAGCGCCTCGCGTCGCATCAACCCGAACACCGGATGGCAGTAGGTCACCCGCTTTACCGTCGAGCGGAAACGGTCCGCGGCCGAGTCAGCAGTGGCGCCGAGATCGCTGGGGTAGTTGCGCACGAACTGTCCGGCCGGATCGATGAACCTGGTGTAGGGATGGGCGAGAACCGCACCAGCATCGGCGTCGAGCGCCTCCACACAGCGTTCGGTCATCGTCGGCAGCACGAGATCGTCATGGGCCTGCCAGCGGAAGTATTCGCCGTGGCAGGCAGCGAAGACCCGGTTGTAGTTCCAGGCGGCACCGCGGTTGC
This sequence comes from Ferrithrix thermotolerans DSM 19514, assembly GCA_945906305.1. Taxonomy (GTDB): domain Bacteria; phylum Actinomycetota; class Acidimicrobiia; order Acidimicrobiales; family CAIXPF01; genus CAIXPF01. The sequence goes on along the minus strand of CAMDQT010000008.1, from coordinate 42,887 downwards.
GGTCGCTGGTCAGTACGCTGACCCGAGGATCTTGCGCCGCGAACTGGCGGGCGATGTCGAGGGTCCGGTCGGTCGACGCGTTGTCGGCCACCACGACCTCGAAATCCTCGAATGTTTGCGCGAGCAAGCTGTCAAGCGCTTCCGCCACCAACTTCTCACCATTGAACACCGGCAAGCCTATCGACACCCGTGCTGCGGCCATCACTAGTTCCTCCGTGGGTGCACCGTGTTACCCACCGCCAACGTACCGAGCACCGCGTCATTGTCAACGAGCAACATCGCCCATGCCGTCACCACCATGTCCCCACGACCACCCGGCGCATTCGCCGCAAGCTCGACTTGAACTCCCGCCACCGTGCCGATGCAGCTCCCCGTAGCGACACCGCCCGTTCAAGCACGGAGTCCGAGCCCGGGGTGGACTCGACCGAATAGCCCAGATCCTGCTGGGCCGCACCGGCGATGGCATTGAAACGCCGATGCAGATGCCGATCCCAACTCTCCCAGCGTTGGCGGGGATCGAAGCCCTCGGGCCGCGCCACCGGCTGCCAGTGCAACGCCCCACTGTCGGCGAGCAGCGACGAACCCCGCACTGGAAGCTCCTCCAACGCGGCGCGGCTGAATCCTTCGGGGTCCAGGCCGAACGCGGCGAACAAGCGGGCCATGACGGAGCCCTCGTCATCGATAAGGTCCTCGTAGCGCAAGATTACGAGACGCGGGTGATCCTCATGGGCCTCACGGAAGCGCAGCACCTCCTCGGCGGCGTTGTTCCACATGCGGAAAGCGAACTCGTAGGGCCAATTGAAGCTACGGACACCTGACTCGACGACGCTGCGACCATCGCGGGTCAAGATGACCAAACCACAGTTCGGGAACAGGTCGAAAAACCGCCCAACGTTCTCGACCCGGGGCATTTTCGTCACCACCGTCTTGCCCGGAAACGGTGCACGGATCCAGCGCACCACACCGCCACCGATCTCCGCCAACAAATTTGCCGGCTCATCGAGCGGTACTTCCCACTCCGATGACCAGTGCCTGCTCACCTCTTCGACGTAGGCAGTGAGGAGCGGACTGAACCGGACCAGGTGGTCCTCGAAAACCGGCTTGAGCACCGCCACGTCCTGATGAAGTTCAAAGAGGTCGGCGAGGTGATTGGTGCCCGTGCGCGGCAACATGCCCAGGATGAATATGACGTCGGGCCGATCGACCTGGACCGTTGAGGCCGTGACTTGTCCAGCTTCAACTTCCATGAACGGTCCGATACTCCTCGTAATGAATTCCAAGCGCACCAGCGAATGCTCCAAGGCCCAACATGACGAGACGCCAACGACGCAGGACCTCTGTTCGGCCGCGGTGCAACCCGAGGAGGGTGCGGACAACTCCTTGGCCGACCATAGCTAGAGCTCCGAGGCAGCGGCGGCCACGGCGCAGCACGCCAGGTCGATCAAGATAGATCATGACGAGGCTGCGGGTAACGCCAGTTCGGTACCAGCGACGAAGCAACCATCGTGAGGTGGCCCGGCTGGGCGGAATGTCCTCGTGCATGACGGCGCGGTCATCCCATACGAAGCGTCCGCCGGAACGATGAATCCGCGTGAAGAACAGCCGGTCCTCCCCACCAGTGAGTGCGAGTCGCTCGTCGAATCCCTCGGCCGGAACCATCGCCGCTCGCACCAGGACACCGCTGGTGCGGGTATGGAAGTAGGGAAAGGTGTCACCGGTCTCGAAGCGATCGTGATCGAACAGGCCGGACTTCTCGATCCACTGCGGCGTCCCCGCCTCGAAACAGGGCACCCCGGGCCCCATGACCACATCTGCACCGGTGAGGTTCTGGGTCTCAAACACGTTGCAGAGCCAATCCGGCGCCGGATGCTCGTCATCATCCATCCAGGCTATGAACTGCGGTCCACACCCCAGCGCCAGTCGAAGGGCACGGTTTCGAGCAGAGGAAATACCGCGTCTCGGCTCTATCTCGTAACGAAGCGGATGGTCGAGGGCCGCGGCCTCAACGACGGATCGTGCCGTAGCGTCGGGGTCGTTGTCCACGATCACTAGGGACAAGCGGACCCCCGGTGGTAGCACCAGCCGACCGGTCGCCTGGAGAAGACGGGCGAGCCCCTCAGGACGACGGAAGGTGATGATGCACAGAACGAGGTCGGTCATTTCGCGTTCGCTCATCGGGCCGGGGTGATGACATCCGCCATCGACGGCGTCATCGGGCCGATGGCCCGAGGCCCACGAGTGGGCAGACCCGGCACCGGAACCTGGGTTGGACGCCGATCAGCGCAGAAGATGACGCCGACACATAGGCCGAACAAGATGCTGAGGCGATATTTGTCCAACGCCGGTTCGACCATCGCCTTGCTCAAGACCCCCGCCACACCCAGGGTCGCGGCCAAACAGACCACCGCGGTGCGGTGGTCGGGCTCGGTCCGCCACCGCTGCACGCCGATGCGCAGGGCGTGGAACAGCACCACCAAGAACAAGGTCAGGCCGACTAGACCGGACCGCAGGGTGATGTCGAGCAAAAAGTTGTGTGCCGACGCGAGATCTTCGTCCATGTACTCACCGGTACGCAGGACTTGCATGCCGACTCCCGAGCCGATAATTGGGTGCTCGGAAATGTGCTCGACCGCACGTTCGGCCATGACAACTCGTGACTCGGAACTGCGGGCGGTCGCCTCTCCTGCAAATGCGGTGTCGAATCGTTGGAGCACCACCGTCGACAGCGGCGTGAGACTAGCGGCAGCCATGCCGAACACCACGACGCCTAACACGGAGCACATCAGCACGGATGGTCTGACGCTCGATCGACGGCTCCACGTCCGGCCAAACACCGCGAGCAACATCATGCCGACCACGACCATGAGCACCAGGTAGGTCGCCCGGTGGTCCCCGACCAACGGGGCCATAAGCAACCAGATTCCGGCCACCACCAACGCCCGCCTGCGACGTGGTCGGACCGCCTCGGCTACGAGCACCAAGGCACCGATGACGACCAGTACCGAGGCCGTGTCGTTGCTGACCATGCCTAGGTGATCGAAGCGCTGCACCGGGGTCACCACGCTGATGCTGCGATGCAGCAACCCGAGGATGGCGGCCACCGCCAACACCGAGGCAAGCACCACCGCCGGTAGCGCCAAGTGCTCGGAGAGGCGGGCAGTGTCAACACCTGAGCCGACAATGACAGCTCCAAGGACGTAGAAGATCGCCTTGCCCTGAAACAGAACAACCGCGGTCGGCATCTGATTGAGTAGCCCGACCACGGCCGCCGTTGCGTACCATGCCCCGAAGGCGCAGATCGACATGACCCCGGACATGATGCGTCCACCCCTAGCGGTCCCAAAGCAGCGGGCCGCCAGCACGAGGACGATCAGTACGTCGGGCAGCCGGAAGTCCTGTCCGGCGATCTTCGGCCGCAGGATGCCGACGGCCACGCGGGCTGATTGGGAGGCCAGAATCGCCTCCGCGAGATAGCCGGTTACGAAAATCACGAAGATCGTGTGACGCTGGTTCCGACGTTCGAGTCGCACGAACCAGGCGAAGAGCCACAACAGCCCGATGCCGGCCAGCGCGAACATCACCATGGAGGACCTGTTCACTGCGCCGTCCCCTACCGATCGGTGTTGCACACCTGCTCGATGATCGTCTCGAAACGATCGCCGATGGTGCTGATGTTGAAGGTGTCAACCGCGTAGGCCCGAGCCCGGTCCCCCATCAACCGGCTCAGCTCAACATCGTCGATGAGCTTCCGGCCCGCCGTCACGATCGCCCCGTGGTCGGCGGAGGACACCACGATGCCAGAGCCTTCGTGCTCGATGATCCGGGCGGCAAGGTTTTCCTTCGGCAGCGCCGCCAGTATGGCCCGGCCGGCGCAGTGATAGGTCAGGACCTTCGACGGAACTGAGAAGCAACTGGCGTCGGGCTCGAGCAGCGCCACGAGTATTTCGGCCGACGCCATCATGTCGGGCAGGTCGTCATAGGGCTGGAAGCCGACCAGAACCAGCGAGGACAGGTGCGAACCATGTTCGGCCAGCCAATCCGCTCCCCGCCCTTCGGAGGCAACCACCACCCGCACATCACCGCGACTTTCAAATGTCTCAGCCAAGGCCAGCAACATCGAGGGATCGTGCTTGAGTCCGAGCGTGCCCGAATACAGCAGAACCTTGAGGTCATCGAGGCCATGACGGTGCGACCAGGCGTTGCGGCGCGGGCGCAGGGGCAACTCATCAATCGGTGCCCAGTTCTCCACCACGTCGACCCGGTCAGCTTTCACGCCCCACTCGTCGAGCGTCGCAGAGAAGTCGTTGCTGATGGTGACCACACGTCGACTGGTCTTGAGCAAAAGCTTCTCGAGGCCTATGAACACCGACCCCAAGGCTGCTCCGAGTCGGGGTAGCCGTCGGCGCGCATGGTTAGCCATCGCCACGCTGTAAACGTCCTGTTGCCAAAAGACCACTGGAACACGTGAAGCAAGCAGGACAGCCTGCAGGACCGCCGCCGCGAGTAGCGGAGTGTTGCTCGACAACACCAGCTCTGGACGTTCCCGGCGCAAGCGCGCGCCAAGACGCAAGCCGTACTCGATCTCCTGGCCAAAGCGCCGCGCCCCGGAATACTTGGCGAAGGGCCGGCGCAACCGGACCGGCTCGATACGAAGCGTCGGCGGGTCGAACTCCTCGCGTTCGAGTTTGCCCTTGGGCGTCGAGAAAGACGGGCAGTGGTAGTGCGTCACTGCATGGCCACGACGCGCCAACTCCCGACTGAGCTGGGCCTGGAAGGGATGGCCCGAATAGTCGTGTACCGCGATAGAGCGGAACTGGCGCCCAGCGCCCGTCATGACCGCGAGCGTAGTTGGGCCGGGATCGCTCGCCGGATGGACGTCGGAATCGATTGCGTACCGTGCCATACCCCCCAAGCATCACGGTTGGCACCGGAGTTGCCCATCGGCCATCCGGCCCCCCTTGGGCGGTGTCGAACCGAGAACCGCATTGCCAATGTCACCATTTTTCGACGACAGCCTTGGGGTCGATGCCGACCAACTCCAACACCGAGGCTGTCCTTTGCAGGTCCTCTGCGGTGACCTTGTGCCTCCAACCGTCGAGCGCGCCCGACCGGTCGCCCTTCTTGATCGCGGCACGCGTGCCACCGAGGGACCGGCGCGACGATCCTGAGGGACGTCGTAGAACCTGCTCCATGCGCTCCATGTCCCTCAAACCAAGTCGCTGTGCCAGCCGCAGGAGCTCACGTTCGGCGTGAAGCACGGCGTCCTCGTAGCGCAAATGGAGCCACTGCGGACGATCCGGCAACAGGGACAACGGAGCCACGTTCTCCAGCGCCCAGTTGAGTACCCATTGTTCGAGGACGGAACCATGTGCCACGACCTCGTGGCAACGCCCTTCCGCTGCTCCCAGGTAGGTGGCGCAGAACCTCGGGTCGGCCAGGTAGGAACGGCTGGTCAAGGTCCATCCATTACGGATGCAGGACAGCGACTGAGCCACCGGGTGGCGGGTCAGGTAAAGAATGTCTGCGTCCACGTTCTCGTCGAACCAGCCAATAACCGCCTTGGCGTCGGTGATCTTGAGCACGATACGGTCCGATACCCGATCGAAATCACTCTGCCAGAAGCGGATCGGAGCGTTGACAACGAGTTCGCCGGAGAACATTCGAGCCACGTAATGTCCCAATGCGACCGCTTCAGGCTCCCCAAGCGAGGTGATCTGGCCCTGGGGAAAGCGTGGGATCTCGAACGCCTGAGCGTAGGTGAGATTGCGGCTGAGAGTCTCCAGCGGCTGGTTCAGCGCTCGAAGGCCACGGTTGGCGGCGATGATCTCCATCGCCCAGGTGCTACCCCCACGTCGGGTGGCGAACAGGCAGATATTACGCTGGGCACCCTGCCGATGTCGGCACGTAGCCCACCAGATGGCCTCACGGACAAGGGCCTTCGCGGCGAGTTGTACGTAGTTCGAATCAGGTCTGGTCAAACGATCAGGCACCATGGACCTTCCGATACTCGAGATGACGCACACCGGCGAGGCCGGTGAGCATCCCAACGCCGAAGTTCACTCGCCGTATACCAATCAGCACCCCGACACGACCTCGCCGAACACCAAACAGCGCGCCAAGGGCACCGAGCCCGATATTGGACAAACCGTTGCCAACGCGGCGCAGGACGAGCCATGGGGTCATCCCCCTTGCCCGCAACGACAAGCTGAGCGTCTGACCCCGCCGATATTCTCGCCTCAAGAGCCAGCGGGTAGACACCCGCGACTTGGCGATCAGCTCCTGTACCGGGGCACGGTCGCACCACACGATCGAACAACCGGCCTCGCGAAGCTGCGCAAAGAGGTGGGTGTCCCCCCCACCGGACAGACCGAAGGCTTCATCGAACGGACCATCCACAAGGTCGAGACAGACTCGACGGATCAGCACATTGCTCGTCGTGGCGTAGCGGATGGACTCGTTGTGCGGGTGCCGGCGCCGGTCGAAGAATCCGCCCTTGCGCACCCAAGCATCGGGCTCAATCTCGAAAGATGGGAGCACACCGCCAGCCACAATGTCGGCTCCGGTCAGTGCCTGGCTTTCGAGTAACTCCTTGAGCCAATCCGACTCCGGCCACTCGTCGTCGTCGATAAAGGCAATGAAATCGGAGTCGACGGACTCGCGCACCGCACGGTTGCGGGCGATAGAAATCGATCGCGCCGGCTCGACAACATAGGTCAGCGGCACGGCCAGTCGTTCTCGTGCGTCATCGACAGTTGTGGCACCCGAAGCGTCGGCATCGTTGTCGACTATCACCACGCGCAGAGCGACCTCGGGCCGCACCTCGAGCTCAGCCAGGGCGTTGAGCAAGCGCGCCAAGCCCTGTGGCCGCCGGTAGGTGAGGGCACAGATCGCGACCCGCGTCTTGGTGGCACTCGTCGCCATCGACTGGTCCGGAGAATGTTCGTTATGGCTGCTCACCGCTTGTCAGAATCTTTCTGCTCGGGCGTCGCTGCCATTCGACTCGATCGTGACGGGCCACGTCGGCTCGTCGCCACCGCCCAGGCGTCGCGTAATGCCTCGGGTCGGACCAACAGCAACGCCGCGCCGGTCACGACACCAGAGATCCCAACCCCGGCCAGCAGGGTGACCCAATCGGGCCGTCCGGCGGCGGCGAACGCACGCACCGAAAGGTAGGCGGCGGCGGACCCGGCAGCGGCGCAGGCCACCGGACCGAGCAGCGCCCCGAACAAATAGGACGGACGGGCATCGATAAGCCGCAGGGGAATCCGAAACGCGGGGTAGGCGAGCACGACGGTGCCACCTAGGTAGCCCAAACCGACCCCCGTCACACCCCAGTGCGCCCCGGCCAGATAGCCCAAAAGCAACACCACGCAGCTGATGATGCTCCAGCGCAGCAACAGATCGACCCGACCCAATACGAGGTAGATCGGGCCCGTGGTCACCGTGAGCGACTGCAACGCACCTACCACCGCAACGATGGAGATCAGCGGAATTGCCGGTACCCACAGCTCGCCCAGTACGACGTGGACCAAGGGATCCGCCACTGCGGCAGTAGTAAGGCAAATTGGCAACATCACCAAGGCGATTCCCGCGAGCGTGCGCCGATACATCACCCGCAGCGCCGCCGCGTCGTGCTTGATCCGGACCAGATTGGGGTAGATCGCCTCACGGCCAGTTTGCGTGCACGCCATGAGCGGATAGTTGATAAGTCGATTCGCCATCCCGTAGTAACCGAGGTCGGTCACGCCGAGCAGGCGGCCGACCACGAAGCGGTCCCCGACCCGAGCGAAATAGTTCAGGAGGTTCTGAGCGCTGAGACGAACGCTGAACCCTCGGATCGGTTCGAGGTCGATCCAGGCGAAATGACGGCTCGGCCGCCAATCCGACCAGACCCACACCACCATCGCCGCTGACGCGCTTCCCGTGAGGGTGCCCACGGCCAGGGCCCAGGCGCCCCAACCCATGGCGGCGAGCCCGAGGCTGGACCCCATGGTCACGGTCAGATTCACGATGTTGATTCCAGCGAGGCGCTTGAACTGCAAGGTGCGCCGAAACAGACCGGTCTGCACATAGGTGGTGGCATTGACCAGCGCCAGACAACCGATGACCCGGGCCACCCCTGCCGCGTCGCGGTCACCGAGCAACATCGCCATCGGCCGGGCGGCAACGACGAACAGAAGCGTGGTCGCCGCCCCGACTACAAGGTTCCAATAGAACACGGTGCTGGCCAAGCGTTGAGTCAAATGGTCGTGGCGTATCAACGCGGATGTGGTCCCAGTGTCACCGAGAACTCGTTCGACCATGTTGGTGATCACCATCACCAACGAGACCAGGCCGAAGTCGGCCGGCGTCAGCAGACGTGCCAGCCCGATGGTTCCAAGTAGCCGGATGACCTGGGATCCACCCTGCACCGAGGCCACCCAACGCACCGCGCTACCTATCGCCGGGCCTCGTTGATCGAGAGGCGCGATGAGAACGTCGAGCGGCGAGACGCTTGCATCGTCGCCTTCAGGCGGGCCATCGACGGAGGTTGGCACAAGAATGCTCATCGGCAGAACCGCTACTCGAACTTATAACCGAAGGCGTCTATATCCGCCGCGAATGCCTCGGCGATCAGGGACGCAGTCGTGTCGTTGTAGTAACTACGGAACGTGGCGTGAGAACTGGCGTTCACATGGGGTAGTTCGGCCTTCACGCCGATCTGGCGGCACACCGTCTGGAAGTCCTCGCCAAGGTTCTCGTATCGACCGACGAAGTCCACGAGCTTCTCGCCGTGGCGGTCGTAGATGAAATCCTTCTGGAGGTGCAGATCCTCCTGGACCCGCCAGCGGATGTACTCATCAAATGACATCGAGGAGACCATGCGCCGCTGGTAGTTGAACTTGTTCTTCTGAATGAAGTGGTACAGCGAAACCTGCCAATCCCACGGATTGCGCACGAAGGAGAACGAATAAAGACGGTCCCACTTCTCCTGACCCAACCAGTCACGTAGTTGCGTCGCGGTGGCGTGGGCTTCAACGCTGCGGAACGTGTAGGCCTGCGGCGACTCCAACACGTGGGACAACGGCGTGCGCAACCCAGGCAAGTAGCGATAATGATGGCGGCGCAAGGCGAGCTTCACGGACTGTCCGGCGACCTTGTACACATGGACGTAGATGTAGTTGTGCTGCTCTGACAGCAACATGTGGTTACCTCACCAGCCAGTTGGAAAGATCACGGTTGAGTAGATCGCCCAGCCGCAGCACGTCGTCGCGGAAGATACCCGCGAGCAAATCCCAATCCTCCTGCTCGAGAGCAGGGCGGCGAAGCCGCCGGTTAAGGAAACGCTCCCAGGCCGGGCGGGCCCGCTCGATCACCCCGCGGTTGACCAGCGGCCGGACTACCTTGCGGGCGCGCAAGACCCAGGCGAGCCCCTTCGAGTCGGGAATTCCCGAGACATTCACCGCCGGCTCGGGCTCCGGCACGAAGGCGGCGTCGACACCGATGTGACGAAACATCTGGGCCAATACGGTCTGACGGTCTTGCATCAGCTCCTCGAAGAGATGCACCTGGATCTGGTTTCGAGGGAACAGTGCGAAGTAGCGAGCCAATTGCGTCGCGTAGAACCCCGAATCGAGATAATGGCCGCCACGATGCTCGACTTGTTGGCGTTGCGCCTGCTGGGCCAAGGCATCTCGCAACAGATCGCACGGCTCGTCGCCGTCACGTACATGCAACAGGTAGTCCGACCAGGCCCGTTCAATCGGGTTGCGCAACACCGCTACGAGTGGTGCGCGAGGCGCGACCTCAGCGAGGCGGGAGGCCACCCGCGGGTTGCGCAAATACTCTGGTGAGATGTCACCGGTCTTCTGGCCGGGCGATGCGCTCGCATACAGCGCGTGGTAGTCGGAGGGCGTCACCGTGCTGCGAGAGCGCAGCACGGCCCCGGCTTCGGGGTTGCCATCCACGGCGAAGAAGTTCGGTTCCTTCTCCAGCGGCAGGAAGACTTGCGGGTGCTGGCGCAGCGACCGGTACAACGACGTGGTGCCACAGCGGTAGGCGCCGATGACGAAAAAGTCAGGCACCACGAGGAAGTCAGGCACCATGGGCCACCGCCTCGAGCAAGGTCACGCCGGTCATCCTACGGGCGGTTGGCCCGGCCTTTACCGGGCCGTTGTACTCAGCCAATCACGCCCCACCCCACCGGCACATTCACCACATCAAGCGATTGAAAACCCTCCCAGCGTGGTATAGCGTCAAGGCAGGAAACCCTTTGGCGGGGTAGTCGCAACACGAAGGTGGCGGATGAAACTTCGACCGTTCTTGACGCGCGTATTGCTAGGCACTGTCCTGCTCGCACCGGTGCTGTTCCCGGCGGCAGCGGCGCAAGCCGAATCTCCTCCTACGGCCGCAATCACCCCGGCAGCGGCGGAAACGCAACGGACGATCTTCGCGGTAAACGGCATCGCTAGAAAGGACCAGTACATCTGGCCGGTCCTCAACCAACCGCTGAATTACCTCACACCAGCCAACTACCGCGAGGGCAAGTCGTACCTGCGAGTCGTCGTATCGGGCAAGCCCTCAACCAAAGCGTTGTGGGTCCATATCTGCATGTGGCGCCATCGCCAGGGTCCCGGTATACCGACGATCAAGTTTTACTGGGAAACCTGTTCCTCCGGAAGCAAAGCGCCGATCACCACCAACGGGACCTACTACTTCGACATCGGCAACTTCGGTAGCTGGTGGAAGAAGGGCGGTACGTGGGATTACACCAAGCAGGCCTCGGACATCCGTCCGCTGCTGAAGGACCCCATCACCGGCAAGTTGATGTACACCAAAAGCTGCGCCACGACCTGTTATCAGCTACCGGACATCGACACCCACGTGCCGTTCAACCTGACAATCGACTTCATCATGGTGAGCCAAGGCCGCACCCTGACGCCACCGACCAGCTGGACAGGTTGCCCGACGGCTTGGTCAACGGCCTGCTGAAGGCCTGACTGATCGCCCGGCGACGGAGTGGTAAACCGCCGCCAGCTCGTCGTATTGGGCTTCGAGACCGCGCGCCGGATGAGCCCGCTGTAACGCCTCGGCCCTCATCGACTCGACCAGCGCCGGCTCAGCGAACACTCGTTCGAGCGCGGCCACCATCGGGGCGACCTCGAAGGGGGCCACCAGCAGCCCGGTCACCCCATCTTCGACGAACTCGGGGATACCCCCGGCATTCGTGCCGATCACCACCGTGCCACAGGCCTGGGCCTCCAAGACGCTCAGGCCGAACGGTTCGGCCCTGGAGGCGTTGACCATCACGTCCACCGTCCTGAGAATTTGCGGCACGTCAGATCGTCGTCCCACAAAGCGCACCCGCTCCCCCAACAAGGCCTCACCGTTACGCCGTAACTGCTCGGCGAACTCCGGCGGTCCGGTTCCGGCATCACCGACCACCACGAGGTGCGCTGCCGCGGCGGAACCGCCCAGGCGCGCCATGGCCTCAAGCAAGACTTGGATGCCTTTGCGCACATCGAGGCGCCCGATGATCGCCACCAGCGGAGCCGAAGGGTCCGCCGTCAACTCTTCACGTAGACCCGGTTCGGGCGCGCCGGGGGCGAAGCGATGCAGGTCGATCCCCGGCTGGATCACCCTGACCCTCGCCCGGGAACCCACCACCGCGGCAGTGGCGGCGGAGTTGGCCACGGTCAGCGACGCCATGCGGGCGATGCCGCGCAGCACGTGGCGGCCGACACCCGGTCGAACGATGTTCACCAGATCGAGTACCGATGGGCGCCGAGAGAGGTGTCCGGCCAACGCGACCTCGAGATGGGACCGCAACGAGTAGGAGTGCAACAGGTCGAAATGTCGTCCGGTTCGGGCCAGGCGGGCGGCAGAGCGAACCATCGCCACCGCGTCGAGGCACAGACCCCCTGGGCTGGCCCGACGATCGCTGCCAGGGGCGTGGCGCAGCCCACCGTGCAGGCGTAACGGCAACTCGACCATGGGCCAGCCACGAGCCACCCACTCCTCAGCGAAGGGCGAATCGGCCGGGCTCGCCAGCGTCAGGGTGATAGCGCGCGAGCGCAGTGGCTCGACCTGGTCGAGAAGGTAGAGCTGCGCACCCCACACCGGTGCTGGCGGCGAGACCACCAGTACGTTCAACTCCGCGTCCCCGGGACGAAAGGGAGCCGATGGTCGATAAGGACTCTTCACTGCGACCAGTCCGAACTAGCCCCTGCTGACCGGAAATCGGTCTTCTTTTTGGCGCCCACCCTCACGGAGAGTAACGGACCACCCGTAGCATGACGACATCAACTCTGCGGCATGGGATGAACGTCGCACTGATTGCCTGCCCCTGAAAAGGTACCTTCGAGTCAATCCATGGTGGGGGCGACACGGCCTGCACCGTCGAGCCACTTGTCCGATGGCGAGTCTTTTGTTGCAAGAAAGGAAGCTTCATGGTTGCCGAGGCTCCGCCGGTATCTCACGCCGGCGCCGTGCGCATCACCCACCTCGAGGAACTTGAGGCCGAGGCCATCCACATCATGCGCGAGGTCGTCGCTCAGTTCGACAAGCCGGTCATGATGTATTCGATCGGCAAAGACTCTGCCGTCATGCTCCACCTGGCCCGAAAAGCCTTCTGGCCCGGTCGCCTGCCCTTCCCGTTGCTGCACGTCGACACGACGTGGAAATTTCGGGACATGATCAGTTTCCGGGATCGCACCGTTGCCGAACTCGGTCTCGACCTGATCGTGCACACGAACCAAGAGGGCATTGCCGCTGGCATCAACCCCTTCGACCACGGCTCACGGAACTACACCGACGTGATGAAGACGCAGGCCCTCAAGCAGGCGCTCGATCAGCACGGCTTCGACGCCGCGTTCGGTGGCGCCCGTCGGGACGAGGAGAAGTCCCGGGCCAAGGAACGGGTCTTCTCCTTCCGCGACCGGTTCCACCGCTGGGACCCCAAGAACCAGCGGCCCGAGCTGTGGCGGGCGTACAACGGACGCCATCACAAGGGCGAGTCGATTCGGGTGTTCCCGCTGAGCAACTGGACCGAACTCGACATCTGGCAATACATCTGGCTGGAGAACATCCCGATCGTGCCGCTGTACTACGCCGCCGAGCGTCCGGTGGTCCAGCGCGACGGCAACCTCATCATGATCGATGACGACCGTTTCCGCTTCGAGGAGGGCGAACAACCGGAAATGCGATCCATCCGATTCCGCACCCTTGGGTGCTATCCCCTCTCCGGAGCCGTCGAGTCCACGGCGCAGACCCTGCCCGACATCATCCAGGAGATGTTGCTGGCCACCCGCTCCGAGCGAGAGGGCCGCGTCATCGACTACGACCAATCCGGGTCCATGGAAGAAAAGAAGCGGGAAGGGTACTTCTGATGTCGAGTTCCGGTGGTACCCACCAGTCCGATCTGATCGCGACGGACATCATTGCCTATCTCAAGGAGCACGAGAGCAAGGACCTGCTGCGGCTGCTCACCTGCGGCTCGGTCGACGACGGCAAGTCCACCCTCATCGGCCGCCTTCTTTACGACTCGAAACTGCTCTACGAAGACCAGTTGGCGGCGGTGGCCAAAGACTCGGCGAGCCACGGTCACGCCGGCGAGCAGGTCGATCTGGCCTTGCTCATGGACGGCCTGAAGGCGGAGCGTGAGCAGGGCATCACCATCGACGTCGCCTACCGCTACTTCTCGACGTCCAAACGCAAATTCATCATCGCGGACACCCCCGGGCACGAGCAGTACACGCGGAACATGGTGACCGGCGCATCGACCTGCGACCTGGCAATTATCCTCATCGACGCCCGCAAAGCTCTGCTGCCCCAGACCCGTCGACACAGCTCCATCGCCGCCTTGCTCGGCATCGGACAGGTGGTCGTGGCCATCAACAAGATGGACCTCTGCGGTTGGTCCCAAGAAGTGTTCGACACGATCAGTGCGGCCTACCAGAGCGAGATCGCCAACCAGGTCGGCATCACCGATCCGTTGTTCATTCCCATGTCGGCGCTCAACGGCGACAACGTCGTGGACCGGTCCGCGGCCATGGACTGGTACCACGGTCCAACGCTGATGGAACACCTCGAACACGTCGAGCTACGGCCCCAACGCGACGTGGAACAGCTCCGCTTCCCGGTCCAGCTCGTGGTTCGGCCCGATCTCGACTTTCGGGGCTACGCCGGCACTATTGCGTCGGGCATCGTCCGACCCGGCGATCTAGTCGAGGTCGTGCCCTCGGGGGTCAGCACCACCGTTGAACGCATCGTGACCTTCGACGGGGATCTGGCCGAGGCGGGTCCGGGGCGATCAGTCATCCTCACCTTGGCCGACGAAGTCGACGCTTCCCGGGGAGACGTGATCGTGCACCAGGGCGCCGTGTTGGCCCGAGGCCATGCGGTACAAGCCAACATCGTGTGGATGGCCGAGGACGAAGTGACGCCGGGCCGCTCGTTCCTCATGATGCACAACAACCGCTATTCGAACGCCACGATCGAAAGCATCGAGCACCGCATCGACATCACCACGCTCGAAAGGGTCCCCGCCGAGAATCTCGTCCTGAACGACATCGCGTTGTGCACGCTGCACGCTGACCGCGAACTGCTCTTCGATGGGTATGAGGAGAATCGGACCACCGGCTCGTTCATCCTCGTCGACCGCCTGACCAACGCCACGGTCGCCGCCGGCATGTTGTTGCCCTCCATCGACGCGTGGGACGCCACCCCGAACCGGCGACTGACCGGTCGTTCGAGTTCCATCGACACCGACGAGCGACAGCGTCGGCTCAACCAGGTCGGCGCCACGGTGTTCCTCACCGGGCTCACCGCGGCCGGCAAGACCACCATCGCTCGTGCGCTCGAGCGAACGTTGTTCGACGCAGGATGGACGACGGTCCGTCTCGACGGCGAGAACATGCGTCTCGGTATCAGCCGCGATCTCGGCTTCAGTGCCCAGGAACGCTCCGAGAACGCCCGACGAACCGCAGAGATCGCCCGTCTTCTCAACGATCAGGGCATCATCGCCATCTGTGCCCTCGCCGCGCCCAAGTCCAACGTGCGCGAACGCGCCCGCGAGCTGATCGGCCGCGATCGGTTCATCGAGGTGTTCGTCGACACCCCGCTCGAGGTCTGCCGAGCACGAGACCAGGAGGGTCTCTACGAGGCCGCCGATCGTGGCGACATCCCGCAATTCCCCGGAGTGTCAGCCACCTATGACCGTCCAACGGACGCCGATCTGACGTTGGACACGGTGGAACGGGACACTGCAGCCTGTGTGGAGCAGATTGTCGCTCTACTGCGGCAGCGAGCCATTCTCAGAGGCTGAGGATGGCTCGCTCGTGCAGGAACCGCACGATCGTGTCAACCACCACCGCAAGTGGGGTCTCCTGCTCGCCGATCACCAGTTCGGCCGCCTCAGGGGCCTCGTAGGGGGCGTCGATCCCGGTGAACCCGGTGATCTCCCCCTTTCGGGCCTTGCGGTAGAGACCCTTGGGATCACGACGCTCGCATTCCTCGATTGGAGTAGCGACCCACACCTCGACGAAGTCCACCGTGGCGCGCTCATGCGCCGCCCGCGCCGCGGCGCGTTGGTGGCGATAAGGGCTGATGGCCGACACCAGACAGACCAGGCCGGCATCGGCGAACAGCGCCGCCGCTTCCGACAGCCGCCGCACGTTTTCGTCCCGATCCTCCGGTGAGAAGCCCAGCCCTGCATTGAGTCCAAAACGGACGTTGTCCCCATCGAGCAGGTAGGAGGCATGGCCGGCATCGAACAGCGCCCGTTCGACCGCCGCGGCCACCGTGGACTTGCCCGATCCGGACAATCCGGTGAACCACACGGTCGCACCGCGATGGCCAGCACGCGACCAACGCTCCGGGCGGGTCAACTCAGGTGCATGCCAGCGGATATTCGCCGTTGGTTCGGGCATGCCAGCAAGTCTAGAGCCGAGCCAGCCAACAAAAACCGCCGCGCCAAACCGGGGCTTTCGACCGATTGCGTGCTCGTACCGAATGCGTACTCTCACCAAGGACCGACCCGGGCAACAGTGCCCCAACGGCCACTGAGCGGCGTCGTGGTGTTTGACGCCCAACGGCAACGCTACGCCACTTCCCCGCCGTACAGTAGAACGGCACCGAGCAAGGAGACCTGCGTCTGTGGAGCACTACTCGCCCGAGTTGACGTTGGCGGAATACCTGTCGGTCCTTCGACGTAGGTGGTGGCTGATCGTCGCCGTGACCATCCTCGCCGGGGGGGCGGCGTTCGCTTGGTCCGTCTCCCAGCCGAAGCAGTACCGAGCCCAAACACAGATTCTGATGTCGGCGCAAACCGCCAACCAAAGCCTCGATCCGACCGCGAGCGGGGTTCGCGATGTCGCACGGCAACTTGAAAATGAGTTGGTGTTTGCCAAGAGCCGACTGGTCAGCGACGCCGTCGCGGCACGGCTCGGTTTCAAGGCCAAGGTGTCCGTCGCTGGCCAGTCCAAGTCCGCCGACCTCATCACCTTCACCGCAGAGGGCCCGTTGCCTGACTTGGTCGTGCTCGCGGCGGACACCTACGCGGAGACCTACATCGCCCTGCGCAGCGAGCGCATCGTCAATAGCTCGGCGAACACCCGACGGGCCATCACCGAGAAACTTGACGAGCTCAAGACCCAGCGAACCCGATTCGACCCGAAAGACACCACGCTCAGCGCCCAGCGTGACGCCGTTGACCGCCAGATCGCGCTGTACGAGCAATACACGAACGGCCTGGACCTGATGAGCGACCTTGCCGCCGCCTCCAATGCCCAGGTGCTCTCCGCCGCGATCCGGCCGACGCGGCCCTTCAGCCCCACGCCAGCGCGTACCGCCACCATGGCGGCGGTGCTTGGTCTGATGATGGGCGTCGGCCTGGCGTTCATGCGTGAATTCATCGACGATCGAATCCGTTCGAAGGACCGCCTAGAGCGGGTGACCGGCGCAGCTACCACGCTCTCACAGATTCCCAAGGTCTCTCGACGACTGTCTTCGGAGATCATCGACCCACTGCACAACACGTTGCTCAGCGAAACGTTCCGCAATCTTCGTGCGGCCGTGCAATTCGTCGGCCTCCGTGGCGGCCTGCGCACGATCCAGATCACGTCGGCCCGGCCTGGCGAAGGCAAGTCCGTGGTCGCCGGCCACCTCGCGGTGGCAATGGCGCGAAGCGGCACACCGACGGTGCTGGTTGACGCCGACCTGCGGCGTCCGATGATCGCTAAGCGATTCGGCCTTCCCAACGACGTTGGCCTCACCAACGTCATGCTCGGTACCGATTCGCTCGACGACGCGATGCAACTTGTGGAGGGCTGCCCCGAGCTGTACATCATCACCTCGGGTCCGAGCCCAACCAACGCCGCCGACTTGTTATGGCCGGCGGAACAGCTCAGCGGAGTCCCGACCTTTCCTGCGGTGTTGCAGGAACTCGTCGAGCGTGGATTCTCCGTCATCGTTGACGCTCCGCCGGTGTTGCCCGTCGCGGATGCCCTCACCATCGCCCGAGCGGTGGACGGAACCCTGTTCGTCACCACCGCTGGGGTGTCCAGACGACGCGACATCAGCCGCGCTCTCGAATCGCTCAGCCACGTCGATGCCCGAGTTATCGGCACCGTTCTCAACCAGTCCACCGAGCAGCGCAACGGCCGCTACGGCTACGGCTACGAGGCCGACGCCGAGCGGACCAGGCGCGGCCGACGTCGCCGTTCGAAGGTGGCCCGAGGCGAGGCAAAAGGCTCCATGACCTCGAACCCCCCGAGGATGGCGGCCAGCACCAACCGCGAAACCGGCGCCGCCCCGGCGCCGCCCCGGCACAATCCGTCGCCCGCGACGGCCAGCGCCACCAAGCGCGTCGCCTCCTACTCGCCTCCGGCTAATCGCAATCTCGTCGACGCGACGCTCCCCGCCGAAGCCCGATCCGCTCGACCGGCCGCATCGTCCGCCATGGCCAAACCGCTCGTCAGTTCGAGCACCACGGCCAACCCGGCGCTACTGGACAACCTGCGGGCCCATCTCGGCATCGACACCAACGGCGAGGCGCCAGCGGAGGGGCCGACCAAGGGCAGCGGTATAACCCGCTGAATCCGGCCGGGTACCACCTGACCGGGCCCCAAGCTCAGCGGAATCGGGCCATGACCTTGCTCGCGAACAACTCCAACGAGTCGCAAACCTGGCTGGCCGGATGTATGCCCTGCGGGATGATCATGAACGCCTCGGTCGGGTTGAACCGGGCCTGAGCCGCCTCGATCTTGGCGCTGATGGTGTCGGGGCTGCCGACCAACAGCTCCGGCGTTGCGCTCCCGAAGGGCACCTGCCACGTGTCCCAGAACCAGGCCATGTCCTCGAACTGCCGCTGTGCTTCGAGGTCGGTCGGCGCGCAGACGACGATACCGCCCCATGCTCCCTCACTGCCCCGTTCCAGCTCGTGGCCCCATTTGAGGGCCTCCTCGCGGTATTTCGACCACAACAGGTCACAGAACTCGTAGTTGTCGCTCATCACGATGGGTCGGCCCTTGTAACGAGCCCAAAACAGCGCGGTCCGCAGCGAAGAACTGAAGCCGGCGTACATCTGCGGCATCGGCTGCTGGTAGGGCCGGGGAGCGATGCCCACCTCGTCGAAGGTCATGTCCTCTCGCACTCCGGCCCCCATCTCGGTGTACACCCGGTGCAGGTGCGGGTTCACCATGCCGGTGGCGGGGAACTGCCAGAACTCGCCCTGGTGGGAGAAGGTCCTCGAGGTCAAGGCCTTCGTCACCACTTCGATGTACTCGGCGAAGTACGCGCGATTCAGGTTGTCCTCCGCGCTGTCCTTGTTCCACGGTCCGACCGCAGTCAGCTCCGGACGGATCTTGAAGTTCTCGACCCAGCGGTACTGGTACCCCCGGACCAGACCGAAGGAGAACCGACCGCGAAGCATGTTGTCCAGAGTGGCGATGGTCTCGGCGGCGCGCAGCGGGTTCTGCGTGGTGGACACCCAGCCGCAGGAGATCACCTTCATCCGCTTGGTGTGCTGACCAAGAAACATCGCCATGGCCGCGAGATCGTTGGAGGGCTCCAAGCCTTCGATCTGCAGGTGGTGTTCAGGGTGACCGAACCCGGCGAAACCCCACTCGTCCGCAGCAGCGGCGATCTGTGCGGTTTCCTCCAGCATCCGCTGGTAGAGATCCACCCGTAACCCGGCCAAACCGGCCTCAAGTTCGGCCCGTCGACCGACGGTGAAGTTGCTAAACAGGTTGAAGTCCATGTCGTATTGAATGGCACCAACCCGAAAAAAGGCAAGCACCGTACGGCGGAGTGCCGGACGCGGAGTCCGAACAGTATGTTCGGGGGGTGAATCCTTCCGCCCGTGTCCGCAGCGTCGACCTCGACAACCCGTTCCTGGCCTCCCTTGACGGACTGTGCGAGTTGCTGCTGGTGCGTCACGGCGAGCAGTTCTTCTTCGATGGTATGACCATGGGTGACGCCTACGACCCGCCGTTGACCGATCTCGGTCGACGCCAAGCCGAAGCGGTGGGTGACCGTCTCGCCAGCACCGAACTCGATGCGGTGTTCTGCTCGACCATGCAACGAGCCATCGCCACCGCGTCGGCCATTGCCGCCCACCATGGCCTCCAAACTCGCCACGAGCACGAGATCAGAGAGGTCAACCCCTGGGAGTCCTTCCCTGCGGACAAGGCGCTGCTCGACGTGTATACCAAGGCCGAACTGGTGGAGATCTTCTCGCGGGCCCACCGCGAGCGCCGCTACGACGCCTACCCGCATTGCGAGGACCCGGCATCGTTCCGCCATCGTGTCATCAGCGCCATCGATGCGATCGCCGCCGCCCATGTGGGCCAACGCGTCGTGGTCACCTGCCATGGGGGCGTAATCGGCGCTTATCTGGCCCACTGCTTCGAGTCACGGGTGGACACCGTCATGGCGATACACCACACCTCCATCACCACCATCCGGGTAAGTGGCGAACGGCGGGTGGTGCTAACCGCCAACGACTTCCATCACCTCGCTGGCGTGCAGACCCAACGCAACCCCCTCAACGCCCACTAAGCCATCACCCGCATAGCCACCGGTTACAGGCGGGGCCGAACCTCGCTCATCAGGTGTTCCATTGCTTCGATACGGGCATCGACGCCGCCGCGGACCACCGGGTCTACCAACAGGTGCCCGACGCCGATATCCCGCCAGCGACCAATGGTGTCCGCCATCTGCTCGGTTGAACCCGATACCGACTTCGCCGGGGACATCGCCCCTTGCGGATCGAGGTAGAGCCGGATGGACAGGGTGATCTCGGATCGATCTCGACCCGCCTCGTCGGCCAACTCACCGATACGGGCCCATGCCGCGGCAACCTCGTCGATCGGCTGGAAAGCCGCGTGGAAGGCCGATCCATACTTCACCGTACGACGGAAGGCCGGCTCGGTGTCTCCACCAACCCAGATAGGCATCGGCTGCTGCACCGGCTTGGGGGCGAAGCCAATTTCGGGAATCTGGTAATAGCGACCATCGAAGCTGGGCCGGTCCTGGCTGAAACACGCCTGGTACAACTCGAGCTGTTCATCGGCTCGGGCGCCACGATGGTCGTAAGGCATGCCGAGCACCTCGAACTCCTCACGCATCCAACCGACCCCGACACCGACGATGGCCCGCCCCTCCGAGAGCACATCGAGGCTGGCCCAAGCCTTGGCCGTGAGGATCGGCCAGCGATAGCCCAAGATCAGTACCGTGACGCCGAGCCGCAATTGTTCGGTCACCGCCGCCACAAAGAACAAGCTGCCCAGAGGATCCAGCCACGACATATCGGCGTCGGCGGGAAAGGACCCATCGTCGGTGTAGGGGTACTTGGACTCCAATGCCGCCGTAGGCCAAGCAACGTGGTCCGACACCCAACCAGAGTGGAAGCCCAACTCGTCGGCCCGGACCGCCAGTTTCTTGAGATTTGCCCGCGTCGCCTGGCGACCTAGCTGTGGCAGGTGGATACCGAAGTCCATCACAACCCCTGGAGCAATCATTCCAGCCGCCGCTCGGCCGGTGTGACGCGAACCCTACAGGGCGTCGCCTTGGTCCTCGGTCGGTTCGGCGCCCGTGCGGTGATGGCTGTCGCGGCCCTGGAACGCCGCCTTGGTGCCCCCGTCGCGCCGCTCCCGAAAGAAGTTGAAGTCGCCCGGCTCGAACTTCACGTTGGTGCCCAGGGCATGGCCGACCATCCCGCCATAGACGTAGTTGCTCATCCCCAACGAGGCCAGGGCCATGCTGTGGGCTGCCTTACCCACCACGAGCGCATCCTTGGAATTACGCGCGACTTTTTCCACCCAAGCCGCCACGGTGGTCTCCAGCTCGCCGTCGGGCACGCTGAGATTGACCAGGCCGAGCTTCTCCGCGGTCGGGCCATCGAACTGATCACCGAACAGCAACAGCTCACGGGCCTTCTTCGGACCGTACAGAACAATCAGCGTGGCGAGGTTGAAGGTGTTACCGGCCAGCCCTAGTCGCTGTTCGGCGTGGCTGAACCGGGTGGAATGGGCGCACAGCGCCAAATCGCTGACCTCCACCAGAAACATCCCCATCCCAACGCAGTGGCCATGCACCTGGGCGAGCACCGGCTTGGCCGAATTCTGGAACGCCGCCACGGCCCGACCGAGCCGGCGATCGATGGCCAGTCGCTGGCGTTGGCTGGTCCGCGGTGGCCGTTGGCCCGGCTTGGCATTGACGTGACCGTAGGCGACGGCCACATCATCGAAGTCGTCGCCCGTACAGAACGATGCGCCGCGGCCCTTGAGCACGATGACCTTCACGTCGTCGTCGTCCTCGGCCTCATGCAGCAGATCGACCAACAGATCGAGCGAGTCGAAGGGCAGAGCGTTTCCCTTCTCGGGCCGATTCAGAATAAGCCGGGCAGTGGTTCCGTCTTTCTCCAGCAGCACCGTTTCGTCACTCATGGTCTCGCTCCTGTGCTCGCAGGCCACACCACGGCCACCACGTCAAACTCGCGCTGCCCGGCGGCGAGATGGTAACGGAGCCACGAGCGCGCCACCGTGACTGCTTGATGTCACCAACCGCCCGACCTCACCGAACAGGGAGTAGCGTTCGAGCACCAGCACCCCGGTAAAGCACCAAAGGGAGGAGCCCTACGTGACGCCAGTTCTGTCAGGCCTGCGGATCGTCGAGGGTTCGGCCTTCGTCGCCGCACCTCTTGGTGGTATGACCCTCGCCCAACTCGGCGCCGACGTGATCCGTTTCGACGCCATCGGCGGCGGTCTCGACTTCAACCGATGGCCGGTCACCGAGGAAGGCGTCAGCCTGTTCTGGGCCGGACTCAACAAGGGCAAAAGATCGATTCAGGTAGACCTGCGGCGGCCGGAGGGTCGTGAGCTCATACAGGAGATCATCACCCAGCCCGGTCCCGACGCGGGCATCTTCCTGTCCAACTTCCCTGAGGGCAGTTGGCTTAGCGACGCTGCCCTGCGGGCACGTCGATCCGACCTGATTTACGTCAACATCATCGGCAATCCCGACGAGTCCACCGCGGTGGACTACACGGTCAATCCCTCATCCGGCTTCGCCTACGCAACCGGGCCGACCGGCTCGATGATGCCCACCAACCATGTGCTGCCGGCCTGGGACACCGCCACGGGCCTCACAGCGGCGGTCGGTCTGCTCGCGGCGGAGCGTTACCGCACGCGTTGCGGGGATGGCCAGCTCGTCAAGGTGTCACTCACCGACGTGGCCTTCGCCATGGTTGCCAACCTCGGTTACCTCGCTCAGGCGCAGCTCACCCACGAGGAGCGCAGCCAGATCGGCAACGACCTCTACGGCGCGTTCGGCCGCGACTTTGCCACCGGGGACGGGCGACGGATCATGGTGGTGGCCATAAGCCTCAAGCAATGGCAGAGCCTGGCCGACGCCACCGCAATCACCGAGCACCTGCCGGCCATCGAGAAGGCCCTCGGCGTCGACCTCCGCAAGGAAGGCGATCGGTTCCAGGCCCGCGACGCCATTGCGGCCTTCCTTGCGCCGTTCATCGCGCGGCACACCCTCACCGAGCTGCGCGAGACCTTCGACGAGCACGGCGTCTGCTGGGGCCCCTACCAAACCTTCAGCCAGCTCGTCGGTGAGGACCCGAGATGCTCCATCGCCAACCCCATGTTCCACAAGGTGGATCAACCCGGCGTCGGTCGAGTACTGCTCCCCGGTTCACCGCTCGCCTTCAGTGAATTGCCTCGCGAACGACCGGCGCCAGCGCCCATTCTCGGCCAACACACCGATGAGGTCCTCAACGAGGTTCTCGGTTTGTCCGAGCACGAGATCGGGCTGCTACACGACAAGGGCGTCGTGGCCGGCCCGCTCTGGTAGGCGCCGCTGACCCGGGGAGGATTGCGGTCGGACTCGATTCGCCCACGGGGCTCTCAGCCCACGGGCCGATCCCCCGCGATGGTCACCCGATGCATCAAGCGGTGCTGCGGAAAGTAGTCCGCGACGGCATAGTGCTGGGTACAACGGTTGTCCCAAAACGCAATCGAACCTGGCTCCCATTTGAAGCGAACCTGAAACTCGGGCCGGCTGGCGATGTGCTCGTTGAGCATCCTGAGCAACGCCGCCCCCTCCTTGCGGCCCATGCCCTTGATGTACTTGGTGAACGTCGAGTTCACGAACAGCCCGTAGCGGCCGGTACGGGGGTGGCGTCGCACCACGGGGTGCTCGACCAAAGGATGCTCGCGGTCATAACGCTCAAGCTTGGCGTAACCGTCGGGTTGACGCAGTACGGCGGTCCGGAAGGAGGTCGGATAGTGGTGCACCGCGGTGAGCTCCCGACACATTGCCTGCAACGAGGGACCCAACGCCTCATAGGCCGCATACATCGACGCCCAGATGGTGTCCCCACCCACCGTGGGCACCTCCACCGCCCGCAGGATCGAGCCCATCGGCGGTTCGGGATCCATGGTCACGTCGGTATGCCAGGCGTCGACATTCGGCGCTCTCCGTGCGTCGTTTTCCAACACGATCAGCTCGGGATGTCCAACGACGGTTTCGGCGACGGAGTGCCGATGCAACTCACCGAAACGTCGGCCCAACGACACCTGCTGCGCGGCACTCAGCGGTTGGTCGCGGAAAAACAGGACGAGGTACTGCAAGAGCAGGTCCTCGAGTTCCTTCACGTCGGCGTCGGAGGGATCGCGCAGGTCGATCCCGCTGACTTCCGCACCGAGGTGAACCGTCAACGGTCGCGCCGACAGAGCCATCGCGCTACATCCTTCCCCAGGCACGGACTGCCGTCCGCCTCGACGCGAGCGTAGCGAACCTTGAGGTGGTCAACCTCCGTAGGCTGGTCGCGATGTCACCCTCCAGCGTCGAGCCTCTAGGGCCCCATGGTCAAGGCGCCGGGCCCGATGCCAGCAACGGCGTCATGCTGGTTGCGGTGAGACCATGAACGATGCCCCCCATCGCGCGCCCCGACCGAGCCAGGCGAGGACTACGGCGTGGCGCTATTTCCTCGCCGGGTTGGCCTTGGTTGGAGCCACCGTCGGCCTCAGCAGGGTGCTGCACGCCGCGTCGGGCACCGACCGGGTGATCGTCATACCGATTGGCACGGCGGATCGCCTGGCGGCAGGCGATCCGGTCGAGCTCATTCCTGCCGATCTGCGTTTCCAACTGCGCGACCGCCTGGTGGTGGTCAACAACGACTCCAGCACCCATGTGGTGGGGCCGTTCACCGTGGCGGCCGGGCAGCGCCTGACCAAACGCTTCTCCGAAGCCGCCACCCTCACTGGGGCGTGTTCGCTTCATCCCAGCGGCACCATCACCATCGAGATCGGCGGCACCTAGGGTTCGGCCGGTATGGCGCCACCGCCTGCGGCTCAGAGCCAGTCGCGCCGGCGGAACACGACGTACAACCCCAAGGAGAGGGCGACGATCAGGCCCAGCGCCATCGCCACCCCAGCCGGCTGTCCGCTCCCCGGGTAGGGCACATTCATCCCGTAGAAGCCGGTAATCAGCGTCGGCACCGCGATGATCGCCGCCCAGCTCGTCACCATCCTCATGACCTGGTTCTGGCGATAGTCGCGCACGGACAGGTTGGTCTCCACAATGGTACTCACCAGGTCGCGCAGCGCTTCGGTCGATTCTGACACCCGCAGCACGTGGTCATACACGTCCTGAAAGTACGGATAGACCGCCTCATCCACGGCGTGATGTTCGCGTCGCATCAGGGCGCTGACCTCCTCGCGCATGGGCCCCACGAGGCGGTGCAAGCGCACCAACGAGCGGCGCATGTGGAACCAACGTCGTTGCTCGGAAGCCTTGAGTGGGGTGTCGGAGAACAGCGACTCACTGACCCTGTCGTAGTAGTCATCGAAGTGCCCCACTAGGTCGAAGTAGCTGTCGACGATGACGTCGAGAAGGCCGTAGAGCAGAAACCCCGCGCCGTGCACGGTGAGCTGCACCGAGCGGTCCCAGCGCTGCAACACCGGGTCCAGGGAGAAGGAGTCGTCCCTGCGAACGGTGACCAACCACCGGCTGTTGACGAACGCGTCGATCTCCGAGGTCTGCGGCAGACCGGTGTCGAGGTCCAGCCGCATCACATGGTTGGAAAGGAACAGATGGGTGTCGTAGTGGTCGATCTTGGGGCGCTGATGCCGACTCAGCGCGTCTTCCACGGCGAGTTCGTGCAGGCCGAGCTGATCGGCAATCTCATGCAGGTCCGACTCGCTGGGAGCGCAGAAGTCCATCCACACCACGACGCCGGGTTGATCGAGATAGGCCGCCACGTTGGCGACGGGAAACCCTTCCGCGAGCAGTGCGCCGTCGAGATAGGCCCTGCTCCGCACCATCGTGCTCATCGCGCTCGGTCCGCTCCCACCGCGGTGAGCGGCGCGCTTGTCCGTGGTCCCATGACTCCGTACCCTACGTCAAGCTGTTGACGCCTCCGCTTCGGTGACCTCTGCTTGGTTACCCATCATGGCCTCAGCAACCAGCAGAGTTTCCCGGCGCGCAGAATCAGGGGCAGACAATGGACTACCAAGACGTCCTCTACAAGGTCCGCAACGAGGTGGCCTGGATAACCATTAACCGTCCGGAGGTTATGAATGCCTTCCGGGCCCGAACCTGTGACGAACTGATCGACGCCTTCAACCGGGCCGGATATGACCGCGAGATCGGCTGCATCGTGTTCGCCGGGTCCGGTGACCGGGCGTTTTGCACCGGCGGCGACCAGTCCTCCCACGACGGCCAGTACGACGGCCGAGGCACGATCGGCATGCAGATCGAGGCGCTGCACAGCATCATCCGCGACGTTCCCAAACCGGTGATCGCCCGTGTCCAGGGTTACGCCATCGGGGGTGGCAACGTGCTCGCCACGATCTGCGATCTCACCGTGTGCTCCGACAAGGCCACCTTCGGCCAGGTCGGACCGAAGATGGGTTCGGTCGATCCCGGCTACGGCACCGCCTTCCTAGCTCGCGTGGTGGGCGAAAAGAAGGCCCGGGAGATCTGGTACCTGTGCCGTCGCTATAGCGGCGCCGAGGCGGTCGAGATGGGGCTGGCCAACCTCTGTGTGCCCGCCGACGAACTCGATGCCACGGTGCAAGGCTGGGCCGAGGAGTTGTGCGAACGCTCCCCCACCGCACTGGCCATCGCCAAGCGCTCGTTCAATATGGACACGGCCCACCAGGCGGGGATCGCAGGCCTGGGGTTGTACGCCCTCAAGCTGTACTACGACACCGAAGAATCCCGCGAGGGCGTCAACGCCTTGATGGAGCGACGCGCCCCCAACTTCCGAAAGTACGCCAAGTAAGGACCCTGCCATGCACGTCGTAGCCAACGCTTTTCTCGACGAAGACCTTGTGGCACTGGCGGAGATGGCCGGCCGTTTTGCGGCCGATCGCATCGCCCCTGGCTTTATGGAACGGGACCGCACCCGGACATTGGACCGGGGGCTGATGCGCGAGATGGGGGCTCTGGGCTTGATCGCCCCCGAGCTACCTGAATCAGTCGGTGGTCAAGGTGCCACCCGTACTGCGGCCGGTGTCATCCACGAACAGATCGCCGCCGCGGACCTGTCGATGTCCTACATCAACCTGTTGGGATCGTTGAACGCCCAGATTCTGCTTGAGCACGGCGATCGGGCGGTGGTGACCCCGTGGTTGGAACGGCTCACCGCCGGCGAGATCATGCTGGCGCTGGCCTTGACTGAACCCCGCGGCGGTTCCGATGCCGCCAACCTCGTGCTCAAGGCGACCCTGACGGGCGACCACTACGTGCTCGACGGCGAGAAAACATCAATCTCCGCCGCCGACCAGTCCGCGGCCGCCGTGGTCTTCGCTCGCACTGGGGGTGCCGGAGCCCGCGGGGTCACCGCGTTCCTGGTCCCGCTCGACCTGCCCGGGGTCAGCACGTCTCGGTTCGACTGTCACGGACAGCGCGCCATAGGCCGCGGTTCGATCTTCTTCGACGAGGTCTGCGTTCCAATCGACCATCGGCTCGGCGGGGAGGGGATGGGCTTCGTCTCAGTGATGCAGGGCTTCGACTTCTCCCGCGCCCTCATCGGGTTGCAGGTGCTGGCCGTGGCCCGCGCCGCCCTCGACGATACCTGGCAGTATGTAACCCAGCGAGAAGCGTTCGGCCAACCGCTGTCGGCCTTCCAGGGGGTCTCGCACCGGCTTGCCGAGCTCGACACCCAAGTCGAGGCAGCGCGGATGTTGTGCTACCAAGCGCTCTGGGCCAAGGACCACGACCTGCCCCACACCACCGAAGCGGCGATGGTCAAGTGGTGGGGCCCCCGCGTGGCCTACGACACCGTCCACGAATGCCTGCTCATGTTCGGTCACGCTGGCTACGACCGGGGGATCATGGAGCAGCGGCTGCGCGACGTACTCGGCTTCCAGATCGGCGACGGCACGGCACAGATCATGAAGACGATCATCGCCCGCACCCGTGTCGGCCGACGCAACGTGCCGGCCTAACTACTGGCCTTGCGGGACAGACCACGCTGACCAGGCCGTCGGGTGGGCCGTAAGGGATTCGAACCCCTGACCTCTTGCGTGTCATGCAAGCGCTCTAACCAACTGAGCTAACGGCCCGAAGGGACTCGAAGGTAGCACGAGCACAGCAGAGACCGTGAAACCTCCCCGGCAGCGGACGTGTGGTCTCGATGGCGCGGGGCTCCGATGTGCACGCGAAGGGGCGGCTGCAGCAGGCTTCGTCAGCAGATCCGACAAGGCGAGGGAGCAGGCCATGGGAGTGGAGACCGAACGGCGGGGACGGGTGCTAGTCGTCTCGCTGCACCGCGAAGAAAAGCGCAACGCCATCGATCGCGAACTCGCCGATGGCATCGAGGCGGCGCTGAACACCCTCGAGGACGATCCGGAGTTGTGGGTCGGCATCCTCACTGGAACCCCGACGGTGTTCTCCGCTGGCACCGACCTCAAGCAAGCATCGAGCCCGGCCACCGAGCGTGGAGGCGAATACGGCGTCATCCGCCGGGTGCGTTGGAAACCGCTGATCGCGGCGGTAGAAGGCTACGCCCTCGGCGGTGGCATGGAGATCGTGCTGGCCTGCGACCTCGTGGTGGCGTCAGCGACCGCCCGCTTCGGCCTGCCCGAAGTAGCGCGGGGGATCCTGCCCACCTGCGGCGGGCTGTTCCGCTCGGCTCGAGCTCTGCCGCTCAACATCGCCAAGGAGATGCTGCTCACCGGCGATCAGCTCTTACCCCAGCGGGCGTACGAACTCGGCCTGGTCAATCGGCTGACCGAGCCAGGTGACGCCCTTGAGCAGGCCCTGGCGCTGGCCGAGCGGATCTGCGTGAACGCCCCGGTCTCCGTTCGCCAAAGCCTCTGGGCGTTGGAGCAGGTCACCACCCTTACCGACGAGTCTGGTTGGACGGCGACCACGACGGCCACCGGCGTAGTGCGTGGCACCGAGGATTTCAAAGAGGGCCGTACTGCCTTCTTTGACAAGCGCAGCCCCAACTGGCAAGGCCGCTGAGCCTCCCCCAGCCGGGCTAGCTTGACGCCGGCCCGCCGAAAGGATCCACGATGACCATCGCTGCCGTTACGAACCTGCTGCACTGCTTCAGGACCTTTACTGCGCTGGGGGCCGAACTCAGCGAAGCGGAGTGGAACAGCGCCTCGCTCTGCCCCGGCTGGTCGGTCAAAGACGTCGCCGCGCACCTCAGCGGCATCGAACGGGCCTTGTCGGGTTGGGTCCCTTCGGCCGAGAACCCGCCGCCCTTCGACCAGATCGGCGCCTACATGGCCGAGGCACGAGGCCGCAGCGGGGCCGAGCTGCTCGCCGACATGAACGCCATCGTGCAAGGTCGCCAGGCAGAACTCAGCGCGATGGCCGACGCCGATTTCGAGGCCACGTCGTGGACGCCAGTAGGGGTGCAGACCTACGGGCGTTTCATGGCGGTGCGCACGTTCGACTTTTGGGTGCACGAGCAAGACATCCGGGTCCCACTCGGTCTGGAGGGCCATCTCGATGGGGGTGCTGCCGCGATGTCCCTCGACGAGGTGCGACTAAGCCTCGGTTACATCGTGGGCAAGCGCGCCTCCATCCCCGAGGGCCAGCGCATAAAGATCGTGCTCAGTGGGCCCGTGGGCGGCGAGCTGTGCGCCACCGTCGATGGTCGAGCCCGTGGTGTCGATCGGCTCGACGATCCGACGGCCACGGTCAGTACCGACCTGCTCACCTTCATGTTGCTCGCCTGCGGCCGTATCGACCCCGAGGTACCGATCGCCGCGGGCAAGGTGAGCTTCGCCGGCGACCTCAGCGTGGCGGAGCAGTTGGCACGCAACCTGCGCTTCACGTTCTGAGCCGGCCCCCGGTTGTGTCAAGGGCTTCGCACCGCGATGGCGCCCTCAGCCGTGCGAGGCAGCCTCGACGTTGCGCTTGATGTTGGCAAGGCAGACGGCCGCTTCATCGTCCATGCGGGCCACCATCTCTGCCGTTGGAGCCTTGGGACGTTCGGGGTTGATGATCCGGCGGGTGTAGCGACAGCCCGTGCCTTCCGGTTGGACCTCATAGACCGCCACGATCGGCCCGGTGAACGGGGTCGAAGTGCGCGCTTCCCAGCGGCGACCGTCGACGCGGTCCGCCACGTTCCAGTCCAGCGCGACCTCCCCTTGGCGGGTGTGCCACTTCTCGAAAAACTGCTCGCCGGCGCGCATGGCGCGGTCGGGACTGTCGATGTGATGGGTGGCGGGCATCCACTGTGGCCAGGATTGGGGGTTCGACACGTAGTCAAGCACCGCCTCCGGTGGTGCCTCGATGAAAATGTCGTGGCTGCGTTGGAACGACACGGTCTCCGCACTCATCGGTTACTCCCCTGATCGACAGGCCCCCCGGGGGCCGCCTGCGGGCACGGTAGCGTCTTGGGAGTGGCGCAAGCCACGCCTAGATTGCCCACCATGCAGGACGCCGCGGTACAGGTCGCCCAGTTCAGTGTCACCGGGGATCGCGTCGCGTCGGTCGTCGGGGAGGATCATCGCTCCCCCGCCCGAAGCTTGCGCGACGCAATCGAACCGATCGCCATGCACCATGTCTGGTCCGCCGAGGTCCATCACGCCTTGGCCAGCACCGGGCTCGCGTTCTTCGCCCTGTACGCCTGGGGCCGGGCCGCCGTACTCGGCGACGTCGATCCCGCCGTCGCCGCCGCCGCGTTCGCGGTGTTCGAGCCTCAATCAGTCGCCGCCGCGGTCCGCGCCGGACAGTCCGCCATCGGCCGTACCGAGTTGCTCGCCACCGTAGACCGGGCCACCATCGCGTCGCTGCACCACGTCCTCGACCCCGTCCTCGACCCAGCCGAACTCGCCGATCTCGCCGCCCGGCTTGGCGCCGCGGTCGATGCGGCGGACGGGACGGGACGGCCGCTGTTCTGTGGCGTTCGAGCCTTGGAGCGCCCCACCGATCCCCTCGGGGCCCTGTGGCGATCGTGCCATGCATTGCGCGAGCACCGCGGCGACAGCCACGTCGCCGTCTTCGTCGCCGAGGGCCTCGACCCGGTTTCGATGAACATCCTGACGGAGCTGTGGGTGGGCTATCCCCTCGGCGGCTACAGCGCCAGTCGCCGTTGGTCACCGGCGCGCACCAACACCGCTCTCGAAGGACTGCGGCGAGACGGTCTGCTCGATGGCGACGAGCTGAGCGAATTAGGCCGGACCCGACGCGACCAACTCGAAGCGGCCACCGATGTGGCGCAGGCCAGCATGATCGAAGCCCTCGGCGATGCTCTGGCTGACACGCTCGAGGCGCTCGAACGGTGCAGCGTCGCCTGTATTGACGCGGGCAGCTTCCCGGCCGATCTACGCAAGCGAGACGCCGGCTGATGGCCCGTTTGCTCATCGTGCACCACACCGCGTCCCCGGCGTTGCACAGCCTCTTCGAGGCTGTCCTGTCCGGTGCAGGCGACCCGCAGCTCAGCGGGGCCGGACTCGAGGTGTGCAGCAGGCCAGCCCTCGGCGCAACGCCGAGCGATGCCCTCGCCGCGGACGGATACATCCTGGGCACCCCGGCCAATCTCGGGTCCATGGCCGGGGCGCTCAAGCACTTTTTTGACACCGTGTATTACCCCTGCCTCGATATCACCGCTGGCCGGCCCTTCGGTCTGTACGTGCACGGCAACAACGACACGGCCGGCGCTATCAACGACATCACCAAGATCATCACCGGACTTCGTTGGCGGCAGTGCACGGCGACGGTCTCGGTCCTCGGTCAACCCGACCGAGGCGCACTCGACGCCTGCTGGAACCTCGGTGCCACGGTTGGGGCACACATCGTGGCTGGTTGAGAACACGCCCCGAATCGACGCCGCTCCCGACCTGACCAGGGAACCTGTACCGGGTCGACCCTCAGCGGCTACCGTCGCCGCCATGCAGACCTCTGTGGACATCGGGCGGATCGGAATCTGGCAAGGCGTGCTCGACCAGCAGCCATCAGGCCGGGTGCGCGAGCTAGCGGCGGAGATCGAAGAGATGGGTTGGCCGTCGCTGTGGCTACCCGAATCGACCGGACGCGACGCCATGGTCTCCTCGGCGGTGCTGCTCGGTGCCACGACCCGCCTCAAGGTCGCTACCGGAATCGCCCAAATCCATGCCCGCCATCCCGTCACCATGATCAACGCCCAGCGCACCCTGGCCGAGGCTTACGACAATCGCTTCCTGCTCGGTCTCGGGGTGAGCCACCAGCCCATGATCGAATCGGTCCGCAAGACGGCCTATACCAAGCCGTATTCCATGATGAAGCAGTACCTCGCCGACATGGCCGAGGCACCGTTCACCGCCCTCGGCCCCGCCGCGGATCCACCGGTCGTCATAGCCGCCCTCGGCCCCAAGATGCTCGAGCTGGCCCGGACGGCGACTCAGGGGGCCCACCCCTACTTCGTGCCACCCGAGCACACCGCGATCGCCCGCGAGGCACTCGGCCCCGAGCCGCTGTTGGCCGTGGAGCAGATGGTCATCCTCGACACCGACCCCGGGCGCGCCCGCGACCTTGCACGAGCGGACATGGCCCGCTACCTGAGGTTGCCCAACTACACCAACAACCTGGTGCGTCTCGGCTTCACCGCCGAGGACCTCGCCGGCCCCACTGACCGCCTGGTGGACGCCATCGTGGTCTGGGGGGACGAAGCAGCCATCGCGGCCCGAGTCCAAGCCCACCTCGATGCCGGTGCCGACCATGTCTGCCTCCAGCACCTCGTCGAGGACCGCACCGTGCCGCCGGTGGCGCAATGGCGGAGGCTGGCCGAGGCGCTGTTGTGAGCCGCCACGATGATCGGGTGGCGATCGTCACGGGTGCTGCGGCAGGCATTGGCCGGGCCACGGTCGAGAAGTTTCTCGCCGAAGGCGCGCGCGGTGTCGTCGCGGTGGACGTCAACCGGGAGGCGCTGGCGTGGACCGCAGGCTCGGAGCGCATCGCCGCGCTCGCTGGCGACCTGACCGACCCCGCGGTCAACGCCGAGATGGTGCAGCTCGCGGTGTCACGCTTCGGCGGACTCGATGCGGTTGCCCTCAATGCCGGCATCGTGGTGCAAGGCACCATCCTGCGCGGCTCGTTGGAGGATTTCGACCGCACCATGGATATCAACGTGCGGGCGGTTGCGCTGGGCATCCGAGCCGCACTGCCCGAACTTCAAAAACGGCCGGGGGGTGCCCTGGTGGTGACCGGCTCGGTTTCGGGCCTCTTTGGCGATTCGGGGCTGTGGGCCTACAACGCCTCCAAGGCTGCCGTGGTCAACCTGGTCCGCTCGGTGGCGCTGGACATCGGCCATCTCGGCCTGCGCATCAACGCGGTGTGCCCAGGGCCGGTCAACACCGCCATGACCGCCAACATCGCCGGGGGGCCCATGCACGGCGCCATGCAGGCCCGCATCCCCCTGCAGCGTTTTGCCGAGCCGTCCGAGATCGCCAACGTCATCGCCTTCCTCGCGTCAGGTGAGGCCTCGTTCATCACCGGCGTCGAGATTCCCGTGGATGGCGGGGTCACCTGCGGTACCGGGCAGTGGTCCACCACCGGCGGTCGGCGCTCCGGGCATCTCTAGTCCGAGGAGCGTGTCGGCGCACACCGAGGTCTACGCCGACAGCGGACGGCTAAGGTCCGGCTCGATCTACCAAGGGGGAAGCACCATGCATGGAGCCCGACCGTCCGCGCCGCGGATCCAACCGCGAGCGGACCTACTCGACAGGATCCGCGAGTCACAGAAAAACTCGCCGGTCAACGCGGTCAACGTCGTGGGCACGATGGCCCACAACAAAAACCTCAACCGGGCCTTCGGCACCTTCGCCCAGGCGGTGCTCTTCGACGCTGGCGTCAGTCGCCGCAACATCGAACTCGCCGTGCTACGCATGGGCTGGAACTGCCAAGCCATCTACGAGTTCGGCCAGCACACCCTTTTCGGCCGCCACGCCGGGCTCAGCGACGAGGAGATCTACTTCGTCACCCGGCCCCTCAGCCAGCACGGTTGGGCCCCGTCGGAGCGGGCTTTGTTACAGATGGTGGACGACCTCTACAGCGACGACTGTGTCAGCGACGCCACCTGGAACGAAGCGACCAAGCACTTCGACACCCCGGCGATGATCCACCTGCTCATGGCCGCCGGTTGCTATCGGGTGGTCAGCGGCTTGCTCAACTCGGCGGGCGTACAACTCGACGAAGGCGTTCCCGGCTGGCCGGTCGCCCCTGGCTCGGGGAGCTGAGCATGGCCTATCCGCTCGAGGGGATCAAGGTCCTCGACTTCACCCGGGTGCTCGCCGGCCCCTTCGCCACGCGCATCCTGTCCGATCTCGGTGCCGACGTCGTCAAGGTCGAGCCGCCCGAGGGCGACATGACCCGCACCATCGGCCGCAAGACGGCCGGCATCTCGGGCCTGTACACCCAACAAAACGTGGGCAAGCGCTCGATCTGTCTCGATCTGGCCAAGCCCGAGGCCCAGGCGTTGGCCCTGCGGCTCGCGGCGGAGGCCGATGTCGTCACCGAGAACTACCGGCCCGGCGTCATGGCCAGCTTCGGGCTGGGCTGGGATGACCTACGCGCCGTCAACCCCAAGCTGGTCATGATGTCCATCTCTGGCTTTGGCCAAGAGGGCCCGGAGCGCGAGCGGGCCAGCTACGCCCCCATCATCCATGCCGAGATGGGCCTGCTGCAGCGCCAGCAGCAGGTGACCGGGGCCGATCGGCCGGTGGACCTTGCCCTGTCCGTGGCCGACACCTCTACCGGCATGCACGGCTTGATCGGCCTGCTCGCCGCGCTGCACCACGCCCAGCGCACCGGGATAGGTCAACACGTCGACATGGCCATGATCAACGCGCTGATGTTCACCGACGACTACGTGCACTTCGCCATCGACGGGGCGAGGATCGGCACCGGGGGTGGCATCGTCTTCGATGCCACCGGCGGCCCGATCATGGTGGCCGGGGACGAGAAGTGGTACTGGCGAGTGCTCAACACTCGGGCCGGCCTGGTGGACCCCACTCCAGAAGGTGCCGACCTGCCCACCAAGATCCGACTGCGCCGTGAGGCCATCGAGCAGTACTTCAAATCCTTCCCTGACCGGGCTTCGTTGGTGGCGAAGCTCAACGAGGTCAACCTGGCGTGGGGCGACGTGTTCGACCACCGCGAGGTTTTGGCGAAGCAAGGCTCGATCCAGGCGCGCCAGATCCTCACCGAAGTCGATGACCGCGACGGCGGACGCCGTCAGGTCACCAACACGCCCTACAAGTTCTCCGCCGCCGAAGCTGGGGTACGTGGACCGGCGGCGTACCGCGGTGAAAACAATTACGACGCCCTCGATGACTGGCTGGGCATGGCGGCGGGCGACGTCGACGCCCTCGTCGACGCCGGAGCGCTGTTGGCCGAAGACGCCGCACAGCAGGAGGAAAGGGACTGACCGTGCCCATCGACCCGAACCGTGAGAGCTGGAAGCCGGGCCAGCCTTGGGAAGCCGCTATCGAGGACATCGGCTACATCCGTGCGCTAGCGGCGGAGATGGGCGGCCAGGAGCGCGTCGACCGCCAACACGCCGGGGGCCGAGACACCGTGCGCGAGCGCATCGCCAAGCTTGTCGATGCCGGCAGCTTTGTCGAGGCAGGCCCGCTCGTCGGTGCCGCCGAGTACGACTCGGACGGCAACTTGCGGGCGTTCACGCCCGGGGCGTACGTGCACGGTCTCGGCGAGATTGACGGTCGGCCCGTAGCCGTCGGCGGCGATGACTTCACCATCTCCGGCGGCTCGCCCCATGACGTGCACAAGCGACCGCACGACTTCATCCATCCCCTGGCGCTGCAGTATGGCATCCCGCTCGTGCATCTCGTCGAAGGAGTGGGTCACAGCTCGAAGGCCGACGAAGCGTCGGGCCATATGGGTCTGCCCTCGGGTGACATGTGGTGGCAGATGTGCCAACTGCTCGCCACCGTGCCCATCGCTTCGGCCATCTTGGGCTCCGTGGCTGGATGGCCGGCCGGAATCGCCTTGATGTCACATTTCACGGTGATGGTGAAGGGCAATTCACAAATTTTCCCATCCGGGCCTCCGGTCGTTCGTCGAGCCATCGGCGAAACCCTGGACAAAGAGGCCCTCGGCGGCTCGCAGATGCACGTACACGAATCGGGCCAGGTCGACAACGAGGCAGACACCGAAGAGGAGGCGTTCGAGCAGATTCGTCAGTTCCTGTCCTACTTGCCCAACACCACCGCCGATGTGGCACCCCGGGTGGAGACCGGCGATCCGCCCGATCGCCGCCCCGAGGAGTTACTGAACCTCATCCCGACGAACCGCCGTCGGGGTTACGACGCCCGGGCGCTGATTCGCCATGTCGTGGACAACGGCGAATTCTTCGAGATGCGTCGCCATTATGCCGGTGCCGTCATCACCGGTTTCGCCCGCCTCGACGGCTACAGCGTCGGCATTCTCGGCAGCGATCCCATGAAGCTTGCGGGCGCCATGGATGGCAACGTGTCGGACAAGTACACCCATTTCGTGGACCTGTGCGACGCCTTCAACCTGCCCATGGTGATTTTCCTCGACATGCCGGGTTTCATGTTGGGCTCGGCCGCGGAACGCAAGGCCACCATGCGCCGGGGGGTACGGGCGCTCATCGCCAGCGCGGAGGCCAAGGTACCCAAGGTGGAGTTCAACGTCCGCAAGAGCTACGGCGTGGCGGCGGACGCCCCCAACAGCCTCGGCCAGCCCAATGGGCTGAACCTTCGCTTCGGCTGGCCTGCGGGCGAGTGGGGTGGCATTCCCATCGAGGGCGGCGTGGCCGCGGCCTACCGGCGCGAGATCGACGCGGCCGAGGACCCCGAGGCCCATCGGGAGATGATCGAACAGCGGCTCTTGCGGCTCCGCTCGCCGTTCAAGGCCGCCCACCAAGGTGATGTCACCGACCTGATCGACCCTCGCGACACCCGGCGACTGGCCTGCACGTTCGTGAAACTTGCCCAACCGGCGTTAGCCAAGCTGGCCCAGCGACCGAAACGAGCGGTCCGTCCCTGAACGGCGCCGTACGGGTGGCGACGAAACATCGCGGCCTGTGCGGCGCCCAGAGCAGTCCGGCTCAGTCGCGGGCGGCCTCGACCATGATCTCCACCCGCGCCTTGGCGGCGGCGAGGCGAGCCTCCACAGTCGCACGGGCCGGGGTGG
This sequence comes from Ferrithrix thermotolerans DSM 19514, assembly GCA_945906305.1. Classification (GTDB taxonomy): domain Bacteria; phylum Actinomycetota; class Acidimicrobiia; order Acidimicrobiales; family CAIXPF01; genus CAIXPF01. Next base: position 5,774 of record CAMDQT010000008.1, on the reverse strand, counting down.
CGCCGGGCACGATCCATGCCGACCAGGCCTCGTTCATCAGGCTCCACTCGCCGATGTCGGTCAGCCAGATGTTCGCTTTGACCAGCTTGGACTTGTCCGAGCCAGCGGCGGCGAGCAATTCGTCGATCTTGGCCAAGATCTGCTCGGTCTGGGCCTTGGTGCCGACGTCGAGGTCGGCGGCGATGAGCCCGGCCAAATAGACGGTGTCACCGTGCACGACGGCGGCACTCATGATGGGCCCAGGCTGGATGCGCTCGATGGTCATGGCGCCTTCTAGCACGGTCGACGAGACCGAGGCGATTCTCTTGCCATTCAGACTCCAGATCACTCAGACTCCAGACAGTCACACTCCGGATCTTTCAGGGAGAGCCACACCATGCATATCGGGATCTTCGCGGGCGATGTCACCGGGCCAACCACTTTGGCCCGCCTCGTGGACGAGGCGGTCGCCGCGGAGACGGAGGGGTTTCACAGCTTCTGGCTACCGTGGATCTCAGCCCACGACCCGATGATCGCCCTGGCCCTCGCCGGTGAGCGCACCTCGCGCATCGAACTGGGCACGGCGGTGATGCGCACCTACCCCCGCCATCCCGCCGACATGGCCCCCGCCGCGGTGAGTGTTGCGGTGGCCACGGGCGGCCGCTTTGTGCTGGGTGTCGGGCCTTCGCACAAGCCGCTCATCGAAGGGGCGTTCGGACTCTCCTTCGCTGCCCCCATCCGCCATACCGAAGAGTACCTCACGGTACTCACCGGTTTGCTGGCGGGCGAAGCCGTCCACTTCTCCGGAAGCGATTACACCTCCCACCATCGCCTGACGCACCCTGACCCCATGCCCGTACCGGTAGTGGTCGCCGCCCTGGGCCCGAGAATGTTGGCCCTGGCGGGACGGATGACCGCGGGCACCTTCACCTGGATGACCGGCCCAGTCACCATCGGCGATCACACCGTGCCCCAGATCAACGCGGCCGCGGAATCCGCCGGCCGACCTCGACCCAGAGTCATCGTGGCGGCGCCAGTTCTGGTCACCGAAGACATCGAGTCGGCCCGAACCCGCGCCGCCAACGTGTTCGCCCGCTACGGCGGGCTGCCCTCCTACCGGGCGATGTTGGACCGAGAAGGCTGGGACAGCCCGGCTGACGCCGCGGTGGTGGGCGATGAGGCCACGGTGGCTCGCACGCTCGCCCGTTTCCGCGACGCCGGGGCCACTGATTTCGCCGCAGTCGAGTTCGACGAGGACCCGCGTGCTCGGGCCCGCACCCGGGCGCTGCTCATCGCCGAGGCCCGCTGAGCCGACGCCAGCCGCGACCCCGCGTGCCGGACGGCTCAGCCATCAGCATCCGCCGGAGCAACCAGGTCGGCACTGAACGCGAGCGCCAAGGCAACCCCAGCGGCGCGCTCCACAACGGTGGTGAAGTACCCCGCGGCCGCCACCCCATTGCGCATCGGCGGGTCGCCCAGCGAACGCAACATCGCGCCGACATCGCCCGGCATCACGATCGGCTCGACCGCGGGCAACTCCGCCACGGGCAGAAGCCAGCTATCCGCGACGCCCGGCTGGGGGCGCTTTGGCCCCCGGCGACGCGGGTTGGACCGGGAGGCTTTGCGCTGATTCATCGTTCGTCCCCGGTGAGCAGTTCGTCCGGCCGAAGACCCAAGGCCAGACGCAGTTGGCCAGTGTTGAGATCCGCCAGTGAACTCGATCGTGGAAGCACGACATCAGCGATATGTCGCTTGCCCTCCACCACCTCCTCGACCCGCTCGTCGATGGTGCCAGGGCAGACCAGGCGATGGGAGATCACCGTGCGCCCCTGGCCTATTCGCCAGGCGCGATCTCGGGCCTGGTCCTCAACCGCAGGGTTCCACCAGCGGTCGTAGAGCACCACATGGTTCGCGGCGGTCAGGTTCAGACCGGTGCCCCCGGCTTTGAGCGACAGCACCATCGCCCCCGGACCCTCGATGGCCTGGAAGCTGCTCACCATCTGGTCGCGCACGGTTCGGGCCAGACTGCCGTCATAACAGGCCACCGGTTGGCCGGTGACCTCAGTGAGGTGCGCCGCGAGACGACGGCCCCAGGACGCAAAGTGCGTGAAGACCAAGATCCGCTCCCCCGCGGCGAAGACCGACTCGACGATCTCCTCCAGCCGGGCAAGCTTGCCCGAACGTGCGGCCAACGGCTGCCCGTCGTCGCGGTAAGCGGCGGGGTGGTTGCAAATCTGCTTCAGCGCCGTGATCGCGGCGAGCACCGCGCCCTTCTTCGCCTCGGCCTCGACGTCGCCGTCGGCCATGTTGCGCACCAGCTGATCAAGGACCGCTTGGTAGAGCCCGATCTGCTCGGGGGTCATGGTGCAGTGGTCGAGTTCGTCGATCTTGTCCGGTAGTTCCGCCGCGACCTCGGGTTCGGCCTTGGTGCGGCGGAACAGCAGGATGCCGTTGAGGGTCCGCAACGCCGCTTCGCCGTCGCCAGCCATCTGGCTGAGAAAGGCCGCTCGGGTGCCCACCAGGCCCGGGTTGGTGAAATCGAGAATGGCCCACAGGTCACCCAAACCATTCTCGACCGGAGTCCCGGTAAGGGCGATGCGGCTCCGGGAAGGGATGCGCCGCAGTTGCTGGGAGGTCTCATTGGCCGGGTTCTTGATGGCCTGCGCCTCGTCGAGCACCACCCTGGCCCACGAGGTGGCGGCCAAGGCCTCGACATCGCGCACCGCGGTGGCGTAGGTCGTGATCACCACGTCAGCGCCGGCGATTTCACGTTGCAACTCCGCGGCCGAAGCCCGCGAGGCACCGTGATGGACAACAACGCGCAGCCCGGTCGCGAAACGGGCCGCCTCTGCCGCCCAGTTGCCGACCACGGCGGCCGGGGCGACGACGAGCACCGGGCCCGACCCGGCGCAACGCGCCATGTGTGCGAGCACGGTCGGGGTCTTGCCCAGGCCCATGTCCAGGGCCAGACAGCCCCCAAGCTCAGCGGCGTCGAGGAACCCCAGCCAGGCCAACGCCTCGGCTTGGTAGGTACGGAGTTCGCCGAAGAAGCCTGGGGGCTTGGCGTCTAGTGCCAGAGACGCCTCTCCGGCCTTGCGCACAATGTCGTTGGCCCAACTGTTGCCCTGGACCACGACGCCACCGGCGAGGCCGCCGCCCCCGAGGCCCATGCTCTCGCGGAGGATTTCAGCCCCGGTGAGCTGGGTGACCGATTCTCGCTCGGCCAGCGCTGCCGCCGCCTCCTCGAGGTCGACGCGGTCAAGCTCGATCCACTTGCCGCGCGACTGCACCAATGGACGGGCCAGGCGGGCCAGGCGGGCCACATCGGCGGCGGTCAACTCCACATCGTCGAACAGCACCGACCACGCGACGTTGCTCAGTTGGTTCACCCCGACCACCGAACCGGGGGCGGTCTCGGTGAACAGGCGCAGAGCAGGCTTCAACTTGCGCCGGGACAGCGCGGGTACCCGCACGTCGAATCCCACCGACGCCAGCACCGGACCCAGGGTGGTCATGAACGCCCAGGCCTCGGGCTGGCTCAACGCCACCTTCCCCTGCCGCGATGCGGCGGCGCGGCCCAGGCTCGGGAACAGCCGTCCGAGGCGAGCCCATTCAGCCGTCACCCCGCCGCGGCCGACGTCGCGGGCGCTCTCTTGACGAAGGGCGTCGTCGATGGTCAGCAGCGCATCCTTCTCGCCCCGCGCGAACACCGAGATCATCCACACCCCGCCCGAATCGGGAGCAGACAACTCGATGATGATGCTCGCCCGTTGGCTCGTGGTGACCGGCCGCGACCACTGGTCGAGCTTTTTGGCCAGGTCGGACACCAGCCGGGTCGGCGCCTTGAACGGCGTTCCGTCCATCCGGGCGATCACGGTGTCATCGAGATCGGTCGGTACGTTCGCCGTCGGCGGGGCCGCCGGGAACTCCATTCGTTCGATGCTTTCGCCGACGATGGCATCGACCACCGCCGCGATCACGGCGAGCACGATTGATCGGGCGTTCGACAGGCCTGGGTGGCCATGGCTCGTAGCGCCGTTAGCGCCGTTCGCACCGCCGCCGGCGCTGTCGGCGATAGCCACAGTGGCGGGCATGGCCGCAGCCAAGCCATCGAGCAGTGCCTGGTCGAGTAGGGCCGGTTGCCAACCTACGGCCGCGTCGGTGTGGCGACCCTCGCTCCGCCGTCGGACGTGGAGCGAAGGCACCACCGCGCCGGCCGCGGTGAGACGGACACCTTCGACCGCCACCCGTCCCAGCCACCGCACCGACGCCCCGAGTTCCTGCCCCCCGTGGCCACCTCCAACCGCTACCAGCCAACCCAGCACATGAGACACCGCGAATGCCAGCGCGTCCACCGGGACAGTTCCGCTGAGCGTGACCCCGTGATACGCCTCGCCCCCGGCGGGCGGACCGCCGGCTGCGCCCAGCCGGAGGAGCAGTGCGTCGGAGGTTTCGGGCGACACGCCGCGTCCCCCGGCCCATACCACCACCTGTCCTGCCGCCCAGGAGGCCTGCAACTGGACCTCGGCCGGAGCGAGTTGCGATTCGTCGACCGGCTCGAGCGGCGGGGACCCCTCGCTACCGGCGTTGCGCTTCGGGCCTGGGGCCGAGGGGCGCAGAAGCTGTTCGGCCGACAGCAGCCCATCCAAGGTCTCGAGAAAATCGGCCCGTACCTGCTCGCGCTCCTCGCCCGGCAGACGAGACACCGTCGCTAGGTCTTCTTCGGCCTCGGTGATGAAACGATCAAGCAAGCGAAGCGTCAGACCAGCGTCGGCATGAACCCGAACCAGATCATCGTCGGTGGCCCGTCCGTCGGCGATCGACCAGATCGCCGACTCAAGCTGCCCGGTGTCGAGCATCGACCGTCCGTCCTGCTTTCGTCGTCTCCGTCATTGCGGGCCCCACCACAGGGTGCCGATCGGCCCTACCTCGGCGCCAGTCCCAAGTCGCGGGCTCGATGCCTGCCTATCGCTGCGCACGACAACCCGGTGGGCGGATGTTCCAGCACCTGCCCAGGGCAGGAGCACGAAACGGGATGCGCAAATTGCAGTGTACCGCGCCCCACCGCCAACTCGTTGCACCGGGCATCTGGGCTGGCGCTCGGTGTGCCACGCTACCCACCCGCGGCGAGGGTTCCGCGCCGACGAACCGGCAACCCCCCACGTCGGGTACCGTGACCAACTGTGACCACGCCTACTCTGAATGCCCCAGCGGACATCGGCCCTGGCACCAACGCCGGGGCCCAATCCGACGATGACCCCGTCGCCGCTTTCCTGGCCAACGCGGCCGACCGGCTGCGCGTCGGACCGTTGCTGGCCGCCATAGCCGAGCAAGCCGAAGAGTCCGACCTCACTCGCACGGTGTCCGCCTCGGTCATCGAGTCCTTACGGGGCAGCGACGTGATGCGTATGTCCGCGACCCGCGAACTCGGCGGTCTCGAGGACGGGATCGGCCAAATGGGCCGCGAGCTCGAAGCGGTCGCCGCCGCCTGCCCGAGCCTGGCCTGGTGCCTGTGGAATCACCTGTGCCTGTTCCACCTGTTCGCCGGAGCGCTTGGACCCAGCCACTTGTCCTTCTTGACCCAGATCGTGGCTCGCGGCGAATGGGTCTCGATGGGAGCCGGAGCCGGCAGTGCCGTCTACGGGCGCATCGAGGGCGACGAGGTCGTGCTCGACGGCGTGGCGACCTGGAGCACGGGCTGCCGTTATGCCGATCACTACGGTGTGACTTTCGCCGTCGTCGGCGCGGACGGTCGGCCGGTCCGGCCGCTCGATCTCCGCTTTACGGTGGTAGCG
>CAMDQT010000007.1 GCA_945906305.1 Ferrithrix thermotolerans DSM 19514 | reverse complement strand
CGCGCGCCCCGGCTGCGTTGCATCGAGGCCGGAGTGGCCTGCTGTCCCTCCTAGCCTGCTGTGGCGGTGAAACTTCGGCCCTTCGTACTCATCTCTACTGCTCTCGGCGCCACGACGGCGCTGATTCGCTACCGCCAGGCCCGCCGGGACCGTCTGGGCCGAGGCGCCCGCCCAGTGCGGACCACCTCCCGGACAGCTCGCAACATAGAGGTGGCGGCGTTGTCGGCCCGGGTGGGCACCTCGACCGCCCTCACCCGGGCTCGGCAGGTTTTCGCCTCGGCGGAACGCCGCATCGCCCTCAACGAGGACCTGCAACTCCGGACGGCGGCGGACGTCACCCGCACCCTGGGCGAGATGAAGGGTGCCCTGATGAAGATCGGGCAGATGGCGAGCTACCTCGACCACGGCCTTCCCGAACCGCTGCGGCTGGCCCTGACACAACTGCAATCTGACGCCCCACCGATGAGCGCCGAGCTCACCGCGCGCACCGTCGCTGAAGAACTCGGCCGCCCCCCGGAACAGGTGTTCCTCGAGTGGGACCCAGTGCCTATCGCCGCGGCATCCATCGGTCAGGTTCATCGGGCCATCACCCGTGATGGGCGGGCGGTGGCCGTCAAGGTCCAGTACCCGGGGGTCGCCGCGGCCATCGCCGCCGATCTCGGCAACGCCGACCTGCTCTTCGGCGCATTGGGCTTGGCTTTTCCAGGCCTTGACCCCGGCCCGATCACCGCCGAGCTACGCGCCCGCATCACCGAGGAACTCGACTACCACCAGGAAGCAGCCAACCAGCAACTCTTCGCCGAACACTTCGCAGGCCATCCCTTCATCCATATCCCTGCGGTCATCACCGAGTTGTCCACCGGCCGGGTCTTGACCACCGAACTGGCCACCGGAGCGACCTTCGCGGAGGCGCTGACGTGGGACGAACATGAACGTGACCTCATCGGCGAGGCGATGTTCCGTTTCGTCTTCGGCAGCCTGTACCGCTTGAGAGCGTTCAACGGTGACCCTCATCCGGGCAACTATCTGTTCCACGGTGGGGGCCGGGTCACCTTCTTGGACTTCGGCCTGGTACGTCGATTCAGCGAAGCGGAGATGGGCAACTTCCAGCGCATGATCACCGAGATGGTGCTCAACGAGGACCTCGTCGCCTTCCGCCAGGCGGTGGAAGCCAGCGGGCTGTTGGCCGTAGGGGCCCCGGTTTCCACCGCCGCGGTGGGCGAGTACTTCAGCCACTTCTATACCTTTGTCAGCCGGAGCGGCCGCTTCACCTGGAGTACCGAGTACGCCTCGGCCACCGTTCGCCAGACCTTCAACGCGTCGAGCCCGGTGACCCGCCACACCACCGTGCCGGCCAGCTTCGTGCTCATCCAGCGCATCAACTTGGGCCTGTACGCGCTCCTGGGGCAGCTCTCGGCCACGGCGGACTGGCGGGCCATCGCCGAGGACATCTGGCCCTGGGTCGACCGCCGCGCCGACACCGAACTCGCCCGCATGGAAGCGGAGTGGAGAGGCCGTCCTCGCGGAGAGGAGCAGGCGCAGTAGACAGCGCGGGTACGGTTGGCCCTCACCGCCCGGCCCGGAGCACCCATGACCGATTCCACCGCTTTGCCTATCGCCCCACAAGCTCCGGCCCGGAGTTGGATGATCACCAATCCGCTGGAAGTCGCCCTGGTCGAATGGGGTCCCGCCGATGGGCCGCCGCTTGTCCTGGTGCACGGCGGCGGCGACTTCGCCCGCAGTTTCGACGGCTTCGCCCCGCTGCTAGCCGCCGCCGGATGGCGGGTGGTGGCCTGGGACCAGCGCGGCCACGGCGACTCGGCCCGGGCCGAACTGTACGGATGGTCCGCCGAGTTGCGCGACCTTGTCGGGGTGTTGCAGGCCCTGCCCAGCGGCCCTCACCCGCTGATTGGCCATTCCAAGGGCGGCGTGCTTGCGCTCGACGTGGCGGCGGCGCGTCCCGATCTCGTCCGCGCCGTGGTGGCGATCGACGGTTTCATCCGCCGGATCTATCCGCCGCGACCGCCGGAGGAGACCGCCGAACGGTGGCTCGACCTCCAGCGCGGCGGCCGATCCGCCCGTGGCGGCACCGCGGCCGAACTCGCCGACGGGCGACAGGCCGCCAACCCACGCCTTAATCGAGCTTGGATCGACCACCTCGTGCAAGTGGGCGCCACCCGCCACGACGACGGGAACTGGAGTTGGAAAATCGACCCGGCGGCATTTCCGCTGCCGCCCCATGCGGTGTCTCTCGATGCCAGCCTCCGACGAATGGCCGCGCTGCGCTGCCCGCTGCTCGCCCTCAAGGCCGGCGTCGAGGAAGCAATCGCCGGGCAGCCCGCGGCGGACATACTGGCGGCGCACCTACCGCCGTTGGGTCGGCTCGAGGTGCTCGACGGGCTCGGCCACTTCGCCCATGTCGAGGACCCAGGTCGGGTGGCCGAACTAGCCCTGTCCTTTCTCGACCACCTGGGTGAATGACCCGTGACCCCCGACACCCGACCCGACACAGGGCGCACACCACCCCCGCCGGCGACTCCGATGAAGGCGGAAGACCCCGGATGGCTCGCTCGCCACTGTGCGGTCGTCGCCGACGAAGGCACCATCGACGTCGATGGGTGTCCTATTCGCTGGCTGCGCTGGGGCGACCCCGCCGCCGCACCGCTCGTCCTCGTGCACGGAGGCGCCGCTAGCTCCAGGTGGTGGGTGCCACTTGCGCCCTTCCTGGCCACCGACCATTGCGTCGTGGCACCCGATCTCTCCGGCATGGGGGATTCCGGCTGGCGTAGTTCTGGGTACCGTACCGAACAGTGGGCCGATGAGGTCATCGCCTGTGTAACCGCGGCGACCAGTGCCCCCAACCAAGCCGTTTTGGTGGGCCACAGCCTCGGCGGCTCGGTTGCCGCCGTAGCCGCCGTGCGCCACCCACATCGGGTGCGGGGCGTTGTCCTGTGCGACACCGGCGTAAGCGGATCGACCCGAACATCGCGAACCGGACGCCACTTCCGTAACCGGTTGACCTACCCAAGTGCGGCGGAGGCCATTGAGCGTTTCAAGTTGATCCCGCGTCAAGGTTGCGTCAACACCGCGATGGTGGACCACATTGCCCGGACATCCATTCGACCAGTGGGGCCCGGAGGGCCCGATGACCCGACCCGACCCGAGGAAGCCGACGCGCTGGCCTGGACGTGGAAGTTCGACTGGCGATTGTTTGCCCGAAGCTACGAACAGCCCTTCTCGAGTTACCTCGACCGGCTCGGAGCACTCCCACTGCCGGTGGCGTGCATCTTCGGCGAACAGAGCCGGGTGGTCACCGCGGTGGTTGCTGAGCGCATCGCCAACCATCTCGGCCCAATACCCACGCAGCGCATTCCCCAAGCCGCACACCACTTGATGCTCGACCAGCCACTGGCATTCATCGAAGCGTTACGCACCGTACTTATCGGCATGTAGGCCGAGGGGCGCCGACACCTCCAGCACATCCGCCTCCGCCAAGGAGGAACGGACATCAAGGTCGACCCGGACCGCAACATCAGCACAGAAACCGCCGACCGCCGCCGACAATGCCTGATCGAGCCGAGACATCACCTCGGCCGCACGATCAGCGGGGCACTCCAGTACCACCGAATCGTGCACCGTCTGCACCGGCCACACTTCAGGGTCGTCAGCCAGCCACCGCCACAACAGAGCAAAGGCCGCCAGCATGGCATCCGCCACCCCACCCTGGATCGGCGCATTGCGATGAGCATTGCTCAGCATGGCGATCCGTTCCGACAACGCCCGCTCCAGCAGGCGATCCCGTTCGGCCCGACCCAACCGGGCCTGCACGCCCTGCACCATGGCCAGGCGAAGAGCCCGGTCATCGAAGCGGCGGTTCAGCTCACCTTCGGTCAGCACCGCTCCCCCGTCGCACAACCCGACGCCGTACGCCGCGGCCACCTCGTCACGCACCCCGACCCAGGCCGGCTCACGCCGCTGGGCGGCCCGCACCGCGGCAGAGCGCAGCACGCCCCACATGCCGATGTCGAAAGACCGGCGGCGGCCGACCAAGGTCCGAGCGTCCCAACCAATGGCCTGTCCGTCGGCGCCGAGCACCACGGCATCCTCGAAGCGTTCCAGCCATCGTCGACGGTCGGCATCGCCGAGGTCGGAGCGCTCGGCCAACTCGGGCGCGGTCGGCGCCCGACCGTGCGCGGCTCGGACCTCGCGGCGAAACGCGCGCAAGCGGTCGAACCCGCGGAGCAATTCAAGACTCAGGTCCCAATCGACCGGCGGCGGGTTGGCCGCCAAGTCGCCCACCACCTGGTCATGTTGGCGCAGCCAACGGGCCACCCCCGGGTAGGCGGCGAGGTAGGCGTCGAGCAATCGTTGCGCGGCCTCAACGGTCACTTCGTGATCGGGCCCACTGAGAGTTCGGGCCAAGGCCCGAGGTCCAAGGCCGTAGAGAATGCCGAAGTTGATGGCCTTTGCCCGCGCCCGCAACAGGCCATACCTATCAGGATCGTTTTGGCGCAATGCGGCTACGTCCTCACCGAACATCGCACTCGCTGTGCTCACGTGTACGTCACCGCCGCCAGCTAGCGCCGCCTGTAGCGCCACGTCGCCAGACACCTGAGCCATCCAGCGCAACTCCGCCTGTGACAGGTCGGCGCACACCAGCACCCGACCCGCCAGAGGGCGAACGAAGGGCTTGGTCTCCGGTGCAAGGTTCTGCGCATTGGGGAGACGGCTGGCCAATCGTCCGGTCGAGGTCCCGACGATCTGCAGGTACTGAGGGCGGATTCGGCCATCGGCATTCACGTGATCCAAAAGGGCCTCGCCGTAGGTCGATACCAACTTGGCGTGGCGCCGGTAACGCAGCAGCGCGTCCGCTAGCTCGCCACCGATCTCGGTGAGTACCGCCGCAGTCAAAGGATCATGGTGGCCCAACAACGGTCCCCGAATTCCGCTCCGCTGGACATAGCGGCGCACCCTGGCCTCGGCGTGGCGGTTGAGGGCCGCCTTGGCCTGCTGTTCCGACGCCGGGTTCCACGTCGGTTCGAGTTCGACGGAGAACAGGTTTCCCTGCCCGCCGCCGGTCAGAGCCGCGAGCTCACTCTCGCTGCGACGCAACGCGGCCTCCTGCTCGGCCAGGAAGTGCCGATAGCCCTCGCCGTCGAAGGGAAATCCGCCGCGGGTCAGACGGGCGAGAAAGGGCCGGGCAGCCATCTCCAAATCGGCCACTGCGACCAGACCGGCCTGCTCGAGGCCGACCACGAGTTCGTCCGCGACCCACAGCGTCGCGACCGCGTCGGCGGCGGCATAGCGGACCTGCTCGTCGCTGAGGTCCGTGTGCAGGTCGTAGCTCAGCTGGGTGGTTCCCTTCCCATCGAGTTCCACCCCGAGATACCGGCGGGCGGCCCATACCAAGCCGTGGTAGAAGGCAAAGCCGCTTCGTCCTTGGTGCAGCAGTGCATCGGCAAACATGGCGTCCCACCACTGCAAGCGCTTCGAGGGCGGCACGCCGGCGGGCTCGAAGACCGCGGCATCTACCACCCCGGCGTCGAAGGAGGCGTTCCAAGCGACCGCTCGCCGAGCGGAGAGCAACGGGGCCAACAATGTGGCGTCGAGGTCGCGGACATCCACGACCCAGGCCTCTTCCCGGCCAGCATGGTTGCGGGTGGCGGCAGATAGCACCCGCATCGACCCGGTCCCGATGTGGGTCTCGGTGTCGATGGCCAGCGCCACCGCCTCGTCCACGGCCCGAGCGAAGGCCGCGAGTTCGTGCGCCTGAGAGATCCGCTGCAGCGGAACCGATCCAGGTTGACGCGCCCCGTGCTGCACGGCGCTCAATGTAGGCGCTGGGCCTTTGCCTCCGAGGCCCAACATGGGACGGGGCCATCACCCCGTGGTCTGCGCGGCCGTAGTGGCTCGCTGGCTCAGCCCGCGCCTGCGGCGAAGAGCGGCCGGTGCGTCGATGCGACCGCGTCGAGTGTGGACCGGAAACGGCCAATCACCTCCTCGATGAACGGCTCGTCGGGCACGGTCGACAACGCCACCAGCCCCCGGCCAGCGGAGAAAAGCCCCTCATTTAACGCCGCAAGTGAAACTGCGCTGCCAGTTCGACGTCGGCGGGTAGGCGTTGCCATGCACCAGCGAGGTGTAATCGCCCCGCGGGTCAAGGTAGCGGTTGCGATCGACATCGACGAGGTAGGGCCCTTCACCCCGGGCCATGGTCAGCGGGGATGGCGCGTGGTGGGTCGTGGTGCGGGTACCGCCTCCGGGCATGACCATACGGGCCCGCTGGTTGCGCCGCGCCGAGCCCGACGTTCGGGCCACGAACGTGGCGAGGACGTCGCTCATGGCTGAACGCTACCGGAGCCCCCACAGCGTGGGAGACTCTGGTCATGAGCGCACGAAGCGAGCATTTGGCCTCTTGGGTGAGTCGGCTGGTCCAAATCCCCAGCGTCAACCCGCTGCACGCCGGGCCTCGGGCCCGCGAGGTGGGCGAGACCCGGCTCGCCGAGGCCCTCGCCGAGTTCTTCACCGACCTCGGTGCGGATTGCGTCGAGTTGGTCGAGGTCTTCGAAGGTCGGCCAAACGTGTACGGCATCTGGGAAGGTACGGGCGAGCGCTGGGTCATTCTCGACGTCCACACCGACACCGTGACCGTCGAGCACTGCGAAGGTGATCCCTTCGACGGCCGTATCGCCGATGGCCGGGTGTACGGCCGGGGATCAGTCGACACCAAGGCCTCGTTGGGAGTGATGCTGGCCGTACTGGAACAAGCCCGCGCCAACGGCCACCGCATCGCGCCCAACCTCGTGGTCGTCGGCTCGATATCGGAGGAGGCCGGAGGGCTGCTCGGGGCCGTCGGCCTGCGGGAATGGGCCGAGGCGCGGGGGTTGCGGCCCAACGAGGTGATCGTGGCCGAGCCGACGATGTGCGCACCCATCCACGGCCACAAAGGCGGCGTCTCTCTCGATATCGCCGTCAAGGGCTTAGCTGCGCATTCGGCCAATCCCCACCTCGGTCGCAATGCCATAACTGCGGCGGCCAAGCTGATCATGGCCCTCGAGGCAGAACACCATCGGCTCCAGGCCCTCGTGCCTAGCACCGCTGTGGGCAATGGCACCCTGACCGTGGCCATGATCAACGGCGGCACCGGTGGCAACATCGTGCCCGACGCCTGCAACCTCACGGTGGGTCGCCGCATCGTTCCCGGCGAGGACAACGAGCTTGTCGCTCAGCACCTCATCGCGCTCGTGGAACGATCCTGCCCGCTCCCGGTGGAGATCACCCGGGCGTACGTGGGTTCTCCGGCGTTCTACCAATCACCCGAATCGCCCTTTGTGCAGCAGGTCGCCCAATGGGCGCGCACCCGGCCCGAGGTGGCTGCCTACGGCACCAACGCCCTGCGCTACGAGGGTTTCGCCGACCAGATGGTGGTGTTCGGTCCCGGATCGATCGACAACGCGCATACCGCCGTGGAATATGTGGAGATCGACCAACTCGAACGGTGCGCCGAGGTGTTCGCTCGTTGGCTGGGCCTGCCCTGAACGGGCGGACGAAGTTCGAGCCGTAAGCTGTCACCTTCGTGCAACCCTTGAGCCTGGTCGTACTCGCCGCCGGGCTCGGCTCGCGCTTTGGCGGCACCAAGCAGCTCGCCGCCGTCGGCCCATCGGGTGAAGCCATTTTGGATTACACGATCGCCGATGCTCAACGCGCCGGCTTCGCTGAGCTCGTCTTGGTCATCCGCCACGAACTAACCGAGCTCGTGGCGGCCCACCTGCGCGCCGTACACGGCACGGGCCTGGCCTATCGGCTCGTGTACCAGGACTCCTTCGGCCCGACCCGGGCCAAGCCATGGGGCACAGGTCATGCGGTGCTCGCCGCCCACGAGAGCGTGTCGGGACGATTCGCGGTGGTCAACGCCGACGACTTCTATGGTCGGGCCGCCTTCGAGCAGCTTGCTCGGGCCCTCAGCGCAGAGGGCGCACCGAACCACCATCACCTGGTGGCCTACCGACTAGCGGAGACCCTGTCGGCGTCGGGCACGGTGTCGCGCGGGGTCTGCACCGCAACCCCGCACGGTGAGTTGGTTGCCATCGTCGAGAACCTGGCCATCGCCCGCGACGAACACGGCGCCATCGTCTCGCTCCAAACCGGTCGGCGCTTCGCGGAGGACACCGCGGTCTCGATGAACCTGTGGGGTCTACATTCTTCGATTTTCGACGAACTGCACGCCGCGTGGGCCTTGTTCTCAGCCGCCGACGCAGATCCCGAAGCCGAGTTCCAGCTACCGACCGTCATCAACCAAGCGGTCACAGCGGGACGCGCCACCGTCAGCGTGGCCGTGACGGACTCACCGTGGATGGGCGTCACCTACCCCGGCGATCTCGCCGAGGTCCGGTCACGCATCGCCGCGGACGTCGCAAGACGCCACTACGCGTCGCCGTTGCGTGGGACCCAAACGGAAGAGACCTGAAGATCGACACCGGTGAGGCCGGCCACGACCGGGCCCCGCCGCCACTCAGATGGCGTCGGTACCCATCTCTCCGGTACGGATCCGGATGGCCCGATCGATCGACGAAATCCAGATCTTGCCGTCACCGATCTTGCCCGTGCGAGCCGAGGTGGCGATGACATCGGCGATCTTCTCCGCCTCGCCGTCGTCGCACATCACCTCGATTTTGACCTTGGGCACGAAGTCGATCTGATACTCGGCCCCGCGGTAGGTCTCGGTATGGCCGCCTTGGCGACCGAACCCCTTGACCTCGGTGACGGTCAGACCGGCGACGCCAGCGGCGCGAAGGGCGTCCTTCACCGATTCCAGCATGTGCGGCTTGATGATGGCGGTGACGATGTGGAGCATGTCGCTCTCCTTGGTTAACGACAGCGTAGACGCTGCCGGGTGGCTGCAATCAGGGTTGCCAACTGCGCTCAGTAGGCAAAGCCCGCGACCCGACTCATTGGCTGAGGTGGTTCGAGGAGGTACCCCCGGGAGCGAATCGTCCGGATGGACAGGCCAAGCGGCTCCACTCGGCGGCGCAGGCGCAGTATGTGGACATCGAGGGCGTTGCGCCCGGGGCTGCCTCCGGGCCACCCCACGACGGTGAGCTCATCACGGCGGACGACCCCCTTGTACGACGCCAACAGAACAGCAGCCAACCGGGCCTCAAGAGGCGGCAAGGTCACCTGATCGCCCGAGAAGCGCAGCACGCCCCATTGATCGAGACGGGGCACGAAGAGGCCAGCGTCGTGACCGCGCGTGGTGAGGGCATCGAGGCGGGCCTGTAGATCATTTCGGTCGACGGGCAAACGAACCCAGTCCTCGAGCGGATCGAAAGCCACCGGTGGCGGCGAATCGGGCTCGACCAGCAGCAGCCGAGGAAGGCGTGACGCGCACAACTGGTCGCGGCGCTGTCGCTGTGAGGGCCAGCGGACCATCTCTACGTCCATTGATCGCTCACCGTACGTGTGGGACGTTTCCACCCTGTTTCACGGAGATGAACACGGTGCCGATGCTGTAGCGATGTGCAAGGCTCACCGCCATGACCTCGTCGTCGTTCACTACCCGACCGGAGCTGCTGGGCAGCTTCGGCATGGCGGCGAGCACCCATTGGCTGGCCACTGGGGCCGCGATGTCGGTTCTGGAGCGCGGTGGCAATGCCTTCGACGCTGCGGTGGCTGGGGCGCTGGTATTGCAGGTGGTCGAGCCGCACAACAACGGCCCGGCCGGAGACGTCCCAATTCTGTTGAGGGCGGGCCGCGACGGCCCAGTCGACGTCCTCTGTGGGCAGGGACCGGCACCCGCAGGTGCCACCATCGCCCACTACCGTGGCGAAGGTCTCGACCTGATTCCGCGCAGCGGCCTGTTGGCTGCGGTCGTACCCGGTGCCCTGCCCGCTTGGCTCACCCTGCTGCGTGACCATGGCAGTTGGCCCCTAGCGGACATCGCGGCACCGGCCATCGGCTATGCCCGCACCGGCTGGCCCGTGGCGGCGGGCACCGCGGCCGCGGTATCGGGGTCCCGCATGCTTTTCGAGCAGAATTGGCCCAGTTCGGCCGCCTACTGGCTGCCGGGGGGCCAACCACCCCGGCAAGGGGAACGGTGGCGCAACCCAGCGCTGGGCGACACCTGGGACCGACTGCTCTCAGCCGCCGCGGGGGTGTCCGGCCGCGAGGCGCAAATCGACCACGTCTTGGCCTGCTGGCGCGAGGGCTTCGTGGCCGAGGCCATCGACCGGGCCGTGCGTATCCCGGTGGGCGACGGAATCGGCCACCAACACGCCGGAGTCCTGCGAGCCGAGGACCTCGCGTCGTGGCAGCCGAGCTATGAGCCGTCGGTCTCTCATGAGTACCGGGGCTGGACGGTACACAAGTGTGGTCCGTGGTCCCAAGGACCGGTCCTGTTGCAGTCACTGGCGTTACTCCAACAACTTCCTATCGACGGTATCGACGTGTACAGCGCCGATTTCGTTCACCTCGTGGCCGAGGTCATGAAGCTCGCGTACGCCGACCGCGACACGTTCTACGGCGACCCCACCCGGGTGGAAGTTCCGTTGGGCGTGTTGCTATCCGCGGCCTACAACCGTGAGCGGGCTGGCCTCGTCGACCTCACCCAAGCAAGCGCCGAGTATCGGCCGGGAGTGGTGCACGGTCACGGGCATCGCCTCGACTACGACGCCGCCGTACAACGCCAGGAGCTCGCTCGCGAGTGGGCCGCCCGCGTCAGCGGCGAGGCGGCAGGGTCGGGGCCGCCAAAGGGCGACACCTGCCATCTCGATGTGGCCGACCAGTGGGGCAATGTGGTCTCCGCCACGCCGAGCGGCGGATGGTTGCAATCCTCGCCCCACCTGACCGAGTTGGGCTTCCCCCTTGGTAGCCGAGCCCAGATGTTCTGGCTGGACGAGGACCACCCCTCTGCGCTCGCTCCAGGCAAGCGGCCGCGAACCACCCTGACACCGAGTCTCGCCACCACAGACGACGGCCGCACGGCGTTGGCCTTCGGCACCCCCGGAGGCGACGGGCAGGACCAGTGGCAGCTGCAGTTCTTCCTCCGCTTGGTGCACGGAGGACTCAACCTGCAAGCCGCCATCGACGCCCCCGCGTTCCGTTCCTCCCATTGGCCGGAAAGCTTCTGGCCCCGCCAGGCGTATCCCAACCGCCTCATCGTCGAGGAACGCTTCGGGGCCGATGTGCTCGCTGCTCTGGCCGCGCGCGGGCATAAGGTTTCCCCAGCCGCTCCGTGGTCGGAGGGCAGCATCTCGGCGGTGCTCAGCCCGGCCGAGGGGTTCCTCCGGGCGGCCGCCAATCCGCGGGGAATGCAGGGCTACGCGGCGGGCCGATAATTCGACGGGGCACAGCCGCTCATCCAGGGAGGCTGCACAGCGGAGCGCCCAAGATGACCGAAATGGCGTGCGGGCCCGAACTCACGATGCTCGATCATTTCCTGATCGACGTACTGACCTCACCGCCGGAGAGACCCCTAGATGCTCAGCGCAAGGAAGTAACCGAGCTCAGCGGCAACTCACCGTTGAGCACGGCAACGAGGTTGTCGCAGGCCAGCTGCACCATGGCGGCTCGTGCCTCGTGGGTCGCAGAACCGAGATGGGGCAAAAGGACCACATTGTCCAGCTCGCGCAGCCCGGGATGAACTGCCGGTTCGGCCTCGTAGACGTCGAGCCCGGCCCCGGCGATGACACCAGACCGTAAAGCATCGACCAGCGCGGCCTCGTCCACCAGTGGCCCCCGGGCCGTGTTGACCAACAGTGCCGTGTGCTTCATCGCCCCTAGCGCCGCGGCATCAATGACCTGGCGTGTCTCAGCCGTGGACGGGGCATTGAGCACCAACACATCGGAGCGGGCCAGCAAGTCAGCGAAGGACACGTACGCCGCGCTGGACCCCGGCACCACCCTTCGATTGTGGTAGATCACGTCCATCTCGAACCCCACCGCGCGACGGGCCACGGCCGAGCCGATTTTGCCCATCCCGAAAATGCCGAGCGTCTTGCCGCCCAGGCTGGTGCCCAACAGCTCACCGGGCCGCCATCCAGACCATCCGCCGGCTCGAACAAGCCGCTCGCCCTCACCGATGCGACGAGCCACCGCCAGTAGCAACGCCCAAGTCAGATCGGCGGTGGCATCAGTCAACACGTCGGGGGTGTTGGTGACCATGACCCCGCGTTCGGTGCAGGCGGGCACGTCGATGTTGTCGAAACCGACCGCCATGTTGGCCACGATGCGCAGGTTCGGCGCCGCATCGAGCAACGCAGCGTCAACACGCTCGGACAACAGGCAGAACAGCCCCGCAGCGGGGCCCACCAGCTCAGCCAGCTCGGCGGTCGGACATGCCGCGTCGACATCGCGGTAGCGCACTTCGAAGCCAGCTTGCTGCAACGGGGCGATACCAGGCGAGGGGATCTGTCGGGTCACGGCTACCACAGGCACGCTCACCGTTGAGAACCTAACCTGCTCCGCCATGGAACTTCGCTTGGATGGCAAGGTGGCGGTCGTGACCGGCGCATCACGCGGCATCGGCAAGGGCATCGCCAAGGCCTACGCCGATGCCGGGGCATCGGTGATGCTGGTATCGCGCAAACAAGAAGGGCTCGAGGCTGCCGCCGCCGAGATCGGTGGCGACGTGGCCGTCTTTGCGGCCCATGTCGGTCGGCCCGACGACGCCGTGGCCTGCATGCAAGCCACGCTCGACCGCTGGGGTTCGGTGGACGTGCTGGTCAACAACGCAGCCACCAACCCCTACGCGGGGCCAACCATCGACTGTGACTTGTCACGTTGGGACAAGACCCACGAAGTCAATCTGCGCGGCCCCTTCGCCTGGACACAGGCCGCGTGGCAGGCCTCGATGAAGGCCAACGGCGGTTGCGTGATCAACATCGCATCCGCCGGGGGGTATGTGACCTCGAGCCAACTCGGGGTATACGGCATCTTCAAGGCGGCCATGATCCACATGACCAAACAACTCGCCTCGGAGATGGGCCCCAAGGTTCGGGTCAACTGCATCGCGCCGGGGCTCATCAAGACCGACTTCGCCCGCATCCTTTGGGAAGGCGAGCGAGGTGCCAAAGTGGCCGAGGTTTACCCGCTCAAGCGGCTCGGCGAACCCGAAGACATCGGTGAGGCGGCGCTGTTTCTGACCGCAGGCGCGACGTGGATGACCGGCCACACCCTGTTGCTCGACGGCGGCGAGATCATCCGCCAGGCCGAAATTGGCATCGACGACTGAGCGATTCATTTCACCTACCGCGACCACGACCAACCCGACAGAGGGAGACCAAGATGGGCGAGCGCAGCGAAAATGGATTGATCGTGCAGCTCCGAGATCACGTCGCTTACGCCACTATCGACCGGCCGGAACGAATGAACGCCATTTCCCGAGGCCTGCAAGCAGACCTCGTGGACGCCTTCGATGGGTTCTGCACCGACAGTGAGGTGTGGGCGGTGTTGCTGACCGCCACCGGCGACCGAGCCTTTTCAGCCGGGGCGGACCTCAAGGACATGGGCGCTGGCGACGCCCGCGGTCGGGGTCCGGCCCAGCCCATGTTTGGATCACGGCGCAACTTCTTCGAAGTCATCGCCGAGTGCGCCAAGCCGACGGTGGCTGCGCTGTTCGGCTGGACCCTCGGGGGTGGCTGTGAGCTGGCCCTCGCCTGCGATGTCCGCATTGCCGCCGACGACCTTCGTATCGGTATGCCAGAAGCCAAACGAGGTCTCGGCGCCAATTTTGGTTCAGTGGTGCTCCCCCGTCTCATCCCTGCGGGCATCGCCTACGAATTGCTCTACACCGGCGAACCCATTGATGCGCAGGCGGCACGCCACTGGGGACTGGTGAACCGCGTGGTACCCCGCGCCGACCTCGCCGCCGAAGCGGAGACATTCGTGCGGACCGTCGTGAGCAACGCCCCCCTCACCACCCAGCGCTACAAGGCTATGAACAGCAAGGGACGCGACCTGCCACTCGCCGCCGCGTTACGTCTCAACGTGGGGCCAAACCCCTACACCTCGGAGGACCGCAAAGAGGGGGTCGCGGCGTTCTTGGAAAAGCGCCGCCCCAACTGGCAGGCCCGCTGAACGCGTTCAGGGCCGGGGCGCGGCAGCCTTGCGCAGTCGGTCCCGTACCGCCCGCCCGAGCCCGTCGGGCTCGGGCAACAGCGCCACGATGTGCTCGGCGTCGGCGCGGTCGGCTTCGCGCAAGTGCCGATACAGCATCCTGGCATACTGTTCGGTACTGTCAATGGTGTCCAAGACAAGCGCAGCCGGGTCGAGGTCGGCGCGCCAGCCCACCAAGTCCGACGACAGGCCCAGCACCGCGACCCTCTTGCCGTCGGCCAGCGCCGCCGCCACTGCCATCGCCAGCGCCGCGGGATTGCCCGGCTCGACAAGGGAGACCTCGGCCCGGGGCGCATAATGGGAGCTGAGCATGCCCGAGGCCCGAGCGGGACCGGTCGCAGAGCGCAGAGCGCAGCCAAGCACCTCCTCAATTAACTCCGCCGGGATGCCTCCCGGGCGCAGCAACACCGGCTCGCCGTAGAGCACTTCCACGATGGTCGACTCGACACCCACCCGGCAGGGACCCCCATCAAGCACCAGGTCGGGTCCTGCCGCCACGGCAAGAAACTCCGCCGCCACATCGGCGGCGGTCGTCGGGCTCACCCGGCCGAAACGATTGGCCGACGGTGCCGCTATCGGACGCCCGGTCCGCTCCAGCAACGCCAGGGCAACTGGGTGGTCCGGTACCCGCAAACCCACCGAAGGCTTGCCCCCCGTCGCCACAGGCGAAATCGTGTCGCGCCGGGGCACGACGATGGTGAGTGGGCCGGGCCAAAACGTCTCGGCCAGCCGCCGAGCGGCGGGGGAAGGATCTTCCGACCAACGGTCGAGTTGATCGGGAAAAGCGAGGTGCACAATGAGCGGATGGCCAGATGGACGGGCCTTGGCGGCGAAAACCCGCCCGAGGGCGGTGGCGTCAGTGGCATCGGCGCCGAGCCCGTACACCGTCTCGGTGGGAAAGGCCACCAACGCGCCGTGACGCAACAGCTCAGCCGCAGCTTGGATAGCCGCATCGTCAGCAGGTCGGACGATCAAGGCCCACCACGATAGTTCCTGCTCTGGTACTGACGATCCTGCTCTGGTACTGACGATCCTGCTCTGGTACTGACCGTCCTGCTCCAGTGACCGTCCTGCTCTGGTACTGACGATCCTGCTCTGCTACTGACCGGGGTCGGCCCCGCTATGCAAGGCTGGCTTGCCCATCGACCCGCACCGTCCGCGGCAGACGCTCGTAGACGCTCCGCAAGGACGTGATATGCCCTCGCCTACCTCCTCACCGACACCCGGACCGTTGGACACCGACAAGGTCCCCGGCCCGAGTGGAGTCCGATACTGCCGGCGCTGCGGTGGAGAACTCGAGGCGCGGCTGGTCGGGGATCGGATGCGACCGGTTTGTCAGCGTTGTGGTGCGGCGACCTACTTCAACCCCGCGGTGGGTGTGGCGGTCGTGCTGCGCGACGACGAGGGGGCGGTGCTGTTGGGCCGGCGCCGCGGCTCTTACAGCGGCCAGTGGTGCATCCCTTGTGGCTATGTCGAGTGGGAGGAGGACGTGCGAGCGGCCGCCGCCCGCGAGTTCCGCGAGGAAACCGGCCTAGATGTCGTGGTCGGCGACGTGCTCGCCGTGCACTCGAACTTCCACAACGCCGCGCAGCACACGGTCGGAATATGGTTCGAAGGAGTCATGATCGGGGGCCACCTTGAGGCCAATGACGACCTTGACGAGGTGGCTTTCTTCAACCCGGCGTTTCCCCCCGAGCCGTTGGCCTTTGCCACCGACGTGATGGTGCTGCGTCAAATAGCGGGGGGCTGAGGGCAGAGGACCTCGCCGCCGGTCAGCCGGCCTGGCGTTCAGGCAACCGGGCGAAGGGCGCATGGCGGTGGGCTACCCGGGCAACGGTAGAGCCATACCAGGATCCGCCTCGAGCGGAGGTCAGACCGATTCGGTTCATCAACGAGGCGATGCGGTGGTAGCTCATCCCGTTGTGTCGAGCGACGACGATGAAAGCGACCACGTTGTCGGGCAGTTGATCACAGGACTCGCTCACGTCAGTCACTTCGACCCGCGTCGGCGATCCCTGTACCGGATTCATCACAAAACGGCAACGGGACCGGTGGCCTAGGCCATCGGGCCTAGGCCTGCGACCGGCGCGGGAGATCTGTCCCTGCTCAAGACGTGCGGCGGAGAAACTCCGAGCGATAACACCGCGAGAACCCCAGCCCCTCGAACAACGAGCGAGCCGCGCTCCCGTCATCGCGAACGCAGACATAACCCTGAAGGGCGGCATTGGCCGTCCCCCACGTGGCCAAGGCTCCCAGAATGCGCCGGGCACTGCCCCGACGGCGGCGGTCGGCGCCGACCCCGAGGCAGTACATCCCCAACCACGGCCCCTCGATCAGACCAAGTCCGGTTGCCACCACCTCACCGTCGACCAGATGGCTGGCGAACCCACACCGACCGCGCAGGTCCCAAACCAGTTCCGCCGCAAGGTCCCGTTGAGACTCGTCGCACCCCTCCAGCGTCGACCACCACCGGTCGAGCCAACCTGAAATGGGTGTATCGGAGATCACCACCCGGCCGTCGCGCACCGCTGGAGCAATGGATCGAAGCGTGCGCAAGGGACTCAGCAAGGTGACTTCGACCTCGCCCCGCGCCGCGACGTAGCCCCTTTCCAGCAACGCGGGCGCTAAGGCGCTGTCGCTGACCCGATCGGTGATCTCGAAGCAAGTCGGCAGTCCATGGGAGGTATAGAACGCCTCGACCTTTTCGATCATGGAGCCCAGTTCCGCTGGTGGCACCGGGCCGAGCACCGCCACGGCGTTGGCCTTGAGGGTGAAGCCTCCGCTAACCCGCAACAGCCACGGGCCCACTGCGGTGGGCTGACGCCTCGACCAGGTCCGGGCCACTAGGGCCTCAAGGTCAGCAACACCAGCGGGATCACGGCGGGGTGGAGAGATCGTCACCGCCAGAGCCAATCCAACCGCCGCACCCAGGTCAAGCATCCTCCCCGAGCCCCGACTTGATGCAGAAAGGCGCTCCGACCTCGTGCTTCAACGAACCGAGGGTCGCCAAAGCGCGGCCGATTCGTTCTCAGGGGCGAAGAATCGGCCCCACCGTTCGCTCACGCACGTCGAAAACCACACCTCAAGTGCCCTTCCGACCACGCAACGCAAGTGACCCACCACGACTCACTCCCCCCACCTTGCTGCCGCCGTGCGGACTGCCCCCAGTGCTCGGCTACACATCAAAGCGGTCAATACGGGCATGATGGGGGGAACCGGCACCGAAGGTGCACACGGGGCACCAATCGTGTGGCCCGCCTCTTGAGTTGGGGGACCAATGGACCCGATCGAAACGACGTCGACTGCCGCCCCGAGCGAAGTTGACATCCAGCCCGAAGGGTCACCCGCGAGCGCAGTCCTTGATCACCCCGATCCCGCCTCCGAAGCGGCCGAACCGGCGGAGACCACTGCATCCGGCGAACCCGCTCTACCCCCCGAACCGGCTGACAGCCCCACCGCGACCACCACCCCCGAAGCCCCCGAACCGACCGAGACCACTGCATCCGGCGAACCCGCTCTACCCCCCGAACCAACCGAGAGCCCCACGGCGACCACCACTGCCTCGGGTCTACGCAGCGGGCAACTCGTCGAAGGTCGCGTCGTCGCGGTCGATTCGGCCGAGGTCGTCCTCGAACTCAGCGACGGCGCCCTCGCGGTTATCGGCAAGCGCCATCTGAGTACTGACGGCCAACTTGACCCGACCACGCTGCTCGCCGTCGGCGACGCTGTCGAGGCTGCCGTGCTGGTCCGTGATGACCCCAAGGGCCGCACGGTGCTGTCGAGGGCCTGGGCGCTCAAGCAACGCGCCTGGGAGAAGGTCGAAGCCGCCAAGGCGGCCAATGCGCCCATCAGCGGCAAGGTGACCGGCCAAGTCAAAGGCGGCCTCGTGGTGGACGTCGGCACCCGGGCATTTCTGCCCGCATCGCAGATCGGCCTCCAGCACGTCGAGGACCTTGCGGCCTTCATCGGAACCGAGATCGAAGCCTTGGTCCAGGAACTCGATCGGACGAACGACAAGATCGTGTTGTCTCGCCGCAACCTTCTGCGGGCCACACAACGGGCCGTGACCAACAGTTTCGTGTCAACGCTCGCGGCGGGCCAAGTACACCGAGGCCGGGTGGCGCTGCTCACTGACTTCGGGGCTTTTGTCGAGATCAACGGGGTTCGGGGCCTCGTTCATCTCTCCGAGCTGTCGTGGGGGCGCGTCGAGCGGGCGGCCGATGTGCTCACCCTGGGCGAAGACGTCGAGGTCAAGATTCTCGGCATCAAGCCGGGCCGCAAGCTCAGTCTGTCAATCCGAGCGCTGAGCAAGGACCCTCTCAGCTCCCTCCAGAACGGCCAGATCCTTCCCGGTGTCGTCACCCGCCTGGCCGACTTTGGAGCGTTCGTACGGGTTGGGGATGGGGCAGAAGGTCTCGTGCATCTCACCGAACTGGCCGAGTACCGCGTCCACGCCCCAGAGGAGATCGTCGCCCCGGGCGACGAGGTCCTCGTCAAGGTGATCCGCATCGACCGTAAGCGGCGGCGCCTCGATCTATCGGTCAACCAGGCGGTGCTGAGCTGAACCGACTCAGCGGGTGAGACCGCGGCGTTGGTACTCCAACACATGCGCCGGTACCGCCACGGAGTTGAACTGGTCTGGCACCGGCGTCGATGTTTGCACACGAAGTGGTAACTCGCCCGCCCACACCGTCGCAGACAGGTCTTCCTCGTCGTCCACCGGAGGACCACTGCGGACCTTGGCCGATGCCTCGTGCAGGCCGAGGGCGAGTACCGAGGTGGCGGCAAGTTCTTTCTTGGTGTTGGGACGCAACAGCGCCCTACGCCCCGGCACGATGTGTTCAACAATCGCATCGAGCGCGGCCGCCTTCTCCGCGAGGTCGGTCACCTCCCGCGCCATACCGAACAGCACGACGGAGCGGTAATTGATCGAGTGGTGAAAGGCCGACCTGGCCAGCACCAGGCCATCCACATGGGTGACCGCCATAGACACATCCAAACCGTCCTTCAGGCTGCGCACCATCCCTGCCGCAGGCGAGCCGTGCACGTACACGGTGTCGCCGAGTCGCCCGTAAGTGGTGGGGATCACCACCGGTCGACCGTCTCGACCGTTGAAACCAAGGTGACAAACGAAGCCCTCATCGAGAATGGCACGAATCTGGTCGAGTTCGTAGGACGCACGCTCGCCGAGCCGATGCACCACCGTCCGCTCCGAGGGAGCACCGATGGCCTGGCCCGGCCCGTGGCCATCAGCCGATTCGGTCGAGTCATTTTCGATCGAGTCATTGTCGTGCTGGAGATCGCCGGCCATCCCCTTGGTCTACCCGATTGATGATGTCGATGAGGCATGTGGTCACCGGTAGGCTGGCAAACTGTGAGCGCCAAGGGCCCCGAATTCGACCAGTGCCGGTCGGGGCGACACCGGAGCGGATCCACCTGAGCATGACGTTACATCTCTTCGGTGCCGGGTTGATCCTCCGTCCGCCGCACCACCGCGACGCGGCAGCCATGGTCAGCGCCGTGCGCGAGTCCCAGCCGGGAATCGGCCGGTACCTGGTTTGGGCCACCGCCGACTACGACGTTGTGGACGCCGAGCAGTGGTGCCGCGCGGTCGAGCGCCCCGAGAATGGCTACCCCCTTCACGTATTCGATGTCCACGGCAGCTTGCTCGGCGGGGTCGGCCTGCACGCATCGGACCAGCGAAACGGCAAGATCGAACTCGGGTACTGGACCCGTTCTTCCGCCCGTGGTCGGGGGGTAGCCGTTCATGCCAGCCGCCTTCTCGCCCACCATGCGTTCACCGTCATGGACTTCCAGCGGATCGAGATGATCATCTCCGTGGACAACGTGGCGTCCCAACGCGTCGCAGAGAAGCTGGGGGCCAGGCCGGAAGGGGTTCTACACGACCGCCTCAAGCTCAGCCACGGCCTCGTTGACGCCCACCTCTACGCGCTACTGCGGCGAGACCTTCGTGGATAATGATCGGCGTCGGCCATCATCGTGGGCCAGGGGTTTTCCCACGATGAGTGCTCCTCCTCGCAAGTCGGGCCTCGTTGCGGTCCGCCCCCGTGTCATGGTCGGGGCCCTCCTGACGGTCGTGATGTTGCTCGCCGGGTCCCTGCCCATCAACGCCGTTGGAGCCCAAGGTATCGATGCTGCCCGCGCCGAGGCCGAGGCCTTGGAGGCCGAACTGTTCGCGACCAGAGAACGCCTCGTCGAACTCGCCGAGGCGTACAACCGGGCCACGGCCGATCTCCAGTCGGCGAAGGTCTCCGTGGCGCTGGCCCGTAAGCAACTCGAGGCCGACCAGGCTGTGCTGACTCTGACCAGGGCTCAGCTACGCGACTACGCCTTAGCGGCCTACATGGCCGGAGGCAGTGAACGCGAGCTCGATAGTTTTTTCCGCGCCGACGCCAACACCGTCGATCAGCGGCTCAACTACATCAAGTCGGCCCGCGGCAACAAGAGTCAACTACTCGACGCCGTGACCGGGGCCGCCAAGCGAGTCGACCAACAGCTCGCCCAGATGCAACGGGCCCAACAGGCGGCGCAAGCCGAACAGGACCGCATCGAGGCCACTCGGGCCGAGGCCAGCGAACTTGAAGCGAACACCACGGACCTGCTTGAGCAAGCCCACGGCCGCCTCGCCGACCTCGTTGCCGAGGCCGAAGCGGAACGGGCTCGCCAGGAGCGCGAGGCCGCGCTCGCCGCTCAGGCCCAGTCCCAGGCTGAGCACGACCAGGCCTCGATCCCTGCCGGCGGAGGGGGGAGCCATGAGGGAAGCACCGTTGCGCCGTTCGTTTTCAGCCCTCCCGCTGGCCTACGGCCCGAAGCGGCCATCGCCGTGCAAGCCGCCCTGAGCCAGATCGGGGTGCCGTACGTGTTCGGTGGAGCCAGCCCCTCCGCTGGGTTCGACTGTTCCGGCTTGATGTACTGGGCCTACGCCCAAGCCGGTATCGACATCAACCGGCCCGCGGATTACCAGCGAGATGACGCAATCCGTATCAGCTTTGAAGCCCTACAGCCCGGCGACCTGGTGTTCTACGGTGAGCCGCCAAGCCACGTCGGGATGTACGTGGGCAATGAGGAGATCGTCAATGCTCCCCATACCGGCGAGGTGGTGGGCGTCAAGACGATGTTCTATTCCAGCAAGCCGATGACCTTCGGGCGAATCGCCTGACCGACGAGTTGGCATGAGCCGTCCCAGCCAGAAAGGCTCAGGGCTTCATTCCGGGCGCCAACCTGCCGATAGCAGGCTCGAGGTTCGTCCTGTGGAGGCAACCACCATGCGCCGTCAACTCCTCTTCCTGCCCATCTGCGGACTACTCATGGTCGGCGCTTGCAGCCATGAGCCCTCCGAATCGACCGCGTCCTCCGGCACGACCATCAAAATAGCCCGGGGGCCGGTGTCCGAAGCCCCGACGTGCGCCCACCTCACCAGGGCCGCCCAGCCGATTTTCACCGGACTGTTCCAGAGCCTGGTCGATGACGCCCAGAAGCTCAGCGCCGAGCAACTGGCGGCCACCGCCCGGAAAGTGGAGTCCTCCCAGCTGTTCGCCGATTTCGAAGCCCGGCTGCAAGTTGACGGTACGGCCATTGAGGACAAGGCCAAGGAGCTCAAGTGCAGCCAGGCTGATGCCAAAGTTGCCATGTGTGCCGCGGTCACCGCCGTCGATGCCAAAGGCAATCTGCTCGCCGCGTCGATGATTGCCGCCATGACGGCGGAGTGCGGCTGAGCGCTCGATCAGGCGAGGGCGAGACTTAGCAAACCCATCACGCTCATGGCGTCGCGGATCCGGCCATCACGGGCCATTGCAACCGCCTCGGTCAACGGCAAGCGCCACAGCGTCAACACCTCAGTGTCCTCGGGGTCTGGTTCGACTTGGGTCAATCCCCGGGCCACGAACAGATAGGCCTTCTCGTCGCTGACCGAGTTCGACAGCTGCAGATCTCCCAGTAGTAGCACCACTTCCTCGGCGAGGAGGCCGGTCTCTTCCCGTAGCTCCCGCCGCGCGCCATCGACAAGGCTTTCGTCGACAGGACAGCCACCTTCGGGGATCTCCCACTCATAGCCACCGTGCGCATAGCGGTATTGGCCCACCAGCGTGGTGTAGCCCTCGTCATCGATGGGGATGACCCCCACCGCCCGGTTACGAAACTCGACCACGCCGTAGACGCCAGTCCCACCTCGCGGGTTGAGCACCTGGTCTTCGCGCACCCGAATCCAGGCGTTCGCATAAACCTCGGTGCTGGACAACGTGGTCCAGGGGTTCGGCGATGATGAGAACTCAGTCACTCCTCAAGGAGGTTACGCCGATGTCTGGCCTCAACCTCACCCCCGTTGACATCAGCCAACCCAACTTGGGTTGCGCCTAGCCGTTGACGGTGATTGTGAAGCTGACCGCGACGTCCTCCAGCTTCGCGGCCACCTTCTGGGTCGCAGTCGAGAAAGACACCACCGATGCCAGAACTGCCTCGGCAACGGTGGCCTTATGTGACTCGATGGCGGCCCGCACCGTCGTCGGCAGCTCGACAACGAGCTCGATTCGGTCCGTCACCGCCAGATCGGCGTCCTTGCGGGCTTGCTGAACCAGACGGATGAGGTCGCGGGCGGTGCCTTCGGAGCGCAACTCCTCGGTGAGTTCCACATCGAGGTTCACCACGGCGTCATTGCCCCGCAGCGCGGCGGTAGCTGCGCCCTCGGGTGCGGTGAGAGCCAGTTCGAACTCTCCTGGGCCGAGGGTGTGACCGGCCACCACCACCGTGTCGTCGTCGTTGGCCAACCACTCGCCGTTCTTGGCCGCTTTGATGACGCTCTGGACGTCCTGACCCAACTTGGGACCGAGCACCCGACCGTTCGGCCGCAGCACGAACTGACCGAACGCTTCGACATCGTCAGAAAACTCGACCTGCTTGACGTTGAGTTCCTCGGCGATCAATGCGGTGTACGGCGCCAACTCGTTCGTGTCGCGCCCCGCCACGGTGAGCCGGGCCAAAGGCAAGCGCACCCTCAGATTACGGGCTTCGCGCAGGGACAGCGCCGCGGAGCAAACCTCGCGCACACGGTCCATACAACGGACCAGGTCGTCCTCGGCGGGCAGGTTTTCGGACTCAGGCCAATCGGTCAGGTGAACAGAATCTTCGCCGGTTAGGCCGCAATACACCTCTTCGCTCAGCAACGGAAGCAACGGTGCCACCACCTTGGTGAGGGTGTGCAGCACGGTGTAGAGCGTGTCGAAGGCATCGCGATCGACCTCGGCGCCCCAAAAACGCTCCCGCGAGCGGCGGATGTACCAGTTGTTGAGCGCGTCGAGAAACGCCGCCACGTCGGTGCAGGCCCCAGCGAGGTCATACTCGTCGAGCCGTCGGGTGACCGCCACCACCAGCGCTCGGGTTTTTGCCAGCACGTAACGATCGAGCAGGTGCTGCGAGTCGGACCGCCATACGGCTTGGTATCCATCGACATTGGCGTAGAGGGTGAAGAAGTACCAGGCGTTCCAGATGGGATTGAGGACCAGGCGGACCACTTCGGAAATGCCCGAACCATCCCGGTCGATTCGCAAATCGAGACCACGCAGGATGGGCGAGGAAACCAGGAACCAGCGCAGCGCATCCGAGCCCGTGGTCTCGAAGACTGCCTCGGGGTCGGGATAGTTGCGCAGCCGCTTGGACAGCTTGCGGCCGTCCTCGTCGAGCACCACCCCGTGGCAGATGCAGTTCTTGAATGCCGGCCGGTCGAACAGTGCCACAGAAAGCACGTGCATCGTGTAGAACCACCCGCGGGTCTGGGCGATGTACTCGACGATGAAGTCCGCCGTGTGATCCTGCACCCACTGCTTGTTCTCGAAGGGATAGTGCGACTGGGCGAAGGGCATGGAGCCCGACTCGAACCAGCAATCGAGCACCTCGGGCACACGGCGCATCATCGAACGCCCGGTTGGGTCATCGGGGTTCGCCCGCACGAGGTCGTCGATGAACGGACGGTGCAGGTCGGTCACCTCTACACCGAAGTCGGCCTCGAGTTCTGCGATGGAGCCGTAGACGTCGATGCGGGGATAGGCAGGGTCATCGCTGCGCCAAACCGGGATGGGAGCACCCCAGAACCGGTTGCGAGAGATCGACCAGTCGCGGGCCCCCTCGAGCCACTTGCCAAAAGCACCGTCACGGACATGGCCGGGGATCCAGTTGATCTCCTGGTTCAGCTCGACCAGCCGGTCACGGAATGCCGTTACCTCGACGTACCAACTCGACAGGGCCCGATAGATGATCGGCGTGTCAGTGCGCCAGCAGTGCGGGTAGTTGTGGGTGTAGCTGTCGGCCCGCACCAGCTTGCCCTCTTCACGCAAGCGACGGGTGATGGGGGTGTTCGCCTCGAACACGTTCATGCCCGCAAAGTCGGACACGGCGTCGGTGAAGCAGCCCTCCTCGTCCACCGGAACCACCAACTCAATGCCGTTGGCCTCGCAGACGCGTTGGTCGTCCTCGCCGAACCCTGGCGCCATGTGCACCACGCCCACACCCTCAGTGGTGTCTACGAAGTCACCGGCCAGAACGCGGAACGAGCCCCGGTCCTTATGCTCGGCGAAATAGTCGAACAGCGGAACGTAGGTACGGCCGACGAGTTCGGCCCCCTTGATGGTCGCCACCTGTTCAGCCCCGGCGAGCTCACGCTCGTACTTGGCGATGGTCGCCGCGCCCAGCACGTAATGGGTACCGTCCGCCTCTTTGAAGATGGCGTAGTCGAGGTCTGGGCCAACCGCCAGGGCCTGGTTGGAGGGCAGGGTCCACGGCGTGGTGGTCCAGGCCAGAACTTTGAGCACGCCGGGGTCCCCCGGGCGGGGTTCCAGGGTGAACAGCACGGTCAGCGCCGGGTCCTGTCGGGGTCGGGTGGCGTCGTCGAGGCGGATCTCGAAGTTCGACAACGGGGTCTGCGCTCCCCACGAGTACGGCATAACCCGATGGGCCTCGTAGAGCAGTCCCTTGTCGTAGAGCTGCTTGAACGCCCACATGACGCTCTCCATATAGGAGACGTCCATGGTCTTGTAGTCGTCGTCGAAGTCGACCCAGCGGGCCTGACGCGTGACGTAGTCGCGCCACTGATCGGTGTAGCGCAGCACCGACGTGCGGCAATGCTGGTTGAAGGCATCTATGCCGAAGTCGATGATGTTGCGGCGGCCGGCGACTCCGAGTTCTTTCTCCGACTCCATTTCGGCCGGCAGCCCATGGCAGTCCCAGCCGAACCGGCGTCCGACCCGCTTGCCTTTCATGGTCTGGTAGCGCGGCACCACGTCCTTGACATACCCGGTGAGGAGGTGGCCGTAATGCGGTAGGCCGTTGGCGAAGGGAGGACCGTCGAAGAACAGGTACTGGTTCTCCTCCGGCCGTTGGTCGACCGAGCGCTCGAAGGCCCCCTCCCGCTCCCAGCGGGCCAGAATGGCGCGCTCGATCGCCGGGTAGTCGGCCCGGACGGGCACCTGCGGATACGGCAAGCCAGCGGAGGATGAGGGGGCGTTCATAGGCCCTGCCAGCGTAGTTGTGCCTGACCCGTCGACCACAGCAGCGGCGGCGGGCCGGACGGATCAGCCGCCGCTGAGCAAGCCCACCGGGCAGCTCACCCCAGTACCACCGAGCCCGCAGTAGCCGTTGGGCACCTTGTCGAGGTACTGCTGGTGGTAATCCTCGGCGTAGTAGAACGCCGGGGCCTCGCAGACTTCAGTGGTGATGGGGCCGAGGCGGTACTCGGACAGTCGGGCACCGAAGACCTCAGCGGAACGCCGGGCGGTTTCGAGTTGGGCCGCGGTCGTGGTGTAGATGGTCGACCGGTACTGCGTGCCGACATCGTTACCCTGTCGCATGCCCTGGGTGGGGTCGTGACTCTCCCAGAACACGGCCAGCAGTTGCTCGAAGGACACCAGCCGCGGTTCGTAGCCCACCAACACCGTCTCAGTGTGGCCGGTCATCCCCGAGCAGACCTCCTGGTAGTTGGCGTTTGGGGTCGATCCGCCCTGATAGCCCACCGCGGTGGTGACCACCCCCTCGGCCTGCCAGAAACAGCGCTCCGCGCCCCAGAAACAGCCCATGCCGAAGTAGGCCACCTGCACGCCCGCGGCCCAAGGTCCGGTCATCGACGTTGCGAGCACGGTATGGGCAGGTGCCACGGTCATGGGCTGGGAGCGACCGGGAAGGGCTTCTGCGGCGGTGGGGATGCGGAGGTTGGGATAACCGAACAGTGCCATGGCGACAGACCGTCCTTTTTCGGCGGGAGCGTGACGACTCACTCTACCGGGAGCTCCGCAGGTCGGTCGGGGGGGCCAGCGCTGGCCTGGCGAACCGGCTGCGGTCACGCTCCACTGCGTCACGAACGGCGCAACCCTCAACGTGGTCGTTGACCATGCCCATGGCCTGCATGAGCGCGTACATGGTGGTGGGTCCGACAAAACGCCAACCACGCGCCCGCAGTGCCTTGGACATCGCGCTCGACGCCGGGGTGGCGGTGAGGGCCCGCACTGCCGCGTGGTCACAGCGGAGCGGACGGTTGATGGCGTTCGGTTCGAACTGCCACAAGAAGGCCGCGATTGACCCGGCCTCATCGATCAGTTCAAGGGCCCTGCGCGCATTGCCGATGGTGGCATCTATCTTGCCCCGGTGGCGCACGATGCCCGCGTCGCCGAGCAACCGGTCAACATCGGACGCGTCAAAAGCCGCTACCTGCACCGGGTCAAACGCCGCGAAGGCGCGGCGGAAGTTCTCGCGCTTGCGCAGGATCGTGAGCCACGACAACCCGGCCTGGAAGCCTTCGAGGCACAGCTTCTCGAACAGCCGACGGTCATCGCCGACCGGCCGGCCCCACTCATGGTCGTGGTAGTGCTGGTACCCGGCATCGTTGCCCGGCCACCAGCAGCTGACCAACCCGTCGGCGCGCCGCAGCAGGCCCTCCGCAACCGACGGGAGATCACCGAGCGCGGCGTTGGTCTCTTCCACCAAGGCGTCAGTAGATCTTGGTGCTGGAGCTCGCCGAGCCGCCATCGTTGGCAACCCTCACATCGCCGCGCATCCCGGCGTTGAGCGACTGCAGGTCACTGGACACGGTGATCATCCGAAAGCCGTTACCCACCCTCTTGGCCGCGAGGCCGGAGATCGAGTGGATACCGGGGGTGACCCCGTGGCGCTGACAGCTGTCCACGACGGTGGCGATGGCTTCGTCAAACACGGTGCCAGGATTGTCCACCCCGGGCGGCAGCCCGTAGGTGATGGACAGGTCGGCCGGGCCGACGTAGACGGCGTCGATTCCGGGAACGGACAGGATGTCGTCAACGGCCTCTACGGCCTGACGGGTCTCGACCATGGGGATACAGGCGATCTCGTCATTGGCCCACGAGAAGTAGTCCGAACCAAAGACCATACTGGCCCGAATGGGCCCGAAGCTGCGCGCCCCGACCGGAGCGTAACGGCAGGCCGCGACCGCAGCTTGGGCCTCGGCCCGCGAGTTCACCATCGGAATGACCACCCCGAGAGCGCCCGCGTCGAGAACTCGCCCGATGATGCCTGGCTCCAACCAGGGCACCCTCACTATGGGGGTGGTATCGGCGCCGCGCATCGCGGCCAGCATGTTGATGGCCACCTGGTAATCGGCCACACCGTGCTGCATGTCGACACAGACGTAATCGAACCCGGCCCAGGCCGCAGCTTCGGCCACGAGAGGACTGGGGATCGAGAGCCAGGCACCGTAAGTCGGCTCACCGGCGCGCCACTTTTCCTTGAGACGGTTCTTCACAGCTGAGAACGCTACTCGGCGACGCCACAACTGGGCCGGCGATAAGACCTCGGTGACGCCCACCTCGGCCTGTAGTGGCATCCGGATATCCCGGTGCCACCGCCGCCAATTGGGGCGGCTACCGCCACGACGGGGGCGAGCTCAAGGGGGGACCACCCGACGGTGGCCGTTCACTGGTCCGACGCGGCCGCGATCGACGATGACGGCACCGAGCGGCGCCCGAAGTCGGTGACGGTGAACTACCAATCCATGGCCGACGGCGGTTGCTCGAACACCTCCAGCGACGTTGACCCAACCGGCATCACCCAACGCACCACTGTGCCGCGGACCACCCCCCAAGGCAGCGTTGTGCGCTTACCGTGAGGAACCGGCGAGCACTTCGGCGGCATCGTCGGGCAGGCGGGATTGCACCGTGAAGGTCCCACTGCGAGCGGGATGGGGCAGCGTGAGCCGCCAGGCGTGCAAGAAAACCCGAAGGCCCGGCTCACCGCCGTAGAGTTCGTCACCGACGATCGGCAGCCCGCTGCCCGCGAGATGGACGCGAACTTGGTGTGTGCGACCGGTTTTCGGTCGAGCCTCGATCGCCACCAGCGAACCGGCGGCGCGGCGATGGACGCGAAACGCCGTCTCGGCCTGGTTGCCACCGCTACTCACCGGGCCGTATTTCGCGGGCCGGTTGGCTGCGCTCACCCGCCCAAGGTGGTTGCTGACACTCCAGGTTTCTGCCCGCAACGTTCCTTGACAGACGGCGAGGTACTGCTTGACCACCTGCCGACCGGCGAACGCCTGGGCCAAAGCGGCGTTCACCGAAGGGTCCTTGGCGAAAAGCACCAGGCCGGTGGTGTCCCGGTCGAGACGATGGTGAATCGCCAGGTACGGCCCGTCACGCCCGGAGACGCCGCCCGCTCCATCGCGGCGGGGCGATCGCGCCGCCAGCAATGCCTGGACCTGCCCGTGAAGGTGTGGCCGGGCCGGATCGATGGTGGCATGGGTGGGCAGGCCCGCCGGTTTGTCGACCACGATCAACCACTCGTCCTCGTAGCGCACCGATTCCTCGGTAATCACCGAGGCGGCAACCGCAGTCCTCACGGCGGAAGGGCGGCCCCGACCGCGCCCACCCTCGTCGTCAGCATCGAGGCGGCACACAATCCGGTAGCCAAGTTGCACCGGCGCAGAGGGATGGGTGCGCACCCGCCCGTTGACCGAGACCGCCCCGATCACGATCAAGCGTTGGATGCCGTTACGGCTGAGTTGCACCCCTGCCGCGGCCAGCCCATCGCCCAGCACGCGATCGAGTCGCGCCCCGACATGGCCCGGGCCGACGATCATCGTGCGCACGCCAGCGGCGGAAGGGAGCAGGGCCATGGGTCCGACACTACGCAGGCCAGGCCCGATGCACGGAGCCGAGGCCGCACAGACCGCAACGGTCCGTAGTGTGGCCCACGTGGACGTGACGTCGATCAGCCTGTTCTTCGCTCTGCTGGCGGTGCTCGGCGGCGCCGCGGCAGTGGCGGTGCTGGCCATCTCGTTCGTAGCCTCAAACGCCGTCGTCCGCCTTCGCCATGACGTCGCGGATGCTGCGCTACCCCTCGCACTCCTCGTTGCCGCCACCTGCACCGTAGGCAGCCTGTATTACTCCGAGGTGATGCACTACACCCCGTGCAAGTTGTGCTGGTTCCAACGAATCTTCATGTACCCGCTGGTGGTGCTCCTCGGCATTGCCGTGGCTCGAAAGGACCGCAGTGTTCGCCGAGACGTACTGCCGCTCAGCCTCATCGGCGGTGCCATCTCCATCTACCACTATCAACTGCAACGATTCCCCCAGCAACGCACCTCGATGTGCACGATCGACGCGCCGTGCACGGCCAAGGAGGTCGAGCAGTTCGGCTTCGTGACCATCCCAATGATGGCGCTAGTGGGCTTTGCCCTCATTTCGGCGCTGATGTTCTGCCTGCACGGCGCCGCCCGTACCGCCGCGTCCGCTACTCCAATTGACGAACCGGAGACCTCGTGAATTACCAACCTGGCAACCGACCGTCCCGCCGACGGGCGCCGTGGATTATCGGTGCGGTCCTTACGGCCATGGCGATCACCTTCGCCAGCGTGATGATCATCTCCTCTGGCGGCTCGCTCAGCAACGACGGTGAACCCGACGCCGCGGAAGATGCCATGGGCGTGGTCAATGGTGCGGTGGCCATTAGCGGCACCGCCTTGCCGACGGTGCCCCAAGCCGGTGCGGACCCCGCTCTGGGGCGAGCCTTTCCTTCTTTGCAGGGCACGAACCTGTTCAACGGCTCGCCCCTCACCATCGGTGCCGATGGCCGGCCCAAGATCGTGATCTTCGTGGCCCATTGGTGTCCGCACTGCCAGGCGGAGGTCCCCGTGATCACCCAGTGGATGGCCGAGCATGGCAAGCCCCACGACGTCGATCTCTATGCGGTATCCACCGCAGTCGCCCCGGAGCGAGGCAACTTCCCTCCGGCGTCGTGGTTGCAGCGGGAGAAGTGGCCGATACCGACCATGGCTGACACGACCGACGGCAACGCTTTCAAGGCCGCCGGGCTGACTGGCTTTCCCAGCTTCGTGGTGCTCGACGCCGCCGGGAACGTGCTGTCCCGCCCATCGGGCGAGCTGAGCACCAGGCAATTCGAGTTGCTGTTGGCCCAGGCAAGGTCCTGAGGTGTTGACTGCGACGCCATGAACGAGTCTCCTTTCGCTACCGATGCCGTCCCGGCGGCAACGGTGGTTCTGCTTCGCGATGGCCAAGACGGCGTCGAGATACTGATGCTGCGACGCAACACGGCCTTGGCCTTTGCCGGGGGAACGTGGGTCTTTCCCGGTGGACGGGTGGACGTCGAGGACCTCGATCCGAACCAGCCCGACGATGAGATCTCCGCCGCTCGCCGGGCCGCGGCGCGAGAAGCCCGCGAGGAGGCCGGGCTCGAACTCGACCCCACCGAATTCGTCGTGCTGTCACGCTGGTGCCCACCACCGCAGGCCCCGCGGCGGTTCAATACCTGGTTCTTCGTGGCGGCGGCGGGCGAGGGTGAGGTGACAATCGATGGGGGCGAGATTCATGACCATGCCTGGACCTCGCCCCGCGAAGCAATGCGTCAGCGCCGGGCCGGGGAGATCGAGATGATCCCGCCTACCTGGGTGACCTTGCTCGGGCTATCGAGCTTCCCAACCGTGGCTGGCGCGCTGGACAGCCTCCGCGGGAGACACCCTGATGAGTTCGTCACCCGCCTGGTCAAACTCGATGACGGTCGCCAAGCGCTGCTTTGGGGCGGCGACAGCGGCCACGACAGCGGCAGTCTCGACCTGCCCGGCCCGCGGCATCGGCTGTGGCTGCACGAGGAGGATTGGCGCTACGAGCGCGATTTCGACCAGGTCTGAGCGGGCAGATCAGTTCCAGTGCACCGTCGCGGCGACAAGGCCGGCGGTCTCGGCGAGCACCACGACCGCACCCAACACATCGCCGGTGTAGCCACCGAGACGGCGACGGGCCACAACCACCACTGCCATCGCACCCAGCCCGGCTCCCGCCAATGCCGCCAACCCAACGCGACCGGCGAGGGCCAAGGCCACGGCACCAGTCCCGATACCGAAAGCGGCCCCAATGCCATTCGCCCGGCGGGAACTGAAGGCCGTGGCCAGCCCGCCGGGCCTGGCGTAGGGCAACGTTGCTGCCGTAGCGGCCATCGCCCCGCGCCCCACCGCCCACAAGCCCACGAGCAGAAACGGCGAGGGCGACAAAGCGCTGAGGGCCCCAACCTGGCAGGCGAAGGTCAGCCCGACCACGACCACGGCGAAAGCCCCGACCCCGGGGGTGGCCATCACCGCTAGGCGTCGATCACGGTCCATCGGGGCCAGCAAGCCGTCGGCGCAATCGGCCAACCCGTCGAGATGCAACATGCCGGTCAGGGCGGCGTCCAAGGCCACAACCAATACCGCCGCGACCAAGGGCGGCGTGACCCTACCCAGCCCCCACCACGCGCCACCGAGGACTGCGCCGAGCACCAAACCAACGGCGCCGAAGAACCTGGGCGCGTGGCGGTGCGGTGCGGCTGCCCCGCCCAACACCGTGAGCAGCGACCAAGCCGACCTCCAACCGAGGCCGCTCCCGTCGTGCACAACCGGCCCGGAGTCCCTCACGGCAGCACATCCTGCCAGTCCACTAGGGGCAGGGCGCGTCCGGCGACGGCCAGTACAGCGTGATCGGCAATGGCCGCAACGGCCTGGTTGAGCGAACCCAAGGCGTCACGGTAGCGAAGCCCGACCTCGGTCTCGGGATGGACGCTTAGGCCGACCTCGTCGCTGACCACCACGGTGTCGCCTTGCCGCTGGACCAGCGCTCGGCACAGCGCGTCGCCATCGGCCATGAAATCCTCGTGGCGGGCCAACCACGTGCCGAGTGAATCCACCAACGCCGTGCCCACCACCTCTAGGAGCGCCGGGGGCAAGGCTATGCCCACCTCGACGGTGACCCATGCCGCGGGGCGGTCCCGTCGGTGGGCGGCGATTCGAGCGGCCATGGCTGCATCGTTGTTCCAACCGGTAGCGAGGTAGGTGACCGGCGAAGCCAAGCGCGCCGCCCAATGCTCTGCCAGTTTCGACTTGCCCGATCGAGCACCACCGAGAACGAACACAATCACCGGGTGAACCGTAGGGGACCGCTGACCCAAGCGCCCTTTCAGCCCGATCGGGCAGGGTCAACTGCATCGAGACAGGGCTGCTGAACTGGGCAAAGCCGGCTGGACACCGGCGTCATTGGCCTCGATTCTTACGTGACGAACGCCCCTTGTGCTTTTATTCACAATCATCTAGAGTGTCGCCATCCCCCCAAAATCGGGCGTCAGTGAACGCCCCAATTCGGCAAGGAGAGTCCCCGTGGCTGCGACAACGAAGTCCCGCCCCCTCGCTCAACCATGCGCCTGTGGCCGTCTGTGCTTGCAGTACGTCACCGCGAAGGGCTGGAAATCCGCCACCTACTGCGCCGACTGCGCCAAGGGCGCCGACTCCCGCTAACACGCTCCGGCCGAGTTCGACGCCGGAACGGACCAAGATCCCCAGCGAGGTCGAACTACCGCTCGTCGAATTGTCCGGGCCTGGGCCCCCACCGGGCCCGGACGCCGTTTTGGTGTCTCGCTGAGCCGTGACGGTTTCACCCGCGGCCGGCCAGGCATTTGGCCCGGGCATGATTGCCCATGACGCAAGGGCACTAAGCGCGGTTCAATGACCCCGAAGAGGGTGTCATCGGGCGGAGGACGCCTTTTTCACGGCGCTATGAGCGGCCTGGGGACAAGTTCCTTAGGCCGCTCAGCCGCGCCGCGTCCCGAAATCGTCGAGGTAGTTGACCACGACCTCGTCCAGGGACCGATCAGCAGGAAGACCGAGCCGACGGGCCTTCCTGTCATCCCAGCGCGAGGGCCACGAGGCGACGATGGCCGCCACCGCGGGGTCAGGCGCGGCGAAGATCGCACCTACGCTCAGGCCCCGCGCCCGGCCAACGCGTTGACAGGCGGCGACCATGTCCGCCACCGTCACCTCGAGGCCGGGCAGGTTCACCCCGCGGTCGGCACCGAGTTGGTCCGCTGGCACGGCCAGCAACGCCTCGAGTCCGGCCACCGCACTGCGCTGGCCTATCACCACCATGGCCACCTCCGGGGCGACCGGCAGTCCCATGTCGATACCACTCAACGGCTCGCGGAACACGCCACTGGCGAAGGACGACGCCGCCAAGTTCGGACGGCCAGGTCGCACAATCACCGTGGGCAGCCGAGCGATACGACCATCCACTTGGCCGCGACGGGTCGCCTCGTTGACCAGCAATTCGAGCACGACCTTGGTCATCCCGTAGGTGGACGCGGGCACCTCCTTGGTGTCCTCACCGGCCGGGGTCTCGCCGTGAGCGAAAACCGCGACACTTGACGCGGCCAAGAACCGGCAGCCTGGCGCCGACCTCGAACACGCCCCCAGCAACCGACGCGTCGCCTCGACGTTGAGCTGCCAGGCACGCTCGGGGTCGATCTCCGCATCGGCAGAAACCACCGAGGCGAGATGCACGACCGCGTCGGCACCCTGCACCAGCGCGCCGAGCGGCGCGGCCACCTCGCCCAAATCGATCTCGATAAAGGTGCAACGCTCGTCCGGGCTGAGCGCCAACGTCGCCCGGTCGGCCACCACCACGCGGCGAGACGCCCGGTCGTCGCCGACACGATCGGGGGCGTCGAGCAAACGGGCGACCAACTGAGCACCGAGAAACCCAGCACCGCCGGTGACAACCGTCTTCATGACGAGCACCGTAGCGTGAGGGCCAGCAGCCATCGCGTCGCGACGCAACCCCGTGCCTGGCCATCACGTCTCGCGGACGCCATGATGGGCCGGTGCGGCTTCGACCTGAACCCGTCAGTCCGGCCGGTGTCCACCTGTGCCACGTCGCGGACGCTCTGGCCGCGTCCTGGGAACCAGGCGCAGCCCAGCGCGACCGGACCGGGCGGTTCGATCCGGCGGTGGTTTTGGACATTCACCTTGCTGGTCTGGCCGGCGGCACGGTCCCCGTCGAACTCGGCGGCGGCGGGCTCGACCAGTTGGCCGACCTCATGGCCATCATCCATCGACTCGCCGAAGCGGACGGATCGTTGGCCCTGGTGGTCCAAATGCATCTCAGCGGCATCTGGTCCCTCGCTCGAGCGTGGCGGGCCGAACCCGACCCCGAGCGCGCGGACCTGCTCGCCTCGGTGGCGGCCGGAAGCGCGTGGCTGTGCGCCGCCGTGACCGAGGCCGGCACGAACTTCTTTCACCCCCGAACCGTGCTCCGCGCCCGAGTCGGCGGTGGTTGGCAACTGCACGGGACCAAGATCTTCGCCACTGGTTCCCCAGCGGCTACCCACTTCTCAGCCAATAGCCGCATCGAAGGCGGCCGATTCGACGGCCGCCTAGCTCAGGTCGTGGTGCCCGCCGACACGGCCGGGGTTCGCGTTGAGGACACCTGGGACGGCCTGGGCATGCGGGCGTCGGGCAGTGGCGCCGTGCACTTCGACTCGGTGGACCTTGGGCCTTCCACCATCGTGCAACCCGGCGGGCGATACGGCCAGTTCAGCTCCGGGGCCCTCTGCGGCCGGGCCTTCGGCAATGTCGGCAACGTCAGCGCGATGGCGGGGTTGGCCTCCGCCGCGGCGTCACTGGCTCGCACTCGCGTCGCCACCGGTGGCGGGCCCGGGGGCACCCCCCTCGCTCAGCGGGCGACCGTGCGCCAGGCGTTGGCGGGACTACACACCGACGCCTATGCCCTCAACGCCGTCATCGGTCACCTCGGTCGGCGCGCCGACGAAGTGGCCGGTGCCCTGCGGGATAACCCAGCCTCGCTCAGCGAAGCCGCGGGGCGCGAGTTCATGGCCGAGTTTCAAGCGGCAAAACTCAACGTCAACCGTCTCGCGGCGGCGATAGTCGACGCTGCCTTAGCCCTGGCCGGAGGTTCGGGCTACACCAGCGCCGACCCGCTCGGACGTTTGGCTCGCGACGTCCGGGCAGGCGTTTTCATGCAACCCTTCTCCCCCCACGAGGGCTTGGGGTTCATCGGCTCGGTTGTGGCCGGTGTGGATCCGGACGTTCTGGCCTGACATGGCACCCCACCAGCAATCGCGTCCGGACAGCACGAAAGGCGGGTGGCAATGGGCCGTGGCGTTCGCGGTCCTGTTCGCCGTCGTGGCCGCGCTGCTCATGGCCGATCGCCGCAGTGCGGGCACCGCTCAACTTCACACTCCCACCACGATCGGGCCCCGCGATAGCAGCACGGCAACTGACCCCGTCGTTACCGAGACTCAACTCTCCCTACCTTCAGGTATCGCGGGCACGCTGTACCTGCTCGCAGAGGACGCCACCCTCACCGAGATCGACCTGCCGACCGGCCGCAGCCGATCCACACGGCTGACCTTCCGGGTCGAGCCGGGCGCGTCGACCCAGGTTGTCGCGTTGCAGAACGTCGTGTTGATCGGCACGCGTCGACAGGTTTTCAGTGTCGATCGGGCCACGCTGTCTCAACAGCAGCGTCTCGCCGAGGAGCGCTGGATCCTCGGCGCGGCGGACGGAACCTGGGCCGCGCTGGTGCCGTTCGGCGCCGCCGCGGCGGAAATCACCATGCTCAACGGATCGGGAGTGGCAGACCGGGGCCGTACCGTACGTCTTCCTGCCGGGGTCACAGCGGTGGGCACCGTGTCCGCTGGCCTCATAGTGGACGCGGCCGGAACCCTGTACCTGCGCCCCCGTGACGGCCGCCCTGGACCGACCCTCGGTACTGGTCGGTATGTTGGTTCCGGTGCAACCGCAATGGCACGGCTGGTGTGCCAGCCACGATCGTGCGCACTACACCTCGGCACCACCGCACAGCCGGACCAGAAAATCCTCGAAGGAATCAACCCGGCAGGACCATGGGAGTTCGGCCCCGGTGCGGTGTTCAGACCCCGCGGTGATGTCCTGGCCATGGTCACCGATGCCTCAGTCGAGACGCCCGGCGCAACACGCGCCCGCGTGATCAGGTTGGACACGACCAATCCGTCCCTGCAAAGCAGCCCTATCGCCACCGGAGAGGCGACCGGCGCCGCGGGGCTGGCGTTCAGCGCCGACGGAGCGACCCTGATACATACATCCGCCCGAGGGGTCGGGTTCTGGCCGATCGGGCCGGCCGACACGGCAACCGGCGCCGCTGGAGTGCCAAACGCGGCGCAAGAGGTTGCCCTTCCGGCGGCGATCCTGGCCCTCGCGGTGACGGCCCACCCAACGCCGCCGCCGCCGCCGCGGGCCGGGCCGCCACCGTCCTTCGCCTGAGTCTCGGCGCTGGCCGAACCGCCGCCCACCCGGAGGGCCGGCCACGCAAGCATCGCTAAGGTGACCGCCATGTCGCTCACCGATGCCGAACGCACCGCCGCCGAGGCCACCTGGGATCTCGAGCCGCTGTTGGATGGCGGCTCGATCGACGACCTGCTCGATCGGGCGACAACACTGGCCGATGCCGTCGCCGAACGACGGGGCCAGCTCGCGGGACTGTCCGTGCCCCAATGGGTAGATCTCATGCAGCGCACGGCGGAACTGCACGAAATACTCAACCGAGCCGGTAGCTACGCCAGCTTGCACCTCGCCACGGACACCGCGGACCCCGCGAAGGGTGCCCTCCTCGCCCGCGTCCAGGAGCGTGGGACTGCGCTTGAGACCAAGCTGATCTTCTTCGACATCGAGTGGGCTGAACTCGACGATGCC
This sequence comes from Ferrithrix thermotolerans DSM 19514, assembly GCA_945906305.1. Taxonomy (GTDB): domain Bacteria; phylum Actinomycetota; class Acidimicrobiia; order Acidimicrobiales; family CAIXPF01; genus CAIXPF01. Next base: position 88,465 of record CAMDQT010000007.1, on the reverse strand, counting down.
ATCGCCCAAGCCGTCCTTGCCGACCAGCGGATGGCCTTTTGCGCCCATCACCTCCGTTCGGCGCGGCGCTACCGGCCACATCTGCTCTCCGAGGCCGAGGAACGCATCGACACCGAGAAATCCCAAACCTCAACGCAGGCCTGGTCGCGCCTCTTCGGCGAGTTGGTGGCAGCCATCGACGTCAAGCTGCCCGATCACGACAATCCCGTAAAGCTCGAACAGGGCCTCGCCCTTCTTTCTCATCCCGAGCGCGACGTTCGGAGCAGCGCCGCCCAAGCCATCACCGACGGCCTCAGTCCCGGACTACGAACGCGGGCCTTCATCTTCAACACCTTGCTGCTGGACAAGTCGGTGCAGGACCGGCTTCGCGCCTACCCGACGTGGCTGTCCTCCCGGAACCTCTCCAACGAAGCATCTGATGGTTCGGTGGACGCGTTGGTCGCTGCAGTGCAGGCCCGTTACGACCTGCCCCAGCGGTGGTATGCCACCAAGGCCGCCATCTTGGGGGTCCCCCGCCTCGCCGATTACGACCGGATGGCCTCGGTCGCGACGTCGGAAGCCGAATTCGGCTGGACCCAAGCCAAAGAACTCATCCTGGACAGCTACGCCAGCTTCTCCCCGCAGCTCGCCGACGCCGCCCGGCGGTTTTTCGCCGAGGCATGGATCGACGCGCCCATCCGGCCCGCCAAGCGTCCGGGGGCATTCTGCGCCTACACGGTGCCCTCGCACCATCCCTACGTGTTGCTGAACTGGACCGCGAAGCGCCGAGACGTGATGACCTTGGCCCACGAGTTGGGCCACGGCCTGCACGCCTACCTCGCCCGCCAGCAGGGCATTTTCCATCTGAGCACGCCACTCACCTTGGCCGAGACGGCGTCGGTTTTCGGTGAGACGGTCACCTTCGGACGATTATTGGCGGACACCACCGATCCTGCCGAACGACTCGCATTGCTGGCGGAGAGCCTCGAAGGAGCCATCGCTACGGTGTTCCGCCAAACCGCGATGAACCGCTTCGAACACGCCGTGCACACCCACCGGCGCGAGATCGGCGAGTTGTCCCCCGACGACTTCGGTCGCTATTGGTACGAAACCCAAACCGCGATGTTGGGTGACGCCGTCGAGGTGACCGACAACTACCGGACATGGTGGAGCTACGTCCCCCACTTCATCAACACTCCCGGTTACGTCTACGCCTACGCCTACGGCCAGCTGTTGGCCCTGTCGGTCTACAAGCGCTACCAAGAGCAAGGCGCGGATTTTGTGCCTGCCTATCTGCAATTGCTTTCCGCGGGCGGGTCATTGGCCCCCGAACAACTCGCCGGTTTGGTGGGTTGCGACCTGACCGACCCAGGCTTCTGGGACGGCGGCCTCGCCATCATCGAGCAGCAACTCGAAGCCGCCACCGCAGCGGCGAGGGACGCAGGACGGCTCTGAGCTTCACAGCCCGGCGATGCGGGTGAAGTTCGGCTCTCGCTTCTCCAGAAAGGCCGCTACCGCCTCACGGTTAGCGGCCGCGCCGATCAGTCGGCCGAACGCCTCGGCCTCGCGCTCGTGAGCCGCCAAGACCGCCTCGGTGTGGTTGGCGGCCAGCATCAGCCGCTTGGTCTCAACCAGTGACGGGATGGGGTTGGCGGCAATCTCCTGGGCCACCGCCTGGGTCTGCGCATCGAGGGTTTCATCAGTACACACCCGCCACACCAGGCCCATGTCGAGACACTCCTGGGCGTTGAACCAGCGGCCGGTCATCAGGACGTAGGCCGCCTGCTGCCAGCCCATCCGAGCGGCGAAGGTGTAGCTGCTGCCAGCTTCGGGTGCCACGCCCAGTTGTGGAAACGGAGTCCTCAGCCGAGCGCCCTGAGCCATCAACGCCAGGTCGCAATGGCCGAGGATCGTCATGCCGATCCCAACCCCGATGCCGTTAACGGCCCCGATGAGGGGCTTGGGGAACTCTGCCAGCGCGCGAAGCATGGACGGGAACTGATAGGGACCCGAAGACGGCTCGTTGGACGCCAACATCTCGGTTAGATCCTGGCCGGCGGAGAACCCCCGGCCAGATCCGGTGATCACCACGACCGCGACCCCAGCGTCCTGCGTCGCAGCATGCAACGCGTCGCGAATGGCCGCGAAGACCGCGTTGTTCATCGCATTGAGCGCCTTCGGCCGATCGATGCGCAGCGTGCGCACCCGGCCGTTGTCCTCGATTTGGAGCACCATGGTCGCCGAGTCTGGCCGCAAACGCTCCCCCCGCGCCCATTCACCGCGGGTTTGGGGACCGATCAGTCCGCGGCGTCGAGCGGATCGCCTCGCCGGTCAACCATTCGGCGGCTCAGCCGACCAAGCCGTTCGACCCGCTTGAGCAAGCTGGCGCGAGCCCGCTCGGCTTGCTCATCGAGCCCGGTCAGCTCGGCGATCCGCCAAGTGTTGTGGACCAGAGGCTGAACGATGCGATCGTGATGGGAGGTCAAGTCATAGATGCCGACCCGAGCGATGGTCTGGGCGTGGCGGTCGAAACCGGGGATTCCGAGACCGGGCATAGCGAACTCTCGGACGACTTCCTCCAGGGCGACCACCGTGCCGCTGGGATCGGCTTCGAGGCACGCGCTCACCATGTCCCGGTAGAACATGAAGTGCATGTTCTCGTCGAAGGCAACGCGGGCCATCACGTTGTAGCCCGCTGGGTCGCTCAGCAGCTTTCCGGTGTTGAGGTGGGAGACGCGGGTGGCCAATTCCTGTAGGGCCAGGTAGCAGAACCCGATCTGCGGGTTCTGCGGGTGGGGGGTGTTCCCTCCCGTGACCTGGATCATTCGGGCTCGCTCAAGCTCCCACGGATCGATCGCCCGTGAGACCATGAGGTAATCACGGATGGCGATGGAATGTCGGCCTTCCTCTGCGGTCCAGCGTCTAGTCCAGTAACCGTAGGCATCGTCCTTGCCGAAGACACGGTCGATGTCGTTGAAGTAGTAGGGCAGGTTGTCCTCGGTCAGCAGGTTCACGAACAACGCCGAGCGGACAGCCTCGGACAACGTACCCTGGCCAATGTCGGAGTCCGTCGGTTGCCAACCGCGCTCAGGGTCAAAGTCCTGTCCTCGACTCCACGGGACCAGTTCGTGGGGAAACCACTCCTTGGAGGTGGCGAGGTGGCGCTCGACCAAGCGGGCTGCAGTCGGTTCAAGCTCCGAGAGCAGGGCGGCGGGGCTGAGAGTCATGTTCCTCCACATCAAGCTCGGAAACCCAGGTCAGGCTAGTCGCAGCGGACATTCCCGCCGACAAGCAGTACCGCGCCTAGTTGTTCCGCACCAGGTGGACTAACCGAGAGCCCTAGCGACGGCGGTTCGGCCCTCGCCGCAAGGCTAGTGGGTGGGCGGTGGATTAGGGGCCAGTACCGCATCCTCCGGGGCCGGCCCTCGGTCAGCACCGGTACCGCTCCCGTTCGGATCGATCGATGCGAGCAAGGCCTGCACCAGATCACCCAGTTTCTGCACCTCGGCCTCAAGTCGGGCAACCTGACCCGTTAGTTGAACGACTTGGAACGCCAGCACGTCCGCCCTATCCGATCGCCTCGCCTCACCACCGGACTCGACCGCGCTCGACCCGAACCCCTCGACGAGATGACCGGCGTCGGGTAGCAGGGGCTCCTGGGGGCAAGGCTGCGCCAGCGGTCCTGTCTCATCGAGCGGAGAATCGTGGGGGGCAGCGAGTACAAAACCTTCAAGCTGTGCGCAATCGGTGCCGAGTTCGGCCAGGACGGTCGCGGCGATGCCACCGGGCTGACGAAGCAGTGCGAGCAGGATATGGGTCGTGCTCACGATGTCCTCACCGAGGACCCGGGCCTCCCAGCGTGAGCGCGTCAGCACTACTTCGGCCGCAGCCGTGAACGGCAGCTGGACCGACAGGGCGCGGGTGCCGCGACCCAGCACCTGCTCCAAATGGGCTTCGACCGCGGTGCCGTGCACGCCACAACGGGCCAAGGCCCGCTCCGCCGCGCTCCCCACCTCGTAGGCCAGCGCAGCCAGAAGATGCTCGGTACCCAGATAATGGTGGGCCAGCCGACACGCCACCGCCTGCGCTTCAGCGACCGTCTGGCGGGCGTGCATGTTCAGATGGTCCGGCACCGGCGCGCTCCCTCCCGGCCAGCCTATCGAGCGCCAAGCGATGGCGATGGTGGCTGAAGCCGCTGGTAGTCCCGCTATAGGCTGCCAAAGTGGTCTCCGAAGCGGTGCGCGATGCTCAGATTGGCCTGGAGCAAATTCGCGGCCGCCACGATGGGGCAACCAACGCCCTGGCCTTGCTGCGCCTCGGTCGGGCCCTTGCCGCCGACGGGCAGTCATCGGCCGCGGCCGACGCCTTTGGCATTGCGGCAACGACCGGCGACGACGACGAACTGCACGCCGAAGCACACGCTGGTGCCGGGGCGGCGTGCTACCGCGACGGACGACTCGACGAGGCGCTGACGCGCTGCCAAGAGGCACTCAACCGGTTCGCGAACCTCGACAACGCCCACGCCTGCACCCGACTCGAGGCCAACTGCGCCATCATCCATCGCGACCGGGGCGAATGGGAACGTGCCGCCGAAGCGGCCGAACGCGCCCAGCAATGGCAAGCCGTAGCCGGACCAACGCTGGGGGAAGGCGGCCCACTCGTCGTGCCCGCGCTGGTTCACCTGCTGGACACGGTGACCACGGAGGCAGACCTCGGCGCGGCGCTGGAGCACGACGCCAACCGGATTCTCGATCAATACGGACCAGGAAGAGCCCTACCGGCCTGGTTCGCCGCCTTTTCCCACTATCGGCGCAGCGGCGATGACGACGGGCGCTACCGGGCCATCTTGTCTCTGGGCGCGGTGTACCAGGAACTCGGCCGGTGGGACGACGCCCTCCGCGCCCTCACCGATGCGGCGCAACTCGCGATCACCCTCCGCCACCCCGAAGACCTGCCCTACGTGCAGGCTGGCCTGGCTGCCACCTACGTGGCGCTCGGACACTTCAAGACCGGAGCCGACCTCGCCACCGTCGCCGTCGCGGGATACCGAGCCGCCGAGGACCGCGTTGGTCTCGGCCGGGCGCTGGTTACTGAAGGCCAATGCCTCGAGGCCATTGGGGAGCACAGCACCGCCCGCCAACGTTGGAAGGAAGCCCAACAGTTGCTCCGCGGTCACGACCCCGAGGGCGAAATGGCGTTGGCTTCGTTGCTGCAGGACGGCTGAGCAACCCGTCGCTCAGCGAGCGATAGGCGGGTTGAGGACCCCAGTGATCTGATCGGGTTTGGTCGGCCGCTGGAAAGCCAGGGTGAACTCCACCGGAACCGCATCGCCTTCCTCGGCGGGCGCACCCTCGTGTGCGGTCACGACGAGGTTGCGACCAAGCTTGCGCCAGGAACCGAACCACGCCGCGTCACGCTGGACTTGGGGCTGCTGCACCGCTTGCCAGCCCTGGGTCTCGAGCACCTTGGCGTAGACGCGAACTACCGCCTCGGGGCTGGAACCCTCAAGCGTTCTTGACTCGGTTTGCACCAAGTCGACCGTCTTGGACTCCTTCTTGCTGCTCTCGCTGGGTCGCCAAAGGTCCTCGAAGCGGATTTCTTCGAATCGCTCCCCACCGATGGTTGGTTGCGAGGACGGATCCACGCCCTCGCCACAGCCCAGCAGGCCCACCGCTCCGGCGGCCAGGGCGAAGGCGGTGAAAACAGTGCGAGACATCCGGTGCTGTCGAACCACGAGTCGGCATCGTAGTAGACACCTACCCGAAGCAACACGTTGCCCGCCCAAATCCGGCCGACCTCTGGCTCAATGACCGCCTTCGACTCTTTCGGTGCGCAGCCGCACCACCCGCGCCGGCGAACCCACCGCGACGCTGTGGTCGGGCAGGTCGTGGGTAACCACGCTGCCGGCTCCCACAGCGACGCCACGGCCGATGGTCACCCCCGGTAGCACGACCACACCGGCCCCAAGCCAAGACCCTTCACCGATGTGCACCGGCTGTTCAGGAGCCGGTGCCTGACGACCAATGGGCAGATCGAGACGTTCCAGCCCGTGGTTCTGGTCCGTCACATACACGTTGGGGCCGGTGTAGACGTCATCCCCAATGACGATGCGGTAGTGGCCCACGATAGAACTGCCTCGCCCGATCAGGCACCGGTCCCCGATCTGCACAATCGCGTCGTGCAGCAACGGCTGGCCAGGAACCATGCCCGCGGACAGACTGACCATCGGCCCGATGATTGTGTCACGTCCGATGCGAATGGCGTGTTCGTTGTAAAGCGCCGTCCACGGAAAGGCCAGCAGACTTCCTTCGCCGAAGGAACCGAACCGTGCCGCTCGGGCTGTCCCCGCGTGTACCGAAGCGCTGAACGCGACACCGTCCCAGCGCCGATGCAATTGGTCGACCCACCAAACCCGCCATCGGGTGCGACGGGTCGCCGCGACCCGCAGCCGGGCGAGCCGACCCCCTCGACGTCGGACGAACACGGTCGGAACCTAGCCCGCCGCGTTTGTCTCGCGTCGGTCTACAAAAAAAAGGCGGTGGCTCTCTCTCCCCCCGGCCAAGAGAGCCACCGCCCACAGAGAACGCCGAACCGGCGCAGCGGTTTGATCCGAAGCGGTCCGCTTACCGGGCGCTCTGTGGTATTGCGTGGCACCGTAGGCCGAAGTTGAATAAGTCGTCAAGTTCTGACTTTCGCGGCATAACCGACCGAGCCCACCCACGGCCCGAAAGCCCATTCGCGGCATCCACGAACGAACGGGCACCTAGCCTGGGCTCATGACGACGTCAGCGTTCCTACACCCCTTCGCCAAACCGGCCAAGGCTAAGGGCGACTTCATCACCTTGGTCCGCAGCGAAGGATCAACCTTGTGGGATCGAGATGGCAACGCCTACCTCGACGGTATGGCATCACTGTGGTGCTGCAACGCCGGGCACGGCAACCGCCGCATCATCGACGCCATCAAGACGCAGCTCGACTCAATGGCCACCTACAACACGTTTGATCCCTGGACCAACGAGCCTGCGGAGCGCTTGGCCGCCGAAATTGCCGAGCGGGCCCCGATGACGGACCCACGGGTGTTTTTCACTTGCTCGGGCTCCGAAGCGGTGGACACCGCTCTCAAGCTGGCCCGCCTGACCCACGTACGGCGCGGCGACCCCACACGCAACCTGCTCGTCAGTCGCACCGGTGGCTACCACGGCACCACCTACGGCGGAACCTCAGTCCAAGGCATTGCAGCCAACAAAGACGGCTGGGGCGAGTTGCTCCCCGCGGTGCTGAACGTTGCCCAGAACGACATCGAGGCGGCGTCCCGCCTCTTCGCCGAGCGGGGTAACGAGATCGCCGCGGTCATCGCCGAGCCGGTCCAGGGCGCTGGCGGCGTGCACCCGCCCGCGCCCGGTTACCTCGCCGGTCTGCGCCGGCTGTGCGACCAGCACGGTGCCCTGCTCATCTTCGATGAGGTGATCTGCGGTTGGGGTCGTCTCGGCCACTGGTTCGGTGCGCAGTACTACGGCGTCACCCCCGACCTGATCACCTTCGCCAAGGGTGTGACCTCGGGCTACGCGCCGCTCGGAGGGGTGATCCTCTCCCGGGCGATCTGCGACTCCCTCGAGAGCGACCCCGACTTTCTGCTTCGCCACGGGTACACCTACTCGGGCCACCCCACCTCGTGCGCGGCCGGAGTCGCCACCCTTGAGGTGTACGAACAGGACGGGCTGTTCGCCCGGGCCGATGCCATCGCGACGTTGCTCGAGGACGGACTGCGCGCCCTGGTTGAGGACGGCACCCTCGCCGGTGCCCGCGGGGTAGGCGCAGTATGGGCGGCAGAGCTGACCCCGGACCGCGACGCTTATGTCGTCAGGGACGCCATGCTCGCCCAGGGCGTCATCGCTCGGCCCTTGGTGAACAGCATTGCTTTGTGCCCGCCGCTGGTCATGACCGACGACGAGGTCGGCCGCCTCATCGACAGCCTGGCGACGGCGCTGCGCTGACCGCCTCGACCCCAACCCCGATCCGGACTCGACATGGCCCACGAAGCACCGCCCAACCGCTACACCGGATTCCCCGACGGGTTTTTCTCCCGCATGGATGAATCCCCCGATGCGAACTTCTACCTCGAGCCGCGTCTGGTCACCCACATCGACGAAGCCGCCATCGAGGCCGTGCAGGTCTGTTACGACGAACTCGCCATGCACGGAGAGATTCTCGATCTTTGCAGCTCTTGGACCTCGCATCTGGCCCGCCGACCGGCACGACTCGTCGTACTGGGCATGAACGAACACGAGTTGGACTGCAACGAGTTCGCCCACGAACGAGTCGTGCACGACCTCAACGTGACACCGCAACTGCCCTTTGCCGACGCCTGCTTCGATGGCGCCGTGTGCACGGTGTCCGTCGACTACCTGTCACGGCCAATCGAGGTGTTCGACGAACTCGCCCGGGTTCTGCGGCCGGGCGCCCCATTCGCCTGCACCTTCTCCAATCGTTGTTTCCCGACCAAGGTCATTCGCGGCTGGATGGCCAGCGACGATGCGTTCCATCTTGAGTTGGTGGCGGAGTACTTCCGTCGCGCCACAGGCTGGGAACAACCGCGGATGGAGCACCGCAACGCCGGCCGCTCCGGCGACCCGCTGTATGCGGTTTGGGCTCGCACCGAACGATGACCACCAGCGACACGGCGGAAACGTTCCACCTACGTCGCCGCGAGGGCGGCGATACTGCGTGCATGGTGCGACGGACACGGTGGCGAGCCCGGGCGATGGGGCTCGTCGTCCTGGGCGCAATGGGGGCGGTTGGCTGTAGCCAACCAGCGGAGGAATCGCTGCCCACCCCGGCCATCCTCAGCTTGCTACCCGATCCCAACGCACCAGCTGAACCTGCCGCAGCACGCCCGCTGCCAGTCACCACCAGGGTGGTGGCGAGCACGACGTCTTTGCCCGGCTCGGTTCTGTACACCGTGCAAGATGGAGACACGTTCTTCGCCATCGCCGAGCAGCACGCGATCACCCCGGCGCGGTTGAGCGAACTGAACCCGTTGCGGGACCGCAGTCGGCTCTCGGTCGGCCAGCTACTGATCGTGCCTGGTCCAGTGCCCGCCCCGGACAGCCCCGACGCCACCACCACCACGGTGACCGCTTCTACGCTGCCCGCCGCAACCAAGAACGGATGACGGCTACTAGCGTCGGCGCAGTGAACCGTCCCGCTCGTCGCCGGTCGCCGCAAACCGGCGAGGTGCACGCCGCGATCGACATCGGTACCAATAGCTTCCACCTCGTCGTGGCCCGCATCTTGTCCAACGGTCGTTTCGAGACGCTGGCCTCGGAAAAGGAGATGGTCCGGCTCGGTTCGGGCTCGGGCGACATGAAACTGCTGACCCCCGGTGCGATCGAACGCGGGGTCGCCACCCTGGGCCGGTTCCGTCAGGTCGCCGAGATCCACGCCGCCCAACTGCGGGCCGTTGCCACCAGCGCCGTTCGCGAAGCCCAGAACCAGCAGGAGTTCCTCGAACGGGCCCGCCGCGAGACCGGGATCGAAATCGAGGTCATCTCCGGTGTCGAGGAGGCCCGCCTCATCCATCTCGGCGTGCTGCAAGCCCTGCCCGTGTTCGCCGAACGCCTCCTCCTGGTCGACATCGGCGGGGGTAGCACCGAGGTCCTCGTGGCGCAAGGGCCTGCCATTGAATGGTCCCGTAGCCACAAGCTCGGTGCCATTCGGCTGACCGACCGCTTCTTCCCCGCGGGGGTGACCACCGCACGGCGGGCGGAGCACTGTCGGCGCTATCTGCACAGCTTCTTGGTCAACACCACCCTCGAGCTTCTCGACCACCCCTTCGACGTGGCGATCGGCTCCTCCGGCACCATCCAGAACCTGGCCACGATGGCCGCCCACTTGCGCGGCGACCGGCTGCCGAAGTCCATCAACTCCGCCACCTTCAGCCGGGCCGAACTCGGCACGATCACCCAACTCCTGCTCGACTGCAACACCCCCGCCGAACGGCTCAAGATACCCGGCATCGAAGCCCGACGGGCCGACATTCTGCCCGCAGGAGCGTTGCTTTTGGAATGCCTCGCGGACGAGTTGGACCTTGAGACCTTTACCGTTTCGGCGTATGCGCTGCGGGAAGGGGTGCTACTCGATGCCGCCCGCCAGAGCGAGCATCACCGACACCTCGACCCGCTACATCATCTGTCGGACCTGCGGCGCAACAGCGTCGAGCATCTCCTCGCAGTCACCGACCCGGCGGTGGACCACGCCCATCAGACCGCCGAACTTGCCCTCGAACTGTTCGCCCAGACCGAAGCCCTGCACGGCTTACCGGCGGAATATGCCGAGCTACTCGAAGCAGGTGCCCTTCTGGCCAACGTGGGACGTCACATCGCCCACGACGCCCATCACAAACACAGCTACTACATCATCCGCAACACCGACCAACTGACCGGTTTCACCAGTCACGAGATCGAACTGATCGCCCAAATCGCCCGGTACCACCGCAAGAGCGCCCCCAAACGGACCCACGCGGAGTACGCCGCGCTCAACCCGTTCGATCAACAGGCGGTGGCCGTGATGGCTGGCCTGCTGCGCATCGCTATCGGCCTTGACCGTGGCCATCGCCAGGCGGTGCAAGCCGTGCGTTGCGCGGTAGACGAAACGGCCCGCCGGATAATGATCGAGGCGGTAACCACCAACGCCGCAGACGCCGCGCTGGATCTCTACACCGCTGACGCACGCAAAGATTTGGCGGAAGAGGCATTTCAGCTTGAAATCGCCATCAAACCCGTCCCCGCCTGATCGGACGGCCCGCCGCCCCGCTCAGCCCCAGGCGCGAATCAGATCCAGGCCGGCGTTGGCCAAGCCATCGATCTGGTGGCGAAACACTTCGGTCTCCGTCTCGGCTTGACCGGCACCCATCACGCCCTTGAGATAGCGGGCCAGTACACCCTCGATGATGGCCGCCAGCCGCCAGTACTGAAACGCCCGGTAATAGTCGACGTTGGACACGTCACGACCGGTCAGCTCCTGGTAACGGGCTAGAAACTCCAGCCGAGTGCAAAAGCCACCGGCCTCCGTTGGGGGCATGGCCAAGCCGCGGGTGGTGATTTGCGGTTCGCCCGGCGCGGCCCAGTTGTTCATGATGAACCCGACGTCGGCCATCACATCACCCAGGGTGCACAACTCCCAGTCGAGCACGGCGGCGATGCGTGAATCGGCCCCCATCATCATGTTGCCGAGGCGGTAGTCACCGTGCACGATGCCCGATCCGACCTGGGGTGGGATGTGAGCCTGCAACGCATCCGCCACCTGCTCCATGGCGGGCAGCTCCCGGGTTTTGGAATTCTCCCACTGGGTGCGCCAGCGCTTGAGCTGCCGTTCCAAATAGGCATCACGACGGCCGAGGTCCCCAAGGCCACAGGCGTCGGGGTCCACCGCGTGCAACGCCGCCATCACCTCAATGACGGAACGACCGATATTGCGGCGCTGCTCACCGTGGGCGAAGTGCTCATCGACCTTCTCCGCGCCGTCGAGCACCACACCCTCGACGTAGCCCATCACGTAAAACGGTGCATCGTTGACCGCAAGGTCGGTACAGCACCCCAAGGCCGGCGCGACCGGAACCGCCGTGGTGCCAACGGCAGAAATGATTCGGTGCTCGCGGGCCATGTCATGAGCCGTGGCGAGCACTGCACCAGTCGGCGGCCGACGCAGCACGTAACAACCTCCCCTGGCGTCGGTGACCCGGTAGGTGAGGTTCGAATGCCCACCGGCGAGCCGATCGAAGGAGAACGGCCCCTGAGCACCGGCAATGTTCTGGGTGAACCATTCGCCCACCGAACCCGCACGGATCCCCACCATGTCCCCAGCTACGTCGTCCCCAGCTACGTCGTCCCCAGCTACGTCGTGCCCAGCTACGTCGTCCCCAGCTACGCCCGTCACGGTTCCTCCTTGCGTCCGGCGGAGCCTTGCCCTGCGACGAGGGCCGATACCGCCCGTTCCCCCACCGCGTGGACCGTAGCCCGCCGAGTGTGGGTAGGCCTACCGGCATATCGCCAAGACGTGTCCGCAGGGCCACAGTTCGGACAACGGCGGCTGCACGCAGCCGGCCGACCCGATCGGCGGGAACCGAAGTCAGTGCCCGGCCGTGTCACGGTCGGGCACTGTCGCGTTGCCGACCCGAAATCCCGCCGTTCTAGTCTTGCGCCATGGTCTTACCAGCCCCGGTCACCACCACGTACGCCGCCCACACCGAGAACGCCACCAAGGTGTTCGGCTCCGGAGAGACCTACGTCCGAGCCCTCGAGGCTGTCACCGTGGGCTTTGAACGGGGGCGATTCAGCACCATCATGGGCCCATCGGGGTCTGGCAAGTCCACGTTGATGCACTGCATGGCCGGGCTCGACAAGCTCAGCTCAGGCTCCACCTTCGTGGCCGACGTCGATCTCACCTCGCGGTCTGAGAAACAACTCACCGAATTGCGCCGCGACCGCATCGGGTTCGTATTCCAAGCCTTCAACCTGATCCCCACCCTGACCGCCCTGGAGAACATCACCCTGCCGATGTCCCTGGCCCGACGCGAACCTGATCGCGATTGGCTCGATGCGGTCATCGCCGCGGTGGGCCTGTCGGACCGCCTGAAGCATCGCCCGCACGAACTTTCCGGCGGACAGCAGCAGCGGGTGGCGGTGGCTCGGGCCATGGCCAGCCGACCTGAGATCATCTTCGCCGACGAGCCAACCGGCAACCTCGACTCCCGCTCCTCGGGCGAGATGCTCGCCTTCATGCGCCACGCGGTGAGTGACCTCGGTCAGACCATCGTGATGGTGACCCACGACGCTACTGCCGCGTCCTTCTCCGATCGCGTGGTGTTCCTCGCCGATGGCTGCTTCGTCAACGAGGTAGTGGACCCCAGCACAGAAAAGGTCCTCAGCGCGATGCACAAGATGGGGGCCTGAACGTGATCATGATTCGCCTCACCCTCCGCTCGTTACGAGCCCGCTGGGTGCGTTTCGGCCTGACCTCGCTGGCGGTCGTGGTCGGCGTGGCCTTCGTGACGGGCTCCTTCGTACTCTCGGACACCCTGAGCAAGACCTTCGACGCCATCGCTGGCCGCGCCGCGCTCAACGTGGACGTGCTGGTACGAGCGAGCGACCCGCTCGATCGCGGCGACCAGGCCAACGCCCTGCGGCCCCCGACCCCGCAGTCCCTCGTCGACAAACTCGCCCAAGTCGATGGCGTCGCCCGGGCCGAGGGTTCGATCACCTTTCTCCCCGCGGTCACCCTCCCCGCCGGTACGACGGTCAAGACGACCGGAGCGCCCATCCTGGGCTTCAGCTGGCAGCCTCGACCTGATGGCAGTAGCGGCGTATTCGAACTGACCGAGGGCAGGGGACCCAGCGCAGACCACGAGGTGGCCCTCGACGTAGACATGGCCAAGGCCAACCACTTGAAAATGGGCGATGTCGTAGGTGTTCGAGCCGCCGGCGGTGAAGGGCAGTTCACCATTTCGGGCCTGATCACCTTCGGTGACAGCGGCGGCGGTGCCTACTACCTGATCTTCGCCCCGCCTACCGCCCAGCGGCTGAGCAACCTCGCGGGCCACTACCAATCTGTGGCGCTCGAGGCGGCGGCGAACATCAACGAGGTTGAACTACGCGACCGTGTGGTCGCCGTGCTACCGGAGGGCTACGACGCCATTACCGGGTCCGAGTTCACCAAGGAGTTCTCCGACAGCTTCGGCCAGATCATCGACATCATCCGCACGGTGCTTCTGGTGTTTGCCTTCGTGGCGTTGTTCGTGGCCGGGTTCATCATCAACGTCGTGTTCAACACCACCCTCGGCCAGCGCGTGCGGGAGTTGTCCCTGCTGCGGGCCATCGGGGCCGGCAACGCACAGGTCACCAGTTCGGTACTGGCGGAGTCGAGCCTCATCGGGCTGTTCTCGTCGCTGCTCGGCACCGTGGTCGGTATCGGCTTCGCCAAGCTGCTCATCGTCATCATCACCTCCCAGGGCGGCGGCTTTCCGGACACTGGGCTGACACCGCGTCCCACCACCTGGCTGGTGGCGCTCGTCGTGGGAGTCGGGGTCACGCTGGCGGTGTCGGTCCTTCCCGCCTGGCGGGCCGGTCGGATTTCTCCGGTCGCAGCCATGCGGGATGGTGCCACCCTGCTCTCCAACAGCATCCGAACTCGAACCATCGTGGGGGCGGTAGCCACCGCGGTGGGCGCGTTGATCTTCCTCGGCGCCCTTTTCGCTCCGATCGATTCCACGGCGACACGGCTTTCAGTGCTGGGCTTCGGCGCGTTCCTGCTGTTCATGGGCGCGACGGGGCTGAGCCCCTTGGTGACGCGTCCCATCACGGAGGCGCTGTCATGGCCGTTTGTGCGGATCTACGGCGTAACGGGGGTCCTGGCCCGAGGCAATGCCTCGCGTAACCCGCGGCGCACCGCCACCACCGCCTCCGCCTTGATGGTAGGGGTGGCCCTCGTCAGCACGGTCGGTGTCCTCGGCTCGTCGTTCAAGGCCAGCTTTTCCCAACAACTCAGCACCGGTATCTCCGCTGACTTCTTCCTCACCCCCGAGGCCTTCTCCGGCTTCAGCCCCGCGCTCAGCGCACAATTGGCTGAGCTACCCGAGATTGCCCAAGTCATCACCTTTCGCCAGGGCAGCGCCAAGATCGGCGGCGCCGTGAAGTCGATCCAGGCCGTGCAGAGCACGGGTCTTGACCGCATCATCAACCTGGGCATGCGGGCCGGTACCTCCGCGGAGATTCCCGCCGACGGCATCTTGGTGCAGGACCAGGCCGCCGCCGATCTTGGCCTGGCTCTCGGCGACCCCATCGAGGTGCAGTTTCCGATCGGAGCCGCCACCCTGACGGTGACGGGGCTGTTTCACACCAACGTGACCGGATCGAATTGGATCATCGCCCAATCCGTTTTCGAAGATCATTTCCCACCCGACGTGCAACTGGACAGCTTCGGGGGCGTGGCCCTTGCCGAGGGAGTCACCCAGGCCGAAGCCGCCGCGGCCATCACCGCGGCCACCGCCGCCTACCCCGATGTCAAGGTGGAAAGCCGGGCCGAGTTCCAAAAAACCACCGAGGAGCAGATCAACCAGACCACCGTCATCGTGAACGTTCTGCTGTTCTTCTCGCTGTTCATCGCCATGTTGGGCATCGTCATCACCATGATGTTGGCCGTTTTCGAGCGGACTCGTGAGCTCGGCCTGCTCCGAGCTATCGGCCAACAACGACGTCAGACCCGCACCATGGTCCGAATTGAATCGACGGTGGTTTCGCTGTTCGGCGCGGTGCTCGGACTCGGGCTGGGGCTGCTGTTCGGTATCGCCATCGCCAGTGCCCTGCCCGAATCGGTGATGAGCACCATCGCCGTGCCGTACGGCCAGGTGGCGCTCACCTTCGTCGCGGCCGGGGTGGCCGGCGTGGTCGCCGGCATCCTGCCCGCGTGGCGCGGTTCGCGGCTCAAAGTGCTCGACGCCATCGCCTACGAATAGCGCCGCCTGACTTCGACGAGAGACATCGGGAGCAGTCCCTAAGCTATCGAGCATGTCCGATTGGGTTCCTCCTCGCCCCAAACACGGTCGCCGAGCCCGCATGGACGTGGTCATCGTCGGAGCTGGCATCGTCGGGCTGACCACCGCCCGAGCGCTCAGCGCGAAGCGACCCGAACTTCGAATTGCTCTGCTCGAAAAAGAGCCCGCCGTGGCCCGCCATCAGACTGGGTCGAACTCGGGGGTCATCCACTCCGGCATCTATTACAAGCCTGGTTCCCTCAAGGCCCGCCTCACCGTCAGCGGCAAAGCGGAACTCGAGCGGTTCTGCGCCGATCACGGCGTGCCATACGAGCGCTGCGGCAAGGTCATTGTCGCCACGCGACCCGAAGAGCTTGCTCAACTCGACATGCTCGCCCAGAGGGCGGCAGACAACGCCGTGCTGGCCGAGCGCATCAGTGTGCAGCAGCTACACGAACTCGAGCCACATGCCGCCGGGCTGGGTGCCCTCCGGGTGGCCAGCACCGGGATTGTGGACTACCCCGTGCTGTGCCAGTGGCTCGCCGATGAACTCGAGCAGGCCGACCATGAAATCCGCCTGCACACCAAGGTCAGCGGCATCGCCGAGGAGGACCAACAGGTTGTGGTCGCCACCGAGAGCGACTACCTGACGGCCAAGGTGTTGATCAACTGCGCCGGACTGCACTCGGACCGCATCGCCAACCTCACACCGTCGAGTCAGACCGACATCCGCATCATGCCTTTCCGAGGGGAGTATTACTCGCTGATACCCGCCCGGCGACATCTGGTCAACAACCTGATCTACCCCGTGCCCGACAGTCGCTTCCCGTTTCTCGGGGTGCACTTCACTCGAATGGTGAACGGCGGGGTCGAGGCGGGACCAAATGCTGTGCCGGCGCTGGCGCGGGAGGGCTACCGGTGGGGCGACATCAACCGGCGTGACCTCACCGAAATCCTCACCGCCCGCAGCTCGCGCATCCTCGCCCGAAACTTCTGGCGGACCGGCCTCGGCGAGATCCACCGCAGCCTGTCGAAACGGGCCTTCGTCACCGCACTGCAGGCATTGGTGCCAGAGGTCCGCAGTGAAGACCTCATCCGTACCGGCGCTGGCGTGCGAGCCCAGGCCATCGGACCCGACGGCGCTCTACTCGACGATTTCGCCTTCGCCGAGACGGCTCGGCAGATCCACGTGGTTAACGCCCCCTCACCCGCGGCCACGGCGAGCTTCGCCATCGGGCGGATCATCGCCGACAAAGCCATCGAACGCCTCGGCTGAAGGGCACCGCGCCGCGGTGGGTGCGGGGTCGTCAGCCTGGGCGGCCGGAACGGCGCGAGCGCAACGCCCGACGAACCGCGGAGCGCACCGACTGCGGCGCGGCTGGCGGGTGGTTCGCCCCGTCTGGGCGTGACGGATCGAGCACGGCGCACGAGCGACGTGCCACGAACCACATGGAAGCGGTAACGATTCGGCCCGGCTGCACGGGAGGCCCCTCCACCGACTGGGGGCACACCACCGCGTCGAGAACCATGGCCTCGGTGTCGATCACCACATGCAGGAACTCACCGCCACCGCAGACATTGCGGTGGGGGGTACAAGCGAGCACAACCCCAGACACCAGCGCCGTTGCGCGGCTACGGCATGGGCCCTCGGCACCCGCCAGCGGGACCAACCCGGCGGGAAGGACCTCGCGTATCCGCAGCGGAATACCCGACGAGCGGTAGGCATCCTCGTGGGGATAACACTCCATGGCGTGGGCGAAACCCACCAACTCGAGGTCGACCTCATCCCCAAAGGGAAGATCGTTGATGGCCAGCCCGCCCGTCTCGAATTGCACGGCAAGGGGGTAGGACGCGTGACGCGGGGCAAGCTGTACCGCGTCGGCGTCGGCATCGGCGCCATCGGGGAGCAACCCGGTAAGCCGCGCCGACAGCACCTGGGGGGTGTCGGGCCGGAAGGACGGCGTCGCCGATCGCACCGCGCCATCCGGACGGACCAGCACCGCGAGGCGCGCTCCCGACGGCGCGTCATGCCAGCGCACGAGGCGACCACCGTCGAGCAGCGCTTCGACCACCCCCTCCGCCATGGCTCGTCGCAACAGCTCATCCACCGCGGCGGCACTTTCGACCGCAAATCCCACGCTCTGGTACCGGTTGGTCACCCCACCTACGGTAAGGCAGTTCGCCGCTTCTGACGTTGGGTATCGGGGCCTCGCCCCATTGGGTGACAGGGGTATCACGCATCGAGGGGCAACGCCTTGCTCAAAGCAGGCCGAGCTCGCCACCAAGGTGAAATCATCTCGCTGACTCAGCCACGAGGGGCGCTCGCCCTAGCCTGGACCGCCGTTCTCATTGTCTGTTTGCTGGGGTTTTCCGTGCTCGACCATCTCGCTCATTTCTGCTTCACCCGCCGCCGGCTGGTGGTCGGCATCTGGGTCGCACTACTGATCGGGTTGTTGGGTCTCTCCACCGTCGCCGGTAGCGCCTACCACACCGAATTTCGCTTGGCGGGCACAGAAAGCCAACGAGGCTTCGACCTGTTGCAGTCCGTCGGAGCCGGCGGTGGGGGCTTCGACGGCACGGTGGTGTTCCGCTCGGACGCGGGCTACGACCAGGCCGAAGTTCGCCAGGCCATGACGGAGCTGTTCCGCGAGATAGAAGGACTCGACCGGGTCGAGGCGGTAGTGAGTCCCTACGGCCCCAACGGCGCCGTTCAGGTGGCGGCGGAGGGCCCCGACGCGGCGAAGCTCGCCTACGCCCGGGTGCAGTTCGACCCCGCGGCGCAGCAGTCCGACTTCCTCGCGATCACCAAGAAGGTCCAGACGCTCATCCCGCAGATCGACGGCCTGCAGGTCGAGCTCGGTGGCCAGGCGTTCGCCGAGTTCACCCCGCCCGAATCGGAACTTCTCGGTCTCGGCTCCGCCGTGATCATCCTGCTGCTCGCCTTCGGCTCGGTACTGGCCATGGGTCTGCCCATCAGCGTGGCCCTGTTCGGTGTCGGCACCGGCGCGGCACTGTTGACCCTGGCCAGCCACCTCGTGGACATGCCCGATTTCACCGGCTTGCTGGCGGGCATGATTGGCCTCGGCGTTGGTATCGACTACGCCCTGTTCATCGTGACCCGCTACCGCGAGGGGCTACATCAAGGCCTCGATTACGAGCAAGCCGTGGTCGGCGCCATGGGCTCGGCCGGCCGGGCGGTGATCTTCGCCGGCATCACCGTGGTGATTTCGGTGCTCGGCATGGTGCTGATGGGTCTGTCCTTCGTCCGTGGCCTGGCCTACGGCGCAGCCATCACCGTGGCCATGACCATGCTCGCCTCTATCACGCTGCTACCGGCATTGCTCGGCTTCGCCCGGGCCCGGGTGGAGATCACCCGCTATCGGGGTTTGATCGCGGCCATGCTGTTCGCCATCGCGCTGTTCGGTCTCGGTGCCCACGTACCGGTGCTCGGCCTCGGAGCGGCCGGCTTGGCCGTGCTCACGGTCCTGGCATCTTTCGCCATTCCGGCGTTGCGCGGCGAGATTCCTCGGCGAGCACCAAAGCCGATTCGTCACACCTTCGGCTACCGCTGGAGCCGGGTGGTGCAGCGCCGCCCGTGGGCGATGGCCGTGCTCGGGTTGGGCATCTTGTTGATCTTGTCCATCCCGGTGTTGTCCCTTCGTCTGGGCTTTTCCGATGAGGGCAACTACCCCGAAAACACCACCACCCGCAAAGCCTACGACCTGCTCGCGTCGGGGTTCGGGGCCGGGTTCAACGGCCCACTGCTAGTCGTGGCCGACCTCGGCGCTCAGGCCGCGGTGGCCGAGGAGGTCCGCTCTGCGCTCAGTGCCACCCCCGGCGTGGCCGGGGTCGTCGCCATCGCTGCGTCGGACACACCGCTGACGATGTGGCAAATCTTCCCCACCACCTCGCCCCAGGACGAAGCCACCGAGAAGCTCGTGCACCACCTCCGCGACGACGTGCTCGGCCCCATTGAAGAGGCTAGGGGAGTCGACCTGCCGCTCACCGGGGTGGTCGCCTCCAACATCGACTTCGCCAGCTACATCGGTGCCCGCCTGCCCATCTTCTTCGGCGCGGTCCTGGCCATGTCCTTCCTGCTGCTGCTGGTGGTGTTCCGCTCACTGCTGGTACCTCTCAAGGCAGTCATCATGAACCTGCTGTCCATCGGCGCCTCCTACGGCGTGGTGGTGGCGGTGTTCCAATGGGGCTGGGCCAAAGACATTGTGGGCATCGGTGAGGGCGGACCGATCGAGGCATGGGCGCCGATGATGATGTTCGCCATCGTGTTCGGGTTGTCCATGGACTACGAGGTATTCCTGCTGTCACGCATGCGCGAGGAGTTCGACCGCACCGGGGACAACACCTCGGCCGTCGCCGACGGCCTGGCTAGCACCGCCCGGGTCATTTCCGCCGCGGCCGCGATCATGGTTTTCGTGTTCGGCAGCTTCATCCTCGAACCGAACCGGCCCATCAAGCTGTTCGGTGTCGGCCTGGCCACTGCGGTGTTCCTCGACGCCACCGTGGTGCGCATGCTCCTCGTGCCCGCCACCATGGAGCTACTGGGCAAGGGCAACTGGTGGCTACCCGCATGGCTGGACCGGGTATTACCCCGTCTCAACGTCGAGGGCGCGCCGCACCCGGCACCCGTCGTCGCGGACTGACCCTCCCCGCGACGTCGGCCCCGCGGTCTGTCAACGGCCGGTGGGCGCAGCCCGCCAGCCGACAGCAGCGGAGAACAGTGCCGCCCAACCGAGCGGGTCTATTCCCAAGTCGAGCCAGCGACGTTCCGCCTCACGGGCCACCGAACGGGCCGAGGTGGCGCCAACCGCCGTCAGCGCGTAGCCCTCGGCCATTCGGACCACTGCTTGGGCTACGGCGTCTCCGGTGAGGTCCACCTCCTGCCGGCCAGCTGCGAACGCCGCGATGACCTCGGAGAAATCGCCCCGAATGGCATGGGACAACCCGGCCGCCATGTACGAATACGCCATATCGAGGTAAGTCGAACGCGTCGACTCGTGGGCCCGGTCGGCTCCGGCGAGCGCAGCCACCGTGTCACCCGCCACGACATCAGCCAACGCCAACGTGACGATCACACCGCAGGACACGTCGCCGTGGCTGGCGGACACAGCATCGGAGAGCACACGACGGGCTTCGTCGACTGCGCCGCACTGCAGGTGATACAAGCCGAGCGCACTGGCACGATCCCATCCCGACGGCTGGCCGAGGTCATCGGCCTGGTCCATCTCGGCCACGTGAAGGCCCGAGCGCTCCAAGTCCCCAATGTGCAAGGCCGCGGCGGTCCACACGATGGCGGCCAGCGCACCACCACGGGTCGGGCTGGTTCGGGACAAGGTAGCGAACACCTCGGCCAACCCGTCGAAGCCCTCGTTGACGGCCCCTGACGCAATCAGGCTGCGGCTCAGCGCCGCCTGGGCCTGCAGTTGGCCCACTGGATCGCCGACCCGGAGGAAGTGGTTGCGGGCCGCTTCGGCGCGTTCCACCGCTAGAAGGGTCCGACCCGACCACAACCGCACCAACGAGGTGAGCAACAACATCATGCCCTCACCGAAGCGGTCGCCCCGGACCCGAGCATCGGGCAAGATCTCCTCCGCCAGCCCTTCGGCCTCGATCAAGCGGCCCTGATGGAACCGGGTGAAGGCCAGCAAGGCGTTGGCCCAGCTCAGACCACCCGTGTCGCCGAGGTCGATGAAGGCGCTCGCCGACGCATCGATGCGGACCTCGGCTTCGGCCACACGGCCCGACAAATAGGAAATCCACGCCAGGTTCTGCAAGGCCCAGGCCTGGCCTCGGCGATCGTCGAGCTCACGGAAGATGGCCAGCGCCGCCGACGTCGAGTCTTCCGCCTGGGGGAAAACCCGCTGATACTGACGGGCGATGCCGATGAGCCGCAAGGCCTCGGCCTCACCTCGCCGCTCACCGAGCTCACGGAAGTCGTTCAGGGCGTCCTGCAAGACGCGCACCGCACCCTCGACATCGCCTTCACGGCGCAGGATCTCGCCGACCACCAGGCAGGCTCGGGTCCGACCGACCCGATCGTCGAGGGCATCAGCCACCCGAATCGCCTCATCGATATCGGCCCGCGCACCGGCGAGTTCCAACAGGCCGAATCGGGCCTGGCCCCGACCCAACAGGAACTCCAGCCGCTGTTTCGAGGGCTCCCGACCGGTGAGATCAAGCCCTTGGGAGTACAAGCGGGCCGCCAGCAAATACCCCTCGCCGCTCATCGCCCGGCGACCGGCCTCGTCCAACCAGCTCAGCGCCTTGGCCGTCAGCCCGTCCGTCGGCGCCGCGCCGAAGCTCAGCTCATTGGATAACGACGCGGCCCGGGCGTAGTGGTGAGCGATCCGGTCGATAATGCCAACATCGGGTTCGAGCTCATCGAGGTCGGACTCCATCCATCGGGCGATTTCGGCGTGGCGCCCGGCCCGGTCCGATTTGGTCAACATGCTGTAGGCGACCTCGCGCAACACGTCGGAACGAAACGACCAGCGATCGCGGCTGAGGTTAAGTAGCTCTTTGTCAACCACGACATCGAACGCCGCTCGCCAGTCCGGTGCATGCGCCGACGAGTCGAACATCTTCTCCAAGTCGAACAGGGTGCCGCTGCGCCCCAGCACCGCGGCGTTGTCCAACACCGCCCGTTCATCTGGTTCCAGCCGGTCTAGGCGGGCCGCGATGAGGCCGCGAAGCGTCTCCGGTAGCTCATCGGTTGGCGCCGGAACCACGGGAGAACGCAGGGATGCCATTTCGCCCAGGGCAGTCAGCTCGCCACTGTCTTGGCGTTCGAGCAGGGCAACCAACTCTTCGAGGAAGAACGGGTTGCCACCCGAGCGCGCCAACAGCACGTGCCGGGTGTCCTCATCAATCTCGCCATCGAGCAACTGGTCGAGCAGCGCACTGGCCGAAACGGCGTCGAGGGGGTCAAGGTTGACGATGAGGTGGTTGTGCCGCCCGATGCGCGGCTTCCAGCGATCATCGATGAGATGTCGGGCCGTAGCCACCAGCACAAAGGGGCTGCGCCCCAACCCGTCAATGACTTCGTCGAGAACGTCGAGCACCAGGTCATCGGCCCAATGCAGGTCGGCGAGGCGGAAGTACACCGGCCGCTGGGCGGTGGCCGCCTCGAGCACTTGCAGCAGCGAACGACTGGCTTCCTCCCGGGCTCGTTGGGGGTCGACTGGACGGCTCGACGCGAACCCCATGAGATGCAGCAGGTTGGAACAAAGGTGGCTGACCGCAGTGGATTCGGCATCGATGCCCAACAGTTCGGCCACCGCCTTGACGGTCGCTTCGCGGGCATCCGCGGCAGAGGTTCGAGTACCGATGTCGAACAGCAGCCGCAAGGCCGAGCCGATCGGGTACCAAATGTTGGCCTCGCCGTAGGGCACACAGTGGCTCTCCAACATGTGGGCGCCTTGTTCGCGCTGCACCCACGTCGCGACATCATCGGCCAAACGGGTCTTACCCACACCCGCATCGCCGAGCACCATCACCAGCAGCGTGCGCCGTTGGCTGAAAGCCAGGCCGATCGCCGAGCGCAGCAACGCCAACTCCGAATCACGTCCGATGAGCGCGGTCTGACGCAAACGGGGCCGGCGGCCGGGTAGCACCAGCACGTCCACGGCCCGAAACGCGTCGATCGGCTCATCGCGGCCCCTGGCCTGCACCAGTCCGACATGATCGTAGGCAATGACCTCCGTGGTCGCCTCGTAGGTCAGCGGACCCACGTAGATCTGACCGGGGGGGGCGGCGGTCTGCAACCGGTTGGCGCTGTTCACGACATCACCCATGGCGGTGTACTCCCCGCCGGCTCGCATGGCACCGGTCAACACCTCCCCGGTGTTGACGCCGATGCGCATCTCGATGTCGGCACCGACCTCCGCCACATAATCCTGCATGGTCTGTTGCATCGCCAGGGCCGCCCGCACCGCCCGCTCGGCGTCATCCTCGTTCGCGATTGGCGCACCGAACAGCGCCACGATGGCGTCACCGACAATCTTGTCCACCCGGCCACCGAACCCGGTGATGTCCTGCACCAACCGCTGAAAGCCCCGGTCGACGAGTTCCTTCACCGCCTCGGGGTCCATGGTTTCGGCCAGAGCGGTGAAACCCACCAGATCGCCGAAGAGCACCGTGACGACCCGGCGTTCATCGCCGGGTCCGGTCAGACCGTGTCCGCACGAGGCGCAGAAGCGACTCCCGGAGGGAGTAGGCACGCCACATTGCGGACAGGACATAGCCCAAGCATACGGCTCTGCCGACAGATCATCCCGCAAACTCTTGGGTGGAACTACATGAAAGTTATCTGTCCACCGTGTGCTGCGCCCGGGTACACCGCGACCAACCGTGGCCCTCGGTCGGATCGGTCCCACCGTGACTGCCGCCACTCGGCCGGCACCCCCTACGCTCGACGCGTGAGCATCGACGCCGACCCCACCGACCCCGGTCCGGAGCTGCTGGCCTTTCTCACCGAACGCCACCTGGCCACGCTGAGCACGGTGCGGCCCGATGGTCGCCTGCACGTGGTTCCGGTGGGGTTCACCTACGAGCCCGGCCGGCGACTGGCCCGGGTCATCACCTTCGCCTCCTCACGCAAGGCCCGCAACGTGGCTGCCACCCCAGGAGGTCTGGCCGTGCTGTGCCAAGTGGACGCCGGGCGCTGGGTCACCCTCGAGGGCACTGCCGTGTTGCGCTCAGACGACGCCGCCAACGCCGAGGCCACCCATCGCTACGCCAGCCGTTACCGAACGCCGCGCGATCGAGCCGACAGGGTGACCATTGAGATCGAGGTGCAGCGCATCGTTGGGGTGTGGACCAAGGGCTCTTGACACCAGCCCATCGGACCTGCATAACTGGCGCCACAATTGAATACGCGTCACGCGCTGCGGGGTTGGGTGCAAGTCCCGACCGGCGGTTATAGCCCGCGAACCCCATCGTCCTAGGACGATGGGGCCGATCCGGTGGAATTCCGGGGCCGACGGTTACAGTCCGGATGGGAGCAGCGGGAGTGCGGCGCCACGTCAGGGCTGCTACCGCATGCGCGGGCACGTCGTGCGTGTCGTGGCCCTTTCACCGCTCCGTCACCCTTCTCGCATCTCGCGAACCCCAACCCGGGGTGGGACAGGAGGACGATGACGGTGAACTCGGAAGCGCTGAGAACGAACGACACCCGCTCGATTTGGTCCCGCGACCGCGATGAGGGCCTTGCTGACATTCCCACCGCGCTCGCCGCGTTCGCCCGGGGCGAGATCTTGGTGGTCGTGGACGACGAGGACCGCGAGAACGAAGGCGACCTCATCATGGCGGCCGAGTTCGCCACCGCCGAGAAGCTGGCCTTCTTCATCCGCTACACCTCCGGGGTGATCTGCGCCCCCCTGCCTCCGGAGATCTGCGAGCGACTTGACCTGCCGCTCATGGTGGAACGCAACACCGAGTCCCACCACACCGCGTTCACCGACACCGTGGATGCCGCCGTCGGCGTAAGCACGGGCATCTCCGCCGCGGACCGGGCAGTCACCCTGCGGCTGTTGTGCGACCCGAAGGCTCGACCCACCGACCTCGCCCGGCCCGGTCACATCTTTCCGCTCCGAGCCAAGCCAGGCGGGGTGCTCATCCGCCAGGGCCACACCGAGGCCGGGGTCGACCTATGCCGCCTGGCCGGGCTGACCGAAGTGGGGGTGCTGAGCGAGATCGTCAACGACGACGGCACCATGGCGCGCTTTGAGGAGTTGATGGCCTTCTCCCAGCGACACGGCCTGCTGATGATCACCATCGCCGATCTCATCCGCCATCGGCGCCGTACCGAACGGCTGGTCGAGCCGGTGGCGTCGGCGGTCATCCCCACCCGGTGGGGCAGCTTTACTGCTACCAGCTACACCGTGACCCACCATGGCGGCGATCACCTAGCGCTGACCCTCGGCGAGCTCGACTCGGCGGAGGGACCGCCACCGTTGGTCCGGGTACACACCGAGTGTGTGCTGGGAGATCTGTTCGGAGCCCAGTCCTGTCGCTGCGGCGCAAACCTCGATGCCGCCCTGCAGGCCATTGCTGCGGAGGGTCGCGGCGTGGTGGTGTACTTGCGGGGACCGGAGGCCCGCGCCGGTGGTCTGAGCCCCGCCCTCGAGATTCTCAATGCCCACCCAGCCCTCGCTGCGGTCGGCAATGGCCATGGACCCGGCTCCGGACTGCCCGCTGCCAACCGGGCCGGCTACGGCGTCGGGGCGCAGATCTTAGGTGGGCTCGGCATCCGCCAATTACGGCTGCTGACCGACAATCCCGCCCAGTATGGCGGACTCGAAGGCTTCGATCTCGTCATCACCGATCGCGTCCCGCTACTCGGTCCCAACGATTCGACGGTTCAAGGTACGGCCCATCCGGCCGCCAACGCAGGGGAGAACTGATCATGGTGAAGGTGCTCGAAGGCCGGTTGCGGGGCGAAGGCCGCCGCATTGCCATTGCCGCTGCCCGCTGGAACGAGTTCATCACCGAACGACTCCTCAGCGGCGCGCTCGACACGCTGCGACGTTGCGGCGTTGCGGACACCGATGTCACCGTGGTCTGGGTCCCCGGCAGCTTCGAGTTACCCACCGCATGCAACCAGCTAGCCCGTACTGGCCGGTATGACGCGGTGATCGCCCTCGGTGCGGTAATTCGAGGCGCCACCAGCCATTACGAGTTGGTCTCCGGCCACTGCGCCGCCGGGCTGGCCCGCATCGGCCTCGATACCGGTGTGCCCACCATCTTCGGGGTACTCACCACCGAGACGATCGAGCAGGCCATAGAGCGAGCTGGAAGCAAGGCGGGCAACAAGGGGGCCGAGGCCGCCGCCTGCGCGTTGGAGATGGCCGACCTGCGCACGGTCATCGAGGCCGGCTGACCCATCGCCACGCCCCCGGGCAACCACCGCCCACGCTCTGACAGAGTAAGCCCATGATCGCCCGCCATGACGTGGCCGACGCGGCCCGGCGAATCGCCGCTCACGTCCGCCGCACCCCGACCGTGGCCCTCGACGGGACCACGGTGCTCAAGCTCGAACTGACCCAACACACCGGCAGCTTCAAACCTCGTGGCGCCTTCAACGACGTCCTCAGCCGGGTCGGATTGCCCGCCGCTGGCATTATCGCCGCGTCGGGGGGAAACCATGGTCAGGCCGTGGCTTATGTGGCCCACAAGCTTGGTCTGACGGCGGAGGTGTTCGTACCCGAGGTATGTCCGACGCTCAAGCGGGAGCGCATCGCTGGCTTCGGGGCCACCGTGGTGGTCAGCGGGGCGATCTATGACGATGCCCAGAACGCTTGCAGCATCCGAGCAGCTCAAAGCGGGGCCCACCTCGTGCACCCCTTCGACCGCGACGAGGTCATGGCGGGCGCAGGCACGGTGGCATTGGAGTTCCATCAGGAGGAACCAGACCTCGATACCGTGCTCGTGGCGGTGGGTGGCGGCGGTCTGCTCGGCGGCACCCTGGCGTACTTCGGGCCCGACATCCGCGTCGTGGCCGTCGAACCGCAACATTCCCAAGCCCTGCACGCGGCTTTAGCCGCGGGCCGACCGGTCGAGGTCTCCGTCGCGGGGGTGGCGGCGGATTCGCTCGGCGCCCGCCGTATCGGCGATCGCCCTTTCGAGTTGGCCGCCACCCATCTCTACCGATCCGTAATCGTCTCGGACCAAGCGATCGTGGCGGCGCAGCAGCATTTGTGGGAAACGGTTCGGATCGTGGCCGAACCGGGCGGGGCCACCGCCTTCGCCGCCCTGCTCGATGGTGTCTACCGGCCCGAACCAGGCGAACGGGTCGGGGTGATCATCTGCGGCGGCAATGTCGATCCTGGCACCCTCGCCACGAGCACGTGACCCTGGCCATCAAAGCGACCTAACCAGTGCAACCCCACACCAACGTGGGGTTGCCTAGGTTGGGCGCCTTGGCGCTGGTCGACCCGCTCTCGCTGTTCGCCCCACCCGTGGCGGCGTGGTTCGAGTCGAGCTTTCGCGCCCCCACCGCCGCACAGGCCCAGGGCTGGCCCGCCATCGCCGCCGGAGCGGACACCCTTATTTTGGCACCGACCGGTTCGGGTAAAACCCTCACCGCCTTCCTGTGGGGCCTCAACCAGCTCATGACCACCCCGCCGCCGGAGGCCGCCGCTCGCACCCGGCTCGTCTACGTCTCGCCACTGCGGGCCCTCGCGGTGGACGTCGACCGAAACCTGCGCGCCCCCTTGGCCGGCATCGCACTCGCCGCCGAGCGGCTCGGCACAACGCTGCACCTGCCCACCATCGGGATCCGCACCGGGGACACCCCGGCCGATCTCCGGCGGGCGCTTATCCGACGACCCCCCGACATCCTGATCACCACGCCGGAGTCGCTGTACCTGATGCTCACCTCCGCCGCCCGCAGCACGTTGACCAACACCGAAGCAGTCATCGTCGATGAGATCCACGCCCTGGCGGCAACCAAGCGGGGGGCGCATCTGGCGTTGAGTATGGAACGGCTGGCCCAACTCCCCCCGCGCCCACCCCAGCGCATCGGCCTTTCGGCCACCCAGCGCCCGCTGGAGGAGATCGCTCGCTTTCTCGGTGGCTTCGAGGCGGGAGCGCAAGACGCAGAGCCCCGGCCGCGACCGGTCCGCATCGTGGATGCCGGCGTGCGCAAACCGCTCGAACTCGAGGTCGTGGTCCCGGTGCAAGACCTGGCGGGGCTCGGCTGCACCATCGCCGAACCCGGCGCCGGTGCCTCCCCCTCCGACCAGGACCGACGATCCATCTGGCCCGCGATACACCCTCGTCTGCTGGAGCTGATCAAGGCTCACCGCTCCACCATCATCTTCGTCAACGCCCGCCGTCTCGCCGAACGCCTGGCGTCTCGGCTGAACGAACTGGAGGCGGAACAAAACGCCGCTACAGCTGACGCCAGTGATCTGACTCTCTGTGCCGAACCGATTCCGGAGCTCGTGAAAGCCCACCATGGCTCGCTGGCCCGAGAACGTCGTCTCCTCATCGAGGACGAGCTGAAGTCGGGCCACCTACGGGCGCTGGTCGCTACCAGCTCGCTTGAGCTCGGCATCGATATGGGCGCGGTCGACCTCGTCATCCAAGTCGAGTCGCCCGGTTCGGTCGCCCGTGGCCTACAGCGCATCGGCCGAGCAGGCCACCAGGTGGGCGAAGCGAGCCGGGGCAAAGTGTTCCCCAAGCACCGCTCCGACCTCGTAGAGGTGGCGGTGGTCACCCAACGCATGCGCGACGGTCTCATCGAGTCGACCCGCTATCCCCGCAATCCTCTCGACGTGCTCTGTCAACAGATTGTGGCCATGGCGGCCAGCCACGACGAGTTGGATGTACCGACCTTGGCCCGCACCATCCGCTCGGCCGCCAACTTCGCCGAATTGTCCGACGAGCAATTGACCAACGTGTTGGACCTGCTGTCGGGCCGCTACCCCTCCGAGGAGTTCGCCGAGTTGCGTCCCCGAATCATCTGGGACCGGCTCACTGGCACGCTCAAGGCCCGGCCGGGGGCCCAACGATTAGCGGTCACCAACGCCGGCACCATCCCCGACCGCGGTCTCTACGGTGTCTTCCTGCCCGACGGCGGCCGAGTCGGCGAGCTTGACGAGGAGATGGTGTACGAGTCCCGACCCGGTGAGACATTCCTGCTCGGGGCATCCACCTGGCGCATCGAGGCGATCACCTTCGACCGGGTCGTTGTCACCCCAGCACCCGGTCGGCCAGGCAAAATGCCCTTCTGGCACGGGGACGGACCGGGCCGACCACTGGAGTTAGGCCTTGCCATCGGGGCGTTCACCCGCCACCTACGCACGCTGGAACGTGAGCAGGCCCTCGAACTTCTCGGCCATGAGCATTTCCTGGACCGATTCGCGGCTGGCAACTTGGTGCAGTATCTCGATGATCAGGGCCAAGCGGGTGGTGTCGTCCCCGATGACCGCACCATCGTGATCGAACGATTCCGCGACGAGATCGGCGACTGGCGGGTCTGCATCTTGTGTCCCTTCGGGGCGCAGGTTCTCGCCCCTTGGGCCATGGCGCTGCGCCACCGCCTCACCGAACTCTGGGGTCACGATCCGGAGATGATCTGGTCCGACGACGGCATCGTCATCCGGCTACCGGAATCCATCGACAGCTTCCCCGAGGAGCTACTGCGCTTCGAGCCCGAAGAGATCCACGACGCCGTCGTCGCCGCCCTACCCGCCACCGCGATGTTCGCCGCCCGTTTCCGAGAGGCCGCAGGCCGGGCGCTGCTGTTGCCGCGGCGGCGGCCCGATCGGCGAACCCCGCTGTGGCAGCAACGACAACGCGCCGCCGATCTGCTGACCGTGGCCTCGCGCTACCCCAGTTTCCCGCTCCTGCTCGAGACCACGCGGGAGTGCCTCAACGATGTCTTCGACCTTCCCGCCCTACGCCAGATACTCGCCGATCTTCGCGCCAGACGGGTCCGTATGGTCAGCGTCGAGACGTCCAAGGCGTCACCGTTTGCCGCCTCGCTGCTGTTCGGCTGGATCGCGGTGTACCTCTACGAGGGCGACACGCCCCTCGCCGAGCGACGGGCCGCCGCATTGGCATTGGACCGTGAACTGTTGCGCGATCTGCTCGGAGAGGAGCAACTGCGGGAGTTGCTCGATCCCCAAGCGCTGGCCGAACTCGAGTTGGAGTTACAGCTACTTACCGATGCCCGACGTATGCGCCACGCGGAAGACCTCTGGGATGGCCTGCGGCGGCTAGGCCCGTTGACCAGGGAAGAACTTCACCAGCGCAGCGAGGCCGACCCTGGGCTCTGGATCGACGGCCTACAGCGCGACCGACGGATCATCGAGACCCAAATCGCCGGCCAGCCCTACCTCGCGGTGGCCGAGGAGGCCGGACGCCTACGCGATGGCCTCGGCGCGGCCATTCCGCTCGGTCTGCCCGCCGCATTCACCGAGTCAACTCCCGAACCGCTCGTTGAGTTCCTCGCCCGGTTCGCCCGGACCCGCGGACCCTTCGTAGCCGCCGAGGCCGCCCGCCGTTTTGGCATCGGTGTCGCACAGGCGGAGGCTGCGTTCCAACGGCTCGAACAAATGGGCCGTCTCGTGCGGGGCGAGTTCCGCCCCGGTGGCGTTGAACAAGAGTGGTGCGACCCGGAAGTACTTCGCCAGCTACGCCGCCGTTCCCTCGCCGCCTTACGGCGCGAGGTCGAGCCGACTGAACAGCAGGCATTCGCCCGATTCCTCCCAGTATGGCAGGGCGTAGGACGCTCCGCACGGGGGGTCGATGCCCTAGCGGACGCTTTGTCCACGCTCGCCGGCGCAGCCATACCTGCCAGTGTGCTCGAGGCCGACGTCCTACCGGCTCGGCTCGTCGCCTACCGCGCCGCAGACCTTGACGCCCTGTGCACCGCGGGCGAGGTCGTTTGGGTCGGCGCAGGTTCCATCGGGAGCAGGGATGGCCGTATCCGACTGGCCTTTCGCGACCAGGCGCCGTTGCTGCTTCACGGCCCGGCCCTCGACGCGCCGACCGGGCCGCTGCACGACGCCATCATCGCCCACCTTGGCACCGGTGGAGCCAGCTTCTGGGCCGAGGTCGTGGCCGGCGCCCAAAGGGCCGACGCCGCCCACGACGACGCATCGGTGCTGGCCGCGCTGTGGGATCTGGTGTGGGCCGGTGTCGTAACCAACGACTCACTGGCACCGTTGCGGGCCCTACTCGGCGGCACCCACAGCCGCCGGGTCACCGGGTCAAGCGCCCGGAACCGTCCACGGCCCGGCCGTTTGACCCGGGCGGGACCCGCGGCGGGCGCGGGCCGCTGGTCGTTGGTGTCCACCGTGCTCGCCCCGACACCCTCCGAGACCGCGACGATGACCGCTCGGGCCCTTCAACTCGTACAGCGCTATGGCGTGCTCACGCGCGAGAGCGCTCTCGGCGAAGGTGCAGAAGGGGGTTTCGCGGGCGTCTACCCCGTGCTCAAAGCCCTCGAGGAACGGGGCCAGCTCCGGCGGGGTTACTTCGTGCAGGGGCTGGGCGCGGCGCAGTTCGCCTTGCCCGGTGCAATCGAAAGGCTGCGGTCGTTGCGGTCCACCCGACCCCACGCGGACGGCGCTGCGGTCCGAACCGTGCTCCTTGCCGCCACCGACCCTGCCCAGCCCTTCGGGGCCACCCTGGCGTGGCCACCGGGCGAGGCCCGGCCCCAACGCATCGCCGGGGCCCAGGTCGTCATCCACGACGGCGAGGCCATCGCCTACCTCGATCGTTCCCGGAGCCGGCTGATCACCTTCCCCGCTTGTGCCCGGCTAGCCGCGGACGGCGAAGTCGGCTGGACCGGTGCCTTTGCCGTGCTTAACCAACGCCGCCGTCTGCGCCAGATCGAAATCGTGCACATCGACGGGGCCGCCGCGCTCGACAGCATGTTGGCCCCAGCCCTACGAGCCGGGGGATTCCGCGACGGCTACCGCGGGCTGATCCTGCGCAGCGAGGGCTTAGCCCACCCCCCACTAGCGTGACCGCCATGAGCACTGGCGCGGAGCAGATCCTCGACGTCGATCTGTTGCGCTTCGAGACCGGCGACCGCGCCGCCCGTATGGCCGTTGTCGACGGGGTGATGCGCTCACTGCGCACCGGGTTCGTCTTCACCTCCCACGATCTCGGAGCGGGCCTCCTCGACGACGCCTACCGCATGCTCGCCGCATTCTTCGAGCGCCCGACGTCCGAGAAGGCCCGCTACGTCACGCCTGGATCGCATGGACAGACCGGCTATACCGGGTTGCTGGTAGAGACCGCGGCAACTGCGGACCATGCCGACTGGAAGGAGATGCTCAACTGGGGCGCGGCCCTGCCCCCGGGTCATCCGTTGCGTCGCCGGTACCCCCATCGCTATCTCGACCCGGTATTTCCCGAAGCCTCGGTGCCGGGCATCTCCAGCGTGCTCTCCGCCTTGCACGAACAGACGATGAGCCTCCAACACCGCTTCCTCCGGGTGGTGGCGGCCGGCCTCGACATAGCAGAGGACTTCTTCGACCGACTCGTGGCCCACGGCCCCACGTTGACCCGCGCCATCCACTATCCAGCCATGGACCTCGCCCCTGGCAGTGAGCACCTTTGGGCGGCGCCTCATGGCGATATCAACCTGATCACGGCGCTGCCACGGGCCACCGCCCGGAGGTTGCAGGTGCTCACCACCGACGGTTGGATAGACGCGGTGCCGCCGATGCACCACGTCGTGATAAACACCGGGATGATGCTGGAACAGATCACCAACGGCGTGATACCAACAGGTATCCATCGGGTGCTCGCCGACCCCGACCAGACCGGCGGGCGATACTCGGTGGTGCAGTTCTGCCACCCGACGCCGTGGACGGTTCTTGCCCCGTTGGTGTGCACGGTGAGCCCCGAGCGGCCACAACGTTATGGGGCCATCAGCGCCGGAGATCGACTCGACGAAGTCCTGTGGGAGATCAACCTCCTCGACGGTGAGGAACGGCTCTAGCGAGCGTCGGGCTCCTCCCGCGTCCCGGCCCGCTCAGCGGGAGACCGGACAGGAAGGGCGCCAGTCAGATTCGGCGAACACCTCCGCGATCAGGTCGTACAACGTGGGGTCGTAGAGCGCCAGCGTCACCCTGGAGTGGATCGGCCCGTCGTAGCCGTCGCCCCCACCGTCATCACCGTAGGCCGCTCGACTGGCGTCGAAATAGTCCTGGACACCCTCCGCCCAGTACTCGTCTTGGTCGGTCAGGGCATAGGTGTTGCGGTAGACCGCCAGCGAGCGTGCCGCGGCGAATCCGGCTTCGATGCGAGCCTCGAAGCCCGGATCAATCGGCACAATCGCCATATCGAGCACCGAGTGCCCAAGCTCGTGCACGAGTACCGATTGACCGGGATACGTGTCCGTCGCCAGGCACAACAGGTTCTCCTCCGGCGCGGCGGCAAGTGGACGTTGCGGCGTGGCGCCGTAGGCACGAGCCGAATCCCAATTGGTCCGTGGATAGTTGGCGGGCAGGTCACGGTATTCAGGCAGCTCCACCGCCCGCTGGTACTGCCCGATCACACCGAGACGGAAATGGCCCCGACTCATGGCCGCCACGAGGTCAGGGCGGGGAGCGAGCATGCCGTGGAGAATCTCGCCCGCAGCCTCTAGCGCCGCGTCCGCCACCACCGAAGAGGAGACGACCGCGAGGCCCTTGACCGTGCAGACCTTCTGGTAGAACGAATCGAGGCCAAGAGAGCGCAGCGCTGTTCCCACCGTGCAGCCACTCATCGCATCGGTGAAGCCCAACGAACCGGGGGCCGAGGTCGGCCCCGGTGAGCTCCCCGTCGCGGCGATGTTGGCCAAGCTCTCCGATGCAGAGCCAGCCTCGATCCCTGAGGCCATGGTTTTCGGGTCGCGGGCCAAATCGCCCGAAACCGGACCAGAACCCGACGAGGGCTCGATCGCGACCAACGCTGACAGTCGGTCCCCGCCGATGACCGCGACGGTGTCCGCCACCGACCCGGTGAATCCACAAGCCGGCAGCAGGAACAGCATCGGGGCCCAGCGCCATCGCCGAGCGACGGTCCGACCACGTGCTAGCGCTTGTTGCTGGGCGAAATCGCTCACACCTGCTCCACCGAGGACAACCGGACAGATCACCAACGGCGAAATCATCGCCGCACCCGAGCGACACCCATGCTACCGATGGGTGAACCGCAGCAAATTTCACCAGTTTGCATGACGGACGTTTGCCTGACGGAGGGGCCGTAGCATCGGCCGGTGGATCCCAGCCCCGAGACGACACCGTTGCCCTCAACGGTCACGCTCGGTCGCCCCGGGCGGACCCGGTCGGTCGGCTTGGTGCTCGGTGCGGGCGGCGTCGCGGGCTACGCGTTCCACATCGGAGCGCTGGCCGCGCTCGGCGAACACGGCCGCTTCGACGCCCGCGGCGCAGACTTGATCGTGGGAACCTCAGCCGGCGCCGCAATTGGATCCCTTCTGCGGGCCGGCCTGTCCGGCGCGGATCTTTACGCTCACAGGCTCGGTCGAACACTGTCGCCGGAAGGTGACGCCTTGGTGGCCCTGCTGCCCGCCCTGGCGTGGGATGGTGGCCCCGAACACCGCCCGCGGCAGGGACCGGCGTCGGTCCTTCTTGCCGCCCGTGGGCTGCTGCGCTGGCCCCCACGTCCTGGCGTGATGCTGGCCGGAGCCTTGCGTCGGGGTGTTCGCAGCCCAACTCCGCTCGGCGAGCACCATCGCGCGTTGCACGCTCGCTGGCCCGCTGCCTCGCTGTGGCTGTGCGCGGTGCGGATGCGCGACGGCCGACGGGTGGTATTCGGGCGTGACGACCACCCGCCCCTCGACGTAGGCCGCGCTGTAGCGGCCTCCTGCGCCGTACCAAGGCGGTTCAGCCCCGTTGCGGTCCACGATGAGCAGTATGTGGACGGTGGAACCTGGTCCGCTACCAATGCCGACCTGCTCGCTCATGTTGGCTTTGACGTCGTGGTGATCATCGCGCCACTGTCCACGCCGCACGGGCTGAGAGCCACCGGGCGCCTGCTGGCTGCGGCGCGCCAAGACGGCTGCAAACCTCGACGGCTGGTGGCGCGGGCCTACCATCGAGCTGTGCTGCAAGCCGAAGTCCGACGGGTCCTCCGTTCGGGCACCCCAGTTGTCACCATCGAGCCAACACAGGACGACCTCGTTGTGCTCGACGCTCGTGGGCCTAGCCCCGATGGTGGGGTCGACATCGCCGAGCAGGCCTTTGCATCAGTCGCCGCTCGGCTGCGTTCCGACCACGAACTCGCCGTGCTTCTCACCCCAACCGTGGTGTCATGAGCGCAGACCCGACAAGCTCACCGTTCCTCGCCGCCTGTAGGGGCGAAAGGCCAACACGGCGCCCCGTGTGGTTCCAACGCCAGGCCGGGCGCTCACTGCCGGAATATCGGGCCATCCGCGGCACCGGCAGTATTCTGCACGCCGTTAGAGACCCTGCGCTCGCCGCCGAGATCACCCTGCAACCGATCCGCCGCTACGACACTGACGCAGCCATCCTGTATTCCGACATCATGGTCCCCATTGCTGCGGTCGGTTTCGGGGTGGACATCAAGACCGGCATCGGGCCGGTGGCCGAGAAACCGTTCCGGTCCCGAGCCGATCTCGACCGGGTCCGGCCGCTCGAACCCGACCACGACCTGCCCTATGTGGCGGAGACCGTTCGGCTCTTGGTGCGCGAGCTCAGCGTTCCGCTGATCGGTTTCGCCGGGGCGCCTTTCACCGTTGCCAGCTACCTCATCGAAGGTGGTCCGTCGCGTACCTACACCAAGACCAAAGCACTGATGTTGGGCGACCCCGAGTTGTTTCGCGAGTTGCTCAGTCGGCTGGCACAACACGCGGTGGCGTCCCTGCGGGCTCAGATCGCCGCCGGTGCCTCCGTCGTGCAGGTCTTCGACAGTTGGGCCGGGGCGCTGCACCCGGCGCATTACGAGCGCTACGTGCTCCCGCACACTCGGGCCGTATTCGCCGGGGTGGCCGACCTCGGCGTGCCGCGGATCCATTTCGGAGTCACCACCGGTGAGCTGCTGGCATTGATGGCCACCGCCGGGGTGGAGGTCGTCGGGGTCGACTGGCGAGTGCCTCTCGATGCGGCACGGGCCCGGGTACCAACCCACATCAGCCTTCAGGGCAACCTCGACCCGGCAGTGATCCTCGCGGGCTGGCCTCAGGTCCAGGTGGAGGCGACCGACATTCTGCGCCGCAACGGCGCCCACCACGGCCACATCTTCAACCTCGGCCACGGCGTTCTGCCCGAGAGCAACCCCGACGTATTGGCGCGTCTCGCCGAGTTCGTCCACGCCCAGCCAGTCGGTTCAAACGTTGAAGACCAGGCGTGAGCGTCACCCCCAAAGTGGCCGTTCTCGGCGCCGGCATCGCCGGATTGAGCGCCGCCTTCGAGCTGACCCGGTCTGGGGTCGACGTCGTGGTGATCGACCCGGCTGATCGAGCCGGGGGCAAGCTCCGAACCAGCCCGTTGGCCGGGATTGACCTCGACGAATCGGCGGACATGTTTCTGGCCCGCCTGGCCTGGGGAATCGATCTTTGCCGCGACCTCGGGTTGGAGGCGACGCTGATCCACCCCGCTATCGGTTCAGCACTAGTGGTGCACGAAGGACAGCTCCGGCGACTACCCGAGGGCCTCGTTCTGGGCGTGCCGAGCGATGTCGAAGCCGTTCGGGCCAGCGGCCTGCTCAGCGACGCCGGACTCGCCCGAATGGCGGAGGACCTTGCCCGACCGGAAGGGCCGCCGGAAGAGAACCTCGAGGTGGACCGCTCCGTCGGAGAGCTGGTGCGCAGCCGCCTCGGGGACGAGGTGTTCGAGATGCTCGTAGACCCGTTGCTCTCCGGAGTCAACGCCGGGCGAGCGGATGACCTCAGCGCGAAGCTCGGGGCGGCGCAGCTGTTCGCGGCCGCCCAGCGCGACCAAAGCCTCATGCGCGGCGCCCGCGCCCAACTCGGGGCACTACCGTCGAGCGGCGAACGCGCACCCGTGTTCGCCGCTCTGCCCGGAGGCATGGGTACGCTCATCGCCGCCTTGGTCGACGCCATCGGGACTGACCATTTTCGGCTCGGCGAGACTGCCACCGACCTCGTCGAACAGCCTGACGGCCGATTGGCCGTCACTATCGGAGCAACGTCGGAAACCGTCGATGCCGTGGTGGTGGCCACCCCCGCCCCGGTCAGCGCCAACCTGTTGCGCGCCCATGTCGCTTCGGTGGGCGCACAACTACAGACCCTCAGGTATGCCTCGGTCGCCATCATCTCCCTGGCATTCGAACGCGCCGCCGTGCCCGGCTTGCTCGACGCCTCGGGGTTTCTGGTGCCGCGGCGCGCTGGACTATTGCTGACTGCTTGCTCCTGGTCATCTTCCAAATTCCCCCACCTCGGCGCCGACGGCCTCGTCCGCCTCCGGGCATCGGTGGGTCGAAGCGACGACACTCGCTTTGTCGATCTTGAGGACCGTGACCTGATCCTCGCCGTCCGAGCCGAGCTCGCGTCGCTCATGGGCATCGAGGCCGAACCGGTCGCGGTGCGCGTCAACCGCTGGCCCGATGCTCTGCCTCAGTATCAACCCGGACACGAGAAGCGCATCGCCCTCATCGAAGCCGACTTGGCTGATCACCTGCCTCGGGTAGTGCTCGCAGGAGCGTCGCTACGCGGCCTGGGGATACCGGCCTGTATCGACTCGGGACGGCGAGCGGCGCGGACCCTGATCAAACAATTGGTGCCGACCGCCTCCTAGGCCGTTCGAAGAACCCACAGGACGAACGTCCGCGGCTAGCGGGGGCTGGGGTCCGGCACCGCGCATCGGCGAGGAGCACTTCGAAACCCTGGGTCCTACGCTGGGTGCAGTGCGGGTAGCTCACCCACCGTCATTCAGGCCGGCTCGTCTGGCCGTCCCAGCGCTGGCCGTGCTGGCCGTGCTGGCCATTTGTGGCCTGGTGTGGAGCGACCGCGTCGAACGGTTGAACATCGAGGCCAGCTTGGCGTCGGCCCGGGCCGGAGCCGCACCCATCGGCGGTCGGTCTTACGCCAGCGATACCCCCAAGGAACCCGCATCACCACCGAGCACCTCGACGGTTTCCGAAACGCCCACTACGACAACGAAACCGGCGCTGCCAGTACCTGCACCCTTGCCGCTCGACCCGTATGCGGACACGCCGGAGATCGTCGTCGCCCGCATCGTCATACCCGCCATCGGCCTCGACGAGGAGGTGCACCAAGGCATGACCCTGACGGCCATCAACCGAGGTCCGTCCCACTGGCCGGGTACCGCATTGCCCGGACAGATGGGCAACGTCGTCATCGCCGGGCACCGCACGACGTACTCCAAACCCTTCCGCAACCTCGATCAACTGCAGGCTGGCGATCGGGTGATCTACCGCACCGACGCTGGCACCTTCACTTACGCCGTCAGCCGCACCGATGTGGTGACGCCGGACGAGGTCCACATCGCGGATCAGACCGAGGCCTATACCTCGACCTTGTTTGCCTGCCATCCACCGGGATCCGCCGCCTACCGCATTGTCGTGCGTCTGCAGATGCTTGACCCACCAGGCGTCGCTTCCCCGGTCGATGCCACCGCCACCCCGACCGTGTCTGACCCCTGATCGCCCTAGCCTGGAGCCGATGATTCGAGCTTTGCGTGCAGGTCGGGCGGCGCGGGCCGGTCGAGCCGTGCTGGCTGGCATGGCCATCGCGCTCGCCATGCCGCCATGGGGATGGTGGCCGCTGGCCATCATCGGCATCGCCCTGTTCCCTGGATTGTTCGCGGCCACCAGTCGTCAGAGCCGCTTCTGGTGGGGTTGGCTCGCCGGCCTGGCCTGGTTGGTGCCCTCGACGGTGTGGGTCGTGGACTTCTCCGTCCCGGGCTATGTGGTGACGGCAGGGTTGCTGTCCGCCTTCGTCGGCCTCGCCGCCGCGGCCCTTCCCGAAGGGCGACCGGCCACCTACCTGGCGATTCCCGCCGTTTTGGCCGGGGCCGAGTTCGCCCGCAGCGTGGTGCCCTTCGGTGGAGTTCCGCTTTCAACGTTGGCCATGAGCCAGGTGGGCTCGCCTCTGGCCCCGGTGTCCCGGATCGGCGGCAGCGTCATGCTGACCGTGGCCACCGCCACCGCGGCCATGGCCCTCGCCGCAGCGGTAGGTCGCCAGTGGCGGGCCGCTACAGCCGGCCTCGCCGTGATCGGTGGCCTGCTCGCACTGGCCGCGGTGGCCCCCGACGGACACGACATCGGTCCCCTTGAGGTGGCCGTGGTCCAAGGCGGCGGACCACAACGGACGCGGGCGGTGTACTCCGACGCCGATGCGGTGTTCGAACGGCATCTCGCCGCGTCGGCGGCCGTCGAAATGCCCGTGGCCCTGGTGCTGTGGCCCGAGAACGTGGTGAGCGTGACCGGTCCGTTGGCGGGCACGTCCGAGGAGCATTCACTTATCGAACTCGCGGGCAGGGTCGAGGCGCCCGTCATTGCTGGCATCGTGGAATCGTTCCCGGGGCGTTTCTTCAACGCATCGGTGGTGATCACCCCCGATGGCTCCACGATCAGCCGCTACGACAAGGTGCGCCGCGTGCCTTTCGGTGAATACGTGCCGTTTCGGCGCAGCTTGGATCTGCTCTCCGGTGGGGCGGTGTCGCGCTTCGTGCCCAGCGACGCGGTACCCGGAACCAAACCCGCCGTGCTCGAAACACGCCGCGGAACGATGGGCGTGGTGATCTCCTGGGAGGTGTTCTTCGAGCGCCGTGCCCGCGACGCCATCAGTCATGGTGGCGAGGTACTTCTCAACCCTACGAACGGGTCGAGCTACTGGCTGACAATCGTGCAATCCCAGCAGGTGGCCTCGTCGCAGCTACGGGCGCTGGAAACCGGCCGTTGGGTCCTCCAGGCCGCCCCCACCGGCTTTTCGGCCGTCGTTTCGCCCGATGGAACGGTGCAGCAGCGCACCGCCATTAGCGAAACAGCGGTGCTGCACCAGACCGTTTGGCGTCGCGCCGGGTTTACCTGGTCGGTGCGCTTCGGACCGTGGCCCGCACTCGCCGCGTGTCTGCTGGTGTTGCTTGTCGCGCACCTCATGGCCCGGCGTCGACCTGGCACCGCCTGACCGGCGCACGAACAAGCGCCAACGCTCAGAGGTCGATCAGCACGGTGACAGGACCATCATTCGTCAGCGACACGGCCATGTCGGTCCGGAAACGGCCGGTGGCGACGAAGGCCCCTAGCCGCCCCAATTCCGCCACCAACTCGTCGATCAGCGGCTCCGCCACCTCGGGGCGGGCCGCGTCGATCCAGGATGGACGTCGGCCACGTTCGGTGTTGCCGTACAGCGTGAACTGGCTGACCACCAGCACCGCCTTGGTGGTTTCGGCCACCGATCGGTTCATGACCCCCGCTTCGTCCGCCATCACCCGCAGGTTCCACAGCTTCGCGGCCAACTTGATCGCCTCGGCGCTGGTGTCGCCATGGGTGACACCCACCAGCACGCACAGCCCGGCCCCGATGGCGCCGACCAACTCGCCGTGGACCCTGACCGACGCCTCAGTCACCCGTTGCACCACCGCACGCACGTTTCGAACTCCCCAGGAGCTTCCTCCGGCCCACAACCGATGTCGACCCTAGTGTGAGCACCCGTGTCTGAGTCTCCCCTGCGCATCGCCTACCTCTGCTACCGGGGGAAACCCCACGTCGGCGGCCAGGGCGTGTACACCAGACACCTCACCAAAGCACTCGCCGATCTCGGCCATTGCGTCGACGTCCTGGGCGGCCAGCCTTACCCGATCCTCGACAAGCGCGTGCCATTGATAAAGCTGGCCAGCCTCGACCTCTACAACGACCACTACCCGCTACGCATGCCCGGCATCTGGGAGCTCAAGAGTTGGCCGGATTGGGTGGAGACCGCGGTGTTCATGAGCGGCTCGTTTCCCGAACCGTTGTCATTCTCGCTGCGGGCCTGGCGCCACCTTGCGGCGCGGCAGAGGTCTGCCAGCCCTCCCTACGACGTGGTCCACGACAACCAATGCCTCGGCTACGGCCTGCTCGGTATCGAGCGGGCCGGCCTGCCCGTCATCGCCACCATCCACCACCCCATAACCGTGGACAAGCGGCTCGAACTCCAAGCGGCACGAACCCGGTACGAGAGGATCTCCAAGGCACGGTGGCACGGCTTCACCCGAATGCAAGTCCGCGTCGCCCGCCGGATGCGGCGGGTGATTACCGTGTCAGAGAGCTCCCACCGAGACATCCAGGCTGAGTTCGCGGTCCCCGGCGAACGGATTGAAGTCATCCCGGTCGGGGTGAATGTGCAGCTGTTCCGTCCCCTCCATGATGTGGACGTTGTCCCCGGCCGCATCATCACTACCGCCTCGGCCGATGTCGCCCTCAAGGGACTGCGCTTTCTGCTCGAGGCCTTGGCCAAGGTTCGCGTCGACCTGCCGCACGCCCATCTGGTGCTCATCGGGCGCCGCAAGCCGGGTGGGCCCTCCGACCGGGCCATTGCCGAGTTGGGTTTGGAAGACGCCGTCTCCTTCGTGACCGGGGTCGACGAGTCGCGCATCATCGAGTTGTACGCCGAGGCCGAGGTCGCGGTGGTGCCCTCGCTGTACGAGGGGTTCAGCCTCCCCGCGATCGAGGCTCAAAGCTGTGCGGTACCGCTGATCGCCACCACCGGTGGGGCGATTCCCGAAGTGGTCGGAAAGGACGGGGACACCGCCGTGCTCGTCGCGCCTGGCGATAGCGATGCGCTCGCCGAGGCACTGCGGGCCACGCTGGGACGCGGCGCAGCGCTGCGCGCCGGCATGGGCGCCCGGGGGCGCCAACGGGTTCTCGACAACTGGAGTTGGGCCATCATGGCCGCCCGCACCGTCGAGGAGTACCGGCGCACGATCGAAGACAAAAAGCGCCACCCT
Organism: Ferrithrix thermotolerans DSM 19514; assembly: GCA_945906305.1. GTDB lineage: Bacteria > Actinomycetota > Acidimicrobiia > Acidimicrobiales > CAIXPF01 > CAIXPF01. Next base: position 46,543 of record CAMDQT010000007.1, on the reverse strand, counting down.
GGGTTGCCCGACCAGCGCCATGACGGCTGGTCCCGCCTTGGACGCCTCGGCCGCTGATGCTCACGGTCGACTTCGATCGGCTGGGCCTCGAACCGGGCGACCGGTTACTCGATCTCGGCGCCGGCTTCGGCCGCCACGCCTTCGAGGCGTTTCGTCGCGGTGCCACCGCGATTGCGGTCGACCTCGGCCGCGACGAACTCCAAGCGTGCAACAACACCTTTGCGGCCATGGCCCAAGCCGGCCAATGCCCTGCTGAAGCGATGGCCGCCTCCGTGCAGGGCTCCGCCCTGCAACTCCCCTTCGCCACCGCGGCCTTCGACCGGATCATCGCCTCCGAGGTCCTCGAACACATCGACCGTGATGTCGACGCACTGCGCGAACTCGCCCGCGTGCTGCGACCCGGTGGGACCCTGGCGGTGACGGTACCGGGATGGCTGGCGGAGATCGTGTGCTGGAAGCTGTCCGAGGACTACCACTACCCAGCCGTCAAGGATGGTCACGTACGCGTGTACACCGCAGTGGAACTCCGAAACCGGCTGCGCTCAGCCGGTTTCGAGCCGTTTGGCTTGGGCGCCGCCCACGGCTTGCACACCCCGTATTGGTGGCTGCGCTGCGCCGTCGGGATCGCCCGGGAGGACCATCGTTGGGTCCGCGCCTATCACCGTCTGCTGGTGTGGGATATCGCCCGACGACCGTTTGTCACCCACCTGGCGGACCGTATTCTCACTCGGTTGATGGCCAAGTCAGTCGTGGTGTACGCCCGGCACGACAACACGACATCGGGGAGCACCGATGGGGCTGCGTGACCTGCCCGGCACCATCAGCGCCAGGGAGCTGCAGCTCACCGTGGAGAGCATTGCGGACTGGCAGCTACCCAACGGGATGATCCCATGGTTCCCCGGCGGTCACGCCGACCCATGGAACCACACCGAGGCGGCCATGGCCCTCATGGCCGGCGGGCACCACCAAGGCGCGGCGCGGGCGTTGGAGTGGTTGCACGCGCGGCAACGACCCGACGGCGCGTGGCACCGCTATTACCGGGCCGAAGGGGTCGAGGAAGACAAGCTCGACGCGAACTGTTGCGCCTACCCCGCGACCGGTCTGTGGTTCTTGTACCGCTGTAGCGGCGATCGTGGCCTCCTCGACACGTTCTGGCCCATGGTCGACGCCGCGCTCGACTTCGTTGTGGACCTGCAGACCCCGCGGGGTGAGATCCTCTGGGCCCGGCAAGGCGACGGCACACCGTGGCCCTTCGCGCTGCTGACCGGTAACTCGTCGATCAGTCTCAGCCTTCGCTGCGGTTTAGGGCTTGCGGCCGAGATCGGGGTGGAACGTCCCCGCTGGCAGGCGGCACTCGACCGCCTCATCGACGTGATCCGCCACCACCCCGGCGCCTTCGCCCCCAAGCACCGCTGGGCCATGGACTGGTATTACCCCGTGCTCGTCAATGCTCTTGAGCTCGACACAGCACGCCAACGTTTGCGCCAGGATCGCGATCGTTTCGTGCTGCCCGGGCGGGGAGTGCGTTGCGTCGCCGACCAGCCGTGGGTCACCGCGGCGGAAACCTGCGAATGTGCCCTCGCCCACCTCGCTGCCGGCGAGCCGACCTTGGCGCAGGAGTTCTTTCGCTGGACCCTGGCCCACCGCGATGCCACCACCGGCCGTTATCTGACGGGCCTGGTCCACCCCGGCGCCATCACCTTTCCCGACCGCGAATCCTCCAGCTACAGCGCAGCGGCGGTGATCCTCACCGCCGACGCCCTCGGCGCGGGTCCTGCGGCCGAACTATTCACGCTCGGGGCCGAAACGCAGCATCGGTTTGGCTGAGGGTCCAGATCGCTAGCTGGCCGCAGCGACCTAACCTGACGCCATGGCCAAGCACCATCGCCGTGTCACCCTGCTCTCGGTGCTGTTGAGCACAGGATGGCTACTGGGAGCCTGCGGCGGTTCCGCCGACGCAGAGGGCGAGCGAGTTATCGCTCCGAGCACGACCAGCAGCCTGTCCGTCACCCCAAGCGCGCTCATGGCGAACGATCCCTTCTGCCGCAAGATCAGCGAAGCGGCGCAAAAATTCGGTTTGGGGCCCTCCATCGCCAACCTCGGCAGCGCACTGCAGCAACTACCCGACGCAGCCTCCCTCCTCACCGAGGCCCTCGCCCTCGCGCCTCAGGAAATCAAGGCCGATATCGCCAGCCTGGCGGGCACCCTTGAGGAACTCACCCCGCTACTGACCAAAATCGCCACGCTGAATGCCGCCGCAAAGACCGACGTCGCGGCAGCCGCGGAAATGCAAAAGGCCACACTGGAACTGATCGGCCGCGTGACCTCGACTCAGTCGGGGGGCTTCACCACCTCAGTGGCAAACCTTCGTGCCTACAGCGAGCAGAACTGCGGCGTGAAGTTCGGCTGATCAGGCTGATCAGGCAGATCAAGCAGATCAAGCAGATCAAGCAGATCAAGCAGAGTCTTTTCCTGGGCTCGGACGACGCGTGGTATCCGCAAGCGGCGCGTCGAGCCGTTGCAAGACCCGTAACGAGCCACATCCCACCACCTCCGAAAAGGCCCCGCTCGCCAGGGCCCGCTGGTAGATCTCGAACGGAGGCCTTCCCCCATCGGCCGGATCGGGGAACACGTCGTGGATGGCCAGCCGACCCCCCGGTGCGACAAGCGGCGCCCAGCACTCGTAATCGCGGTGCGCAGGTTGTTCACCGTGACCGCCATCGATGAAGACGAAAGCCAAAGGCGTCGACCACCAACGGGCCACCGTGGCCGAGTCCCCCACGACCGCCACCACAACCTCCTCCAGGCCGGCGGCATGCACCGTCTGACGGAAATGCGGCAACGTGTCCAGGCGACCCACCGCTGCGTCGACCAGGTCCGGCTCGTGCCATGGCCATCCCGGCTGGTTCTCCTCGGACCCGCGGTGGTGGTCGACGCAGAACAGCACCCGACCCTGCTGACGGGCCGCGTCGGCGAGATAGAGCGCAGACTTGCCGCAATAGCTGCCCACTTCCAGCAGGGGACCAGGCACCTCGAGCGGCAACGTCCGCGCCGCCTGGTGCAGGGCCAAACCCTCCTCTGCGGGCAGGAACCCGCGCGCCGCTTCGGCCCGACGGCGTAGCTCAGCGGGCAGCGTGCTCACCAGGTGTCGACGTGGATGATCGACATCGGATCAGGGCGCAACGCCGCCTTGAAGTCAGTCCCCTTGGTATAGGCCACCGGGGTGAGCAGCGCCTGGCTGACCTGGTCGAAGGGGATACCCAAGATGTCCGCTGCTTCCTGTTCGAAGCGAAGGTGAAGGGTGGTCCAGCAGGTACCGAGGCCGCGAGCCCGCGCCGCCAACATGAAGCTCCAGGCTGCGGGCAGGATAGCCCCGAGCAACCCCGCCGCATTCGCCCCCGAAGCCCGCCCGGTGATGCAGGGCAACACGAGCGCGGGGGCATCACCCATCCGCTCGGCGAGAAACTCCGCGGAGGACGCCACCCGGGATTGCTGTGCATCGCGGTCAGGGTCGCCGAGGGTGAGCGCCCCGGCATACATCGGCGAGGTTCGGTAGCCCACAAAGGCTCTCGAATAGAGCTCACCGATGGCCTTCTTCTTGGCCGGATCGGTGACCACCATGAAATGCCAGCCCTGCAGGTTTGAACCGGTAGGTGCCTGCTGAGCCAGCCCAACGCATTGCGCGATCAGCTCGAGGGGCACCGGCCGGTCGAAATCGAGCCGCTTGCGCACCGCACGGGTGGTGGACAGCAGTTCATCAGGGGACAGTGGCAGGCTCGACATGGCCTGCACCGTATCGCCCGGACACTGGTAGAGATGGCCTCAAGGGGGCCGGGTTCACTCAGGCTGCGAGTGGGCCTGCGGTCTCGTTGGCATCCACTTTGAATATGGCCCGGTCGAGCAGCACGTACTTGGCAACCCACACGGCGAACCACGCCAGCAGCGAGGCGGCGCTGATGACCAGAACCTTGGAACCCCACAGCTCATGTGCCAGCGAGGTGGACGCGGTGGAGAGCAGCAGACCCACGAAGTTGAGGACCCAGAACGGCAGCACCTCGCGCCGGATGGAATGCCGGCCGGACTTTTTCCACACGTACCTACGGGCCAGCAGGTAGGCGGGCACGGTGCCGATGGCCACCGCCGCGAGATTTGCCAACGCCGCATGCATCCCGATCACGATGAACCACGCCAGCAACGACTGTCCGAACAGCACGTTGAATACCGACACCCCGCCGTAACGGATGAACCGGCCAGCGTGATCAGTCCAAAGACGAGACACCTTCGCCAGCATGGGGGCGAGGCTAGCCGTCCCCCCTCGTGCCGGACATCACCGCTGCCGTGGCCTTGCCCCTGTCACCGCCGAATACTGCCTGGAGCGGCAGGTGGGTTATTGTCCCCCCTCGTCATATTGTGTGAAGGAGGTCACTCATGCCCACGAAGGCCGGGGAACGCCTGAAGTTCGAGACCGGTTCCGCCGAGGTGGTCGTCACCAAGGGTGGAGACGCGACGATCGAATTCGATCCCGCCGGGAGCGGCGCACTGCAGGTCGGCAAGCGCTACACCGACGAGGTGAGTGGCATCGAGGTGCTCGTCACCAAGCCGGGCGCAGGAGCGCTCAAGGTGAACGGAGCCGAGATGGCACAGGTCCAGCCCAAGCAAACCAAGTCGGCTGACTGAGGCGCAACGGTGCAGCCTGCACGGTTGGGCCAGGAGCGACTCCAGAACGGCGCGCAGGTAATTCTGCGCCTCCCCGGAGGGACCCTCAATGCCCTCACCGCCTCTGCGGTGGCCGCGGCTGCGCACGAGATCACCGAAGATCGGGCCGTAAGGGTGGTGGTTCTCACCTCCCTCGGCCCTGATTTTTGTACCGGCCCAGACCCCCAGCTCGATCCATTGGGACTGGGCGAGGACCCTGCCGCCGCGATCGCTCGCATCCGGGTGCCGGTTATTGCCGCGGTGCAGGGCGACTGCCGGTCCGTTGGCTTGGAGTTGGTGCTTGCCTGCGACATCGTCGTGGCCACATCATCGGCACGCTTTGCCCTCGATGATGTCGCCGTCGGTCGGGGCCTGCCCTGCTGGGGCGGCACCCAGCGCCTGGCGCGGGCCGTGGGCGTCGCTCGGGCGACGGCGATGATGCTCTCAGGGGAGGAACTCACCGCCTCGGCCGCCGAAGCGGCCGGGCTGGTTTGGTCCGTGCTCGAGGACCCCAACGCGCTCCAAGTCCACTGCGCCGCACTGGCGAACCGACTCTGTGGCCTCGGCCCGTTGGCCCTGGAATACGCCAAGGAGGCGGTGCACCGAGGCGCCGAGTTGCCGTTGCGCGACGGCCTTCGCCTCGAGGGCGATTTGAACACGCTGTTGGCCACCTCCGCAGACCGAGCCGAAGGGCTGGCGGCGTTCTTCGCCAAACGGCCCGCCGACTTCGCCGGGCGATGACGGCCCGGTCGGGGGGATCGGTCCACCCTTCCCCGCCCTTTCCGGACCGATCCCTACCACCGGGGACACGGGCCCGAGCCGCCCACCTGGCGGGCTCGATCGTTGGTCTGGTCAACAAACTCGTCGGGCTCGACGCGTTGGACAACCCGGCACGTTTCCAGGTCGACCACGACCTGCTCGATGCCCACCTGCTGCTGCCCTACGTGATCGCCGCGGCCAACCACCTCCCTCCACCCGTGGCGGCGGCCGAGCCCGTCGCAGCCCCTGGTGGCGGTTGGGTGATGGTCGACATCGGGCCCGACGACGCCTCAACTTGGACCACGCTGCAAGCCGTCCTGGCCGACGAAGTGAGCGCCGGCGCGTCGCCGCCCGATGCCGAGCATCTCGCCTGCCGGGCCCAGGAATGGCGCCTGGCGGTAACGCCCTACCGCCTGGGTACCGCGGCAACTTCGAGCGAGCCGAGCGCTCGACGGGTGACCGCAGGAAAGCAAAGCGGTCCTGGGCACCACGTCGACGTACCCCGGCCCGCGGCAAGCAGCCCCGACCGACCACTCGAAGGGGTTCGAATCATCGATCTGACCGCCATGTGGGCCGGTCCTTTGGCCACGTGGTTGGCGGCCACCCTCGGCGCGGACGTGATCAAAATCGAAGCCGCGTGCCGACGCGACGGGTTCCGCAACAGTCCGCGGCCAGCCACGGCGGGTCCCGGCGACGGTTGCCTTTTCGTGGCCCTCAACCACGGCAAGACCCACGCTGAACTCGACCTTCGACTCCCCTCGGACCATGAACAGTTCAGGGAGCTGGTGAACTCCGCCGACATCGTGGTCGACAGCTTCAGTCCACGGGTGCGCCCCAATCTCGACATCGCAGTCGACCGGCTGGCGTCGTGGCGCCCGGGGCTGATCGACCTCTCGCTGACCGCGTTTAGCCCGCTCGGCGCTCACGCCGACTGGGTGGCCTACGGCGGCGGAGTGCACGCCACGTCCGGACTCGCCTTTCCCACTGGCATCACCGGCGAAGCCGAAATGGCCCGCTCTGCACCGCGGCCGACGCCAGTGCCCTATGCCGACCCGCTGGCCGGCCTCGAAGTACTTCTGGCCCTGCTCGGGGCTCTAATCCGTCGCCGAGGGGGCGGGCCGGGCCCCTGGCGCATCGAGTGTTCGCTTGAACAGGCGGTGGCACCGCTGGTCGGGGTGGTGGCCCATGTTCTAGGCGAGGCCCGTCTCGGGGGCCGGGCCAGCACAGAAGACCGGACCAGCGGGCAAGAGTTGGAAAGCTGGGCCACCTGGGCCGCCCTTCGCACCGTCGTGGCGGACGGCTGCGCCGTGCTGCGGACTCCGTTGCTTCGCGACCACTCCCAGACGGAGCGATCGCCATGAACGACGAGGTCCTTTTCGAGGTTGACGACGCGGTCGCCACCATCACCCTGAACCGGCCGGAAACCTTGAACCTTGTCAGCGTGGCGGTGCGCGACGCGCTGATCGAGGCCGTCCTCGCAGCGCGCGACCATCCCGATGTCCGCGCCGTGGTACTCGCGGCGAAGGGTCGCCATTTCTCCGCCGGTGCTGACCTGAGCGAGTTCGGTTCGGCCACTTCGGTTTTCGAGGCCCGGCGCATCCGTTGGGACCGTGACCCCTGGGGCCCGCTGTGGTCCTTGCGCCAACCGGTGGTCGTAGCCTTGCACGGCTACTCGCTGGCCGCGGGCCTAGAAATGGCCCTGCTGTGCGATATACGCCTGGCCGCCCCCGACACGGTGGTGGGCCTGCCCGAAACCCGCCTGGCCATGCTGCCCGCCGCAGGCGGCACCCAGAGCCTCACCAAGGCCATCGGCCCGACGGGGGCACTACCGGTAGTGCTCACCGCAGACAACCTCCGCGCTGTTGACGCTCGGCGCCGCGGCCTCATCCACCACATCGTCGAGGAGCCGGACACAGTTGATGCCGCCGCCCGCCGCCAGGCCCTCGCCTGGGCCGGACTCGACCCGGTCCTACTCCAGGCGGCCAAACGTGCCCTGCGGGCCGCGGCCGAACTGCCTTTAGGGCAGGGTCTCGCCCTCGAAAGGCGGCTCGCTGCGTCGTGCCGGCGGCACCATGCACCTCGAGCCTAACCCTGCCGGAGGACTGAATACTCATCAAATGGTCTGAAAAGCACTCAAGGCTATGCCATGTGTCGCAGGGTGGATATCGTTCGCCGGGTGAATGTCGCCATGCTCATCGACCTGCCCTCCATGATCTGCTTCGACCAGACGGCCGTGATCGACGTTGACGGGACCGAGGTGTCCTACGGTGAACTTCGAGCGGCGATCTCGCAGACCGCAGGGTTGCTGTCCAGCCTCGGTGTCACCGCGGGCGACCGGGTGGGCATCCTCGGCACCAACCGGGTCGCCTTCCTTGAGGTGGTATTCGGTGCGCTTGCCCTCGGCGCCACCGTGGTACCCATGAACTACCGGGCCGGCAAGGACGAGGCGGCCCACCTGATCACCGATTCGGGCACCAAAGTGCTGGTGGCGGAATCCCGCTACTCCGCGTTGATCGACTCGGTACGGCCCGCCAGCCTCGAACACGTGCTGCTCTTCGACGGCGATTACCCGCCGCGCCGCGATGCCGCAGAGCCCTACGAGCTCATCGAGGACGTCGAAGACAATTCGTTGTGCACCCTGCTGTACACCTCGGGCACCACGTCGATGCCCAAGGGCGTGATGCTCAAGCACGGGGCGATCACCGGCTACATCATGGGCACCAACGAGTGCGCCGACGGCGAGGACCATGGTCGTACGCTCCTCGCGGCCCCGCTGTACCACGTCGCCGGGTTGACCTCCACCTTGATCGCGCTGTACTCCGGTCGGGTCGTGGTGATGCTCTCGCAGTTCGAAGGCGCCACCTGGCTTGCCGCGGTCGGGCGTCACCAGATCACCCACGCCTTCCTGGTGCCCACGATGCTGGCCCGTCTGCTCGATGACCCGGCCCTGAGCGATACCGACCTGTCCTGCCTCCAAGGCGTCACCTACGGCGCCGCCCCCATGCCACCATCGGTCATCCGCCGCGCCATCGATGTCTTCCCGCACACCGTGGCCTTCTCCCAGTCCTACGGCCAAACCGAGACCACCGCCACGGTGGCGGTACTGGATCCCGACGACCATCGCATCTGGGAAGGCAGCGCCGAGGAACAAGAAGTCAAGCTCCGACGCCTCCGTTCGGTGGGTAAGGTGCTCGACGACGTCGAGGTCCAGATTTGCGACGAGAGCGACAACCTCGTCCCGGTCAACACCCCGGGCGAGGTCTGGTTGCGGACCTTCCGGTCCATGGACGGCTACTGGGGCAACCCAGAAAAGACCCGGGTCACCGTGGACGGGTCAGGCTGGGTGCATACCGGCGACCTCGGGTATCTCGACGAAGAGGGCTACCTGTTCCTGTCCGGTCGTTCGGGAGACATGATCATCCGAGGCGGCGAGAACATCGCCCCCGAAGAGGTCGAGGCCGTGCTCTATGAGCACCCTGACGTCATCGAAGCTGCCGTGGTCGGCCTGCCCGATGAGACCTGGGGCGAGCGTGTCGTGGCCGCAGTGGTGTTGCGCCCCGGAGTCGGAACTGACGTCATTGCCGCCTACGCCCGCGACCACCTCGCCAGCTTCAAGCGCCCCGAGGAGATCCTCATCTTCGAGGAGCTGCCCCGAACCTCTACTGGCAAACTGGTGCGTCGCGACTTGGTGCCCCTGGTCGAGGAGCGCTTGGGCTGAGCGCCCGATTCAGCCTGCGCGGGCCTTGCCTCGGCCTGGGCCCGACCGATGACAGGGCCGACGCGCCCACCGGCGTAGTGGTAGCAGACGGGCTCGCCATCTCGCTGTTCCCCCGGGCCGACGACGGCATCGACCTGCCGCCGGGGGCGGTTATCGGGGCGGCGTTCACCGATCACCATCTGCATCTACTGGCAGCCGCCGCGGCGCTCCGGTCCGTCGATCTGAGCACCGCCCGGTCCCTCATGGAGGTCGGCGACACCCTCGCCGAGGCGGCGCGCCGCACGCCGCAGGGTCGCTGGCTGCGCGCCTGGGGCATCGAGGAGACCGACCTCATCGAACAACGCCTGCCCACCGTGGATGAACTCGACCGGTTCACCGCCGGGCGACCGCTCGTCCTTCATCACCGCACCGGCCACCTTCGGTTGCGCAATCGGGCCGCCGAGATGACCGGCCCGCCCGACCCGATTCCCCAGGAGGAGTTGGCCGATGCCGTCGCCGAGATCGGGGCGCAGCTCGTCGCGGCCGGCATTACCGCGGTCACCGACGCCACCCATACCAACGACATAGTGACCCTCGAATTGCTCGACCGGTTCCGTCTTCCCATACACGTGACGGCCATGGTGGCGGCGCACTCCTTGCCGGGGCTGAGCTTCGGTAGCCATATCGGTTCTGTCGAAGTTGGGCCCGCAAAGATCATGCCCCCGGACTGCGGACTCGCCGCGCTGCGCCACCTCGTTGACACGGCCCACCAAGCCGGGTTTCCGGCGGCGGTGCATGCCGTTGATGTCGATGAAGTTCAGGCCGCACTCGATGGGGGCATCGGTATCGGTGACCGAATCGAGCACCTCGGCCTCTGCCTACCCGAACAGCTCGCCGAACTGGCCCGCCGGAAGGTCACCGTGGTGACCCAGCCTGGTTTCGTCACCCATCGGGCAGCCAAGTACCGCCGTGAGCTAAGCGAGACCGAATTGGGCTGGCTGTACCGACTTCGTAGCGCGCTCGATGCGGGAGTGGTGCTCCTGGGATCATCGGACGCTCCCGTCGTTGCGGCTCGCCCGCTCGATCAGGTCGCTTCGGCGATGACCCGAACGCTGGGCCTGACGGAACGAATCGACGTCGATTCGGCGCTGGGCCTCGTCGGCGGCGCGCCGAGGGTCGGCGAAGCGGCCGACCTGGTGGTCCTGGCCGAAGATCCCCGGGAGGTGGCCCGCATCGATCCGGCCCGAATCGCGGCCATTGAGATCCTCGCCGTCTGGCGAGCCGGCCGCCTCGTCTTCGGCGATCGGCGGTACTGGCCCAGCCTCGGCTGATTGGCGGCGGCGCTCAACGGGGCGTTTGAGCCGCCCTCGACGGTCCTCGACGGTCCGCTGCCGCCGGGGCCGGTTACCCTCAAATCTGGCTGTCCACCACGGCGAGCAACTCGTCGCCGTAGCGCTCCAGCTTGGTCGGCCCGATGCCGTGGCACTGCGCCAACATGGCCAGGCTGGTCGGCCGGCGGCGGGCAATGTCCTCCAGCGCCCGGTCCGCCAGCACCAGATAGGCCGCCACCGCGTCTTTGCGGGCCCGCTCGCGGCGCCACACCTTCAACGCGTCGACTGTGGGCTGATGCGCGCCAGCGGCCGTCGCCGCGCTACGACCTGCGGTCCCAGAGGCCGAGGGTCGCCGCGCAGCAGAGCTGGTGACCGGCCCGTGAGCCCCCAACAAGGGCCGCAACTCGCTTGGTGGAGGTGGCGGCGGTGCTTCCCCGGGAGCGTCGAGCTCCGCCAGGAACGGGCTCGGCGCAGCCGCGTCGGCGACCACCACCGTGCGTTGGGACGATCTCGTCAGCGCGACGTGGAATACCCGGCGTTCCTCCTCGACGTCAGTCGCCAACCGGTGCGGCAGCAAACCGTAGGAGGCGTCGTGCACGATCACGTAAGGCCATTCCCGGCCCTTGACCCGATGCACGGTGGCGAGCTGAACCCCGTCCGGTCGAGCGGCGCGCCCCGATTCGCTCAGTTGTTGGCTCAGCCAGGCCCCAAACCCGGCCGGGTCAGGGTGCAGGTGAGCCACCGCTTCGAGCGCCGCCAGATCGTCACCGTGGGCGGAGCGGTCAACGGCCCCGCGGGATCGGTCAAGGGTGTCCATCGCCGCGCCAAGTCCCACCTGCGCAGCGACGGCGCGCAGCACGGTAGCGGTGTCGGCGCCCCTGGCGACCAGCGCCGCGAGCAACGCCACATCGGCGACAAACGCCTCGACCTTGTCCGCATCTTTCGGGGTACTCAGCCGGGTGGCCAGCCGACGCAGACCGTCGAGGCTGCGTTGCTCGTCCATCCATTCCACCAGGCGGGGTGACAAGCCGCGGGGCGGCCGCCGTACCGCATCCGCAATCCATCCCGCCCCGAGCGGTGCCCCTGCCCGACCGCCTGACACCGCGAGCGCGAGCCATGCCAACGCGGCGCGCACTCCCGAACGGGTCAGCAACTGGCCATCCACCGGTGCAGTGGTAGCAATGCCAGCGGCGGCGAGGCGAAGTTGCACCGGCAGCAGGGTGACGTTGACCCGGGTCAGCACGGCCAGTTCGCCCGGCGCGGCCCCGGCGTTGACGAGCTGTGCCACGACCTCACAGGTCTGGCCCGCCACGTCGCTCGCCATGACCACGGAGAGGTCTTCGGGCCGCGCCACGCGACCGGGCACCGGACGGATTCTTTTCGGTACCCGCTGGGCATTGCGAGTCAACAGGTTGGCCGCGGCCTGCACCACGCCGGGCGCGCAGCGGTAGTTCACCTCAAGCGGATGGTCCGCAGCCCCGGGGAACCAACGATTGAAACGCACCAGCCAATCGGGCGACGCCCCGACATAGCCGTAGATCGTCTGATCGTCGTCACCAACCCCGAAGCAGTCATAGGTGGGCGCCGACAGCAACCGCACGAGGAGCAGGTGAGCGGGAGCGAGGTCTTGGAACTCGTCGACAAGTAGCACCCGACAGGCCTGCTGCGCAACGCGCCGGGCCTGCGGGTCTTGCGCCAAACGCTCGACTGCGGCGACGATTTGCTCGTCGAAATCGAGTACGCCCTGGCGGGCCAACTCGGCGCGGTAGCGGGGTAGCACATCGACCAGGCCGTCGACGTCGCCACCGAAATCCGCCTCGACACGGGCCGGGTCGCGTAGCCCGAGGCGAACCGCGGAGAGCGCTTCGAGCCATGGCGCGGCCGGGTCGGTTCCGGCCCGCCGACCGAAGCGAACCAGTTTCTCCAAGATGCGCCGCACCTCGGTCTCGTTGATGGTCTCTAGCCGCCGACCATCAGCGCGGGCCAGAAAGGGCCCGCCGCCATTGATGACCGCCAAGCCCAAGCTGTTGAGGGTACGAATGTGCAACCGTGCAAGGTCGGTGGTGCGGCTCCGCATCTCCTCCGCGGCGCGCACGTTGAACGCCACCATCGTCACCAGTTCGGCCGGCACGCGTCGAGAGGCAAGCAACAGCCGGGCCCGTTCGGTCAGGACCCGCGTCTTGCCCGATCCGGCCGGGGCGATGATGCGCGCCCCACCGCCAGCGTGGGACACCGCAGCCCATTGGTCCGCCGCCAGTTCGGCGACCGCAGGGGCCGAGCCGAGCGGCTCGAACGTCCCTGCCGCCAGCATCGCCGCGGGAACCACCACCAAGGGTTCGTCCAGATCGTGAGGGGTCAGCGGCCCCCCGTCGATGACCGCAGGGCGACCATCGGGCAGCACAATGTCCACGCCCGGCACAGCCGCGATGGTGGCCCCGAGGGCGACGGCCACCTCGGCCGGGTGAAACCTTGCCTGGGCAGGATCGCGACCATCCACGGCGTGCTGGCGCAACAACGCGCCGAGTCGCTCGGCCCGGAACTCGAAGTCGACGCCCAAGGCCCACGGCGGGCGCTCGGTGCGTTCGATCACCGGGTACGGGTCGCTGGGCCGAGGCGCCATCACCGCCGAACCCGAGGCGACGATCAACTCCACCACAAAACGACGCCGCTGGGCCCAGCACTGAGCCAACTCCTCCAGCGGCGCATCCGCCGCGAGGTTGCCCGTTGCGTCGAGAGCCATTGGCCATACCGGGGCCTCCGTCCATGGCCCGAACGCGGCGGTACCCGCGGCGAGGACCAGACCGCGGCCCAACGCTTCGGGACCGGCCCAGTGCACCGCAGGGCGGAAATGGGCCTGGGAGGCTGGCCCCGAGGCCCGGCCGACGGTGGTGGTGCGAGGGCCGCGGCCACGCCAACCCGACGGTCGGACCGGGCCCACCGAGCGGTTGAAGCTGGGCGGGGGCGCTTCATCGACTCCAGCGGGCTCTTCGGGATCGGCGAAACGATCCAGATCTTCCCAGCGGCCCCCATCGACCTCCCGGTCGGGGTTGAGCGCCAGCGCGGCTGGCCGTTCGAGGAAACAGCGACGCACCTCTGCTGCGCCGCTATGCAGCTCTCCACAGTTCCCGCAGCTGATCTGAGCCATTGGTAGGTTCCTAGCACGGGGCTAGGACAGCGAAGGCGCAATCGGCCCACGCACCTTGACGAGGGGCCGCGACTGCTCAACCCAGGGTAAGTTGGCGCCGAAGGGGGTCCGATGGCCATCAAGGACGTATTCCATATCAACGTGAACTGCACCGACCTCGACCGATCTCGAGCCTTTTACGAGAAGGTCGGGTTCAAGGTTGTGACCGAATTGGGCACCGGCGGTTCGCCCAGCATGCTGACCGGGCTCGGCCTGCCAACCGATGGCCAGGCCAAAGCGGTGCTGATGATGCTCGAACCAGAAAAGCCGCGAGGCACCCGTATCGACCTCATCGAATGGATCACCCCGCCCACCGCCGGTACCACACCACCGACGTTGAACCATGTCGGTATGGCGCGCATCGCCCTGTGGACGATCGGGATCGATGCCGAGTACGAGCGGCTAAGGGCCGAGGGTATCGAGTTCATGTCTCCTCCGGTGGAGATGGGCCCCAGCGTCCGCTTCTGCTGCTTCCGAGATCCTGACGGCGCCGTGCTCGAACTGATCGACTTCGGCGGCGGGCGATGAGCGTGCGCGGTACCGCCGCGGTGGTTGGGGTCGCCGAACTGAAACCCACCCGTTGGACTGACAACGTGTCCACGATCGACCTGTTCACTCAGGTGGGGCTGGCGGCCATCGCCGACGCGGGACTCGAGTTGTCCGACATCGACGGACTCGTCGCTCACCCCATGGCCGGGGTACCGATGTTGGTGCCCTCCACCCTGATCGAGTCGATGGGGCTCCGGTGCAGCTTTGCCTCGACGGTGGATCTCGGCGGCGCCACCGGTGCCGCCATGGTGTGGCGGGCCGCCGCCGCCATCGCGGCGGGCCAGGCCAACGCCGTGCTTTGTGTGACCGCCGCTCGGCGGCAGCGTCGTATCGAGGCGCCGGGACCGAAACGGCCCAGCGGCTCGGGCGGGGTTGGCGGTAAGGACACCTCCGCTTGGGCGGAGTTCGAGGTGCCGTACGGCAACGTCGGGGCCAACATCGGCTACGCCATGATCGCCCAGCGCTATCTGCACGAACATCGGGCCACACCCGAACAGCTGGCCAAGATCGCCGTGCACCAACGCGACAACGCCTGTGTCAACCCCGATGCCTGGTTCTACGGCGAGCGCATCACCGTGGACGATGTGTTGAACTCCCCCATGGTCGCAGACCCGCTGCACCTCTTGGAGATCGTGATGCCCTCCGGCGGCGGCGCGGCCTTGGTGGTGGTCAGCCCGGAACTGGCCCGCAAGCTCGACCGGCCCAAGGCCTGGTTACTCGGCGCCGGGGAGTGCACCACGCACAAGACCATCACCTATGCCCCCAGCCTGATGGACACCGCCATCAAGCCCGCGGCCGACCGGGCGTTCGCTCAGGCCGGGGTGACCCGCGACCAGATAGGCCTCGCCTCGCTCTATGACTGTTACACCATCACCGTGCTGGTCACCTTGGAGGAGGCCGGCTTTTGTGTACGCGGTGGCGGAGGTCGCTTCGTGGAGGAACACGACCTGCGCTTCAACGGCGATTTCCCGCTCAACACGCACGGCGGGCAGCTCAGTTTCTCCCAGCCGGGACTGGCGGGTGGGATGAGCCACGTAACCGAAGCAGTGCGTCAGGTTCAGCAGCGCGGTGGTGAGCGTCAGGTGAAAGATTTGTCCTTCGCCTTCGTGAACGGCAACGGGGGGATCATGTCCGAGGAATGCGCGCTGATACTGGGAGTTGAGCCATGAGCCACCCTCGCCCCGGCCGAGCGTCGGTGGTGACTCGCCCGTTCTGGGAGGCAACCGCCGAGGGCAGATTCCTCATCCAACGCTGCGGCGCGTGCCATAAGGCCGCCTTCTATCCCCGGCCCGCCTGCCCGCACTGCGGCAGTGCCGAACTGGGTTGGGAAGACGCTTGCGGCGCCGCCACGGTGCACACCTTTAGCATCGCCCGTCGGCCTACCCACCCGAAGTTCACCGGCGACGAACCGTACGTCGTGGCGATCGTGGAGCTAGCGGAGGGTCCTCACGTCACCACGAACATTGTCGAATGCGACCCCGACGACGTATGGATTGGCATGCCGGTCGAGTTGGTGTTCGATGAAGTCGGTGACGACGGGTATGCCCTGGCGTTGTTCCGGCCGACCTGAGACCAGTACCCCTCGAGCCGCAGGTCCGCGGGGCGCGTAGGTCACCGGTCAGTAGAAAGTAAGCAGCGTCGACCCCGCGACCATCGTGAGGATCAACGGCCAGTACAGCACCTCTGGCAGCAGGTTCTTGCGCCAATGCACGAATCGCCCCCCGTGGCCGGTGCCGAACAGCAATGAGTTGACCGCCACCATCAGCAGCGCCACGTACAGCACGAAGTAGCCGTTTTCGAGGTAGACAATGTCGTTCGCTTCGAGGGTCCCGCGCAGGTTGTTGTGGGCGAGGATCGTCACGAACATCAACGCGAGCACCGAGGTCAGCGTCGCCTGCACGTAGTAGTTGCCTCCGGCCGGTTCCGACGCGCTCTCCTCATCCCAGGCTCCAGCGGTCGGGTGTTCCCCATCCCACAAGCGGGCCGACATCCCTTTCGGCATCTTCCGCGGTGACATCACCAAGGAGAATTCCGCCGGTCTGGTGGCCATCAGGTGCACCACGAACAACAGCAACATGATCACGAACACCGGGAACATCTGGGACAGAAACGGTTCGACGAATTTGCGATTCATGTGCACGGTGTAGGTGAGCTCGGGAAAGTTGGTCTGCCGGGCGAAATTCGGGATGCCCATGGTCGAGTTGACGCTCGTCGTGGAGAACCCGAAATCGCTTCCGGATATTTCAAATTCATGCGGCGAGATTTTCGGAGACAGGCCTGGTCGAGCGATGGGGACAATCAAGTTGTACTCCGCCACATCGGGGATCAACACGATGGGTTTGGACGCATCCCGATGCACCATTCGCAGCTGTAAGGTCAGTTTGTCGAAGGGGTAAGACCGGAGATCTCGCTCCGGCTGGACCACCGCGATAAAGCTCCAGGCGATAGTTCTGGTATCGCCGTCTAGCACGTCATAGAACGGTTCGAACTGCGGCTCTTCGACGGCGTCGGGGAAATCGAACCCCGGTGTCTCACCATCCGGAACCCCGTTAGCGTACCGTTGCCAGATCGTACCTGACAGCCGCCAAGGCTCAGCACTGGTCCCGCCTTGTTCGATCGCATCCAAGAACACGCCTGCCAGCACCGAGTGCGGCTTGAGGTCCAGCGATACGGTCGACACATATTTGTAGTAATCGTCAATCGACTCGCTCAGTCGTTCCAAACCGGTTAGCAACTCGACCTCATTGCCGCGGAGCTTGTGAACAACATCGCCGAGCGGACTCTCAGCTGTTGCTATCTTTTGCATCCTCCAGGTACCACCGATGGTCACGGCTGGCACCATTGTGATGACCATGACGATCGCCCACACCCTCACCAATTCGGACGGTGCAAACAGCGCCGCGCCGACTATCAAACACGCCACCATGAGCAAGGCGGCGACGAAAATTCCAACGTTGAAGCGAAAGTGAGCTCGATCGCCTGCGATCAGCATTCTCTTGATAGCCACGAACCCCAGCATCCAGTCCGCCGTCGGGAGACGGGCGGGGAACAGCCAGGCAGGCTCGTTGGTGATCTCATCGTGGTAGTCGAACACCGCCTTAGGGTCCAGGTCAGGCCCATCGAGCATGGCGACGGCGGCGCTGTTTCCATTCGCGGCGACGACTTCGGCAAAGGTCGGAACGCCATCCCCGCGCCAATAGGCCTTGTTCGGATGGGCAACGAATCCGCCGTTCTCATTGGCCGAGGGATGACTCGGGTAGGAACCCCGGCGCGAGAATACGAACCCGTAGCCAGATGAGCCGAGCTCGGACCAACCGACGCTGCGATTCAGGGTGTCGAGCTGCATCGAGATGATGATCGCGCCAGCCGGACCGCCTCCTGCTGGGCCTTCCGGGCCATAGAACCGGCCGGTGTACACGGCGACCATCTTCTTGGTCGTGCCACCGAGGTAGGGCGGGACCCAGGTGTTGCCAACCTCCATCGCCTGCCGCCACCAATGACCGCGCGACTCCGCCGGATCTTCGTAGTTGTAGGTGATCTTGCCCGGCTTGATGATGCCGCCGGGGCGGGTGGCGTAGTGGTTCGGATCGGCTGGAGCTGTTGGCAAGCGGCGGTCGTAGGTGACGCCGACCCCCCAAAGGTGCGGTTGGGACGCCAGAAGGGCCGAAGTGGTTTTTGCCGCCGTCGCCGAAGTGACCTCGCCGCTATTCAGCTGTTCGAGGAGTCGATTGCCGGTATTTTGCATATCAGCGAGCAGCTTTTCGACGGCGGCAGCCGACTCCTGTGCTTGGCGCCGTGCTTTTTCCTGGACGTACTCGACGTGGGCACGATCGTGGACGCCACGTGCCTTGACGAGTTCGCTGACCAGCAATCCCAACAACAGCCCCACGGCGATGGTCCCGAAAGCCACGAGGTGGCGCGCTCTAAAACGACGCTTGAGCATTTATCGGTGTCGGTTCGTCGCCGCTTATGCCGAACGAGCCGCGCTGAACAGGCGACTGCGGTCTTCACCCTCTTCAAAAACCAAGACCGGATCGGGGCCTTGCAAGATGCGCTCGGTGACACTGCTCAAAGCAAAGCGGGTAAGGCCGGTGCGGCCACGGGAGGCGATGACCACCAGATCGACGGGGTGTGCATCAAGGTGATCGACGATGCTATCGGCGGCATTGCCGACGACCACATTGGGGTTGACCTTCACGCCTGGGAACCCGTCGGCGATCCGGGAGAGGTAGGAGTTCGCCGAATCGAGTACCCCGGGCATCAGGTCAACGCCAGCGCCGGTATCGCCTGCGACCATGCCCGAGCTGATGGAAACGGCTTGGATCAGATCGACCTCGGCTCCAACGAGGTTGGCCAGGTGTCGAGCGATTGGCAGCGACATCTCGGACAGTGCCGAGCCGTCCACCGGGACCAGGATCCGCTTGAGCGAGTAGGTCTCCAGGTCGATGTCGACGTTCGGACCGACCACCAGGCGGGGACACAAGGCGTTCTTGATGAGCTTGTCCGAGAGGCTCCCCAGACGGATGCGCTCTAGGCCGGTCCGCCCATGGGTGGCGAGCAGGATCAGGTCGACATCGGTCCGCGCCGCGGCCGCCAGGATGATGTCCGCCGCATCGCCTTCGGCGATCACGGTCTCGACTTGCCAACCGGCAGCTTCGGCATTGCCCGAGTGGACGGCAAGGTAATCAGCAAAGGCCTTGGCCGTCCTCGTCTTGAGGTTCTTGGGGCTGTCCACGCTGATGAAGACCAGCTGCGAGAACCCGATGGTGCGAAGCATCGGCAACACCAAGAGGGCGTCTTCGGACACCTCATCCCCATCGAGAGGAACCAAGACTTTGAAATCAGACATTTCCATCCCCAACGGTCGAATGAACTCGGGCAAGCTACCGCAGATGACGAAAAGCCGCCTCACGAACTGCCGCTAAATGTTTCAGGGCCCTTTACGCCCGGTCGAGGTTGATCCGGTAGACGTTGGTGGCACGTAATTCGAACCCGAGACGCTGATAGAGGCGGTTGGCCGCTTCCCGGCTGGGTCGCGACGTGAGTTCGACCGTGGTGGCACCACTGGCCCGGGCTCGTGCGAGGGCCTCTCGGTTGAGTGCTTCGCCCACCCCGCGTCCACGCGTCGCCTCATCGACCACAACGTCTTCGATCCAGGCCCGCACGCCGGTGGGAATGCGAAACACGGCCAGGGTCAGCGCGCCAAGCACGGTTGCGTCCCCGTCGAGGGCCAGCAGTAGTTGGGTCGCGGGCGCGGCGATGATTTCGGCCAGATCCTGAGCCGTTGGCGGAGGGTTGGACGAGGACAGCTGCGGAATCAGCGTGGCGAAGGCGTGCACCAACTCGACGGTGACGGTGGTGGCTTCGACGATCTGCATGGTCAGCCAAGCTACCCGCGGCGCAAGCCGAGCAGACCCAGCCCGGCCCCTGACGATAGGCTGAGGGGCCGATGGAGTCTCTTCGCTGGTTGGACCGACCACAGTTGCAGCGGCCGGTGCTGATCGCCGCGTTCGAGGGCTGGAACGATGCTGGCGATGCGGCCACGACCGCCGTGCGCTTCCTCGCGGAACGGTGGCGGGCACGACCCTTTGCCATGATCGAAGCGGAGGAATTCTTCGACTTCACCACCCACCGGCCCCACGTCGCACTCGACGAGGACGCCAAGCGGTCTATCACGTGGCCTCGTAACCGCTTCCTGTCGGCGTGTGTGCCCGACCTCGGTGATGTGATCCTCCTCGATGGCACCGAACCGGCGCTCATGTGGCGCACGTTCTGTCGCCAGGTCGTCGACGTCGTCGAGCAGTACGACGTGTCCACGGCGTTCACCTTCGGCGCGCTGATCTCCGACGTCCCCCACTCACGTCCGGTGGACGTCTTCGGCAGCAGCGCCAACGCTGATCTGTCGGAGCGGTACCACTTTGAGCCGTCCAGCTACGAAGGTCCGACCGGCATCGTTGGCGTATTGCAAAACGTGTTGCACAGCGCCGGCATACCGTCGGGTTCGTTGTGGGCCGCGGTGCCCAGCTACGTGCACGGTTCGCCCTCCCCCAAAGCCGCCCTCGCCTTGGTGGACAAACTGGCCAACCTCCTCGACTTCGGCCTTCCGACGACGGACCTGCAGATCGCCACCGCGGCCTATGAGCGCCAGGTCAACAAGCTCGTGTCAAGCGACGAGGACACCGCGGAGCTCGTAGGCAAGCTGGAGCAGCGCTACGACGAGATGAGTGACCCGGCTGGCCTCGTCGAAGAGGTCGAACAATTCCTGCGCGAACGGACCGAGGAATAGCGCACAGCCCGTCGGCTCAAGGTCTGCTCAGCGCGCCGGTGGCAGCCACACCTCGGAGCGCGGCTCGTCGAAAACCACCTCGAAGGGATCGCCCCTGATGGCCTTGAACACGAGGTCCCACAGGTTGGCGCTCCCGGCCAAGGGTTCGGGCAGGCGATCTGCGGGAAAGAACCCCGCGTCCAGCGTCTCGAGGGGGTGCCGAGCGAGGGTGCCCCCCACCGCCTCACAGACGAACACCACGGAGTAGAGCGGAACCCGGGTGAACCCTCGACGCATTCCGTCCAGGACCCCCATCAGGCCGCGCACTTTGCAGATGATGCCCGTCTCCTCCCGGACCTCCTTCACCGCGACCTCGGCCGGCGAGTACCCGATGTCCGCCCAACCAGTTGGGTAAAGCCAGGCCCCGGAATCGGAGCGCTGGATCAAAAGCAGTTCGCCCGCGGCGTTTCCGACCACCGCCCCAACGGCAACCTTCGGGGTGACATACCCGGCGCTACCCTGGCCGACCATCCGCATCCACTCCGCCACCCGCTGGTGGGGATCCACATCGTGCTCGCAGTGCGCTCCGATATCGCCGGCAATAGCCAGGATCTCCTCGAACCGTTCCCGTTCGTAGAGGCTCTCGGTGAACGCCAACCCGGTGCGCGCCACACCCGCCAGCGCTTCGCTCCAGCGGATCAGGTTTTGGGCGGTGACACGTTCCATACAATGCCAACGTACTGGCCGCACGCCGGGCCGGGTTGCCGTTACAGACCGCCGACGATGGCATAGGTCAACGCCCGCTCGACCTCGGCGAGATAGGCGGGGTCCACGATCTTGGCGCCATCGGACCCGCGCACATAGAACGCGTCGACGACGTGATCGCCCAAGGTCTGCACTTTGGCCGAACGGATGTCGAGGTCGAGTTCGGCCATGGCCGTGGTGATCCGATAGAGGAGGCCGATCGCGTCCAGGGCTCGCACTTCGAGCACCGTCGAGGCGGCCGAGGCGTCGTTGTCGAAGATGATCTTGTTATCGAACGGTGCCCAAGCACGCGCCTGACGGGGACGACGACGGCTGTATGTCCGGGCCCGTTCGGCCAGTCGGGCTCGCAAAGCCAGCTGACCAGACAAGGCCTTGTCGAGTTCGGCCCGGATTCGAGGCCACGGCGGGTCCACCTCGAACTGCGACTCGACCCGGAAGGTACACAACGCCGAGCCGTCGTCATCGGAGAAAGCTTCCGCCGCGAGCACGTCGAGCCCCGAGAGGGACAGCACCCCCGCCACCTTGGAGAACAACCCGGGGCGATCGGCGTCAACGACGGTAAGGGTGTGGCCTTCGGCCCGCACCCCGTAGTGCTTCGCCCGCATCTGCCGTAGCTGTTCTGCGGTCGGGAACTGGGTGGCGATGGCATCGCTGATCGCCCCGCCTCCGAGCACGTGAGCCGTTTTGTCCACCAACTCGCGGACCAGTCCCGCCTTCCATTCGCCCCACGCAGCCGGTCCGGTGGCGATCGAGTCGGCCTCGGTCAAGCCGTGCAGCAGACGCAGGGTGGACGAGGTACCAACCGTGGCCGCCACCGCCATGATGGTGGCGTCATCGGAAAGGTCGCGTCGTGTGGCTACGTCGGGTAACAAAAGGTGTAAGCGCACCATGTCGACCAACGCGGCCGTATCGGTGGGGTTGAATCCCATGCGCGCCGCAATGGTCCGCACGAGCTCGATGCCGATCACGGTGTGGTCGTGTTCGGGGTAGCCCTTGCCGATGTCGTGCAGGAGCGCCCCGATCACCAGGAGGTCAGGACGGTCGACCCTGGCCACGAGGTGCGCGGCACCGGCCGCGGCTTCGCACAGATGTCGGTCCACCGTGAAGCGGTGATAGGCGTTGCGCTGCGGGCGGCTACGACACGGTGCCCACTCGGGGACCACGGTGACAAACAGGCCCCAATGATCGAGGCTCTCAACCACCGGGATCATCGGTGGGCCGCAACGCAGCAGCTCAACGAACCGGGTGCGGATTTCCTCCGGCCACGGATCAGGAAACGCCGTGGCCGATCCAGCGAGTAGCTCCAAGGTGGCCCGGGCGATGCGCAACTCGTGGTGGGCCGCGGCCAACGCCACGTCGAGTAGCTGCGCGGCGAACTCCGCCGGTTCGGTGCTGGCGGGCGCATCGAGGTGGACCTGGCCGTCGCGCAACGTGACCGCGTTGCCCAGTCGCTGCTCGCGCGGGCGGCGCCGCAAGCGTGAACCACTGAGCGAGACCCGGTCGAAGGCGTCATCGGTGAGCCACTCGATGGCCCTCGCCGCCCCGGCGAGCGCAGCCATGAGCGCATCGGCGTCGTGATAGCCGAGCGTGGCCGCCACGGCGTCCTGATCCTGCAAGAGCAGCACATCACTGGGTCGTAGCAGGCGGCGGTGCAGCGCCACCCGAACGTCGAGCAGCACGCTACAAGCCTGGTCATAGGCCGTTTGATCGGGCTGCAACAGAGAGGGTTCGAGCGCCTCCAACCAGCGCAACACGTGGGAGTCGCGCAGGCCCCCCCGCCCCAGCTTGATGTCCGGTTCAAGCACGAACGCCACCTCGCCGGGCGTAACCGTGCGTTGCTGCAAGGCATCGCGCAGGTCCGGCAACCAGCGCGACGCACCCCTGCGCCATTGGGCCCGTGCGTGACGCAGGAGCTCCTCGGCCAGCGACGGGTCACCGGCGATCAAACGAGTGTCGAGATAAGCGGTTGCGCAGTCGAGTTCCTCGTCGGCGAGGCGCAAGGCCTCCTTCACCGTCGGCGTGGCGTGGCCGAGCTTCAACCCGCTGTCCCAGATCGGGTACCACAAGCGCTCGGCGATAGCGGCCACGTCGACCCGCTGGTCGTGCAGCAAGAGCAGATCGAGATCGGAATGGGGACACAGTTCCTGGCGCCCAAATCCGCCCACTGCAACCAGAGCAACCCCTTCTGGTGCGCCGGTGGCGCTCAGATAGAGCTGACGTAACCAATGGTCGATCCGAGTGGTGTAGGCCTGGCAGAACGCCAGCCCACCAAGGGATTCGTCCTGGAGGATGTCCTCACGGACCAATTGCGCCACGAGACCCCCTCCACTTCAGCCACGGTGGCGGGGCGCCACCAACGATGCCGATGGCGATGGTAGAGCGGGTGGCGCGTGGAGCCACAGGTTGACTGAACGGCATCTGATGTCGCGTCGCGGGTTCAGACCGCGTCGACGTCGCGTTCGCTCGTGCGAATGCGGATGGCGATCTCAACATCGGTAATCCACACCTTGCCATCGCCGATCTTGCCGGTACGCCCGGCGGTGACCATCACGTCGGCCACCCGGTCTGCTGTGTCGGCCTCGCACAGCACCTCGACCCGGACTTTGGGCTGGAAGTCAACCGCGTATTCCGCTCCCCGATACACCTCGGTATGGCCACCCTGACGGCCGAACCCCTGCACCTCGGTCACCGTCATTCCCCGTACCCCGGCGGCCTTCAACGCGTCCTTGACGTCGTCGAGCCTGAAGGGCTTCACGAGCGCGGTCACCAGCTTCAGCATGAATGCCACCTTAGGTCTTTCCGCCAAATCCCCGCTCAGCGCCATCGAATCCGCGAATGATCCCGCCGGGAAACGGCTCAGGTCGGCGATGCCAACCGACGGAAAAAGACCGATCGGGCAAGCACCTCATGAACGCCTGCGGCCGTGGCCGCCGCCGCGGTGGCCTCCTCGACGTGAGCCACGAAGCCGATCGTGCGGGCCCGGCAACCAGCGACTGCATCGATGACGCCGCGCCGACCGAGATCGACGAGTACGACATCATTCTCGCCCAGATCGGCCAACTGCGACGGGCGGGCCAGGAAGGTCACCTCGGGCCGGGCCGAGGTGATTCGACTGCGATCCATCAGGTCCGTCACCAACGCGACGAGACAACCGCCTGGGGGAACCATCGGCCAGTACTGCTCGGTCACCGAACACCGCGCCGGCGGGTCAGCGCCACGTGCGCCTTCGCGGCACCCCAGATGAGGCCCGGCTCGTGCAGCGCCTCATCGATGTCAGCGAAATTTGCCGGCGACAAGTCGTAGTCGTCGTGGGGAAAGTTACGTGCCGCGAAGTCGTCGCGCACGACCGCTGGCACACCGACGGCGCGTAACACCATCGTGGGGTAAGCAACGGCCCGGCGCAGCACCGCTAACGGCCCAGTTCGTTGGGCGTCGGCGTCGAGGCCCAGCAACTCCCCGAGCAGACCCATGATCTCGACCGTCGCCGCTGCGCCGGCGTCGACCGCTGCTGTTCGCAGAACCTGGTCTGGATCTTCCCCGGTGTAGTCACGCCATCGTCGCTCGACGCTGCGTTGCACCCAAGGCCCCAACACCACCGCGGCGACCGCAAGCAAGGCCGACGCGCTGGCGGCGAGGATCTCCGCCGGTTCGCGATGCGCCCCAACCCCGGTGATATCCGGCCCGTTCACCTCGTCCGCGGCCATGCTGCCCCGCCCGTCGGGTCGGTCAGGGCCTGGTTGAGGTTGCCCGACCGAAGGCCTTCCAAGTCCACCGTGACGTAGCGATAGCCAGCGTCACGCACTGCATCCACGACCTGATCGCGTCGTTCAACCAGCCGGGTAAGGTCTCCCAGCGGCACCTCAATGCGGGCCGTGTCGCCGTAGTGACGAACCCGGACCGCGGCGAACCCCAAGCGGTGCAGCGCCGCCTCGGCACGGTCTAGTTGCGAGAGCAGTTGCACCGAGACTTCCGTGCCGTAGGGCAGCCGAGAAGCCAAACATGCCGCAGCTGGCTTGTCCCAGATCGACAGCCCGAGCGCTCGGGCATGCTCGCGTACCACCGCCTTGGTCATTCCGGCCTCGACCATGGGAAAGACCGCCCCACGCTCCGCCGCCGCTCGCTGGCCGGGACGATGCTCGCCGAGGTCGTCGAGGTTGACCCCGAGCAGGACCGTCGCTCCCAATGGCGCCGCGAGTGGTTCGAGGGCGTCCATGAGGGCGCTCTTACAGTGGTAACAGCGGTCGGCGTCGTTATTTCGGTATGCCGCTCGCTCGAGTTCATCGGTTTCGACCTCGACCCAGCGCCAGCCCCACACCCCGGCCAGCTCGGCACAGACTTTACGTTCATCCTCCGCCAGCGAGGGCGACACGGCCGTTACCACCAGGCACCGTTGTGGGCCCAACGTGTCGTGAGCCACCCGGGCCAACAAGCCGGAATCAACCCCGCCGGAAAAGGCCACCACCACTGAAGGGTGGGTGGTGAGGATCCGGCGGAGATCGTCGAGGGTGCTCACCGCCGTGGACACTATCGCCCCGGGTCAGACCGACAGCAGTTCGAGGACTTCGGCCAGGGTGCCGCTGACCCCGGTGACGAACCGGCCGAAAATGCCGTACACCGCCGACGCCTCGTCAAAGCGCATCGTGTACACCACCGCCTTGAGATCATCAGGATGATTGGCGAAGAGGGTGACACCCCATTCGTAGTCATCCAGCCCCGTGGAAGCGGTGATCAACTGCGAGATGCGTTCGCCGAAAGCGCGACCGGAATGGCCGTGTTCCTCCATCATGGCGCGGCGCTCGTCGAAGGCCCCGCGGAACCAGTTCGCACCGGGATCGCGACGTTTCGACATGGGGTAGAAACACCAGGCCCGCTTGCCTGCGGGGGGCAGGTGCTTCGGGTAGAGCCGCATTTGCTTCATGGCCTCAGGTACGCCCGCCGCATCGGCGTATTCGGAGATCTCGGTGACCGACACATAGCTGTCAACCACGTCGATGCCGGCCCGGCGGACGGCGGACTGAAGTTGGCGCAAGACCACCGCGTCACGGTGCAGCCCCATGAGACACAGGTCGGCCTTGTGGCCCAGCACCGCGACCGGAACCAACATGCCACCAGCCTCGTCGAACTGGGCGCAGGCAGCTTCCAACGCCGCCCGATCGAACGATGGGCCCAGCTTGCCGAACAGGTGCACTACGGTCAGCCCGACCGAGACCTCGAGCGGTTCCGTCATGGCCCAGAGCCTACCGATTGGCTGGGCCTGGCACTTGTTCTGGGGAGTACAGGGTGAGCCGTTGGCCGCGCACGAAACCGGCGAGGGTCATGCCCGCGGCGCGGGCAGTGCTCACCGCCAGCGACGATGGGGCGCTGACCGCCATCAGCAGCGGAAACCCCGCCGCCCAGGCCTTCTGCACCAGTTCGAAGCTGGCCCGACTGCTCACGAACAGACCCAGTTCCGAAGCCGGTAGGCGATCGCCGAGCAGCAGGTGGCCGATCACCTTGTCTACGGCGTTGTGGCGACCGATGTCTTCGCGCACCACCAGCACGTTACCGTCAGCGTCGAATGCCGCCGCGGCGTGAACCGCCCCGGTTCGATCGAACAGTGGCTGCTGGGCCCGCACCGCCTCAGCCACCGCACCCAGCCGGGCAAGATCGCCGATTGGCCGGCTTGGCAACGGATCGAGCCGTTGGGCGAGCTCGCTAATGGTCGTGGAACCACACAGACCACAGGCCGAAGTGGTGAGCCCCAGCCGGGCCACCGGCGTCGCAGACCGCCCGCCGGTCTCCACCGTGACGACGTTGAAATCGGTGTCCGCCGCTCGGCTGGCCCGAGGTCCGGGCGTGGCCGCGGCGATGGGTCCGTCGCCGCAGTAACGGCAACCGAGGACCGCATACCCGCCGAGTAGACCCTCGGTATGGCAGAACCCAACTGCCAACTCAAAGTCGTGACCCGGCGTGCGCATGGTCGTCGCCACCAGGTGGCCGTCGAGTTGGATCGCCAGGGGCTCCTCGACGATCAACTCGTCGGGCCGCCGCACGAAGGACCCCTCGTCATAGGCGTGGATCAGCACCTTGTCACTGCGGCGCCGGGCGGTCATGGCCTTACGCTAGCGGTGGTGGGAAAGCCTCGCCCGCCCTCAGCATCGGGTCAGCGACGTTGCAATACCGCCCCAAGGTGCGGCTGCAGGGCAAGTCCCACCGAACCCATCGCCACCTCGTAGTGCAGTTCGTCCCCACGCAGGCGGAATTCTCGGGTGGTGGTCCGCACATCTTTCGCCGTCGTGCTGAGCGCAATCTCCCGGCTTGCCAAGCGAAGATCGAAGCCCCCTGTCACCCGGTGTAGCTCTCCCTCGAGGATCTCAGCGATGCCGGTGGGATGGGCCAACACCACCTCGATCCTGGCGCCGTCTCCGACCCAACGCCAGTACCCCGACTCGGCGTGTAACGGGCGGTCCTCGGTGGCGTGGCGGGTGCGCTGGTTGTAGGCCAGGAACGGCTTGGTAGGCACCGCGCTGAAGGTGACCTCCTCGCTGTAGCCGAACGATGCAATCGTCGGGTAGTGGCCACTACCCGTGCCGACCCAAACCCCGAGGAGTTCGTCGAGCGGTCCGCCGGTCATCGTGTTCCTTCCCGGTGCCGCGCCGCAACGAGGCCGCCACGGCGTCCGATCCTCAGGGAAAGGCCCGACGCCACCTGCGCTAGTTCATGATCGGAGGTGCTCAAAGCTTGATAGATGGGTCGATGAACTCGTTGGTCACGATGTCTGCTGGCTTCAGATCGTCCTTCACCTTGCCACCGGCCTGCTTGAAGATGGGGTTCGCTTTGTGGATCAGATCGGCCACCCTGAGCTCATCGTGATCACCGAGGGTCTGGTTGGGGCCGTTTCCGACAAGGCCGAGCTTACGCATCTGGCCGACCGCGAAGTCCGCCGCGGCTTGGCTGTAGATCCAACCCGTGTTGTACTGGCTCACCAACTGCACAATCAGGCTGTCGGTGCGGGCAGGGTTGTGGAGGAAGTCGACCTGCGCCTGCTGGGTGATGGGAATGAGCTTCCTCAAGCACGGCGCCAACGTGTCCCGGTCGGCGCTGCGGATGACCAAGGATTGTGCATAGGGCTGCCACCCCGTGTCATGGATCAACTGATATACGACGTCACGCCCCCAGTTCTTGACCTCATGGGAATACAGGTAGGGCTCTGCGGAGGCGAACCCCTGCTGGGCGAGCTTGCCCTGCTGCGCTACGAACACCCCGGGGGTGCCGTCGTAGGAGCCGTCGAGCTGCGTCTTGTCCAACAGCCCTGTCTGGATCAGATACGTCATGAACGCGATGCCCTCGAAAGTTCGCACCCTGGCGCCGGTGGCCCGCAGATCAGCAATGGTCTTGACCTGGGGATAGGTGACGGGGTCCCAAAATATGATCTGCGGGTTGATGTCCAGGCCCGCCATGACCGACAACGCGGGCATCGTGCTTTGACGCTGGATGATCCCGTCGGTGTTGGCGAAGCCCAGCATGATGTCGCGGTCCTCGTAGAGATATGCCGCCGCCGCCTTGAAACCGATGGCCGGTCCGCCCGCACGGATCTCGATGTCCACACCGGTGTCCTGACCGTCCGCCATCAACGGCCCTCGAACCAGCTTGCGGTCGGCATCGATGGTGTAGCCGTCGCCAACTAGCTCGTACACGCCGCCGTGTTCGGCTTGGGGGTTCCAGTCGGTCTGGATCACCACCTTCGGCGGGCAGACCCCAGCGAGCATGGCGCCAGTCTCGCTGGTAGCTACCGGAGAGGTCGTGTCATTCACACCGCCACACCCCAGGGCCACCAAGGCGCCAACCGTGGCCAGAGCGAACCCCCACCGAACCCCAAACTTGGACACTGTGTCTCCTTCTGCTGGGCATTCAACGCCCACACTCCGCTATGAACGGGCCGCTACTTTACGGCCTCAGCGTTGTCCGGTGGATTCATGCCAACGTCGCACGGCGCGCCTGCCGAGGCCGCCGAACAGCCAAAAAACGACAATCCCCAAGGTTGCGGCGAGCAGCACGGCGGCGAACATTTCGGCGTTGTCGTTGCGGGAGCGATAGACGTCGATCAACCGGCCTATCCCCGGCTGACCCTGGCGGAAGAAGAAATCGCCGACCACAGCCCCGATCACCGCCAGCCCGGCCGAAATACGAAGGCCAGTGAAGATCGACGGCAATGCCGACGGCACTTGCAGCTTGAGCAGACGTTGTCTCCTACTGGCGTCATGCAGGGTGAACAGGTCGTGCTGTCCGCTCTCGGCGGAAAGCAGGCCGAACAGCGTGTTGGCGATGATCGGAAAGATCGAGATCACCACGCACACGATCACCCGGGCCGAGAAATCGAAACCGAAGAACGAGCCGATCAACGGCACGAAGGCCAGAATCGGCACTGCCTGAAGGGCCACCGCATAGGGGTAAAGCGAACGTTCGATCCACCGAGCCCGGCTCATGAGCACCGCCAGGCACATCCCCGCCACGATGGCAATGGCCAGACCGAGAAAGGCAACCTGCGCCGACAGCCATACCGCTTGCAGCATCTGGCCCCGGATCATTGAGTTGTCGAGAAATCCGGCGGCGATCACCCGGTGTGGCGGCGGCATCAGGAACGACGGCTTGGCGAACACCGAGTCGATGGCCCAGCCCGAGAGCAGGTACCACAGTCCGATGAACCCCGCGAACACGACTAGGGGACCGAGGTACTCGGTGCGAGCTTGCCGCCGAGACGCTGATCGGGAACTCGGCCCGGCAGGCCTCGAGCGGCTCGGGCCGCAGGGCGGCACCGCCCTCATGCGTGGGCTTCCCGTAGGGCCTCCGACAGCTGCCCGGCCAAGGCGGTGAACCGAGCGTCAAAGCGCAACGACCCCGGACGTGGGTACTCGAAGGGCACCTCGAACGTGGCCACCAGCGGACCTGGACGCGCCGACATGACCAGCACTCGGCTCGACAGGTAGACGGCCTCGTAGATCGAATGGGTGACGAACAAAGCGGCGAAGCGCTCGGATTCGAATAACCCCAACACCTCCTCGTTGAGCCGCTCTCGGGTTATCTCGTCGAGTGCCCCGAATGGTTCGTCGAAGAGAAACAGCTGCGGGCGCAGCGCAAGCGACCGCGCCAGTGACACCCGCATCCGCATCCCCGCGGACAGCTGCCGCGGATAACGATGAGCGACGCCGGCCAGGCCGACGAGGTTGAGCGCCTCGGTGCCTCGACGCACCCTTTCGGCCCGCGGCATCCGGCGCAGCTCGGCGAACAGTTCAACGTTGCGCTGCACGGTGCGCCAACCCAGCAGCGTCGGGTCCTGGAACACGTAGCCGAGATTGTCCTCAGCTACCACCACGTTGCCGGTGGCCCCGTGCAGCAGGCCCGAGGCAAGGCGCAACACAGTCGACTTGCCACAACCCGACGGTCCGATGATCGTCACGAACTCACCCCGATGGACCTCGAAGGACAGCTCGTGCACGGCCCGCGTTCCATCGGGAAAGGACATCGACACGCCCTCGAGGCGTAGCGCCGCGGGCTGGGCAGGGACCACCTTCATGGTCTGCCATCTCCCCGAAACCCGGCCGCGTGGATGCTCCCGCACGCGCCGGGGGCGCCCCACAGGGCGCCCCCGGTCATCGTCCTCGGTGAAGACATCTTCCGACCCGGTCGGGTCAGAAGTCGTCCATCCCGCCTGGCATCCCCGCGCCTGCACCGGCCTTTTCGGGGGCATCGGTCACGACAGCCTCGGTGGTCAGGAACAGCGCCGCGATCGACGCCGCGTTCTGCAGAGCCGAGCGAGTCACCTTGGCGGCATCGATGATGCCCTTGGCCCGCAGGTCTTCATAGACGCCGGTAGCGGCGTTGTAGCCGTTGGCGCCCTGCAGACCCTTGACCTTCTCGACCACGACGCCGCCCTCTTCACCGGCGTTGATGGCGATCTGCTTGATCGGCTCCTCAAGACCACGAGCCACGATGCGCGCACCAGTGGCCTCGTCGCCGGTGAGGCTAGCGGCGACCGCGAGGACCGCCTGCTGGGCCCGAAGCAGGGTGACCCCACCGCCGGGTACGACACCTTCTTCGATGGCGGCCTTGGTGGTGGACACCGCGTCTTCGATGCGGTGCTTCTTCTCTTTCAGCTCGACCTCGGTTGCGGCGCCAACCTTGAGCACCGCAACGCCGCCGGACAGCTTGGCGAGACGCTCCTGGAGCTTCTCGCGGTCGTAGTCAGAGTCGGTGTTCTCGATCTCAGCCTTGATCTGGTTGATCCGGCCCGCCACGTCGTCGGCGTCGCCCTTGCCCTCGACGATGGTGGTCTCGTCCTTGGACACGATGATCTTGCCGGCCTGACCGAGCAGGTCCATGGTGGCGTTCTCCAGCTTGAGGCCGACCTCCTCGGAGATGACCTGGCCACCGGTGAGGATCGCCAAGTCCTGCAGCATCGCCTTGCGACGATCTCCGAAACCGGGGGCCTTCACCGCAACGGAATTGAAGGTGCCACGGATCTTGTTCACCACGAGGGTAGCGAGGGCTTCTCCCTCAACATCCTCCGCGATGATCACGAGGGGCTTGCCGGTCTGCATGACCTTCTCGAGCACCGGCAGCATGTCGCGCACCGAGGAGATCTTCGAGGACACCAGCAGCAGGTAGGGGCTCTCCAGAACCGACTCCATGCGCTCCTGGTCGGTGACGAAGTAGGGCGAGATGTAGCCCTTGTCGAAGCGCATGCCCTCGACGAGGTCCATCTCCATGCCGAAGGTCTGGGACTCCTCGACGGTGATCACGCCGTCCTTGCCCACCTTGTCGATGGCCTCGGCGATCATGTCGCCAATCTCGGTGTCGGCAGCAGAAATGGCCGCCACCTGGGAGATCTGCTCCCGGCCGTCAACCTCGAGGGCCTGGGACTTGATGGAGGCGACTGCGGCCACAACCGCGGCCTCGATGCCCTTCTTGAGGCTCATCGGGTTGGCACCCGCGGCCACGTTACGAAGGCCCTCACGGACCATCGCCCACGCGAGCACCGTGGCGGTGGTGGTGCCGTCGCCAGCGACGTCGTCGGTCTTCTTCGCCACTTCCTTGACGAGTTCCGCACCGATCCTCTCGAACGGGTCGGCGAGGTCGATCTCCTTGGCGATGGAGACGCCGTCATTGGTAATAGTGGGGGCGCCCCACTTCTTGTCCAGGACGACGTTGCGTCCCTTCGGCCCGAGTGTGACCCGGACTGCGTCAGCCAGCTGGTTCATGCCAGCCTCGAGCGCACGCCTTGCCTGCTCGTCGAACGCGATGATCTTGGCCATGTGCTGGGATCCTCTCTTAACTTGCTGAAGCGACGGTCTTCGGCCGCGGTGGACGGTTTCAGGAAGCCGGGGGGCGACCTCGGTGGAGCGTTAGCACTCTCACCCGTCGAGTGCTAATCCAAGCACCGCCGGGGTCGGTTCCGCAACCCGGAAACCAAAGCCGCTCACCAAACGAGCCGGAAATGCGGCAAATACACCGACGCAGCCCTCGACGAGCACCACGCCGTGAACACTTTCTGCGGCCCAAGTTGACAGCACCGGCCGGATCGGGCCTCGCTTAGCCCCCCAAGGGCACGAAGTTCGGCGGGCGCTTCTCGAGGAAGCTCGACACACCCTCCTTGAAGTCGCCTCGCTTGAGCGAGGCTCGCATCTCGCTGTCGGAAAGCGCATTGCTGTTGGCCATGTCGTTCTGCACGCCGTGCCAAACCTGGCTCTTGATGACCGCCATCGACGTCGGCGACACGTTGGCGGCGAGATCGAGTGCATAGGCCCTGGCCTCGGCCATGAGTTGGTCGACGGGGTACACCCGGTTGACCAAGCCCATCTCAAGCGCCTCTTCGGCCAGGATCACCCGGGCCGACATGAGCAGGTCCAGGGCCCTCGATGGGCCGACCAACTTCGGTAGCACCCAGCCGATCCCGTGTTCGGCGATTAGGCCCCGTCGAGCAAAGGCCGTCGTGAACTTGGTGCCCGCAGCCGCGAAGCGCACGTCCGCCATGACGGCTTGCACCATGCCCAACCCGGCGCAGGACCCGTTGACCACAGCGATAACGGGCTTGGGGATGGACAGCGTGTAGGTCTGATGCTCGTCGCGACGGCGGGCTTCGGCGCTAATGCCGCCGGCGGCGCCGATGCCTTGCAGCACGTCCATGTCCGCCCCGGAGCAAAAGCCGCGTCCAGCCCCCGTGACGATGATGACCTTGACCGCGTCATCGGCGGCCGCCTTATCGAGGTAGGTCCAATAGAGATGGCCGATGTCGCCGTTCCAGGCGTTGAGCCGCTCAGGGCGGTTCAACGTGACGGTGGCGATACCTTCCGCAACTTCGTACAACACCGCATCAGCCATGCGATCGGACATGCGTCTTCCTCCCCGAGGAGACCGGCCCGGCGCACCCGAGCGATTCGGCTCACCTTAGCTCTCGGCATGCTCGGCATACTCGGCCGACCGGGCCCGTGGCACCCGCGGGTTAGGGTCGTGCCGAATTGCTCATCAGGCCGAGCGCATCCGCAACGCGGCGATAGCGCTCGGCGCGATCGGAGTCTTCAAGCGCTTCGGCCGCTTGGGCCGCCATGAGCAGGGCATCGCGGTTGTCCGGTTCCTGCAAGAGCAACCACTGGGCATGGCCAAGCGCTCGGTCGGTCAACCCACCCGAGAGCAGTAGGGCAATGAGATGTAGATGCAGTTTGCGATTCTCGGGCGCGGCCTCAACGGCCTCTTCCAATCCCGCCAACAGTTCTGGATCGAGCAAGGTTACCTCCGGGGTGCGCCGCCATTGTTCCTACCCCTTCGGGGGCGGTCATTGGGGTCTTGGCCCCATGACTCTTGAGCCGTTCACTAAGACTGTGACCACGCAAGGCCCCCGCTCGATGGGCAATGCGGGCCAAAGCCTCACCCTGCGAACCCAAGCCCTGACGCAACGTGGGCAGAAACGATGGGACCACCACCGGATGGGGTTGGACCCGCGCCTTACGTCGTATAAGGCCGCCCACCCAGGTGCCGTCGCCATCAACCGACATGGACTTGGAACCGACGAAGCGGCGACCGGGTCATTCGTCCCCGCTGGCCCAGCGGAGCGAAAAGTCACCATCCTCCGCGCTCACCTCACCACTTTTGGTTAAGCGCCGGCCGGAGCAACGGACGACGACGCCTAGCGTGCTCGCGGTGTTCACCAACCTGCCGGACCGCGATGACACTCGGACGGTCCTGGTCCGATTCTCCCTGGCGACCGACGCGGAGACCGACGCCGACCAGCTCAGTGCCCTGCTGTTCGAACTCGGAGCGACCGCTATCGAGGAACTGGATGACCCGGCCGATGTCACCGAGTTGGCTGGCCGCGTCTTGCTCGCCGGCTTCGCCAGCCCAAGGGCCGCAGACGTGGCCATAAGCCAGCTCCCTGACCCGTGCCGATCGCGGGCGCTAGTTCTCTTTCCCGACGACGGTTGGTTCGACAGCTGGCGGCCCTATGCCCAGGCCCAGCGGGCCGGTCGTCACTTGATCGTGCATCCACCGTGGCTAGTGCTGTCTGTCGACCCACCCGCCGGCCCCGAAGACCTCGTACTCGAAATCGATCCCGGCCGCGCCTTCGGTAGCGGCGCGCACCCGACTACTCGCCTGGTATTGGCCGAACTCGAGCGGCTGATCGGACCCCACACCCGGGTCCTCGACCTTGGCTGTGGAAGTGGCGTCCTGGCCATCGCCGCGGCACGACTGGGGGCGGCGGAGGTGCTCGCGGTGGACATCGATCCCGAGGCCCTAACGGCAACCCGCGAAAACCAAGTCCGCAACGGCGTGCACTTTCCGGTGCGCAAAGCCCTTGGTGCACCGCCGCAACGGCCCCGCTTCGACGTCATCGCCGCCAACATCGGCGCGAACACGCTCATCGATCTGGCGCCGACGCTGACCCAGTGGGGGCACACACTCGTTCTGTCAGGGTTCTTCCTCGAACGAGGCCCTGAAGTGGCCGCCGTGTTCGCCCGCTACGGAGCCCTCAACTGCGAGGTCCTCTCGGGAGAGGACGGATGGACGGCGTTGACGATGACCAGCGACGCTAAGCAGGCCCGCTTCGCGTAGAACGCGCTGGAATCATCGCTCCCTGAGCTACTAACATCGACTCTTCGCGCCTAACCACGGACAGGGCGGGTTCAGAGAGAGGGTTATCGTTGGCAGAGATTGGCAATACAGCACTTGGTCAGCACACGATCTGCGAGTTCTGGGGTGCAACAAACCTCGACTCGCCCGAGATCACTGAACGGGCTTTCCGCGACGCAGTCGATGCAGGCAAAGCCACCCTCGTCCAGCTCGTCGTCCACCAGTTCGCGCCACAGGGCGTATCCGCCGTGGCCGTGATCGCCGAGAGTCATCTCTCAATCCACACCTGGCCCGAACTCGGCTATGCCGCACTTGATTATTTCACCTGCGGCGACCACGTCGATGTCGATGCCATCTTCGACGTTCTCCGCAAAGCGTACGAACCGACTCACGTGGTAAGGCACCAGATGACCCGAGGAACCAGCCCCGAAGAAGCGACCTTTGGTCAATTCGCGGAACGAGAACCGGCCAGCATGTACGCCGCCAGCTACCCCATGGCTCGCGTGCTCGAAAGCCGCCGAACGCAGTTCCAAGATCTGTTGCTCTTCGAACACCCCACAGCCGGCAAGGTCTTGGCCCTCGACGGCATCGTCCAGATGACCGACGTGGACACCTACGTGTACCACGAGGTGTTGACCCACCCTGCTCTGGTGGCTCATCCCAACCCTCGTACCGTCGCGGTGGTCGGAGGCGGAGACGCCTTCATCGTGGCCGAGGCCCTCAAACACGACACCGTGGAACGGGTGTACCTGCTCGAACTCGACAGCGACGTCATCGAGACCGCCCGTAAGCACTACCCCGTGGCCGCGGCGGCCCTGGCGGATCCCCGGGTGCAAGTACGTCCTGCGGACGCGTTCGCCACGATGGCCGAGTTCGACAACGAACTCGACGCCATTCTGGTGGACCTCACGGACCCCATCGGCCAGGCGGCGCGGCTATTCGAAGACCCGTTCTACGCCTTGTGCGAGAAGGCCCTTCGCCCCGACGGCGTCCTCATCGCCCAGACGGAGTCGGTGCATTTCCACCCCGAGACGGTCAAGAAATGCTACGCCACCCTCGCCGGCCGGTTCCCCCGCACCGAGTTGCTGTGGGGGTCCATTGCCACGTACCCCGGCGCGTTTTGGACCTTCGCCATGGCCACCAAGGGCCTCGACCCGACCATTGCCCGACGGATGCCAGTCCTGGACACGAAGCTGTACACGCCCGAGGCTCACAACTGGTTCTTCGTGCCCCCCGCGGTGCGGGCCAAGCTGCTGGCCTGAGCTGATCCACCGTCTTCGGTGGAGACAACGCTGACGATAAGCGAGCAGCCGCCCCGGATAGGGGCGGCTGCTCGCGTTTTGGACCGCCACCAGGCAAGGTCGGGCCGCTCAGCGCTCGAGGTTCACCGCTTGACCGTGGGGAGTGCGCTCGTAGGCCTCTCGCCACGCCTGTTGGCGACGGTCGACTTCAGCCCCGAGAACTAGGCCCTTGGATCGGCACAGCCCCTCAAGCGCCGCCAGCCAATGGTGGTAATAGGTGTCACCGAGGTCGGGGTCACCGCCCACCTGGGCGTCGACGATCGTGACGCTGAGCGCAGCGCTCCATTCGCTCCAACTGAAATGACCGGCCTCCGACAACGACAGGGCGATAGCGAATACCTCCGCTTCCCAGCCATCACGAAAGTGGGGGCCACCCTCGTCGCGGGGCAGCCCCGGAAGCACCTCGGCGTCGGCCGATAACGCCGGACGTACCGACCGGTCTGAAACGGGCGGGACCGAAACCGACTGGCGGGGCTCGGCGCTCATGAAAGGTCCTCCAAGTAGCTCTCCCACAACTCGAGGTAGACGGCGTCGTTGCCACCTGCATCGGGGCCCCACAGCGCCGCCGCCTCAAAGCGCACCAAATACAGCCGTTGCGGCGTGCAGATACCCATTGCGGCCTCCTCCGGCAGCGGCTCTGCCCCAACGGCGCGGACCACGGTTCCGACCCGGCCTCTGACGTAGCGCGGTTGGCGGGTGTGCCCGACTGGGTGACGGTTGACGGCACGCACCACCTGGCCCGCAACGAAGCGCGGCGCGGCCACGGGCACCTCGAAGCTGGGTGTCCACGGATGCTCGTTCGGCTTGACCGGCAGCGAAGCACGCCCACTGGCCAACTCATCTTCCCCCACCAGCCCATGACGGACCGCGAGTTCCTCCAACGCCGCAAGCCACTTCTCGTAATAGCTGCGGCGCAGGTAGTCCACCGGCGCCGAACGTTCGATGGTGAAGCGAAACTCGTCGAGGCTCCAGCGATGAAGCCGGAGGGTCCCGTACATACTTGATAGTACGCTCGGTTCCCAATCGGCGTGAAAGTTGGGTTCGGTCCCTTCGGGTTCGGCCCATACCGGACCGAACCCGGCCATACCACCGAGGTCGTGAATGCCGTTCATCGAATCAGTCCGTCACGTCGCCGACTGGCGCCGCCACTCGTTCGACCCCGATCATGGCGTTGCGGCCGACCAGCGCCGCGAGTTCCTGCTCACCGAGATGCTCCGTGCCCAATGGCCGCTCGGGTAGAACCAGATAACGCACCTCGGAGTTGGAGTCCCACACGCGGACCTCGACCTCGGGCCCGACGTGGGTTCCGAACTCCGCCAGCACCCCCCGCGGATCCATCACCACCCTGGAGCGGTACGGGGCCGACTTGTACCAGACCGGCGGGACCCCAAGCAGCGCCAACGGGTAGCACGAGCACAAGGTGCACACCACGACGTTGTGGACCTCAGCGCTATTCTCCACCACCACCAGACGAGAACCATCGCGCCAACCGCCGACACCCAGTGCCTGCACCGCCGCCGTGCCATCGACCAGCAACGACTCTCGGTAGGCGTCCTCGACCCAGGCCCGAGCCACCACCTTGGCCCCCAAGTGCGGTCCAACCCGATGCTCGTAGGCCTCGACGATGCGGTCGACGCCATCGGGGTCGACCAGACCCTTGTCGGCCAACAACGAGAACAGCGCCTTGGCCCGCAGCGCCACGTCGGAGGGCACGTCCGAATGGCCGTCGTGATCGTGATCGTGATCGTGATGCTCGGAGCCGCTCATATCGGCAACGTTACGTGCCGAGCAGCGCCGTGGGAATGTCGGCGTACTTGGCCCGTACGTACTCGCCGAGGCTCTTGGCCTGTCCGTCCTGGCGGGATGAGGCGGCAACACCCTCCTCCAGGAACCCGACGATGACGAAGTTCAGCGACCAGATATTGGGGAGGCGGTAGCGGCGTATCTCCAACCCGGCGGTGTCGGGCAAAAGTTGGGCCATGCGCTCGACGGTGAGAAAGTGATCCAACCAGGCAAAAGCCGTGGCGGAGCGGGCAAACAACCCCACGTTGGCATTGCCACCCTTGTCCCCAGAGCGGGCACCAAACAACAAACCCAACGGTACGTGAGCAGTCTCGCCGCCCGGCAACGGCGGCAGCTCAATCGCCGCGGGCTCAACCTCCACCCCTTTCATACCTGCCGGTGTGTTGTCCACGACGGTAGGTCCCTCGCCAAGGACCACGACCTCCTGAACCACTAGGTCACTGGGGATCAGAGCGGGCCAGAAGACGCCGTAGGGCGTACCAGGCCCAGGGGCACCCGACAAACCGTAGAAACCCGGAATGGACGCCAGGCCGAACTCCACCGCCTGGTTGGCGAAAGCCCGGCCCACCTTGCGTTCGTCCCGGTCCTTCACCGTGATCTTGAGCACCGCGGTGGCCGCCTCGTTGGACTGCGGGTCTGCCTTGTCGGTGCGGATCAACTGCACCCTGGCCTGGTCGAAGTAGTCGGGTCCGCCGGGAAAGGCCGACCACATCTGCCGGGTGAGCAACGCCGCCTTTTCTTCAATGTCCAAGCCGGTAAGGGCGAAACTGAACCCGTTGCGAAACCCGCCCTGGTAGTTCATGGCCACCTTCAGCGTTGGCGGTGCGGGCTCCCCCCGAGTGCCCGAGATGCGGACCCGGTCTGTCGTGAGCTCCTCGAGATCTATCGTGTCGAACCGGCACACCACATCGGGGTTGGCGTAACGCGTCGAGCCGATCTCGTAGAGCAACTGCGAGGTGACCGTACCAATGGACACCTGCCCGCCGCTGCCCCGATGCTTGGTGATGACCGAGGAGCCGTCAGGGTAGATCTCGGCGATGGGGAAACCGGCGTAATCCATGCCCGGCACCTCGGTGAAGAACGAATAGTTACCCCCGGTGGCCTGCGCCCCGCACTCGATGACGTGGCCGGCTACGCAGGCGCCGGCCAGGCGATCCCAGTCATCGCGCTGCCAGCCGAACGCATGCGCCGGCGGGCCCATGACGATGGCCGCGTCCGTTGCCCGACCGGTGACCACAATGTCGGCCCCGCGGCCCAGCGCGTCGACGATGCCCCAACAACCGAGGTAGGCGTTGGCGGTGATGACCTCCACGCCCTTGTCGATCAGCGACTCGGCTGTGTCGAGGTTCGTGAAGCTCACCCCGGCGGCGGCCAGTTCATCGAGCCGACCCATCAGGTCGTCACCGGCGACGTAGGCGATACGCGGCGCTAGGCCCAGCTTCTCGGCCAACTCGGCGACCGCGGCGGCACAACCGGCCGGGTCGAGGCCGCCGGCGTTTGACACCACCCGAATGCCCTTGTCGAGGCAGGTGCCCATCACCTGTTCCATCTGGGTCAGGAACGTGCGCGCCCAGCCCCCGCTACGGCCACCGGCCCGAGTTCGGGCCAAGATGAGCATGGTGAGCTCCGCCAACCAGTCCCCGGTGAGATAGTCGATGTCGCCCCCTGCGACCTGTTCCCGGGCGGCGGCAAGGCGGTCTCCATAGAATCCGCTGCAGTTTGCGACACGAACGGCTCCATCGGCGGTGGGCATGGCCCGACGCTAACGGGTCGACGCTGTCCCAGCCCCCTCCGCCCTAGCGCCGCCTGCCACCGCAACCCCCGCCCGTGACAGCGCGGCCAGGGTCTCCGCCAACGGCAGGCCGACCACGTTGGTGAAGCTGCCCTCGATGGCCGCGACGAACGCTGCACCGCGACCCTGAATGGCATAGGCGCCAGCCACGTCGAAGGGCTCACCGGTGGCGATATACCAGTCGATGGCCGATATCGAAAGTGGCACAAAGCGCACCCGGGTGGTAACGGCGAAGACCTCCTCGCCGATGGCGACTCCGGTATGAACCAGGTGGGTTCGCCCCGATAGCGCCAACAGAATCGCCCGGGCATCGTCGGCATCGACCGGCTTGCCAACGATCCTGCCGTCCACATCGAGCGACGTGTCCGCGGCGAGCACAACCGCTGCTGCGTCGCCGTGCACCGCTACCGCCTTGGCCTTGTCCACGGCGAGGCGCTGGACGTAAGCGCGTGGCGCCTCACCGGGACGGGGTGACTCATCGAGATCGGCGGGGCAGACCTCGAAGGCCACGAATGGCTCCAGCAACTGGCGCCG
The DNA here is from genome assembly GCA_945906305.1 of Ferrithrix thermotolerans DSM 19514. Classification (GTDB taxonomy): domain Bacteria; phylum Actinomycetota; class Acidimicrobiia; order Acidimicrobiales; family CAIXPF01; genus CAIXPF01. The sequence goes on along the minus strand of CAMDQT010000007.1, from coordinate 5,768 downwards.
ACGAGGTGAAGCCGAGGCGAGCACGAGCATGGCCTTGGACGATACCGTGCCCTTGGACAAGGGGGACCCATGAAGTTCGGACTGCGTTACGCCAACCTCGGCCCATTCACCGAGCCCGGCGCCGCGATCGAAATCGCCCAGGCGGCCGAAGAGGCCGGGTTCGAGTCGATCTGGACGATCGAGCATGTGGTCGTGCCCGACAGCTACGAGTCGGTCTACCCCTACGCCGCGAGCGGCAAGATGACCGCTGACAACTCCATGCCCATCCCCGACCCACTGGTATGGCTCAGTTTCATCGTTGGCGGCCAAAGCAAAGTCGCCGCGGGCCGTGACCCGAACCGTATCGAGATCACCCTCAGCGCTCCTGATGATCCGGCGGAGATCGCCGAGCTGGAGCGGCGCGGCGTGCATCGGGTACTGGTTCCGGTAAACGGTATGGTCGGACTCGGCAGCCAAGTGAGCGACGCCGAAGGTGTGCTGCGCTACGGGCGCGACGTAGTCGGCGGACGTTGATGGCCGGGCTCGCCCACCTCCGGGTCCTCGATCTCGGCCAGGTGTACCAAGGCCCTTACTGCGGGTTCCTCTTCGCCGCCGCGGGCGCCGACGTGATCAAGATCGAGCCGCCCCGAGGTGAACCGCTGCGCCGCCGGGAACAGGTCCAAGGTGGGTCGGTGCCCTTCGCCATCCTCAACTCCGGCAAGCGGGACATCACCTTGGACCTCAAACATCCGCGGGGCCGGGAGTTGCTCCTCCAGATGGCCAAGACCGCCGATGTCTTGATCGAAAATTTCGCCCCCGGCGTCCTCGACCGCCTCGGCGTCGGCTGGGACGTACTGCACGAAGGAAACCCTCGACTGTGCTACGGCTCCGGGTCCGGTTACGGGTTGTCGGGGCCCGACCGCGACCGCCTGGCCATGGACCTCACGGTGCAGGCTTACGGCGGGGCCATGTCCGTCACTGGATTCCCCGAGGGGCCGCCCGTGAAGGCCGGGCCGCAGATCGTCGACTTCCTCGGCGGGGTGCACTTGTATGCCGGGCTGATGACGGCGCTGTTCGAACGCGAGCACACCGGGATCGGCGGCCATGTCGAGGTCGCCATGCAAGAGGTGACGCTGATGTCGATGGCATCGAATTGGGGCACGCTCATCGGCACCGGCTCAGTGGGCCGCACCGGCAACCGCCACAGCGGCCTCGCGGTCGCGCCCTACAACGTGTATCCGACCACCGACGGAGCCATCGCCCTGATCTGTACCGCGGAGGAGCACTGGGCCAACCTGGCCCATGCCATGAGTCGGCCCGAACTCATCGGAGACCCGCGTTACGTGGACAACGGCAGCCGCGCCGCCCACCTCGATGAGGTGGACGAATTGGTGGCGGCATGGACCGTCACGCAAACCAAGGCCGCCGTCTTCGCCGCTTGTGCGCACTTTCGCGTGCCCGCCGCGCCGGTACGGACCCTCGTCGAGGTGCTGCACGATGAACATCTCCGCCAGCGGGAGGCCATCCGCGACATCGATCATCCAATCTACGGGACGATCGCGTTGCCCCAGAGCCCGCTACGGTTCGACCACCAAGCCCCTCCAAGGCTTAGCGTCAGCCCCGGATTTGGCCAACACAATACCGAGGTGTATGGCGAACTGGGCCTCGATGCCGAGGCGCTGCGGGCTGACGGTGTGATCTGAGGTAGCTGCCGCCGTTTACTCAGCCACCGAGACGCACCTTGGCCTATGGGCCGGTTGTAGCTCCCCCCGGCGAGACTTCGGCCCATTCCGGCAGCGACTTCCACTCTGCCTCGGCCACGGTGTGACCCTCACGAGGGGCGTGCGGCGACAACTCACCGCCCGCGAGGTTGTGCAAGTAGCGCGGGCAGTTGAAGAATGCCCGGCCGATCTGTACCTCCACCACCAACTCGGCGGCTTCGAAACGCGCCAGCCACGTCGGATCGTCGTGCAGTACCGCAGTGCCGTGGATGCGGATCCGCTTCGGTTTGTCGAAATCGACGAAGAGCAAGGACACCTTGCCGGTGTCAGCGATGTTGCCCATCGAACGAAACATGCCGTTTCCGTCGTAGCTGGGAAAGGCCAGGGTCGACGGATCGAGCACCTGCACGAACCCGGCCGCGCCGCCCTTGTAGGAGACATCCGGCCAGCCGTGTACGTCGGCGGTGGCCAAGAAGAAGAACGTCGAGCGTTCAATCACCTTGATGTGCCACGCCTCAAGGGTGTCCAGAACCGACCGTTCCTCAAGCCGGTCGGCCAAACGGGTCGTGTCGAATTGAGCCTGTAGCTCACGGGCCCCCGCGGAATACAACTCCGGTCGCATCGTCGAATCCTACGCCGACGTGCCTTGCACTGGTCATGCGCCTTGACGGTCGGGTAGAACCATCAGTGCATGTTGCCCCTCACCGTCCGCACGATCCGCCTCACCCTTCACCTGCTTGCAATCACGGTCTGGGTGGGCGGCCAACTCACCCTTGTCGGGCTGCTCCCCGTCCTTCGGGCCGCCGGCGGTGACCTGCCCAAAGCCTTCGCCCGCCAATTCAACCGGATCGCCTGGCCGGCCTTCGCTATCGCCGTACTGACCGGTGTGTGGAACATCACCGCCATCGATATGGCCAACACCCCAGCCGGCTACCAGGTGACCCTGTTCGTCAAGCTGTTGTTGGTGGCAGGCTCGGGCGTCGGTGCCTTCCTGCACGGCCAGGCCACAGCCCCCGCATCTCGGGGCATATGGGGCGCGGTCGGCCTGTTCACGGCAATGGCCGCAGTGTTGTTCGGCGTGCAACTCGGCGGCGGCTGACCGCTCAAGTTGAGCGGGTCTCCTCCGCAGCTCGAGCGGCCGGAGCCAGCAGGGCGGCGAAACGCTCCACGTCAATGTTGCCGCCGGAGAGGGTGACCCCGATCCTGGCCCCGCGACGGTCCACTGTCCCGCTGAGCACCGCAGCGAGCGCCGACGCCCCGCTCGGTTCGGCCACCACCTTCAGCCGCTCGAATAGCATCGCCATGGCGGACACGATCTCGTCGTCGGTGACCGTCTCGAAGCGGTCCACGAGATGTCGGTTCACCGCAAAGGTCAGCTCCCCCGGCACCACCACCAGCTGCCCATCGGCGATAGAGCGAACCACGGCATCAAGTCGGACCCGCTCCCCCGCGGCCAGGCTACGACGATGGTCGTCGCTGGCGGCGGGCTCCACCCCGACGACTTCCACGCTGCGGGTACGCGACTTCGCCACCGTGGCACAACCGGCCATCAAGCCCCCGCCGCCGACACAGACGACCAGCACGTCAAGGTCCGGGACTTCCTCGAACAACTCCAGCGCCAACGTGCCCTGGCCGGCCATGACCATTGGATCGTCAAAGGCGGGAACCATCACCAACCCGTGACGTTCGGCCAGCTCAGCACAGCGCTGATCGCGGTCTTCGTGGTAGCGGTCGTAGGCCACGACTGTCGCCCCGTAGGCCATCGTCGCCACGCGTTTGTTAGCCGGGGCATCCTCGGGCATCACGACCGTGGCCGCCACCCCGAACAATCGTGCCGCGAGCGCCACCGCCGCGCCATGGTTGCCCGACGAACCGGTCACCACGCCACGGCGGCGTTGGTCCGCCGGCATCGCCGCCAGCGCGTTGTAGGCGCCACGAAATTTGAACGAGCCGGTACGTTGAAAGCATTCAGCCTTGAGGAAGATCTCTGCACCGGCCGCGGCATCCAGGGTGCTGGAACGCAGCACCGGGGTGCGATGGGCGACACCGCGCAGCCGCAAGGCGCCACGTTGCACATCGTCGAGCTCGATCACCCTACGAGCAGGGGGGATCATCCCCGCACCATCGTGGTGGTCAACGCAGCACCGTTCGGGTCACCGCAATGCGCAGGATCACCCGCTCCGACTGCACTTCTCGAGCGTAGGGCTTACCCGTGTACTTCAACGCCAGCGCGTCGATGTGGGCGCGGGCGACCGGGCCGTGGACGACCTCGTCGACGGTCCCGCGCACCTCCACAAAGTCGTAGGGGTCCGCGGCGTTGATGATGGCCACCGAGACGCGAGGGTCGCGGAGCACGTTCTTGGCTTTCTGGCGATGCAACTCGGTGTTGATCAACACGTGTTCATCGTCGGCGTCGACCCACATCACGTGGGTCTGAGGCTGACCATCTGGCAGCAGTGTGCTCAGCGCAGCGAAGTTCTTGGCCTGGGCAAGGGAGACGACCTTGGGATCGAGCATGGCCCCGAACCTACCCGCCTCTCGATCACCGCCGACGGGCCACCGCGAAGATTCGTCGGAAGGGAAAGACGGTACCGTGCGCACCCGGCGGGTAGGCCCGTCGCAACCGTTCGGCCAGTTCGGCTTCGAAGGCCGCCTGCTCGTCCGCTTCAAGCCCGGCGAGCAAGGCGAGGACGGGCCGCAACGCCGTAGCCCGAATCCACTCCAGCACCGGATCAGGCCCCGACAAGACGTGATAATACGTCGTCTCCCACACCTGGGTCTCGGCCCCCAATGTTGCCAGTTGATCCAGGTACGCCTGCGGCTCGGCGGAGCGCGGTCGTTCAAGTGCGGCGGCATCCAAACGCGACCGCCAACGCGGCGATGCCACCTGAGCGGCGATGCTGAGATGGCTGCGCGAAGAGAAATTGCCGGGTACCTGGAACGCGAACCACCCGCCCGGCCGCACCAATGACCAGAACTGGCCGAGTAACCCGAGGTGGCCGGGGAGCCATTGCAGGGTCGCGTTCGACACCAGGACGTCAACGGGACGGGGCGGCTGCCAGTTTCTGATGTCCGCCAACTCGAAGTGCACCGCTGGGCCTTGATGCGCCGTTGCCGCCGCGATCATCTGAGGCGAGGAGTCAACCCCGATCACCGTGGCCCCTGCGAAGCGGTCGGCCAACGTCGCAGTGAGCTGTCCAGGACCACAACCGAGGTCGACCACCAGCCCCGCCGTGGACACCGGCACGCGATGCAACAGGTCATGGAAGGGCTGGGACCGTTCATCACCGAAGCGGAGGTACTGACCGGGATTCCACACCATCACACCGTTCCTGTCACTCCGCCCCGGGTCGGCCCGAGGAATCTGGCCAGCCGGCGGCAGCCTTCAAGCAGGTCATCATCGGAGGAAGCCAGCGAGACCCGTAACCGGTGACGGCCGCTGGGGCCGAAGGCCAGGCCCGGAGCGACTGCCACGTGCTCCGCCGCCAGCAGGTCTTGAGCCAGGCGCAGCGAGTCGCGGGCATCGCCCGAGGTGTCAACCCACAGGTAGAACGCCCCGTCGGGCCGCGGCACGCCGACCCCGGCATCCACCAGCACTGCCCGTGCCGCCTCGGCCCGACGGCGGTAGGTCTCGCGCATCTCGGCCACCACGTCCTGGGGCCCGTGCAGCGCGGCGAGGGCGGCGTATTGCGCCGGGGCGTTCACGCAGGAGACCAAGGGCTCTTGCATACGTCCCATCACCGCCAGTGTCGCCGCCGGGGCGAAGGCGTAACCCACTCGCCAGCCCGTCATCGCGTACGTCTTGGAGAAGCTGTACACGCTGATGATTCGTTCATAGGGGTCTACGGCCTTCGCGCTGACCACCTCGGCACTGAAGGTCAGCTCGTCATAACACTCGTCGGCCACTACCCACAGGTCGTGACGACGGGCGAACTCGACCAGCGCGCCAAGCTGCGCGGCGTCGGCGCAGGCCCCGGTTGGATTGGACGGGAAGTTCAACACCATCACCCGGGTGCGCGCGGTGACCAAGGACTCAAGCTCCTCGATCGAAGGCAAGAAGCCCGCCTC
>CAMDQT010000006.1 GCA_945906305.1 Ferrithrix thermotolerans DSM 19514 | reverse complement strand
ACGAGCTGGTCGTAGCGGCAGCTGTCGGGGTCACGGTCCTCGCGCCAGCGGCTGAAGGAGGTGACGCCGCGGAAGCGGCCGTTGGTGACAGTGAGGTAGGTCACCTCGACTACTCGCTCCAGCCGCAACGGCACCCAAGAGAGGTTCTTGGTGGCGTTCCAGCGGCTCACGGCGCCGGGCATGCGGGCGCCGTCGTTCGCAGCGGGTTGGGTCCACTGTGCCCAAGGGTGATGCTCAAGTGCTCCGGCGGTCAACGGCTCGAGCAGCTCCCGAAGCTCAGCCCGGAGCCGGGCCGAGAACCCCGCGGCCACACCGAGGTGGTGCAGCGTTGCCTGATCGTCATAGAGGCCCAAGAGCAGCGAGCCGACTTCGTTGCTGTCTTTGTAGCGACGAAACCCGGCGACGACGCAATCGACGGTACGGCGGTGTTTCACTTTGTATTGGGCCCGCTTGTCCTCTTCGTAACGTCCGCCGCGGGGTTTGGCGATGAGACCGTCGAGGCCCGCTCCCTCGAACTGCTCGAACCAGCGCCGTGCCTCATCGGGGTCGAGCGTCGCGGGGCAGCAATACACCGCGTCGCCGTTGTGCTCCAACAGTTCGCTCAGCGCGTGGCGCCTTCGATGAAACGGCTCGGTGCGTAGGTCGAGCCGGTCCAGGGCGAGCAGGTCGAAGCCGACGAATGCCGCCGGGGTTTGCTCCGCAAGGAGCTGAATCTGACTTTGTGCCGGGTGGATGCGTTGTTGCAATGCGTCGAAGTCGAGCCGGTCGTCGCGGACGACGATTATCTCGCCGTCCACCACGATGCGCGGCGGGAGCCATTGACGAAGGCGGTCGACGAGTTCGGGGAAGTAGCGGGTCAGCGGTTGCGCCTTGATGGGGTTGCGTGACCCGAGGATCACGTCGTCACCGTCGCGAAACACGATGCAGCGGAAGCCGTCCCACTTCGGCTCGTAGGAGAGGTCCCCGACCGGGAAGGTCTCCACCGCTTTGGCCAGCATCGGTTTGACCGGAGGCATGACGGGCAGATCCATGCTGGGCACGCTACCGACCGTTGGTGGTCCCACGTCGGCCCCCGTCGGCCGCATTCCAGGGCTGTCCCGGTGCCGTCCCATGTGGCGCCGGTCACTAGGTGTTTCCTATGCCATACCAGCTAGTCCCATACGTTGGGGTACGGTATGGTTCGTCATTATCCAACGACCACGGAGTGGGACGCTGAACCGCAACGATTACTTCGAAACCGGCCTTGACCTTTTGGCCGAGGGTGGGATTCCTGCCCAGACTATTGCCAACCTCTGTGAGCGCCTTGGCATCACCAAAGGGTCCTTTTACCATCATTTCAAGAGCCTGGGTGACTTCCGTCAGCAGCTGCTCGCCTTCTGGGAAGCAGGCCAGGAAACGGCCCTTGGGGCGACCTCGATTGAAGCTTCGGCAGAATGGGTGACGCCCGCAAACCACCCCATCAACGCCGCAGTTCGGGCGTGGGCTCAGAGCGACGAGTCCGCTGCGGCGGCCCAGGGGCGAGTAGACGCCCTACGCCTGAAGGTCGTTTCCAAGGAGCTACGCGCGGTCGGTCTCGCGGCTGACCGGGCCAGGGCCCTGGCCAATCTCGGTCTGGCGATCCTCATCGGGGCACAGCAGGCCGGTGCCGGATGGGACCGCAAGACCCGGCGTGGCCTGGTCGAGGAGTACGAGCGGGCCGTCGGTGCCGCCGTCGCCGAGGCCCAATCGGCCAAGCCGGTCAAGCCAGCCGCTCGCAAGAAGGCGTGAGCGAACGCGTCCTTCGGTCAGGGGAAGGTTCAGCGGCCCCGGTACTGGGGGGCGCGTTTAGCCAGGAAGGCGGCGATGCCCTCTTGGGCATCGTCGGTCTTGGCGGCGGCGGCGATGGAGGCAGATTCGCGCTCCATCGCCTCCTCCAAGGCACTGCTGGCTCCGGCGTAGAACACCCGCTTGGTGAGACCGAAGGCCTTGGTGGGGCCCTGGGCAAGTTGCTGGGCGAGGGCCGTTGCTTCGCTGATCACCTTGTCGTCGTCCACGACCCTGCTGACCAGGCCCCACTGCTCGGCTTCCTCGGCCGAAAGGACCCGGTTGGTTAGCACAAGATCCATGGCCCGGCGCAGGCCAACCACCCGGGACAGATAAAACGATGAGGTCCCGTCAGGCACTAATCCGGCCTTGGTGTAACCCATGGTGAACTTCGCCGAACGCCCGGCGACCACGAGATCGCAGGCGGCGACGAGGGACATCCCGGCGCCACCGGCGGAGCCGGTGACCGCAGCCACGAGGGGGGCATCCATCTTGGCCAGGCGGGCCACAGCCGCGTGCAGATCAATGGTCATGTCGTCTACCAGGCGAGGCAAGGCAGCAGGGCCCGCAGCGGCGAATCCGGCGAGGTCGCCGCCGCCGCTGAACAGCTTGCCGTTGGCCTTCAGCAGCACGGCTCGGACCGTTGGGTCATAGGACAACTGCAGGGCTGCGGCCCGCAGTTCGGCCGCTGCAACAGGATCGATGGCGTTGCCCCGGTCGGGGCGGTTCAGGGTGAGGGTGGCCAACCCGGCGTCGATGTCGAGGATGATGTGTTCGAAGCTCACGCGGCCCATGTTAGGGCAGGGCGCGTCAGCGCCCCCCGAGGATGGGTCACCGGTGACGCGTTCGTCCCGGTTTCTACATACCGGCAGTGGTCTGGAGGTGCCGTCATCGAGGAGACTTACTCATCGACCTTGTTCGGCCGTTCCACTAGCCCTATCAGGGCCGGTGCGGGGCCCACACCAACAAACACCTTCGCCCGACGCCTGGGCGGGAAGGAACCCACCCACCGTGCACTTCGCTGTTGCTGATCATCCCGGCCTCCGGCCGCCCGGTTTCAAGCACTCGCTCTACGCCGCTTTGGTCACCCCGCGGCCGATTGGCTGGATCTCCACCGTGTCCGCCGGTGGAGTTATCAACCTGGCCCCATTCAGCTTCTTCAACCTCATCTCCGGGGACCCGCTGGCCTGTATGTATTGCGCCAATGGATCCCACGTGAATGGTGGACCGAAGGACTCCCTGGCCAACGTGCGTGAGGTCGGGGAGTTCGTGTTCAACTTGTGCACCTACGAGTTGCGCGAGCCCATGAACCTGACCGCGGCGAACTCGCCCCGTGATGTGAACGAGATGGCCGCCGCGGGCCTTGCTGCGGCGCCGTCGGTCTCGGTGCGTCCGCCGCGGGTGAGCGCGTCGCCGATTGCCCTGGAGTGCACGGTATTCGACATTGTGGAGTTGCCGTCTTCGTCCCAAACCACCAACACCATGGTGCTGGGCCGGGTCGAGGTTGTCCACATCGCGGACGAAGTTGTGGTCGACGGCATGGTCGATTTCAGCAAGGTCCGTCCGCTGGGGCGACTCGGCTACAACGACTACAGCGTGGTCGAAAATGTCTTCACCATGATCCGGCCGGACTGAGGGACCGTGTTGCCCCTCGACGATGTGCGGGTGTTGGACCTGACGGTGGCCCGCGCCGGGCCCACTGCGGTGCGTCAGCTCGCGGATTGGGGAGCGGAGGTGATCCGGGTGGAGCCGCCGGCCGCTCACGACGAGTTGGGCGGTGCTCGCCACGGGTCGGACTTTCAGAACCTTCACCGCAACAAGCGAAGCCTGTCCCTCGACTTGAAGGCCCCAGCCTCGCGTGAGGTCCTCGACGCGCTGATTCGGCGGGCCGACGTGCTGGTGGAGAACTGGCGACCTCCGGTCAAGGCTCGCCTGGGCGTGCACTACGAGCGAGTTCGGGCCATCAACCCCCGTTTGGTCTACGCGAGCATCTCCGGCTTCGGCCAGGACGGGCCCTACGCCGAACGGGGTGGGGTGGACCAAATCGCCCAGGGACTCGGTGGCCTGATGAGCATCACCGGGCTGGAGGGTCAGGGGCCGGTACGCGTCGGGGTGCCGATAGCGGATCTTTCGGCGGGGTTGTACCTGGCCATTGGGGTGCTCGTGGCCTTGCACGAACGCGAACGCACCGGCGAGGGCCGCTGGGTCCAGACCTCCCTGCTCGAATCGATGGTGGCCATGCTCGACTTCCAGGCCACACGCTGGACCATCGATTCGGAGGTGCCACCGCAGGCTGGCAACCATCACCCCACCGGCATCCCGATGGGGTGCTTCCCAACCCAGGACGGCCACGTCAACATCGCTGGTGCCAACGGACGGTTGTGGCGCGGTTTCTGTGCCGCCATCGGTGCGGCAGAGTGGCTCGAGGACGAACGCTTCGCCACGCCCCGGTTGCGGTCGAACAACCGCGGCGTGCTCAATGCGGCGATCGCGGCGCGCCTGGCCACCCGCTCTACCGCGCACTGGGTGCAGATCATGACCGAACACGGGGTGCCGGCCGGCCCGGTGAACACCATCGATGAGGCTTTCGCCGATCCTCAGGTGCAACATCTCGGCCTGGTCCACACCGTGGCGCACGCCACGCTCGGTGAGCTGGGGCTGATCCGTAACGCCGTGACCATGCGCCGCGGTATCGACGACGGCCACGTGCTCGACGGTACGGCCACGGTGCGTGCTGCTAGCCCTGAGCAGGGCGAGCACACCGACGCCATCCTCGCCGAGGCCGGGTTCGGGGCCGAGCGCATCGCCGAATTGCGAGCTCACGGTGTCATCTGAACGACCGATTTGAACCGCGGTTCATCGTTGTCGCCGTCGCGGTAGGTTGCGAGGCGCGGTGCACAGCACCGCGCCGAACGGGGCCGCAGGTGGCCGCGGGCCGGGCCGAATAGGACGAGGTGCAACGATGACCGTGCTGGTGACGGGAGGGGCCGGGTTCATCGGCGCCGAGGTGGTGCGCGAGCTGGTGGAACGGGGCGACGAGGCGGTACACGTCACCTCTCACAGCGGCGCGGTGCATCGACTCGCCGAGTTCGCTGATCGCATCGAGATGCATGCCCTCGATCTGGCTGATGGAGCCCAGATCACGGCGTTGATCGAACAGGTCCGGCCGCGGGCGATCTACCACTTCGGCGCCATGCTGTCCGCTCCGAGTGAGGCCGACCACCAGGCCTGCATCCAGACCAACGCCTACGGCACCCATACCTTGCTGGAAGCATCGCGGCTCAACGGGGTGCAGCAGGTGATTTTCGCTTCCAGCCTGGGGGTGTTCGCTGGTGCCGACATGCCCCGCGACGTCCTCACCGACCAAAGCGTCCAGCATCCCGACATCGTCTACGGCGCGACCAAGGTGTTCGGCGAGCTGCTGGGCCGTTATTACCGCCGGGCTCACGGGCTGGACTTCCGCGGTATCCGCTACCCCGCCATTGTCGGCCCTGGGATCACGACGTGGAGCACCGCGCAGTACACCAGTTGGGCCATTGAGAGGAGCGCCCTGGGCGAGCCGTTCACGATCTGGGCCCCCGGGGACTACGCCATTACCGTGGTGTATTACAAGGAGGCCGGTCGGGCCGCGGTGGAGCTTGCTTCCGCTCCAGCCGCGGCCATCAAGACGGTGAACTACGTCATTGGCGGGGTGGCCCCCACCCCCAACGCGGCTCAGATCGCCGAGTTGGTGCGGGCCAAGGTGCCGGGGGCGCAGATCGACTTCGTACCTCACCCGAACCTCGGCCATCTCTTCGCCAACGGGTCACCCACCGTGGATGATTCCTGTGCCCGTGCCGAATGGGGCTGGTCGCCTCAGTTCGACTATCCGGCGATGATCGATGACATGCTGCGCGAATTGGCGGCGAGGCCAGTGCCCGGCCGCCCGCAGTGACCGCGCTCGACGGTGGCCAGACCGACGTGGATGGCTGCGGCCCGGTTCACGCGGCCCGGCGCCTGGCACCGTTGGCGGCGGCATCGGCGGTGACCATCGAACGGGCCGGGCGGCTCACCGACGAGCTCGTGGCGGCGATGAGCGAGGCACGGCTGTTCGACCTGTACCTACCGGCCTCGCTCGGCGGGCCTGAGGCCGATCCAATTACTGCGCTGCTTGCTGTGGAGGCGCTGGCCAGGGCCGACGCGTCGGTCGGCTGGTGCGCGCAGGTGTCGATAGCCAATTCGTGGCAATTGGCGGCTTTCGACCCCGAGGCGGTTCGCGCCATGATCGCCCTTGACGGCGGCGCGCTGCGCTGCGCCGGATCGGCTCGTCCGCTCGGCCGCGCCGTACGTGTCGAAGGTGGGTACCAGGTGTCGGGCCGCTGGGACTTCGCCAGCAACGTGTGCCATGCCGGCTGGTATCTCGGCACCTGTCTCAGTGAGGAGGACGGCCGCCGTCGTACCCGGGTGGTGTGCGTGCCGGTCGCCGCGGGCGAGATCATTGACACTTGGGACGTGGCTGGGTTACGCGGTTCAGGTAGCCACGATTTCGCCGTGGACGAGCTGTTCGTACCCGACACCCATGTGGCCGCTGGCCGCCATGTGGCCGCGCAAACCGGGCCGCTGTACCGGCCGCGCTTGACGATGGTGTCCAACTGGGCGCCGACGGCCGCGATCGGGCTCGGCGTGGCGCAGGGTGCCATCGACGCGTTTGTGGCCATGGCGGGCGAGGGCACCGCCAACAGGGTCGATGTGGCATTGCGCGAGCGGTCCGATACCCAACGCTGCGTCGGTCGGGCCGTGTCCAAGATCGGTGCCGCTCGGGCCTATTGCCTCGACGCCATCGGCCGAGCCTGGCAATCCGATGCCGACACCGATCCCGTGGCTCTAGACGAGATGGTTCGGGCCGCCCGACTGTCCATCACCCATGCCATGCACAGTGCGGTCGAAGTGGTTGACCTGCTCTTCCACGCCGGTGGGACCCGGTCGGTGTTCAGCGCTTCGGGCCTCGAACGGCGTTGGCGTGACGCCCATGTGGCCATGCAGCACGGAGCGGCGCTGCCGAGCCACTTCGACACGGCGGGTCGACTGGTCACCGGCCTGCCCGCGGGGGCCCCGTTCTGGTGACAACCAGGCTGGCCCGCGGTGACCGGCGGGGCCTGACGTCGTTCGGACGGGCGATCATGGCCGTCGGTCGGCACGAGTGGCGGTCGCGGTGGCAGGATGGCCACAATGACCGAGATTGCGCTCCCGACGGAGAAGATGCTGGCCCGTGTCCATGACGGCATTGGCTGGATGACCTACAACAACCCGGCTCGGCACAACGCCATGTCCTTGGAGATGCAGCAGTCGGTGCCCATCATCCTCGAGGCCTTCCAGAATGACCCCGAGGTCCGCGTCGTGGTGGTGCACGGAGCCGGGGGCAAGGCTTTCGTGTCCGGCGCGGATATTTCCGAGTTCGGTGAGAAACGCACCTCGGTGCAGGCCCGAGCCGTCTACGACGCGGCTGCTGCGGCTTCGGGCAGGGCCTGGGCTGCGGTCGACAAACCGATCATCGCCATGATCGACGGATTCTGCATCGGTGGTGGGATGCTCACCGCGTTGTCGACCGATGTGCGGATCTGCTCCGAGCCGAGCCAGTTCGGCGTACCGGCCGCCCGGCTCGGCCTCGGATACGCCGCCGCCGGCGTGGAACGGCTCAACGCGGTCGTCGGCCCAGCTTGGGCGGCGGAGATCCTCTTTTCCGCTCGTCGACTGAGTTCGGCCGAGGCACTCGCGATCGGTCTGGTCAACCGGGTGGTAGCCAAGGATGACCTCACCCAGGTCGTATGCGACCTTGCCGCGCAGATAGCGGTCAATGCACCGTTGACGTTGAAGGCGGCCAAGGTCACTTTGCGCGAATTGCAAAAGGACGCTGCCCGACGCGACTCAGCCCGGGTGGACGCGCTCATCGAGGCCTGCTTCCAATCCGAGGATTACCGCGAGGGTCAGCAGGCGTTCATGGAGAAGCGCCAGCCCAACTTCCGCGGGCTGTGACCGCCTCGCCCGGCTCGGGCCGCGTGGCCGGTTGGTGAGTTCGTCAGCCGTTTACGAGGTCTTTCAGCCCGGCACCCATCAGGTCCTCAAAATTGCCCCGGAAGAATCGGTCCGCCACCTCGGGGGTCAGCCCGGAGACCTCAGAATCGAAGCGGCGAAGGGGGTTCCGGCCGCCTTCTACGTGGGGGTAGTCCGACGAGAACAGGCAGATGTCGGGGCCGCTGTTCTCGATGATCCAGCGCGTCGGTTCGGTGGGATAGGGCGTGACCCGTACCTGGCGGCGCACGTAGTCCGAGGGGCGTTGGCTGAGCTTCTGGAGGCGGCCCTCGTGACGGCGGAAGGCGTCCATGGCGGCGTCGAGCTGGCGCATGAACGACGGCACCCATGCGGCGCCGAGTTCGATCACGCCGAATCGCAGTTCGGGGAATCGCTCCAGGACCCCGTCGAAGATGAGCATCGAAAGCGTCTGCATGGGGGCCGAAGGGATGGCCATGTAGCTGACAGAACGAAAATTCTCGCTTCCACCGTGAAAGTCCGGCTCTATTGGTAGGCCGTTGTTGCGGTGCTGCGCTGGCATCACGAGATCCGGCGTGGCCACATGCATCAGGATCGGCAGGCCCGCCTGCTGGGCCTGGGCCCACACCGAGTCCAAGGCGATGTGGCTCGGGGCATGGTCGCGCGGACAACGGTTGGGGATGAGCAAGGCCTTGCACCCGACCTCGATGGCCTCCCGGGCGGCGTCAGCGGCGCGATCGAGGCGGGCGAGGGGCACGTAGCCCACCGCAAGCAGCCGGGGATCGTCGGCACAGAACGCCGCGAGGGACCGGTTGCCCGCCGAGGCCATCTCGTAGATCAACTGCTCGTCGTCGCCATGCTCGAGGTTCTCGAGCACGACGTTGAGCACCGTGGGGAATATCAGCTGGCTGGCAAAGCCCATATGGTCGAGTGCGGCGCGGCGATCCTCGGCCACAAAGGCGCCGGTGGCCCGCCAGTTCTTGCGCAGCATGATCTCCGTTGCCGCGGCCGCGGCATACCCAGGGTCGGCGTGCAGGCGACGGCTTCGTTGCACTTCGGCGATGGCGGCGTCGACATCGCCGAGATCGAAGTTACGCCGAAGGTAGGAGGTGATCTGCGGCGAAGCGAACTCATCGAGCCATTCCGGCGTTTCCATGACGTGGGCGTCGGCGTCGTGCACGACGCGACCCTCGACATAGGGCATGGCGACCTCCTTGGTAGACGAGAGCCGTACGGTAACGCCTCGGCCGGGTTGGGATCTGATTCGACCCCGGCGCCGAAAAGGTTGGGCCGACCGGGGAGGCCAGGCGCGCGGTAGCGTTCGCCGGGCTGATGGCGTCACGCGGTCAGCGCGACGATGGGGGATCCGATGGCCAGCGAGAAATTCGAGAAGTTTTTGAATCTGTTGCGCAAGCAGCCCCGTGCCGAGCGGGTCAATTACGAGCTGATGCGAGTCTTCACGGATAAATCCGGTGGCAAGTTCCCTGACGGCGTGGTTGGTACTCCCGTCGATGTCGACGGGATCCCCGCCGAGTGGATCGACCCCGAGGGTGGCGCCACGGACCGGGCGGTGCTCTACCTGCACGGCGGCGGGTATGTGGCGGGTTCGATCGATTCGCATCGCAACCTGACCGGGAACCTGGCCCGCGCCATGGGCGCTCGGGTGCTGGCCCTGCATTACCGGCTCGCTCCCGAGCACCCCCACCCTGCGTCGGTGCAGGATGCGGTCAAGGCCTATCGCTGGATGTTGAGCCAGGGCCTGACGGCAGACCACCTTGTCGTTGCTGGCGATTCGGCCGGTGGTGGGCTGGCCTTGGCCACGCTGGTGGCTCTGCGTGATGGCGGTGATCCCATGCCCGCGGTTGGGGTCGGAATTTCCCCTTGGGTGGACATGGAGGGCACCGGCGACTCGGCGGTCACCCGTGCCGAGGCCGACCCGATGATCAGCAAGGACATGCTGCTTCAGATCGCCGCGCTGTTCCTCGGTCCAAACGGCGATCCCCGCGATCCGCTGGCTTCGCCGTTGCAGGCCGACCTGCATGGTCTGCCGCCGCTGCTGATCCAGGTCGGAGACGCTGAGGTGCTACTCGACGACTCGACCCGCTTCGCCGCCAAGGCCACCGCGGCCGGGGTCGACGTCACCCTCGAGGTGTGGCCTGAGATGATTCACGTGTGGCATGCCTCGGCCGGGTTCGTGCCCGAAGCCGATCAGGCGATCGCCCGTATTGCCGAGTACAGCCGACCCCGAATCGGCCTCTGATCGGCGTGGTGATGCCGCCCTGGTTCGGTTTCGGCCGAGTAAGGGCGGCATCGTCGCGTTCTGGCCTTCAGCGCTGGAACCCGCTGCCACGGTGCTCAGTGCAGGGCACCGGCTTGTCTCAGGTCCTCGATCCGTGCGTGTGGGTAACCGAGCAGTTCGCCTAACACTTCGTCGGTGTGTTGGCCCCGAAAGGGTGGGACGCCCACGGTGGGAGGGGTACGCGAGAGCCGAAACCGGGTCCGTTCGACGATGCGGGTTCCATCGGAGCGTTCGATCTTGACGAAGTGGCCGCGTTCAGCGAGGTGTGGGTCAGCGAGACACTCCGTACTGTTGTTCACGGCGTGCGCCGCGACACCAGCGGACTGGAGCAACCGCTCGACGTCCTCGGCGGAGTGCTGCGCGGTCCACGCCTGTACGGCCTGGTCGAGGTCCTCGACACGGCCGAGTCGGTCTGCGGCACGGGCCAAGGTCGCATCGGTGGCGAGATCCTCCCGGCCGAGCACCATGCACAACGCCACCCACGCCTCGTCGTCCTGGCAGGCCAGGGCCACCCAGCGGTCCTCGCCCGCGGCGGGGTACACGCCGTGCGGCGCCAGCGCGGCGTCGCGGTTGCCGTCCCGCTGGGCCACACGGCCGTTGACGGTGAAGTCGAGGATTGTCGGACTGAGGTAGTGCAGGGCGGCCTCCGCCTGGGCGACATCGACGTGCTGGCCCTCGCCGGTTCGGCGGCGGTGCTCGAGCGCAGTGAGTAGCGACGCCAGCACCAGATGGGTCGAGGTGTAGTCGGTGTAGGCACCGAACGGCCCGGCCGGTGCCCGATCGGGCCAGCCCGCGAGGCCGTAGAACCCCGACAGCGCGGCGGCAAGGTTGCCGTACCCGGCGAAGCTGGCCAAGGGGCCGTCCTGACCGGTAAGGCATGTCGAGACCATGACGATGCCCGGGTTCACCTCACGCAGGTGTTCGTAGTCGAGCTTCCAACCCTTCATCGCTCGAGGTGAGAACGATTCGACCACCACATCGGCCCAGCGCACAAGGTCGAGGACCACGGCCCGTGCCTCGGGATGGTTGAGGTCGAGTTGCAGGGACCGCTTGCCCGCGTTCATGGTGTCGAACAAAGCGGAGGTCTCGTGGCCGGCCTCGTTGCGATGGGTCGGTCGATAGCCGCGGGCGGCGTCTGGTTTGGTGGCCGATTCGACCTTCACCACCGTTGCCCCGCAGTCCGCCAGGATGCGCACGCCGTGCGGGCCGGCGATGGACCAGGTGAAGTCGAGCACCTTCAGCCCCGCGAGCGCCCCACCCGTTGGGCCATCGTCGGGGTTGCGTGGCGGTGCGTGGGGCTGACGCGGTGCTGCGGCCAGGATGGCATCGGTGTCCGCGCCGAGGGCTGGGGCGGAGCCCAGTGGGGCCAGCGGTCGAGCCGAGAACTTGGCGAAAGCGCCGGGCACCTCGATGGTGCGCTCTAGCCCCGGCTGGTCGAGAGGGTCGAAAAAGTTGCGATGGCGGAGCTGCGCGCTGGCCAGCACGTCGTCCATGCCGGCGATGGGGGCGATGAGCAGGCGCCGCTTCATGGCCACCTCGAGCAGTTCGGCCTTGGTGTGCGAGGACAGTAGAGCCGTCACTGCCGCCTTGGCTCGTTCCCACGTCTCGACCGTCTCGACGCCCGCTTCGACGAGGTTGTTGAACTCCACCCAGTCGCGGTCGCGTAGCCACTCGTCGCAGTGGCCCTCCTCCCATGCCCAGACCATGAGGGCCGCCGTGCGGGGGCCGATGGCCGGACCGAACACGTGGGTGACGGAGACGTAACCGTCTTTCGCCGGGTACACAAGCTGGATGTCCATGGCCCCGGTACGTGCGCCGCCCGCGGTTCGAGTCAGGCTGGGCGAGCCGATCGCTTCGGACAAGACGCTGCACTGGTTGGCCAGCATCGCCGCCTCCTGGGCGGACACGTCGACGTGCTGGCCGCGACCAGAGCGTTGGCGTTCGGCCAGGGCGATCAAGGTGGCGCAGGTTGCCACCGCGGAGCCCATGGCGAACGCCTGGGGGATGACGAGGCGTACTGGGGCGCGGTCGCGGTCGCCGTTGAGCACCAACGAGCACGACGAGGCCATCACGGTCAGATCGGTCGCGGTCCAACGGGACTTAGGGCCATGCTGCCCAAAGGCGGTGATGGAGGTGTAGATCAACGTTGGGTTCAACGCCGCGAGATCGGCGTAGCCGAGGCCGAGGGCGTCGAAGTGGCCCGGCTCGGCGGATTCGATCACCACATCGGCCCCCGCCACGAGGCGAGCGAATCCTTCGCGGTCCTCGGCTCGGGTGAGATCCAAGCTGACGGAGTGCTTGCCCCGGTTGTAGGCGAGGTGGGTGAGGGACCTTTCAGGATGGACTTGGTCCTGCGCGAAAGGCCCCACCCGGCGCGCCGATGAGCCCCCGGGGGGTTCGACCGCAATGACCTCCGCCCCGAGCGCCGCCAGCAGGTATCCGGCGAAATGGCCGCGCTCATCGGACAGGTCGAGCACACGGTAGTGCGACAGCATGGTCCCCCCTCCCGGGCATCCCGGTGGCAAGGAGTCTGTCAGCTCAGCCGCTGCGGCGCCGCCCGAAAGCAACGTGACGGGCCGTGGTGGCGGTGTTCAGCCCGGCGCCAAGTTCCCACGGTGCGGCGCGGTGCGTTGACCGCGCATAGCGGTGCTTCGTAGTACGAACACCAGAATCAGTCCCACTGCGTTCGCCGCCGCGGACAACACGAAGGCCGGGCGGTAGCTGCCTGTCGAGTCGTAGATCCACGCCGCCATGAACGGGCCGACCGCGGCGAGCGAGCCGGCTCCAGCGAACAACAACCCGACGATGGCCCCGGCATGGGCTCGGCCGAACCGGTCCCCGACGATGGCCGGAAAAACGGTCGTGGTCCCCCCGTAGCCGAAACCGAACGCCGCCGCGGCCGGGAACAAGGTGGCCATGCTGTGACTGGTGGCGAAGACGACAAAGGCCAACACCTGCACGCTCAGCACGATGGCCAGGGTGGTTTCTGCGCCCATGCGGTCCGACACGGTGCCGGTAAGGGTGCGACCCACGAGGCCGCCGACGCCCACCGAGCTGACCATGGCCGCGGCCAGGCCTGGTGACGCCCCCAGACCGCGGGCGAATGGCGACAGATGGACCATAGGTAGGAATACCACCAGCCACGTGCACAGGAAGATCCCGGCGATGATCCAGAACACGGGGGTCCGCATGGCCTCCCGCCGGCTGAGCGACGGCTCTTCGGTGGTGAGCGCGACCTTCTGCGGCTGCGCCGCTGCGCCGGTCGGGTCTGGCCCGCCCGGCGTGAGGGTTAGGTCGCCGCGGCGACCCGACTCGCCATCGATGCTCAGACCCTTGGCCTCGGGTGACGCCGCCATGAGCCTCGAGGCGGTCAAGAGCCCGATGAACACGACGAGCGCCATCACGCCGTAGAGCACCCGCCAGCTCGTGTAGCTGATCAGCCAGCCCATCAGCAGCGGCATGGCCACCGCGGCGAAGCTGCCGCCGCTGGTAGAGATGCTCAACGCCTGACCCCGTCGGCGCAGGAACCAGCGCACCACGGTGGCATTGCAGGGCACGAAGGATGCAGACATGCCCGCCGCGGCGATCAGTCCCAGGGTGATGAACAGCTGCCATTGGGTTTGCGCCAGGGCACTGAGACCGTACCCGGTACCCAGCAGTACGGCACCAAGGACGAGGACTAGGCGCGGGCCGCGCCGGTCTGTCAACGAGCCGGAGTAGCTCGATAGGGCGCTGTAGACGAAGACATAGACGGAGAAACACAACGAGGCCGCAGTACGCGAGATACCCAGGTCCTGGGCGATGGAGGGCAGCAACACGCCGAAACTGAACTGCACGCCATAGGTGAGGCTTAGAACACCGAACGCCGTCCAGGCCACCACCCAGCCGTAGTAGATCCGTTGGCCCCGTGTCTGCATCTGCGTCGATGTCTGCATCATCGTCCCCCTCGCCGCCGCAGCGTAGGGCGGTCCGCAGGTGGCCGTGATGGTCCGGCAAGCGGCGCGGGCGGGTTTAGAAGCGGCCGGAGAGCACGACGCCCGCTTCGGCGAGGGCGCTGATGCGCGCCGGGTCGTAGCCCAGCACCTCGGCGAGGACCTCGGCGTTGTGCTGGCCGAAGAAGGGGGCAGGTTGATCCACCGGTGCGGCCGGCACGTCGCTGAGGTGCATCGGGAGGCCGGTCACGGCGATCTGGCCGAGGATTTCGTCGTGCACGTCCACCACGGCACCACGTTCACGGAACCACGGATGGTCGGGGGCGGTTCCAGGGTCGATCACCGGCGCCGCCGGCAGCCGGTGGGCCTCGAGGTGGGCGAGCAGCGCCGCGTCGGAGGGAAAGCTTCCCATCCAGTTCTCCACCATCTCGTTGATGGAGTCCGCTCTCGCGGCGCGCGCCGCGGTGGAGGCGTAATCGGGGTGGGTGGCTAGCTCCGGGCGGCCCATGGCGGCACACATCCGGGGCCACTGCGGGTCGAGCACCTGAAGGACCAGCCAACCTTGCGGGCCGCGGAAGGTACCGGAAGGTGTGACGGCGCCGAAGTGTCGGCCGGAACGTTCATGACGGAAGGTACCCAGGCTGGCGCTCGGTGCCATCACCGCAATGGAGTGCATGTACACCAGCGGCTCGACGAGCGACACGTCGATGAACTGGCCCAGTCCGGTGCGCTCCCGGGCGTACAGCGCGTGGCCGATCGAGGCGAAGGTGGTCATGCCTGCGGCGAAGTCGGCGATGGGTGAGCCGGTGGCCTGGGGCGCCCCGTTGGGCTCGCCGGTGAGGTACATCATGCCGCTGAAGGCCTGGCCGATCAGGTCATAGCCGGGCAGGTTGGCCAGCGAACCGGTGCGGCCGAAGCCGCTGATGGAGGCATAGACCAGCCGCGGGTGTGCCGCCCGCAGCGTGGCCTCATCAAGGCCGCGCCGGGCCAGGACCCCGGGGCCGAAGTTCTCCACGAGCACGTCACAGTGTCCGGCGAGCTCCGCGATGAGCGCGACCGCGGCGGCGCGGGTGAAGTCGATGCCGAGGGAGCGCTTCCCACGATTCTGCTGCACGTAGTAGGCGCTTCGGCCCTCTCGTACCACGGGAAGGGTGCGAGAGGGGTCGCCGCCGGGGCCGAGCTCGACCTTGATCACGTCGGCCCCCAAGGCGGCGAGCAGGCGGGTACAGGACGGGCCGGACACATACTGGGTCAGATCGAGGACGCGGATACCGGAGAGCAGCACGCACGCAGGTTACGGTCCGAACGGCTCACCCGGACGCGGCTGGTCCGGGTGCCCGCGGCAGGGCGCGGGCTCTAGGCTTGGTGTCACCACCCCATTTCGTCAACGCGTTGAGGTTTCCATGCACGAGCTACCCAAGCTGCAGCCCGACGGTTCGCCGTACCCGGTTCAGCTCGACGACGCTGAGCTGCGTTCCACGTTGGAACCCTTGGCATACCACGTGTTGCGCCAGGCCGGCACCGAGCCGCCGTACAGCGGCGAGTACGAGAACACCGAGACCGAAGGCGTCTACCACTGCCGGGCCTGTGAGGCCGAGCTGTTCCGCAGCGACGCCAAGTTTCACAGCGGCTGCGGTTGGCCGTCCTTCTACGCCCCGACCGAGAGCGACGCGGTGGTGCTGCTGGTTGACCACCTCCTCGGATACCCCCGTGTCGAGGCCCGCTGTCAGAGTTGTGGTTCGCACCTCGGCCACGTTTTCGAGGGGGAGGGCTATCGCACCCCGACCGATCAGCGCTGGTGCATCAACTCGGTCTGTCTGCGCCTCGAACCCAAGTCCATCGGCTGAAATACCTCTCGGGAATGGCAACTGATGGGTCGGGGCGGGCAACTGCTGCGCCTGACATAGTCGACGAGCCGCCACTCGACGTTCGCGCCCCCGGGGATCGGGTGGACTCGGCTCGGGGCTGGTTCGTGGTGGCCGGGGTGGCCATGGCGCTGAGCTGCATGTTCGGCGTGGTCTATTCGTTCGGGTCCTTCTTCGGCGCCATGGCCGAGGATTTCGGTGCGGGCAAGGGCTCCATTGCGTTCATCTTCTCGCTGACGATCTTCTTTCTGTTTGTCCTCGGGGCGTTCACGGGCAAGCTGGCCGACCGTGTCGGCCCACGACCGTTGGCGGTGGCGGCTGGGGTGTTCATCGCCGGTGGGTTGTGGGCCACGTCCTACGTCAATCGCATGGAGGTCGGCTACCTCACCTACGGGGTCAGTGTCGGGGTCGGCGTTGCGTGTGGCTATGTGCCCCTTGTGACGTTGGTGAGTGGCTGGTTCGAGCGCCACCGAGCCCATGCGCTGGGGCTGGCATCGGCCGGGGTGGGATTTGGCACCGTCGTGGGGGCGCCCCTGGCGCGTCGCTTGATCGATGCCTACGGCTGGCGCGACACCTATCGCATCCTGGCGGTCATCGTTGCGGTCGGGCTCTTGCTGGCCACCGGACTGGCCAAACGCGCGCCGTTGACGAAGGGTGGTGGACCGGCTCCGAGCTGGCGGGAGCTGTTCGGTCGACGGAGCTTCCGGCTGCTGTACCTGTCGGGGGTGTTCATGGGCCTGGCGTTGTTTGTGCCGTTCGTTTTCCTCATTCGCTACGCGGAGGAGCATGGCATCGCGAAAACGACGGCGGCCACGCTGGTGTCGGTGCTCGGCATCGGCAGCATGTCTGGCCGGGTGGTACTGGGCGCCCTCGGTGGCCGTCTCGGCGTGCTGCGGCTGTACCAGATCTGCTTTCTCTCGCTGTGCGCCAGCTTCGCGGTGTGGATTTTCGCCGGTGGTTCTTTCGCTCTGCTGGTGGTGTTCGCTCTGCTCCTGGGCGTCTCCTATGGCGGCTACGTGGCGCTCGCGCCGGCCGTGGCGGCCCACTTGTTCGGGGTAATGGGACTCGGTGGCACGGTTGGCCTGCTCTACACGGGGTCGGGCATCGGGGCGCTCGGAGGGCCACCGGCGGCGGGATGGCTGATCGATGTCACCGGTACCTATCTGGTGGCACAGGCCCTGGCGATGGCGATCGCCGTGGGGTCTTTCGTGTTGTTGGCGCTGGCGCTGCACAACGCGACGCCCGCCCGAACGGGGTAGCGAGGCCCTGCGGGGTTGTGGTCAACGCGGATTCGACGTGAACATGCTGATGGGTATGGACCGACCAGCGGCTACGGTGCCGACCATGGCAGCTAGTTCGCTCCCGGTCGAGCATCTTTTCACCCTGGCCCTACAGGCCGATACCTCCGCCGCCTACCAGGTGCGTGGTGGCCCGGCCGGTCGTCGGATCATTGCTGCGGTGGCCAGCGGAACCTTCGAGGGTCCGAAGGTCCGTGGCACCGTAGCCCCGGTGACGGGCGGAGACTGGGTCACCGTACGGGCGGACAAGTCCTTCCGCCTCGACGTGCGCCTGGTGCTCGTGACCGACGACGACGCCGTTATCTACATGTTCTACGGCGGCATCCTCGTGGACGGCCAGGCTCGCAGTGCTCCGTACTTCGAGACCGGCGACGAGCGTTACGCCTGGCTGAACAACGTCCAGGCAGTGGGCATCGGCACGATCGGCGCCGAGGGCCCGACCTACGAGGTCTACGCGCTGCAGTGAGCGACGTTGCGGTCCCCTCCAGGGTCGCACGGCTTCCGTTCTTTTACGGCTGGTTCGTGGTGGCTGGCGTTTTCGTGCTGTGCCTGCCGGTATCTGGCTTGGCCTTTTACGGCCTATCGGTGTACCTCCGCGCCCTTGTCAACGAGCGCGGGTTCTCCATTGCCGCCATCTCGGGGGCGACCGCGCTGTCCTACGCGTTGGGCGGGCCCATCGGTCTGGTGGTGGCTCGCCAGGTCAATCGCCGCGACCCACGGCCGATGATTCTCATCGGTGCCGTAGGCGCGGCGACAGCTTTGGCGCTGCTCGGTTCGGCCACCGAGGTGTGGCAGATCTACGCCCTGTACGCCCTGTTGGGTTGCTCCACGTCGCTGAACTCACTGGTGGTGGGCACCACCTTGGTCACCCGGTGGTTTCATCGCCGTCGTGCCGGTGCGCTGGCCCTCGCCATTTCCGGGCTTACCACCGGTGGTCTGTTGGTGGCGCCCTTGGCGTCGTGGATCATTAGTCGACAGGGACTGGCTGCGGCCATGCCGAAGCTCGGGCTGCTCTACCTGTTGCTGGCCATTCCGATCCCGTTGCTGTTGTTGCGGCCCGATCCGCTGGCCATGGGATTGCGGCCCGACGGTGATGCCGACCCCTTGCCCGGGGCACGGGTGATGGCCGCCGCTAGCTGGGATTACGCCCTCGCCATTCGTTCGCGGGCGTTCATGACGGTGACCGCGACGCTGGTGTTCTCCCAATTGGCCCAGGTTGGTGGCATCGCCCAACTGTTCAATGCCGCCTCATCACGGACCGACGAGGCGACGGGTCGGCTGTGTTTGATGCTGGTGACGATCATGGGCCTGGCCGGACGCTTGGCCGGAGCGTCCTTGGCGAGTCGCATCGGCAGCCGTCGTTTCGCCGTTGGGTGCTACACCGCACAGGGGTTGGGATGGGCCGCGGTGGCGGTGTCCTACAGCCGACCGGCGTTGTTGGTGGCGTCGGTGCTGACCGGGCTGACCGTGGGCAACACCTTGTTGCTTCACCCGCTGCTGCTCTCGGAGTACTTCGGGCCTGGTTCCTATGCCAAGATCTTCGCCGCATCACAGCTGGTGGTCACCGGTGGGGTGGCCATCGGGCCCTTCGCGCTGGGCTGGGTCCACGATCATGCCGGCGGGTATCTCGCGGCGTACGCGCTGGCGGCGTTGTCCGCCGTGTTCGGGGCGGCCATATTCGCCTCCGGCTGGCACAGCTATATCCCCGCAGAACGTTCAGCGCAGTCGGGGTAAGACCTGCGTGGCGATGCGTTCGAGGTTGGCGGCCATGAACTCGGGATGGATGCCCGGGGGAAGGCCAGCCATGCCGATGTCGGTCACGCCGTACTCGGCGCGAAACGCGTTGATCTCGTTCACCACATGGTTGGCGTCGCCCACGATCCACGTCTGCGGGATGGGTTTGGCGTCGCGTTTGGCAAAGGTGTACGTGTCCGGTGTCTCGGCGAAGAACCGCTCGTAGACCCCCATTTTGTAGCGTTCGGCGTCGCGAATGGCGGGCCAGTCCCGCTCGGGGTCGTCGGTGACGAGGATGCCTCGGGCCACCCCAACCCGGAACTGCTCGGGGTCGCGTCCCGTCGCCAGAAGCTCTCGGCGCCAAGGGTCGAGAACCTCGGCCCGGTTGCCCTGGGGCAAGAGGTGGGTTCCGAACCGAGCGGCGCGTAGGGCCCCCGCCTCCTTCATGGCTGCGATCCACAGCGGCGGGCCACCAGGTTGGATCGGCTTGGGGAACACTTCGACCCCGCTGATCTGGTAGCGCTTGCCGGAGAAGTTCACCGGCCCGTCGCCCCAGGCCTGTTTCATGATCTCGATGGCCTCCTCGGTGAGGGAGACCCGGTGGCGTACCGAGTGGCCGAACGCCTCGAACTCCTTGGGCACGTAACCCATGCCGATGCCGAACTCCATGCGTCCGTTGGAGAGTTGGTCCAGGACCGCGAGCTCTTCCGCTAGGCGGATGGGGTGGTACAGCGGCAGCAGGGCGATGTCGTTGGAGATGCGGATACGTTCCGTTACCGCGGCCACCGCGCCGGCCATGGGCTGGAAGGCGGGCAGATAGCCGTCTTGCACGAAGTGGTGTTCGGTGAACCACACGAAGTCGAAGCCGAGCTTGTCCGCCATGGCAGTTTGGTTGACCACGCCGGCATAGACGTCTCGCATGGACACGTTGCTACCGGGCCGGATCCGGCAGTCGTACATGAGCCCGAGACGAAATGAAGGTGCCACGGGCCGCACCGTAGCGCACCCGACGAGGCGGCGGTCACAGCCGCAGGCAAGCCCCACAGGCGATGTCGAAGAGCCGTTGACGGACCCCGACGGCCCGGTCCCAGCCGCGGTGGTCCCAGGTCTCGGTGGACAGGTCGTCGCCGCAGTACAGGACCTGTCCAATGGTGGCGCCGCGGAACGCCGCCACGGCGAAAAGAGCTGATGCTTCCATGTCGACGGTGAGGCACCCCTCGGCTCGGCGGCGGGCCACTTTGGCCTTGGTCTCACGGAAAATGCCGTCTGTGGTCCAGGTGCGGCCACGCTCGAAGGGCACCCCGCGGCGGGTCAGCTCCGCCTCGAGGGCGGCGCAGGCCAGCGGACTCGATGCCACCGTACGGCCCGCGGCGGCGGGCAGGTAGTGGTAGCTGGTGCCCTCGTCGCGTACCGCGTCGGTCACCACCACGGCATGGCCGACATCGAATCCCGCCGCCACCATTCCCGCCCCACCGCAGGCGATCACCTTGGTACAGCCCATGGCCACGAGGGCATCAAGGTTGGCCGCGGCCAGCGGCGCGGTACAGCCGGGGTGGCACACCGTGAGCGGCCGACCCTCGTGCTCAATGGCCCACACCCCGTGCACGCCGTGCTCCCAGCGCAGCTTGTAGTCCGGCTTGCGCTCGCCGACCACGGCGCGCACGACCTCGTCGAAAAAGCAGATCACCATATGGCCCGGCAGCTCGGCCCGCCCGCGATGGCGGCTGGGGTCGACGTACGCGCTCGGATCGGGATCGAACTCCAGCAAGGGCAGGACCGCCGGGTCGAACCAGTCCTGCGGCCCGGCTGGTCCTAGCCCCATCGGTGGGTCCTTAGTTCCGGGAGGGCAAACGGACGAGGGCGACGCCGGTGGCGGACAGTTCACCGTCCTGCTGAATGGCCTCCTGGGTGATCTCGACCAGCGGGGCCCCGTGGTCATCGGCGGTGATTGCGGTGACGGTTCCTTTGATGACCATCCAGTCGCCCACCGGGTTGTGGCGGCGGATCTGGCTGCGGTGCTGGTGCAGGAACCCGGAATCGCCCATCCAGTTGGTGATGTGGTGGGTCAACCACGAGCAGCGCTCCGGCCCGTAGTCGTAGGCCGCGGGGGTGCCGACGTCGGTGGCCAGGTCGTTCTCCCAGTGGACCCGCTCGGGCACGTCGGGGATGCCGACGGCATTGTCGAGGCCGAGGCCGGGGTGCTTCTCGAGTTGCTGCCAGGCGAGCTTGTTGGCGCGGATGTACAGCCCGCCCCAGCCCTGGGCATAGGCGATGAAGCCCGTCACCGTCATGGGGCCCTTGACGATGGGCGCCACGGCGTCGCCGACGGTGACGTCCTCGACGTAACGCGGCTCGGCGCCGCGTACCTCCTCGTCGTGATACATCGACCAGATCCGCTCCAGGGCGGCCTCGTCGTAACGGAAGGGCTCTTTGGCCTTGGCCTGCTCGTACTTGGTGCCCATCTCCCGGGCGGTGTCGCGCTCGGTGCGGAAACACCAGCTGTCACCCTCGGCGATGAGGGTGCCCTCGTGGTTGCGGAACTCGGCATGGTAGATCTGCTGGATGGCTCGCCCGGCGAAACGGGTGTTGTGCTCCACGAGGTCCTTGAGATGGGCCGTGACCTGCACCCCGTCGCCGCGACGGAACCAGTCGTGCCACGTCAGGTTGGCCCCCGCCCACATGGCGTGGATGCCTGGCAAGCCACCCACATAGCCCGAAAGAACCCGGTTCAGCGGGAAGATGAACGACGGCGGAGCGACAAGGCCCTGGTGTGCCGAGCGGGCTGCGTAGGCCGGGTCGCACCACAGCGGGTTGTCGTCGCCGATGCCATGGGCGTAGTGACGGATGTTGTCGCGAGTCACCTCGTAGCACCACGGCTCTACCGTCTCCGTGATTGGCACGCCGATTAGGCGGCGCAAGGAGTTGAGTGCGTCGTCAGTGATGACCGCATAGCGGCGGGCGTCTTCAAGCGGGTCCATAACGAGGACCCTAGCGACATGATCGAGCCGTCGCGGCACAAGCGGTTGCCGGCCAGGGGGGCGGCCGGGCGCGGTCCGATATCGGGTTGCGGTCCTCGCCTGGTGGGGGTTCTAGCGTGGCACCATGCCGTTGCCTCCCGAGGTCAGCCCAGCAACGCTCGCCGCCCAGGCGCTGGGCCGAGTCGATCCCACGACCCGGGCCCTCGTCCCGCCGTTGCACCCTTCGACGACCTTTGAACGCAACGCCGACAACTCCTTCACCGATGGCCGTGGGTACGCGCGGGCAGACAGTCCGGCCTACGACCTCCCCGAGCAGTTGTTGGCGGCGCTTGAGGGTGGGCCGTCGGCGCTGTTGTTCGCTTCGGGCATGGCGGCGGCCACGGCGCCGTTCTCGGTGCTGATCCCCGGTGATCATGTGGTGGTGCCCCGGGTCATGTACTGGGGTCTACGCAAGTGGTTGGCGACCTTCGCCATGACCTGGGGTATTGAGGTCACGCTCGCCGACACTCGCTCCGTGGATGCCGTGGCGAGGGCCATGCGCCCCGGTCGCACCCGGCTGCTGTGGATTGAGACGCCAGCCAACCCCACCTGGGAGTTGGCCGACATAGCGGCGCTGGCGGAGCTCGCTCATCGTCATCACGCCCGGCTGGTAGTGGACTCGACGGTGGCCACCCCCGTGTTGACTCGCCCCCTCGACTTGGGGGCCGATCTGGTCATGCATTCGGCCACCAAATACCTCAACGGTCATTCCGACGTGCTTGCAGGAGCACTGGTTACCCGCAGCGAGGACCCCTTCTGGGAGCGCCTGCGGGCGTGGCGCCGGGAGCAGGGTGCGGTGATGGGGGCCTTCGAGGCCTGGTTGCTGCTGCGAGGCATGCGCACCCTGCACGTGCGGGTCCGTCATCAGGTGGCCTCGGCCCAGCGCATTGCGGAACACTTCGTCGGCCATCGGGCTGTGGCCGAGGTGCTCTATCCCGGCCTGGCCAGCCATCTCGGTCACGACATTGCTTGTCGTCAGATGCACGGCGGGTTCGGCGCGATGCTCTCGCTACGGGTTCATGGCGGCGAGGCCGCCGCGGTGGCTGTCGCCGCCGCAGTGACAGTGTTCGGCCGGGCGACTTCGCTCGGCGGCACCGAGAGTCTCATCGAGCATCGGGCGTCGGTGGAAGGTCCGTCCACCCCAGTCCCGGCGGACTTGCTGCGACTGTCGGTTGGCCTGGAGGACGTGGACGATCTCATCGCGGACCTGGAGTCGGCCCTGGCGATCGGGGCCACCCGCGCCCCGCGGGGGAGCGGGCCGCCCCGATCGGACCCAGTGGCGCAAGGCGAGCGGGCCATGGTCATCGCCCGCGGAGGCGATCTGAGCGAGGACGGACCGGTTGGTTCACCCGGAGCGTGGCTGGCTCTGGGCTTGCGGCGGGCCGGGCCGCCTCTGCCTGGCCCGGCGGCGTCACCTCTCGAGCGAGCGGAGGCCGTTCTCGACCAGCAGGTCCGGCCATCGATACTCGCTCACGGCGGGACGATCGAACTTGTCACCCTCGACGCCGCCGGGGTGGCCACGATCCGCCTTGCCGGTGGCTGCCAAGGTTGCGCCATGGCCGAGGTCACCGTGTACCAGGGGGTGGCCCCGCTGCTGCGGGAGTTGGCCGGCGTCGACGCGGTCATCGACGTGACCGACCATGCCGCCGGCACGGCACCGTTCTACAAGCCCGCCAAGCGTTGAAGGCCACAGAGGTCCCCACCCTGGCCACTTTGGACCGCGCCGCGGGGAATGGTTTTCGGTTGTGAGGTGGGTGCGCCACGCCGCCGCGGCGCGCCGGGCCCCGCGTTAGGGCAGACTGCGTGGATGCCTGCCGCCCTCGACTCGCGGCGGGCCTGGGCGGTGGTCGCCGGAGCGGTGCTCGCCAACGCCATCGGCTTTGGCACCGTGTATTCCTTCGGGGCCTTTTTCGACGCCACCGCGGCCGAGTTCGGTTCGGGGGAGGGGGCAACGGCCCTGGTGTTCTCGTTGACCATCCTGTTGTTCTTCGGTTTCGGTGCCGTGTCTGGTCCGCTGGCAGATCGCTTCGGCCCGCGGACCATGGTGGGGGTGGGGGCCGTGTTGTTCTGCGGCGGGCTACTTTGCACGTCTCAAGTGCAGAGCGTGACGCTGGCGTATGTCACCTATGGGCTCGGGGTCGGGATGGGCTGTGGCTGTTGGGTCACGCCGCTCACCGCTACGACGGGGGCCTGGTTCGAACGACGTCGGGCCACTGCGCTGGGGGTGACCGCGGCAGGCAGCGGCCTGGGTACGTTGATCCTGTCGCCAACCACGGCTTGGCTCATTGATAGGTATGGCTGGCGCCAGACCGATGTGATCCTCGCCGTCGTCGGCGCGGTCGGTCTGACCGTCGTCGTGCTGCTGGTCGATCGCCCGCCGGTGCCGCGCCCCACCCGGGCCGGGGCCCACCTACGGGCGGTGAGCCGCACAAAGCCCTTCCGGTTGTTGTTCGTATCGGGCCTGTTGATGTCGGCCGCGCTGTATACCCCCTTCACCTTCCTCGTGTCCTTCGCCAAACAGGATGGTGTGCCCGCCGCTCGGGCCGCGTTGCTGGTCGGCCTGATCGGCGCGTCGAGCATCGGGGGCCGGTTGGGATTGACCGCCCTTTCCGGACGGCTCGATCCGGTGCGCATGTACCGGCTCTGTCTAGCGACCCAAGTCGTGGCCTATTTGCTGTGGCTGATGGCGGGCAGTCGTTACGTCTTGCTGGCGGCCTTCGCGGTACTGCTCGGTATCTCCTACGGCGGATTCGTGGCGCTCGGACCGGAGGTGGTCATCCGTCTGTTCGGCGTGAGCGGCCTCGGCGCGGTGCTCGGACTGGTGTATTTCGGCGCTGGTATCGGCGGGTTCATCGGCCCGGTTGTCAGTGGCGCCCTCGCTGATGGCACCGGTAGCCATCGGGCGCCCATCCTCTTTGCGGTGGTCGCAGTGGCTTTGGCGACCTCGGCCACGCTGGCGTTGGTCGATCGACCGGTCGAGATCGGACTGGACAGCGACCTTTCAACGAAAGCGGAAGGGGGCTGCAAGACTGTGGGCCATTCAATGACTGTGGGGGACCAACATGAGTGACGTCGAGATCATCGCCGAAGGCCTGGCCTTTCCCGAGGGGCCCATAGCGATGCCCGATGGCAGCGTGATCCTGGTGGAGATCGCGGCGGGGAAATTGAGCCGGGTGTATCCGGACGGTCGGGTGCAGACCGTGGCCGAAACTGGCGGCGGGCCCAATGGCGCGGCGTTCGGGCCCGACGGGCGCATCTACGTCTGTAACAACGGCGGGTTCGACACCGAGATCCGCGATGGCAAGATCCGCATCAAGGAGACGCTCAACAACTACGTGGGCGGGTCTATACAGGCGGTGAATATTGACACTGGCGCGGTCGAAACCCTCTACACCGAGGTGGACGGGGTGCCGCTCAAGGGCCCCAATGACATCGTGTTCGATCGGACCGGCGGATTCTGGTTCACCGATCACGGTAAGACCCATGAGCGTTCCGTGGATCGTGGTGGGCTTTATTACGCCCAGCCCGACGGCTCATCGGTCCGCGAGGTCATCTTTCCCATTGAAGGCCCCAATGGGGTGGGCCTGTCGCCAGACGAGGATGTCGTTTACGTGGCGGAGACCCACACCGGTCGGGTGCGCAGTTGGAAGCTGAGCAGTCCCGGTGAGCTGCAAGCGGCCTTCGGCAAGAAGACCCGTGGCGACGTGGTGATCGGCCTGCCGGGCGAGCAGCTACTCGATAGCCTGGCGGTCGACGCGGCCGGCCACGTGTGTGTCGCCACGATCCGTAACGGTGGGGTCACCGACATCGATCCGACGGATGGCTCGAGCGTGCATGTGCCCAGCGGTGACGCGTTGACCACCAACGTGTGTTTCGGCGGGCCCGACATGCGTACTGCCTTCATCACCGGTTCGCTCACCGGCACGCTGCGCAAGGTGACCTGGCCCCGGCCGGGTCTGAAGCTCAACTTCAACCCATACTGACCAAGAGCCCGGGCTAACCACCAACCATACTAAGTAGTATCTAAGGCCCTACCGCTTAGCGCTCCGGTTCGATCACGAGCCGGAGCGTGGCGGCGGCCTTGCTCAGCGCCACGTGGACCTCCGTCGGATTGTCGCCCCGGGCGAAAACGAAACCCGGGTAGCGATCGCCGCGCGGCAGCGCCTCGACCCGGTCGCCCACGGCCACATCGATGGCCACTTCGGTGATAGCGGGCAGCGCGGCCACCTCCTCGACGCCCTCGAGGGCGATGAGGCGCCCGGAGTGGGTGATGAAGATCATCCACACCCCGGCCGCACCCTCGGCCGCTTCATGGGTGAACTCCAAGCCGAGGGCCTGACGCAGGACCAGTTCCTCTAGCGTCCGCCAGCCGTTGGTGTGCGGGTCGCGGAAGCGCAGCAGGGATGCACACCGGCCGCCAATGGTGCGGGCGGCAAGTTCGAGGAACCATCCCTGTCCGGCGTCGTCGATGCGGAACTCGGCGTGCACGGGGCCATGGCGCAACCCCAACTCGGCGCAGATCGCCTCGGTGTCCGCCAGCAGGTTGTCGCGCCAAGCGATGCCAAGCTGGCTCGGGGTGATCAAGGTCGTCTCGGGGAAGGTCGGCCCCTGAGGCGCATCAGGCTTGTCGTAGAAGGCCAGAGCATGCAGGTGCCCGTCGTCGAGCAGGCCCTCGAGGGCCACCTCACCACCGGGGATGAACTGCTCGATCAGCAGGGTGCTCTCACCGCTGAGTTCGCGGACGAGAGGTGCGATAGCGCGGGCGTCGAGGGGGTCCTCGACCCGCACAACCCCGCGGCTGGCGGTGAGCCGGAGCGGTTTGACCACCGCCGGCAGCCCGACGGCAAACGCCGCTGCCCCGCAGTCACCGTCGGCGGTGACGAGCACGAAGTCGGGTTGACGTACCCCGGCCCGCTGGGCCGCTAGGCGCTGCTGGCCTTTGTCCCGGGCGGCGGAGACGGCGAGAGGGCTGTTGGTGCGCAGGCCGAACGCCATTCCGGCCGCGGCGGCGAACCCGCTCGCCACGGCGTCGGTGGCGATCACCGCGTCGGGGCGGAGGTCTGCGATCACGTCGAGGTCGGGGTTGAGACGGTCGAAATCGGTGTGACGGGCGGCCCGGTTCAGGGCCAGGGGCCGGTCGGTGAGCACGACCACCGATGCGCCGATTTCGGCTGCGGCCCGCCGGAACGGCCCGAGCCGGTAGCTGTCCGCCGGTCCGGCGAGGACCACGAGTTTGGTGGCCTCGCCGTGGCTCACGAACGTAGTGGGACCGGCGCGGTGGTCTCGCTGAAGCGTCTCCAGACCTCATCGTCGCTGACCCCGAGCACCCGCTCGTACACCGCGGGTGGGTACAGCAAAACAGGCTTGGCTGGATCGCGCGGTGGCTGTGGCACGGCGGTGGCCGGCTGCTTGAACGGCTCGGGCTGACGCAGCCGGGCCAACTCCTCATCGGAGATTGCACACAGCCCGACCACTTCTGGATCAACCCACTGGTCGGGGTCGATGCCGTGGCCACAGGAGATTTCCAGCACCAGGCCTTCCGGCCCGGCGAAGTACATCGACTGGATCATTCCGTGGTCGATCGGACCGAGCACTGGCACCCCGCGGGAGCGGATGCGGTCGCGCATGGCGAGTAACTCCTCGAAGGTGTCCACATGGAAAGACACGTGCTGCATGGTGCCCGCGGTGGTGGTGCCGGTGGGGTTACCGGCATGGGTGACGCCGATTTCGCAGTCCTTGGGATTGTTGGGGCTCTGCACGAAAGCCACATAGCTCTCCGGCGAGAGCTCAACGAAGCCGTGAAAGGTGTTGGCCACGCCGTGCATCCAGTACAGGGCCTTGAGCGGGCACCCCAACACGTCACAGAAGAACTCGAGCTGGCCCTTCATGTCGTTGGTGGACAGGGCGAGGTGGTTCACTCCCTTGGGGTGTAGCGCCATGGTTTGCTCCATTCCCGGTGTTCGCTGGTGCCCGAGCGTACGTCACGGTGTTGGCCATGTCGCCCGCTGCCACTCAGCCGAGAATGGCCGCGACTGCCGTGGCCGTGAGCACCGCGGGCAGGACCTCGCGCCACCCCACACCGAGCAACGGTGACCCCGGTTGGATTGGCCCGACCGTCGCGTCGCCCGGGCCGGGCCCTACCGGGCGATTACGCGGCGGTCAACCCCAGCCGAACTGGCGGACCAGCGCCGTGGTCAGGGCGGCGATCACCACCACAACACCCAGTGGCACCTTGCGCCAAGACAGGATCGCGGCCACCGCAATGCCCACGGCGCGCGCATCGAGCACCACGGTGGTTCCCTTGGTGAAGGTCTGGACGGCCACCACCGCCGACACGATCGACAACGGCATCAACAACAGCAGTCGGGTCACCCGCTCGTTGCCAGCCAGCACGCCGCTCAGGGAGAAACCACCGACCAT
The DNA here is from genome assembly GCA_945906305.1 of Ferrithrix thermotolerans DSM 19514. Taxonomy (GTDB): domain Bacteria; phylum Actinomycetota; class Acidimicrobiia; order Acidimicrobiales; family CAIXPF01; genus CAIXPF01. The sequence continues at coordinate 97,520 of CAMDQT010000006.1, read as the reverse complement.
GCGGATGGCGAACACACCGAGGATGAACAGCAAGGTGGCGAGGGCGGTCACGACGCGAACGGCTTCCGCCAGGTGGCGCTCGGCGCTGCCATTGCCGGTAAAGACGTGGCCGCGGCCAATAGCACCGGCAATCCTGGCGGCAGGACAGGCGTGAGGACCAGCGCCGCCGCCGCTCCGGCGAGGACCGCCACCGTGCTGTCTTTGCGGCGCAGGCTGTTGACCACCGCACCGACGAAGGAGGCCGGGAACACCACATCGAGTCCGATCGTGGCCGTGTTGCCCACGATGTCACCCAGGGCGAGGCCGATCCCCGAGCCGATGATCCAGCCCGCGGTGTTGCACAACACCAACTCGAAGAAGGCCCGCCGCGCCGCCCGCTCGCCGCGCGGTTCGGCCTCGATGGCGGCGGCCACGGCCACCTCGGATGCGAGATGGGCTATCGCAATTCGCTCCCACAATGGGGCTTTCCAGCGCCCAGTCATGCTCAGAGCCAGCAGCCCAAACCGTGAGCTGACCAGCATGGCGGCGGCCAGAGCGGGGGTCATGGCTCCCCCGGCAGCGATGACGGAGGCATAGGCGACCTCGCCGGTACCCGAATAGGCGAAGGTGCACGCCGCCATCACCGCCCAGCCTGAGGTGCCCACGCCGCTCAGGATCGAGGTGACGGCGATACCCACGGCTATCGAGGCGAACAGCAGCGTGCCGAGATCAAACGCGCCTTTGCCTCGCCTCACCGTGGCTGGCCGTTGGGCTTCGGTCATGGCTTGGTCTCTTGGTTACGGCGCATGATCGAGGGCACCGTAGCCGCATCGGCCTGACGCCGATGGCTGTGGCCGCGGCGTGGTTACGGCCCGAGGAGACCACAACCGGTCAGACTGGGACGATGCCCGACGTGTCTGTCCCGGTGAACTTCGCCCCGCCGGGCTTACACCTCGATGCCCGGCTCGAACGGGAAGGTTTTGCGCTAACGGTGCACATCGATGCGTCCGAGGGCGAGGTCGTCGGCATCGTCGGCGAGGTCGGCTCCGGCAAGTCCACGGTGCTCGAGGCGCTCGTCGGCCGGTTGCGGTTGACCGCGGGACGTCTGGTCGGACCCGACGGGGTGTGGGACGATCCGGTGGCTGGTCTGTGGCGGCCGCCCGCACAACGCCCCGTCGCCTACCTGCCGGCCCGGCCTGTCCTGGTGGCGGACGTGGCGGCGGTGGCGCAGGTCCGGGTGGGGTGGGGCCCGGAGGTGACGACGAGCCCCGTGTCGACTGCGGCGGAGACAGTTCTGGAGGAACTGGGGCTGGACCCCGCGGTCTACCAGCGCGAGGGTTGGACCCTGTCGGGCGGCGAGACCCAGCGCGTGGCACTGGCCCGCTGCTTCGTGGCGGCGCCCTCGGTGATCATCTTGGACGATCCGTTGGCCGCGTTGCATGGCCGCACCCGGGTGGCGGTGGCCGACTGGATAGCGGCCCGGCTGGCGGCGCGTTCCGCCACCGTCATATTGGCCTGCAGCGACCCGGCTGACACCCGTGCGCTCGCCGACCGGGTTTTGCAGTTGGGCTGAGCGCGACGGGGGTCCATCAGACCACTGCGGGCACAGCCCTCGCCGTTGGGCGATCGCAACGACCCGAGCGGTGGCGTCAGGTGGCGATCCGGTACACGCGCGCCGCGGTGTCATGGAACAGCGAGCGGCGTTCGTCGGGCCCAAAGCTCGCGGTGGCGAGCTTGAAGCCGTTCCACAGCTCGGCGTAGGACACACACGGTTTGTCGACGGGGAAATTCGACTCGAACAGGCAGCGGTCGGGTCCGAAGTGCTCGATGCACCAGAGGATTTCGTCGCGCCAAGCGCGGCTGATGTCCGCCCCGGTGGCGGTCGCCGCGTCGCGGTCCCAACGCTCGCCTGAAAGTGGCCGGGTGATGGCCCCCAGCTTCATGACCACGTTGGCGCAGCGGGCGAGCTCCACGATGTTTTGCCGCCAGAACGTCCTGGTCTCCTCGGCCCGGCCCCGGTACGGCCCGCCCGCGATGGGTGTGGCGAAGTGGTTGGTCACGATCGTCACGTCCGGGCAGGCTCGGGCCAGCTCGACTGCTTCGGGTAGCTGCGGATGGAAGAAGAACGCGTCGTAGCTGTAGCCGAGTCGACCCAGGGTACGCACCCCGTCGCGGAAGGCGGGATCGGCCATGAGCCCGGCGCCGGCGGCGCTGTTGTTCATCGGGGCCGGGTCGTGGGCAGTGGTGTGGCGAACCCCGCGGAAGAGCCCGCGGCCCGCTTCCTCGTGCGCGGCCAACACGTCTTGGACGGCTTCGCCCAATGCGAGGTCGGCGTGACCGACGATGGCCGCGATCGGCGCTCCGCCTTGGTCTCGGGCCTGAGCGGCCTGGGCCGCCACGAACTCGGTCTCCCCGATCGGGCGAAACTCGCTCGGTCCGTCGCTGCGGTAACACGAGTGGCATTCCACGAACACCGTGGCGCGGATGTTGTGGCCAGTTGCGGTGTCCCGGCGCAGTTGTTCCGCGGTGTAGGCCCGTTGCCCACCGTGCCCACCTTCGAGCCACAGGTGATGGTGGGCGTCGATGATGGGCAGGTCAGGGTCGACAATCGTGAGCGGTTCCATCCCCGTGGACCCTAGCGGTCGCCTCGGGTGGCCGCGTCGGGGCGTGAAATACTCCCGTCGTGACCGAACTCGCCCCCTCTGCTGCCCCATCCACCGGCGTGATCGCCGCGGCGTTCGACGGCATCCGGATCATCGACTTGACCACGGTGCTCATGGGTCCGATGGCGGCGCGGATGCTGGCCGATCACGGGGCGGATGTCATCCGCCTCGAGTCAGTTCAGGGTGAGGCGTTCTTGAGCACCCCACCATTGCGTCACCCCTCAATGAACTGGTTCAGTCTGAACCTGCACCGCAACAAGAGAAGCGTGGCCCTCGATCTCAAACATCGCGACGGCGCGGCTGCCGCGGCCGAATTGGTGGCCTCGGCCGACGTGCTGCTGAGCAACATGCGGTCCTCTGCGTTGGCCCGGCTGGGTCTTGATGCGGACACCTTGCGCCGTCGCCATCCCCGCCTCATCCACTGTGTGGCCAACGGGTTCGGCTCTGACGGCCCCTACGGTGGACGGGCGGCGTACGACGATGCCATTCAGGCCGCTTCGGGGTATGCCGACCTCATCGGTCGGGTGACGGGCCGCCCCGGATTTTCGCCCGCGGTGGTGGCGGACAAGGTGTGCGCGTTGCATGTCGTGCAGGCCGTGATGGCGGCACTGTTCTTTCGCGAACGCACCGGGCAAGGCCAGACCATTGAGGTGCCGATGTTCGAGACGATGGTGGCGTTCAACCTCGCCGAGCACCACGGCGGGGCGATATTCGAGCCGCCTCTGGGCGACGTCGGCTATGTGCGGGCCATGAACCCCTATCGGCGGCCCTATCGATGTGCGGACGGGTGGGCCTGTCTGTTGCCCTACACCGACGCCAATTGGCGAGACTTCTTCACCTTCGTCGGTCGCCCAGAACTGGCCCAAGATCCCCGATTTGCCGAACATGGCGAGCGGATCGCCCACAGCAGCGAGCTTTATGGGTTGGTGGAGGAACAGGCCCCGAATCACACGGTGGCGCAGTGGCTGGCCTTCTGTGAGCTCCATTCGATTCCCGCCTTGTCGGTCATGGATTTGGCCCGGGCCCATGAGGACCCGCATCTCGTCGCGGTGGATCTGTTGCCCGTGGTCGAGCATCCAACCGAGGGACCATACCGAAGGGTACGAGATTCGGTTCGGTACGACACGATGGACACGTCGCTGCGCCGTCACGCCCCCAACCCTGGCGAGCACACGGCCGAAGTGCTCGCCGAGCTTGGGTGGGATCGCGCTTCCATCGAGGCGTTGGCGGCGGTGGGTGCCGCCCGCCTGGGCTGAGTGGAGGGCCGAGCGTCGACGGGGTTGCTACGGAGCCGCGAGGCGAACTGAGTCGGCCCCCTGGCTGTGCACGGACGGAGTGAAAAGGTGGGTGATCTCGGGCCGCGAACGGAGAGGACCGTCGTGGTAGTGGGTGCCGGGCCGGTGGGGCTGTGGCGGCGGTGGCCGACTCGGCCCGGTCCGGCAACTGGCTGGGCATGGACCTCGGCCTGCACGACGAGCGCGGCGCGCTCATAGCCGATGGTACCGAGCGACCCGAGGTTGGGGACGCGGTGTCGGACTACGCGCCGTGCGCCCGTCCGCGGCACCGGGCCCCGCACCTCCAATGCCGCCGCGACGGTCGGCCGGTTTCCACGCTCGATCTTTTCGACCACAGCTTCGTGTTGATCTGCGGGACAGACGCCGATGCGTGGCGGTCCGGCTGAGCCGCCCTGCGGTCAGTGTTGTCGGGACGGTCAGCGTTGCCGGGAGGGACGGGGGGTGACGGGCTCGGCGCGTAGCACGCCATCGGCGACGAGGTCGGCGTAGCGTTGCGCGCTCATACCGGCACGGCCCACCGCAATCTCCTCGTTGTGCTCACCGAGGAACGCCGCCTCTGGGCCGTGATATTCGCCGGTGGTGTCCTCTTCGCCCCCAAAGGCCGAGAAGTGCAGCGGGAAGCCGGGCACGTCGAGGTGGCCAAACACCGGGTCGGTTACCTCACGCAGCGCACCGATGGCCCGCAGGTCCGGGTGGGCGACCACCTCGTCAATGCTGTGCACCGGGCCGACGGGTACCCCGTGGCGTTGCAGCAAGGCGAGGCCATGGTCGCGAGACGGCAACGACATCAGCCACGCGTCGAGAAAGGCATTGACCGTCGCCTTGTCCTGCTCGCGGGTGGCTCGCACCGCCCAGCGGTGGTTGGCGGCCAAATCGGGACGCCCCATGGCGGCGCAGAGGTCGCGCCAGTGACGATCCGCGGCGGCACAGATGAACAGGTATCCGTCCGTGGCGGTGAAAATGCCGTAGGGGCAGCCCAGCGGGTGGAATCGGCCCGACCGGGTCTGCACGAGCTTGCCGCCGCTGAGCGAATAGCTCTGGATCGAGCTGTCGTGAGCTTGCAGGTAGGACTCGAGCAGCGAGACCGACACATGCTGGCCCACACCGGCACGCTCGCGGTGGTAGAGGGCGCCGAGCACGGCGGCCACGGCGTTCACCCCGGTGAGCACATCGCCCATCGCCGCCCCGGCCACGATGGGCGCTCCATCCGCCTCCCCGTTCATCGACGTCACGCCGGCGAAGGCCTGCGCGACGCCGTCGTAGCCAGCGTGTTTGGCCAACGGCCCGTCCTGGCCGAAGGCGGAGATGGAGCACATGACGAGCCGCTTGTTGCGGGCGTGCACCACGTCCCAGCCGAACCCCAACCGGTCGATGGTCCCCGGTCGGAAATTTTCCGCCAGGACGTCGGCCCCCTCCAGCAGGTCCAGCACGAGTTGGTGGCCGCGCGGGTCCTTGACGTCGACGCACAGCGAGCGCTTAGCCCGGTTGACCGACACGAAATAGCCGCTGCGCCCGTCGCGTGTCGTCTGGGACAGCCGGGTGATGTCACCCTGCGGTGGGATCTCGACCTTGACCACGTCGGCCCCGAGTTCGGCCAGGTAGCGAGTAAGGGTCGGCCCCGACAACGCTTGGGTGAAGTCGATGACCTTGATCCCGTCGAGCAATCCTTGCTGCATCGGCCCCAATCGTAGGGGACACCAGCCGCCACCGTATTGGGACGCGCCTGGTTGTGGGCCAGCAGGGTTACCGTCTACGCCGTACAGTGCCGCGTCATGCAACCTGCTGACCGCCTTGAACTGCACGAACTGCCGGGTCGCTACGGCGATGCCATCGACGATCGCGACTGGCCTCGCCTCGCTCGTATCTTCACCGAGGACGCGGTGTTCGACATCGTCGATCTCGGCGGCCCGGCGCTGCAGGGCCTTGCCGCTATCCAGCAGTACATGGACACCGAGGCGGCGCACCCCAAGACTCACCTGATGACCAACATCTATGTCGACGAGACGGGGGAGGGCGTCAAGCTGTACTTCCGGCTCGTGGCGATGCTCTCCGGCGGCAAGATGGGCACCGCGTCCTACAACGACGACGTCGTCAAGACGGCGGACGGCTGGCGGGTCAAGCACCGCGTGGTCACCCTGCGCCGTCCCTGAGCAACGTGGCAAGCGGGACGCGGGTCGGGCGGCACCGTTGGGCGCCGCCCAATCCGCAGTAAAACAAGTTGCTGGTCCGAGGGTTCGCGGCCCCGAAGCGCTCAGCTGCCCGAGCGCACCAGACGACCGGCGAGTGCGCCGGCGTGCTCGCCGTGATCCATGAACACCTCGCCGTTGACGAGGGTGTAGTCGTAGCCGGTTGAACCCTGGATGTAGCGCCCGGCGCCATTAGGCAGGTCGTTGACGTACTCCGGCTGGGGCAGTGACAGGTGATCGAAGTCGATCACGTTGAGGTCGGCGAAGTTGCCAGCCTGGAGGCGACCCCGACCATTGAAGCCGAACAGGTCTGCGGTGTCCGAGGTGAGGCGGCGGATGGCCTCCTCCACCGTCCAGCGCTGACGCTCGCGCACCCAGTAGGTGAGCAAGAAGGTCGGCTGGCTGGTGTCCATGATCTGGCCGACGTGGGCACCGGCATCGGCGAGGCCGAGCGTGATGAGGTCCATGTCCAGCATCTCCTCCACCGCGCTGAGCTGGTGGTTGAGGATCGGGTAGTTGAGGTTCACGAACCCGTTGCGCTCCAGGCACAGGTCGATGAACGCCTCCACGGGGCCGACGCCACGGCGGGCCGCATGGGCGGCGAGGCTGTCTTCCACCTTGCAGTCGTAGCGTGCGTCACCCACAGGTAGAACGAAAAGCTGCTCGTAGCTCATGGGCAGCTTTGTCGTGTCGCCGTCGGCGATGAGGCGGGCCCGAAGATCGGCGTTGCGCAGCGCGGCCATGCGCTCTTCACGGGACATGGTGCGCAGCTCTTGCCAGGCGGTGCTGCGGGCCCATGGCGTGCGGTTGAACAAGTTGTAGATCATGCCGATGCCCCGGGCGGTGGTCTGCGGCCGTAGCAGGGCGCCGTTGGCGTTTTCCTCGCGGTTGAACTCGATGACCCTGCGGTAGAGGTCGGGCCGGCGGTCCGACTGCACCAGGCCGTAGCTGACCGGCCGACCCGAGCGGCGGCTGATCTCGCCCAGCAGGGCGATCTCGTGGCGGGTATTGGTCAAGGCCTCGTTGTCGCGCTCGCCGAGCCGCATGGCCCCTTCGAACAGCCCCCGGCCGACCTTGCCCAGTACGTCGGCGAACGCCAACAACTCGTCGGATTCGGCCCAGGTGCCCGGCACGGGGCGGCCATCGGGCACGGTGTGGCCCAACGTCCGGCTGGTGGAGATGCCCAGCGCCCCCGAGCGCATGGCCTCCTCGGCCATCACCGCCATTGCCGCGATGTCCTCTGCGGTGCCCGAACCCTCCGTCATGGCCCGCTCGCCCATGGCGGCCACTCGCAGCGCGCAATGGCCGACGAGCCCGCCGACGTTGATGCCCTTGGGAATGCGGTCCAGCCAGCCGAGGTAATCGCCGTAGGTCGTCCAGTCCCAAGGCAGGCCGCCGAGAATTGCTTCGCGGGGAATGTCCTCGACCGATTCCATCATCTCGGCGAGGAATTCCTTCTGGCCGGGGCCAACCGGGGCGAAGGTGACACCACAGTTGCCGAGCACTGCGCTGGTTATGCCGTGCCAGCACGACGACGTCGGCATCGGATCCCACGCCAGCTGGGCGTCAAGGTGGGTATGGACGTCGACGAAGCCGGGGGTGACCAGGCGATCGGTGGCGTCGATCTCCCGGGTGGCTCGGCCGCTGATGGTCGCCTTGACCGCGACGATACGGTCACCCTTGATGGCGACGTCGGCCCGGCGCGCTGGTGCGCCCGTGCCGTCTACCACCGTTCCGTTGCGAATGATCAGGTCTATGCCGCTGGGTGCAGTCATGTTGGGGCTCCTTGGCGTAATCGACGCCTGTGAAGTGTGCCACGCGAAGGGGACCGTCGCATGGCCGATGAGCACAGGCGCGAACCCGTGGGTTGGGCCGGTGGCCCGTTACGATCGGCCGGGATGGAGTTGCAGTTCCTACGCGAGGTATTTGATGACCACCTGACGGCGAGCCCGGTACCGCCCGGTGCCCGCGCCGCGGTGGCGGCGGTGTTTCGCGACGGTGAGCACGGCTCGGAGATGCTGTTCATCGAACGAGCCCGCCGCGAGGGTGACCCATGGTCGGGGCACATGGCGCTGCCGGGCGGCCGGGTCGATCCCGTTGACGAGCACGCCATGGCCACTGCGGAGCGCGAGACGCTGGAGGAGGTTGCCCTCGACCTTGCCCCGGCGGAGCGCCTCGGCAAGCTGGCCGATCTGCACGGTGGTGTCCGGCCGATCACGGTGTCAGCGTTCGGCTACTGGTTGCCCGGACCACGGCCTGCGCTGCAGCCCAACTACGAAGTGGCCGACACGCTGTGGATTCCGTTGAGTGAACTGGCCGACCCGCGACACGCAGTGGCCTATAACGCGCCGATGCGTCCGCGGGAGACCTTCCCCGGCATTGCCATCGCCGGGGACCGGGTGATTTGGGGCATGACCTTGCGGATGTTGCAGGACCTCTTCACCCGTTTAGGTCGGCCGCTGGCCTTTCCGGCCTGAGCGAGTTCTCGGGGCGATCTACATCGCCACCAGCTATGGGTTGCTGCGATTGGTGCGCTGGGCGGACTGGTGGCAAGGGCGCTGCCCCTGTTAATGCTGATCGTCCTGTTGTTGTTGGGCTTTCTGGCCGTACCCGCACCCGCGGTCGCCCGATGGACCCAACTGGGCCACGTCGATGTCTGGCTCAGCCTTCCCTTCGCGGGCCGAGATCTGGTCCTGACCCGGCAGCTATTCCAGGTCGCGGGGTTCCTGGCCGCCTTCACCGGCCTCTACTTTTCGGTGCTGCTGGTCACCGACGACGCCTACCGCCGCCAATTCGGTGACGACGTGGAGGCGGAGATACGTGAGGTCCTCGCGGTGCATTGTGCCTACCGATTCGAGGTGGATGCCGCGGCCGACGGGTAAACGGTGCGAATCGGCCGACGTTGATCGCGCCGGCCGTGATGGCGGTCAGCCACCCAGGTGGTTGGGCCCCTCGGCGTAGTCGTGCAGATGGCGCAGCATGTGGGCGGGGCCATCGGGGCGGTTGATGGCTGCCCCTTCGCCGTAGAGACGTTCCTTCATCCAACCCATCACGTCGCGATGGCGGGCTAGGTGGGCGAGGGCGGCGGCAGTGTGTACTGCAGTGGCCCGCACGGCGTTCGCCTCGGCGAGGGCTTGGACCACCCCCGCATCGAGGGCTTCCTGGCCGCCCCAGCGTTTGGCCAGGATCACGCTCTGATGGAACGCGGTCATGGACAGCTTGTGACGGAACAGCGCCAGTTCGGGCTCGGGAATGGCCATGCCGAGCTCGATCTCGTTGGCGCAGAGCAAGCCGCGGTCGGCGCGCATGACGCGCACGTCGTGACACAGCGCGATCATGAAACCGGCGCCGAACCCGTGACCGCCCACCGCGCACACGGTCGGCATGGGCAAGGTCATCACCCGGGCGAACAGGGCCATCGCCACCTCGGCGAAGATCCGGCGGTCACCGCCGGGGTGTTCGCCCTTCGCCGCGAGCCAATCGAGGTCCAGACCGTTGGAGAAGAACTTCGGATCCGCCGAGGCGGTTACCAGCGCCGCGGGGCCCTCGGAGCTCTCGACGAGGTCGAGTGCCTGGTTGATCTGCGTGACCAATGTGGTGTTCCAGCGGTTCTCGCCCTGGCAGAGGGTGAGGACAAACACGTCGCCTTCACGGTCGAGTTGCACCAGCGGTGCAGCGCCCCGCGAGCTCATGGCGTAGTGGGCCAGAGTGGTGCCAACAACTCCAGGCATTTCAACCGGTCGGCCACGTCGTAGGTGGCGGTGTGCAACATCAGCTCCGTGGCGTCAGTGGCGGCACTGAGCTGATGCAGACCGTCGATCACCTCCGCTGGGGTGCCGACGATGCGGTGGCTGCGCACGGCGTTGGCGGCCTCGATCTCGGGGTGGCGGGCCGCTTCCTCGGGCCGGTAGAGCGGGAACAGCCGACCGGTGCGCATGCCGTAGCGCCGCAGCTGACCGGGGTTGGCCAACCACTGCGCATGTTCGTGGTCTTCGGCGGCGAGCACACTGGCGCTGACGATGGTGTAGGGCTGTTCGAGCACCGCCGAGGGCTCGAAATGCTTGCGGTAGATGTCCACCGCCTCGGTGGTGCCCCCCATGTCGAAGTGATGGGCGAAGGCGAAAGGCAGGCCGAGCATCCCGGCTAGCTGGGCGCTGAACCCGCTCGAACCGAGTAGCACGATCTCGGGGGTGCTGGTGGCAACCGGGGTGGCCGAGAACCGGTTCCATAGGCCGCGATCGGCCCGGCGATCGCCGAGTAGGCCCATGACGTCGATCAGGTTCTGGGGGAAGTCCTCCGCCCCCAACGCCTCGGGGGAACGCCGCAAGGCCGCGGCGGTGGCCCCATCGGTGCCCGGGGCGCGGCCGATGCCGAGGTCGATACGGCCAGGGTGCAACGCCTCGAGCATGGCGAACTGCTCCGCTACCACCAGCGGGGCGTGGTTCGGCAACATGACGCCGCCCGATCCCAGCTTGATGCGTTCGGTGACCGCAGCGAGGTGGGCCATGAGCACCGGCGGGTTGGTGGAGGCCACCGTTGCCATGTTGTGGTGCTCCGCCACCCAGAACCGCAGATAGCCCAACTCGTCGGCTCGGCGAGCGAAGGTAGTGGTGTCGGCGAGGGCCTGGGCGCTGGTTCGCCCGTCGCTGACCGTGGCCAGATCGAGGACGGACAGCGGGATATCGCGTTGCACGTGAGGCCTCCGGGGTCCCGCTGAGATGATGGTAGGAGGCTAGGCGTCCGACGCGAGGAGCAGGGCATCGTGTAGCCCATCGATCTTGGTGGGACGCGCCGTCTAGGGTCCGCTGGTGGCGGTAGCGGCCCCGTCGGTTTCCTGGCCGAACCAGGAGTGCTGTCATGGCAAGCGACGTCGACCGTCAGATGAAGTTGGTCGGGTTCATGCAGGCGAGCAACGTCAGCGTGTACGCCGGCTCGTGGCTGCATCCCGATAGCAGCCCCGATTTCCTGACCGCTGGGTACTACCAGCACATTGGCCAGGTTCTTGAGGCGGGCTGTTTCGACATGTTGTTCTTCGATGACCGGCTGGCCATGCCGGGCATTTACGGCAACTCGGTGGCGGAGACGGTGCGGTCCGGTGCTCGCTGCGTGAAGCTCGATGTCGGCCTCACCCTGGCCATGATCGCTGCGGTCACCCGGCATATCGGCCTCGGTGCCACCTACTCCACCACCTACTCCGCACCGTTTCATGTCGCGCGCCTGTTCGCCACGCTCGACCACCTTTCCGCTGGTCGGGCAGCGTGGAATGTGGTGACCTCGGTGAACGACGCCGAGGCGCAGAACTTCGGCCTGCAGAGCCATCTCGGCCACGACGAGCGTTATGACCAGGCGGACGAGTTCCTTGAGGCGGTCACCGGCCTGTGGGCGAGCTGGGAGGATGGGGCGGTGCTCTGGGACCAGGCCAACCGGGTTTTCGCCGACCCCACCAAAGTTCACGAACTGAACTACCACGGCCGTTTCTACGATGTGCGGGGTCCGCTCACCGTGCCGCGTGGTCCGCAGGGCCGTCCGGTCATGATCCAGGCAGGCTCGTCGGGCCGCGGCCACCAGTTCGCGGCCCGCTGGGCCGATGCGGTGTTCACCAACACCGCGGAGTTGGACCGGGCCGCGGCCAACTATCGCCAACAGAAGGCCATGGCCGCGGCGCTGGGCCGCGATCCCAGCCAAGTTGTCATCTTGCCCCTCGTCTATCTGATCGTGGCCGAGACCGAGGAAGCGGCAAGGGCCGAGGAGCAGTACTTGCTCGACCTGGTTGAGCCCATCGCTTCGTTGGTGTTGTTGTCGGAGGCAACCAACCTTGATTTCGCCGGTTTCGACATTGACGATCCGATCCCCGATGCCTTCTTGGACTCCGCCACCGGCATGCATGGCTATGTCGAGACGGTGCGTCAGTACATGGGCGACAAGGCGGTCACCTTGCGTGATCTCGCCGGTCACCGCGCCACCCTGCGCCAGTCACCACGCTTCGTTGGTACGCCGGAGCAGGTAGCGGACCAGATGCAGGAGTGGTTCGATGCGAAGGCCTGTGATGGGTTCGTGGTTGCCGCCACCAGCCTCCCGGGCACCTTCGAGACGGTGACCCGGCTGCTGGTGCCGGAGTTGCAGCGGCGCGGGGTGTTCCGGACCGCCTACGAGGGCTCGACGTTGCGGGACCACCTGGGGCTGTCCCGAGCGTGAGCGCAACGGTGGCGGTCGCGTCGCTCTGACGCACCGGCAAAGGCCGTCATGGCCTGCACCCAAGGCGCCGCTGGGTACAGGTCCCGCTCAGTGGTCGTGGTCGTGGTCGTGGTCGCAGTCCGCACCGTGCTGGTGCTCCGCCGCGGAAGCTCGTACCTCGTCCATGTCCAGGGCGCGCACTTGACCGATGAGATCCTCGAGCGCTTCGCCGGGTAGAGCTCCGGGCTGGGCAAAGAGCAGGACGCCTTCGCGGAAGATCATCAGCATGGGGATGGACTGGATGTGGGCGGACGCGGCAAGACTCTGCTCGGCCTCGGTGTCGATCTTGCCGAACACGATGTCCTCGTGCTTGTTGGATGCGGCCTCGAAAATCGGCCCGAAGCTACGACACGGTCCGCACCACGAGGCCCACCAGTCCACCAGCACGACATTGTTGTCCTCGATGACCTGCTGAAAGTTGCTTTCGGTCAATGCAATGGTGGCCACAGGAACCTTCTTGTCCTCGAGGTGGGGCGGCGGTGCGCCGCGTGGTCGATGGTAACTGGTGCACGCCAGCGCGCCCGTGGGGTCTGTCCCCGGATCGGATCGGCGTCCTAGGGTCGCGGCGCTGTTCTAGTCAGGGAGAGATGATGCCCGCCTCCGAAAGTGACCCCCAACCGAGCCTTGGGCCGTCCGAAATGCCTGGACCATCCGAGATGGACCGGTTGCTCGAGGTGCTTGACGCGGCTCGGGCTCTGGGCTCCGACACGGCTCGGACCGAGGCCACTCGCCGTAGCCATGACGCGGGCCGGATGACTTGTCGGGAGCGGATCGTGGCCCTAGTCGATGCCGGCACGTTCCGCGAGATGGGAGGGCTCGCCGGACCGACCCGAGACAATCCCTTCAATGCGGCGATGAACGCCCCGGCGGACGCCATCGTCTGTGGGACCGCCCGCATTGAGGACCGGCCGGTGGCGGTGGTGGCTATCGATGGCTCGATCGCGGGCGGGTCGATGGGCGTGGTGGGCAGTCACAAGATGACCCGAATGATGGACCTTGCCAATGACGGCGGGTTCCCGCTGGTGATGATCGTTGAGGGCGGCGGCCACCGTATCCAGGATGGTCTCGATGCCCGCAGTTTTGCCGTGGGCGGCATGTGGCGTATCGGCAGTTGGCTTGACGGTATCGAGCGGTTGTCGGGCTGGGTGCCGACGGTGAGCATCGTGCCTGGGGTCGGCTTTGCCGGCCCGGCCAACCTCGCCGCGCTGTCGGACTGCACAATCATGGTGCGCGGCGGTTCAAGCATCGGTATGGCCGGCCCCCGCCTGGTCAAGGCCGGCGTCGGGGAGGACCTCACCGCGGAGGATATGGGCTCGGCCGAGCTGCAGGCCGATCGAAACGGCGCGGTGGAGTTGGCCGTTGCCGATGACGCCGAGACCGTGGCGGCCGCCCGCCGGTTCTTGTCCTATCTGCCCTCCAATGCCAGCGCAGAGCTACCGCTGCTGCCCGGTGAGGATCCTGTCGATCGCTCCTGTCCGGAACTGCGCCAGCTGGTACCGGCCAACCTGCGCCGTGGCTACGACGTGCGCAAGGTCGTCGCTGCGGTGGCCGATCGTGATTCGGTCTTCGAGCTGAGACCGACCAACGCCCGCAACCTCGTCACCGCCCTGGCCCGCTTCGGTGGCCGCCCGGTGGGCATCGTGGCCAATCAGGCGGGCCACCTCGCCGGTATCCTCGACGCCGCGGCCTGCCGCAAAGGCTCCCGGTTCATTGCCATGTGTGACGCCTACGGCCTTCCGTTGGTGTACCTGATGGACACCCCTGGGTTCCTCGTAGGGATGGGCGCGGAGCAGTCCAACCTGGTGCGCTGGTCGGCACGTTTTCTGTGGGAACTCGGTGCCGCCACCGTGCCGCGGTATTCCGTCATCCTGCGCAAAGGCTACGGCCTGGCCTATTACGCCATGGCCGGCGGCCGTTCCCACCAGGCCGAACTGGCGGTGGCTTGGCCGCAGGCCCAGATCTCCGCCATGTCCATCGAAGGGGCCATCGACGTGCTTTTCCGCCACGAGTACGGCGCCGCCGAGGACCCCTCCGCTCGTCGAAGCGAGATCATCGAAGACTTCATGTCCCGGGCGGGAGCGTTGCGCGCCGCCGACGGGTTCGGCATCGACGATGTGATCGACCCGGCCGATACCCGGGCGGTGTTGTGCGAGGCGGTGGCGCGTTCCCCCCGGCGGCGTCCGCCCCGCAACGCCCGTCGGGTGCGGGCCCTGCCGCCGATTTGAGCGTCAGGGGCGTGGCGTCTCGGCGTTGCGGGGCAACTTGACGATACTGTCAGCATCCTTGGTCGGCTTCGGGTTAGCGTGTGCTCCTGAGGCTCAAAAAAGGTGGATCGACATGCCCGCAGTCAGCCCGATCTTTCCCGGCGTCAACATCATCGACACCGACACCCACTGGACCGAACCGCCAGACCTGTGGACCTCGTTGGCCCCGGCCAAATACAAAGATCTCGTGCCGCAGATCAAGGAGCACCGAGGCCGCCCAAAGTGGGTGGTCAATGGCGACATCCCCTTGGCGGGCAACTCGGCGGTCAGCGCCATTCGCCCTGATGGCGAGAAGATGCTCGGCCTCGAGTTCCTCAAACACGACTTTGACATGGTGCACGCCGCGTCCTACGACTGCGACGCCCGCCTGCAGCTGATGGACGAAATGGGCGTCAGCCACGGCATCGTCTATCCAAACGTGGGTGGCTTCGGAAACCAGAACTTCCTGCGCATCGACGACCGGGCTCTGCGCATCGCCTGCGTGGAGATCTACAACGACTGGATGAGCGACCTGCAGTCCCGCTCCGGTGGTCGCATCCTGCCCATGGCGTTGGTGCCCTGGTGGGACATCGAGGCCTGTGTCAGCGAAGTCGAACGCATGGCGCACAACGGGGCCAAGGGCATTGTTATGTGCTCGAACCCTCACGACTCGGGCATGCCGAACTTCGCTCAGCCCGAATGGCGACCGTTCTGGGAGGTGTGCGAGGCCCTGAAGATGCCGATCAACTTCCACATTGGTGCCTCCGAGGGCGACATCAACTGGTCGGGCACCGTGCCCTATTCCACCTGGCCGGGTGATGTGAAGATCAGCCTCGGTGGGGCGGCGATCTTCCTGGGCCAGTTGCGCTGGATGGTGAACCTGTTGGTCAGCGACGTGCCAGAGCGCTACCCAGACCTCAACTTCGTGTCGGTGGAGAGCGGCATCGGGTGGATTCCATTCCTGCTCGACGCTTTGGATTATCAGTGCGGCGAGACGGCGCCGGAGCATCTGAAGCATCTGTCGATGAAGCCGTCGGAGTACTTCCGTCGCCAGTTCTATGGCTGCTTCTGGTTCGAGAGCCGCACGCTGGCTCCGGCAGTGGAGCACCTCGGCGCGGGACGCATCATGTTCGAAACAGATATCCCCCACCCCACGTGCCTGTACCCGCACAGCGTGGAGCGGGTGCGCGAGGCCATTGGTGCCCTCGATCCGGCGGTGCAAAAGCGCATCCTGCAGGACAACGCCGCCGAGTTGTACCGGATCGACCTCTGAGTTCGACGTGACCTCCACCGCCCTACAGCCCGTCGCTGGTGCGACGAGCGGTAGGGCGGTTTGTGGTGTTGTCACCGCGCGCGTTGGGGTGATTGGGACCGGAGGACCCCCGGTGGCGTGCTCTTTTGAGGGTGGCGCTGGTCACCGTGGCATGCATCCACACAACGGTGCCCGGTAGCGTGACGCTGCTGTACAACGAGAGGGATTTCCGTGACGAAGCCCGTGGCGCATGACCAGGCGGCCGAAGAAGCGGCCGCCGCCGAGTTCGACAGTGACAGCAGCTATCGCAAGAAGCTGCTCGGAACCGTGATGCTGGCGGTGATGGGTTTCGGCTCGTTGATGACCATCGTGACGGTGTCCCTGGCGATCATCGCCGAGGACTTGGGCACCAGTCGCACCACGTTGGGCTGGATTGTGACCGGTCTGATGCTGGGCATGGCCGTATTCACCCCCCTTGGCGGCAAGCTCGGCGACATCAAGGGCCATCGCAAGATGTTCCTGCTCGGCCTGGCCGGTTGCATTGTCACGACTGGGTTGTGTGCCCTGTCGTGGAACGCCGCCTCGCTGATTGCCTTCCGGGTCATGTTCGGGGTGTGCGGGGCGCTGGTGCAGCCCAATGGCATGGCCTTGATGATGGCGGCCTACGGGCTGAAACGGCGGGCCACGGCGATGGGCTGGTTCCAGTTCGCCACGACTGGGGCGCCGACCATCGGCCTGGTGTTGGGTGGCCCCATGGTGGGCGTAGTCGGCTGGCGGGGCATTTTCTGGTTCTTCGCCGCGGTGTCGCTCGTGGCTTGGTTGTTGGCGGCACGGGTGCTGCGCGAGTCCGAGCTGCGGGCCAAGGTGCCGCTGGACATCGTCGGCTCGTTGTCGCTGGCGGGCACCATCTTGTGTACTTTGCTGGTCGTCAGCGTGGCGGTGCGCTCCGGCGTGCTCGACATGAGAGTGGGGGCGCTCGCGCTGGCGGCGCTGGTGGCGTTGGCGGTGTTCCTCCGCACGGAAAAGCGCCATCCCTATCCGTTGCTGCGGCTTGAGTACTTCCGGCGGCCAACGTTCACCGCACCGCTGCTGGCCAACTCGTTCAACCAGTTCGCGTACATGGGCGGCTTTGTGCTCACTCCGCTGCTGTTCGCGGACCGTTTCGGCTACGGGGTCGGTCTGGTGGCGGTGCTGATGGCGGCGCGGCCCGGTGTGTTCGCCGCCTGTTCGCCTTTCGGTGGCCTCATCACCACCAAGATCGGCGAGGGCATCCCGATGCTGGCGGCGTCGTCGATGATGATTGCCTCGATGGTGGCCTTCGCCCTCGGGGCCCAGACCCAAGTGGTCGTGTTGGTGGTCCTGGGCCTGGTGCTCTCCGGTGCGTCGGCCGGCATTGGCACTCCGGCCTATACGACCTTGGTGGCCGGGTCGGTGGATTCCGACGACATCGGCGTGGCCACGGGCATGAACCAGACGATGCTCTTCGTCGGGATCGTTTCGGGCATCCAGATCATGTTGGTCGTGCTCGGCGACGCGGCTTCCGCCGGGCGTTTCGCGGGCACGTTCATGTTTGGGGCGGTCTTCGCCTTGCTCGGCCTCACCTTTTCCAGCGTGGCCGCGGTCAGTCGTTCCCGCCAGCGCCGCCCCGCCCTGGCGCCGTCGGAGGTTGATCGCTGATCGCGCCGCTGCGGTGCGTGGCCCCCATGGCTGGGACGCTCTCGCGGGTCGCTAGCTTGGCTCGGCCGCCCGGCGAGGAACGGGCACTGGGAGGAGCACGATGACGCCGTTGGTGTACGCCGAGGGTCTGGTCAAAAGGTTCGGTGAAACCGAGGCCCTGAGCGGACTGGACCTGTCCCTTGAGGGTGGCACCGTGCTTGGTGTGCTCGGCCCCAACGGCGCGGGCAAGACCACCGCGGTGCGGATCTTGACCACCCTGCTTCGTCCCGACGGCGGACGGGCCACCATCGACGGGATCGATGTGGCCGCCGAACCGCAGCGAGTACGTGCCCGTATCGGGCTGACCGGGCAGTACGCCGCGGTCGACGGGCGGCTGACCGCCCGAGAGAACCTGGTGCTGATCGGGCGGTTCTTCCGCCTGCCTGGACGCCAGGCCAAGGTTCGAGCCGCTGAGTTACTGGCCGACTTCGACCTCACCGATGCGGCGGACCGTCCCGTGAACGGGTTCTCCGGCGGTATGCGGCGACGGCTGGATCTTGCCATGAGCCTCGTGGCCCGGCCCAAGGTGCTCTTCCTCGACGAGCCGACCACGGGTCTCGATCCCCGCAGCCGCCACGGCATGTGGGAGTTGATTGAGGGTCTCGTCGCCGCGGGGACCACCACGCTGCTGACCACTCAGTACCTCGAGGAAGCTGATCGCCTGGCCGATCGGATGGTGATTGTCGACCACGGTCGGGTCATCGCCGAGGGCACCTCGGGCGAGTTGAAGGCCCGCATCGGGGGCGATCGGGTGACGCTGGTGTTGACTGCTGACAGCGATGCTGAGGCGGTGCTCGAGGCGCTCGCTGGCTGGCGTCACGGCTCGGTCGCACCATTGAGGGAGGGACGCGAGCTCACGGTGGGCGTGCGGTCTGGGGTCACGACCCCCGATCTGGTCCGTGACCTCGACGCGGCCGGGGTTGGGGTGCGTGACCTGGTGTTGCACCGGCCCACCCTCGACGACGTCTTTCTGAACCTCACTGGGCACGGTACGGAGTCAACGCCATGAGCGCACCGACCGTGGACACCAATGAGGGCGGGCCCGTCGCGGCGGGCAAGGTTTGGGCCGGCGATGTGCCCGGTGGGGCGCTTTGGGCCCTGCGCGATTCATGGAACGAGGCCACCCGCCACCTGCGGGCCATGCCCCGCAGCCCCGAGCTGCTGATGTTCGCGACCCTGCAGCCGATCATGTTCGTGGTGCTGTTCCGCTACGTGTTCGGTGGGTCCATCGACATCCCGGGCATGTCCTACACGCAGTACCTGATGCCAGGGATCTTCGCTCAGACCGTGCTCTTCGGGTCGGCCTTTACTGGGGTCGGCCTCGCCGAGGACCTTCAGAAGGGGTTCATCGACCGGCTGCGGTCCCTGCCCATCTCCCAATCAGCGGTGCTGATCGGGCGGACCGTGAGCGACGCCCTGCGCAACCTTGTCACCTTCACGGTGATGCTCCTGGTCGCTTTTGCCCTCGGCTTCCGCTTCGAGGGAGGTGTGGTGAACGGCCTGGCCGCCACCGGGCTGCTACTGGTGTTCAGCTATGCCTTCAGCTGGATTCAGGCCCTCATCGGGCTGTCGGTGAGTTCTGTCGAGGCGGCAAACTCGGCTGGGTTCATCTGGATGTTTCCGCTCACGTTCGTCTCCTCGGCGTTCGTCGACCCGGCACAGATGACCCCGTGGGTGCGCACCCTGGCCGAGTACAACCCCTTCACCCTCGTCACCGATGCCGCCCGGGCGCTGTACAACGGGCAAGATCCCCGGGGCGCGGTCTGGCAGTCGTTGTTGTGGGCCTTGGGCATCATCGTGGTGTTCGCCACGCTCACCGTGCGCCGATTCACCAGCGCGGCCAGCCGATGACGGTGAGCGTGGCCCGTTTGATTGGTCGTGCTGCTTGTCCTAGGACCGGCCTAGCGGCGAGCATTGAGCTGTGAGCAACCCCGGCGGCGATCCAACGAGTGCCCCCACCCACGTCGATTTCATTCGCGAGCAGGTCCAGCGCGACCGCCAGGAGGGGACATTCGGCGGCCGGGTACAGACCCGGTTCCCGCCCGAGCCCAACGGCTATCTGCACATCGGCCATGCCAAGTCGATCTGTCTCAACTTCGGCGTTGCCGCCGAGTTCGATGGCGTGTGTCGGTTGCGCATGGATGACACCAACCCCGAGACGGAAAATGTCGACTACGTCACCGGCATCGAGGCCGATGTGCGCTGGTTGGGCTTTGACACCGGCGAGACGCGCTATGCCTCCGATTACTTCGAGCAGCTCTACCGCTGGGCGGAGCGGCTGATCGGAGCCGGCCTCGCCTATGTCGATGACCAGGACGCCGAGACGATCTCCGCGCAGCGGGGCAGCTTCACCGAGGCCGGTGTCGACAGCGAGTTTCGGACTCGTCGCGTGGAGGAGAACCTGGAGCTGTTCGGTCGTATGCGGGCGGGAGAGTTTCCCGACGGCGCGCGGGTGTTGCGGGCACGGATCGATATGGCGCACCCCAACCCGCAGTTGCGTGATCCGGTGTTGTATCGCATCCGTCATGCGCCGCACCATCGCACGGGTGACCGCTGGCCGATCTACCCCACCTACGACTGGGCCCACGGCCAATCCGACGCCATCGAAGGCACGACGCACTCCGTGTGCACGTTGGAGTTCGACGCCCACCGGCCGCTCTACGAGTGGTTCCTCGACCGTCTCGGCGAACTCGGTGAGCTCGACGGCCTCACGGTGGCGGGCAATCACCCCCGGCAGTATGAGTTTGCCCGGTTGCAACTCACCTACTCCGTGCTCTCCAAGCGAAAGTTGCTGCACCTGGTCACCAACGACCTGGTGCAAGGGTGGGACGACCCGCGCATGCCGACCTTGCGGGGCCTTCGCCGACTCGGCTATCCACCGGAGGCGCTGCGGGCATTCTGCGCCCACATCGGGGTGGCCAAGGTCAACTCAACCCACGAGATCGAGCTGCTCGAATCATTCGTGCGCGACGAGCTGAACCGCACCTCGTTGCGGCGCACCGCCGTGCTACGACCGATCAAGGTGGTGATCGAGAACTACCCCGAGGGTGAGGTGGAGTGGCTCGAGGCGGTCAACAACCCCGAGGATCCCGCGGCAGGGACCCGGCTGGTGCCCTTCTCCCGTGAGCTGTACCTCGAGGCTGAGGACTTCATGGAGGTGCCAGCCCCCAAGTTTTACCGGCTGTCGCCGGGTAACGAGGTGCGGTTGCGCTACGCCTATTTCATCCGCTGCACCGGTGTGGTCAAGAACGACGAAGGCGAGATCGTCGAGCTGCGCTGCACCTACGACCCCGCCACCGCCGGTGGCCAGTCGCCGGATGGTCGCAAGGTCAAGACCACCCTGCATTGGGTGTCCGTCGGCCATGCCGTCGATGCCGAAGTGCGCCACTACAACCGCTTGTTCAGCGAGGCTCATCCCGAAGCCGACGGTCGCGACCCGTTGGAGTTGCTCAACCCGGACTCGCTCGAGGTGATCACTGGAGCAAAGCTGGAACCGGCCCTGGCCCAAGTGGCGGGCTCCCAGCGGGTGCAGTTCGAACGTCTCGGCTACTACTGCGCCGATCCTGACCGTGCTGGCCTGTTCCATCGCACGGTCGGCTTGCGCGACGACTGGGCGAAGATCCGCAAACGCCAGGGCTGAGGTCTAGCTTCGGGCCTATGGCCGCTGGTGATCTGTTGTGGAACCCGTCCGATCGCGAGAAGGCGGGCACCAACCTGGGGCATTATGTCGAGTGGCTCCGCGAGCAGGAGCTCGGCCACTTCGAGGACTATGACACCCTGTGGGACTGGTCGGTCACCGACCTCGAGGGTTTTTGGCAATCGATCTGGGACTATTTCGACATCGAATCGGCCACGCCGTACCGCAAGGTGCTTTCCAACGCGGTGATGCCGGGAGCCCGATGGTTTGAGGGTGCCTCACTCAACTATGCCGGGCACATCTTGCGGGTGGCCACCGATCCGGCAAACCGTCACCGGGTTGCCCTGGTCGGTCGCTCCCAGACCCGAGCGCGCAGCGAGATGACCTACGGCGAGCTCGCGGTGGCGGTGGCCCGTTGTCGGGCCGGGCTGGCGAAACTTGGTGTGGTGGCCGGTGATCGCGTTGCCGCCTATCTGCCTCATGTGCCCGAAACCGTCGTGGCCTTCCTGGCCACCACGTCGATGGGCGCAGTGTGGTCAAGCTGCGCCCCTGAGTTCGGCACCCGCTCCGTCGTGGACCGGTTCGGGCAGATCGAGCCCAAGGTCCTGCTCGTTGTCGACGGCTACCGTTTCGGCGACCGCGTCATGGACCGGGTGGCCGAGGTTGCCGCTATTCGGGCCGCCTTGCCGACGGTGCAGACCACGGTGGTGCTGCCCTACCTCGATCCCGATCCAGCCCGGGTGCCCGCCGCCATGACCTGGGACGAGTTGCTGGCGAACGAACCTGCTGCCGGTGCCGCCTTGTTCGACCCGGTGGGTTTCACCCATCCGCTTTATGTGCTGTACTCCTCCGGCACCACCGGGCTGCCCAAGGCCATCGTGCATGGCCACGGCGGGGTCACCCTGGAGCACCACAAGCTGCTCGGTCTGTTCAACGATGTCCGGCCAGATGAGCGACTGTTCTGGTTCTCCACCACGGGCTGGATGATGTGGAACTACGTGCTGTCCACGCTGTTGTTCGGTGCCACGTTGGTCTGTCTCGACGGAAACCCCCTGTATCCCGACGCGTTGGGCCTGTGGGCGATGGCGGCGGAGGAAAAGGTGACGTTTTTCGGCGGGTCCGCCCCGTACTACGTGTCCTGTCGCAAGCAGGGGCTGCGTCTCGGCGATGCCGGAGACCTCTCCGCGCTGCGCAGCGTGGCATCCACCGGGGCACCGTTGCCGCCGGAGGCCTTCGACTACCTCTATGAACAACTTGGTTCGCGCCTGTTCCTCAACTCGGTGTCCGGCGGCACCGACATCGCCTCGGCGTTCGTAGGCATGACGTCGCTCACCCCGGTGTGGTCCGGTGAGATGTCCCGTCCGTACCTGGGCTGCAAGCTGGAGGCATTCGGGCCAGACGGCGTGGCCGTGGCACCGGGCGAGACCGGGGAGCTGGTGGTGAGCGAACCCATGCCGTCAATGCCGGTGGGGTTCTGGAACGATCCCGACGGGGCTAAGTACCGCGCCGCCTATTTCGAGGATTTCCCTGGGGTGTGGCGCCACGGCGACTGGCTGAGTTTCACCGAGCACGGTTCCTGCGTGATCTCTGGTCGTTCCGACGCCACGCTCAACCGAGGCGGCGTTCGGTTGGGGACTTCGGAGTTCTATTCGGTGGTGGAGGGCCTGGAAGAGGTGGCGGACAGCTTGGTGGTTCACCTCGAGGACGCTGGTGGCACTGCCGGTGAGTTGCTGCTGTTCGTGGTGTTGCAAGGCGGCGTCGAACTCGACGACGCGTTGCGGGGCCGAATTGCCGCCGCGTTGCGGGCCGATCTGTCACCGCGTCACATACCAGACCGTATGGTTGCGGTGGCGGCCGTGCCGCGCACGCTTTCAGGCAAGAAGCTGGAGTTGCCGGTCAAGCGCATCCTGCA
Source organism: Ferrithrix thermotolerans DSM 19514 (assembly GCA_945906305.1). Lineage (GTDB taxonomy): Bacteria > Actinomycetota > Acidimicrobiia > Acidimicrobiales > CAIXPF01 > CAIXPF01. The sequence goes on along the minus strand of CAMDQT010000006.1, from coordinate 74,403 downwards.
GGGCGCCGACGCCGACAAGGTGGCGAGCAAGGGTTCTTTGGCCAACCCCGAATCCCTGGCTGGGTTCGAAGAGTTCGCCCGGACGCGGTAGGCGGGCCATTTCGGGCGGGCCGATTCGCTTCGGGGTGGGGTCGTGACCGACGATATCGATGCGATGATCGCGTCTGGATCTGGGGGTTGGAACGATGCGTTTCGGGGTTTTCTACGAGTTGCAGTTGCCCAAGCCGTGGGACGACAAGGCCGAGTTGCGCCTCGTCCAGGAAGCCATCGAGCAGGTGGTGTTGGCCGACAAGCTGGGTATTCACCATGCCTGGGCGGTTGAACACCACTTCCTCGACGAGTACTCGCATTGCTCGGCGTCGGAGGTGTTCCTGGCCGCCCTGGCGGCCAAGACCGAACGTATCCGCGTCGGCTTTGGCATCCGCCAGGTGATCCCGCGGTACAACCACCCGGCCCGCACCGCAGAAGCGGTCGGCATGTTGGACCTGGTGTCGTCGGGCCGCGCTGAACTCGGCATTGGTGAGAGCGCCACCCGTATGGAGTTGCGGGGCTTCAACATCAGCGGCAAAGAAAAGCGGGCCATGGCCCTCGAAGCGGCCGAGCAGATCGCCAACATGATGGCCATGGATCCCTATCCAGGGTTCGAGGGCCAGTATTTCTCGATGCCGTGCCGCAACGTGCTGCCCAAGCCGGTGCAAAAGCCGCACCCGCCGATGTGGATGGCGTGCACCAACCGGGCGACCATCGAGACCGCGGCGCGCAACGGCCTGGGGGCGCTGGCGTTCAGCTTCGTGGACCCCGATGAGGCCAAGCGTTGGGCCGACGCCTATTACTCGATCATTCGCTCCGAGGAGTGCGTCGCGTTGGGCCACGCCGTCAATGCCAATATCGCCATGGTGGCGCCCTTCTCGCTTGACCACGATCCCGACCGAGCGGTGCAGAAAGGAATCGACGGGTTCCGGTTCTTCAACTACGCCATGCGGGCGTTGGTCGAAAAGCCCAACGTGCCCGGTCGAACCACCCTGTGGGAGGACTACCTCGCCCAATCGTCGGTCCGGGGTCTGTCCAAGCCCGCAGCGGGCATCGGGACGCCAGCTCAGTTCGGCGAACTGGTCAAGGCGTACGAGGATGTCGGTGTCGACCAGGTGATCTTCCTGCAGCAGGGCGGCCTGAACCGTCACGAGGACATCTGCCACTCGCTCGAACTGTTCGGTAACGAGGTTCTGCCCCAATTCGAGCCGTTCCGCGAGGCCCGCGAGGCCAGCAAGGCGGCCGAGTTGGCGCCATACCTCGAGGCAGCGCTGGCCCGCAAGAGCTGGATGAAGCCACTAGCGGACGACGAGATCCCCGTGGTTGGGGCATCGGTGGAAAAGGCGACGATCCTTCGTTGAGCGGCCGCGGCGAGTGCCGCCCCGGCGCGGCCGCTACCGTGGCCTGATTCGACGCCGGTTGCTCGCACTGCCGGTACCTGAGGGGGAGTGGGACATGGGACGACTAGACGGTCAGGTGGCGGTCATCACCGGTGGGGCCAGCGGTATCGGCGCCGCCACCGCAGAGCTGTTCATCGCCGAAGGGGCCTCGGTGGTCATCGGCGATATGCAGGTGGAAGTCGGCGAGGAGACCGCTGGCCGACTCGGCGAACACTGCGCCTTCCTGGAATGCAATGTCACCAAGGAGGAGCAGGTCGCGGCGCTGGTGGCGGAGGCGACAAAGCGGTTCGGCCGATTCGACTGCATCTTCAACAATGCCGGGTTCGGCGGTGCCATGGGTCCGGTCGAGTCCATCTCCAGTGAGGACTGGGACATCACCTTCGACGTGCTGCTCAAGGGCGTGTTCTACGGGATGAAGTATGCCGCTCCGGTGCTCAAGGCGCAGGGGTCCGGTTCGATCATCTCCACCGCGTCCATTGCCGGTCTGGGCGGCGGGGTAGGTGCGCATCTGTACAACGTGGCCAAGGCGGCGGTGGTGCAGCTCACCACGACGGTGGCCAACGAACTCGCCGAGCAGAACGTGCGGGTCAACTGCATCTGCCCCGGTTTCATCGCCACCCCGCTCTACGCCGGCAAGCCGCTCGGTACCGCAGGCCGTGAGTCGGCGGAACGAACCCTGGTAAAGGCACGAGCGGCGACGGTTGATGCCCAACCGATGCATCGGATGGGTGAGGCCCTCGACATCGCCAAGGCGGCGTTGTTCCTCGCTTCGGGGGACAGCGAGTGGATTACCGGCCACGCGCTGGTGGTCGATGGCGGCTTCCGGGCCGGCAAGCCGTGGCGCAAGCAGGCGAAGTGGCTCACCGAGCCGCACCCCATACGCCTGTATCGGCCCGACGGGCGCTGATCCCGGTCCCATCGGCGCGGGGGTTGGCCCCCGGGTCCGGTTCTGATTGGGTCGAACGGCCGTATCCTGATGGTTGATCGCGCAGGAGGAATCCGTTGCTCGAAGCCCGCCGTCGCCGGGGATCGCTCGTGGTGTCGCTGCTCGCGATGGCCGCTTTGGTAGGAATCACCGCATCGTGTCGAGGTGCTGAGCTTGCCGCGGAACGACATCCGCCTGCCGGTACCTCGAAAACGGGCGCCGCGGCCGCCCAGACTGCTTCGGCGACCCCCGCCGGTAGTCGCCCAGCCTCGGGCGCGGAGCGTGGGGCTGGGGCCGCGACGACGGCCGCCTCGGCGGGTGCCGGTGGGCTGGCATCGACGAGGTCGGGGGCTTCGGGGTCCACCCCGCCCTGCACGCTCCCCGTGCTGGCGTCAGGGGCGGGACGGCTACGCAGCATCAGCGCCGACCTTGACCGCGACGGTGCCGTGGACACCGTGACGAGCTATGCCATCGGGCCCCGGCCCGGGGCTGGAGACTGGCACCTGCGGGTGAGCTTCGCGGCCGGCGGGGGCTCGGACGCGGCAGTAGCGGAAGACCCATCGCCCGGTGAGGTGCGAGTGCTCGGCGCGGTGCTGGTGGGACCGGGCACCGAGGCGGGTGGCGAGCCAGCACGGCCGGTGCTTTTTGCGCTCATGGGGTCGGGTGCCTCGGCCCAAACGGTGGGGCTATTCCGGGTCGTCGGGTGTGATCTCGTGCCGATGGTCCACCGCTCTGGCGGTCGGGTCGCGTTCGTGGTCGGGGCGTCCTTCGGTCACCAGGAGGGCTTGCGATGCGAGACCACCGAGGAAGGGCCCACCCTGGTCGAGGTGACATCGGTGGCTCACCCGGTTTCTGGTTTCGACGTGACCCGGCAGATCTATGACCGTGAAGGCGAACACTTGGTGGTTCGCGGCGCGGCCAAGGTCGTCACGGAGCCCAACGCGCCAGCAGAGGCAGGTCGCATCGTGGACTGTGGCGCCATCAACCTCAACGGTTGAGCCCGCCAGCACGGTTTCAGCGGAAGTCGGCGATGACCTCAGCCGCCAAACGCTCGAATGTCCGGCGGAACAGATCGAGGTCTGCGGTGCCGAGGGACCAGACGATCTCGTCGACTCCCTGCTCGCGGAACTGCTCAAGCCATGCACGCGGGTCCACGTCGGCTTGGACATCCCAACGCAGGGACAACTCGCAGTCCGCTCGGCTTCGGCCCTGCTGGGCGAGCGCCTCCTCCAACGCCAGTAGACGCGGCGCCAGTCGCTGCGGTGACATGCCTAGCGGGTGCCAGCCCTGAGCGAAACGGGCGACGCGGCGCAGGGCCGGGCCACCGTTGCCGCCGATGAAGATCGGCAAGGGGTTTTGCGCCGGTTTGGGTGAAGCGAGGGCGCCCTCAAGGCGAAAGTACTGACCAGTATGGCTTGGTTCAGCGTCTTGCCACAGCGTTCGCATGACGGCGATGAACTCGTCGCCGTAGGCGCCGCGTTCGGCGAAGGGAACCATGTTGAGCAGTTCGTGCTCGGCCTCGAGTCCACCCACCCCGATTCCCGCGATGACTCGGCCACCGGAGAGCTGGTCGAGCGTAGCGAGGGTCTTGGCCAGCACCATTGGATGCAGGTAGGGCAGGACCAGCACGCTGGTACCGAGGCGAATGGTCTTGGTGCGTGCGGCGACCCAGGTCAGCACTGTGAGGGCGTCGTGGTAAGGACGGTTACCGAGGCGGTCGTGGACATAGCCAATGTTGAGGACGTGGTGGTTGACCCAAACCGAGTCGAAGCCCAACTCTTCGAGCCAGGGGCCCAGCGCCACCAAGCCTTCCACGTCGTGGACTCCCCAATTGTTGGTCAATGTCACCCCGAAGCGCATCCGCGCACCCTACTGGTCTGTCACCGAGCACTGGTCCGCCGATTCGTCGTCGATTCGTTGTGAACGCACCGCCGACTAGCGAAGAGGGCTCAGGTCGATGAGGGACGCGGCTCGCCGTCCCCGGCTCGAGCTACCGAGACCAGCGTTGCCACGGCGGCGATGGCGGACGCAACAACGAAAACCTGCCTGAATGCGGGCAGAAACGTGAGGGAATCGGAGCTGGCTACGCCCAAGCGCAAAGCTTCGCTGCTACGAACCCGGACGAGGCCCGCGCTGCCCACCGCCACCCCGCTGACCACGCCGACGGTGCGCGCCATTTGGGTGAGGGCGCCGGCCACGCCCTGTTGCTCCCGGGCGATGGCCCCCATAACCAGGCTCATGTTCGGCACGGTAAACAGGCCTAGGCCCAGCCCGACGGTGCCCAGAGACAACGCCACCACCACCGCCGGTGTCGACGCGCCGAGTCGAGACAGGGCGAAGAGGCCAGCGCTTTGCACCGCTAGGCCCACAACCGCGACCCGGCCCGCGCCCAAGCGCCCAGCGCCACGTCCGGCGAGGGGGGCGACGAGGGCCATCGCTAGGGGGTTGGCCGCGAGCAGCAGGCCGCCCACCACCGGGCTGTAGCCACGGGTGCTGAGCAGGTAATAAGGCACCAGCAGCCAGATCATGAACATGGTGGCGTTGGCCGCGGCGCTGAGCAGGTTGGCGACGGCGAATGACGGCGCACGGAAGAGCCGCGGATCGAGAGCAGGGGAAGTTGCTCGGCGTTCTAGGGCGATCCATAGGCCGCCCAGAATCGGCACTGCCGCTATTCCGACCAGCACCAGTGGGCTCGACCAGCCCGATTGTCCGCCCCGGTTGAGCGCCAACAGACCTCCGGCCACCGCCGCGCCGAGGCTGAGGGTGGCGCCGAGGTCGAGCGGGGGGCGACGGGTGCGGTCGGGGGTCGAAAGCCTCGTTGGTCGCAGAACTACCAGTATCAGCAGGGCCGCGGCGAGCGGTGCGCGGAACAGAAACACTGCCCTCCAGCCCCACCAGCCCAGCAGCACGCCGCCCATCGGGGGCCCGGCGACAAAGCCGAGGGCCACCCCAAACTGGAACTGACCGAGGGCCCGGGTCCGCCGCTCGCCGGGGACGCTGATGGTGACCAGAGCCGGCGCGGCGCCCAGTACCAGGGCTGCCCCGGCCCCTTGCACGACCCGGCTGGCCAGGAACAACCCCCACGTCGGTGCCACCCCGCAGCACGCCAGGCCGATCACGCTCAGCCCCAACCCGAGACGCAAGACGTGCTCGTGGCCGAATGCATCCGCGAGGCGGCCGGTGGTGACCAGCAGACAGGCGTAGGTCAGCACGTAACAGATGACGAGCCACCCGATCTCAGACACCTCGACGGCAAAGTCGCGCGTCAACTCGGGCAGCGCGATGTTCACCATCGTGTCAAGGTTGATGACTAGCACCGCTGTGGCAGCGACCACGATCGGCCACGAGCCCAGCGGGCCGGTTCTGGACGTGCCGAGCGACATCGTGGCCTCCTGCAGGTGTGAGCCTGCCACCTCTTAGGCTGCGGTGTCGTGACCATCGCTGTGCTCCGCCGCGCTATGCCCGCAGGTGCACGGCGCCGCCTCGGGGCGTGGCTCGCGCTCGTGGCGGCCTTGCTCCTGGGGTGGAGCTCACTCGCGGCGGCTGGGGCCGCTCAAGTGAACGCGCCGACCGGACCGAATGCGGCAGTCACGGCGGCCACGGTCCCGGCGGCGTCGGGCGACGGCAGTTCAGAGTTGAGCTATGTCGATGCCGTCATCCTCGGCGTGGTGGAGGGCGTGACCGAGTTTCTTCCGGTCAGCTCCACCGGTCATCTGCTCGTGGCTGGCCGGCTGCGCAGTCTTGACGGTACCGACGCCTTCGACAGTTACGCCATCGCCATCCAAGCCGGCGCCATCATTGCCATCCTGTTGCTCTACTGGCCTCGGGCCTTGTCGGTGCTACGGGGGGTCTTCGGCCATGATCCGCCCGGGCGGCGGCTGGCGGTCAATCTCGTGGTCGCCTTCGTACCCGCGGCGCTGATCGGTCTCGCTCTCGAAGGCCCGATCAAGGCAAGGCTGTTCTCGCCCGGGGCTATTGCGGCGGCCTGGGCGCTGGGCGGGGTGGCCATTGTGCTGTTCGAGCGACGGCGGCGGAGTGCCCCCTTGCACGGTCGTCGCCTCGAAGACCTCACCGTTTCTCTAGCCCTGATCGTGGGCTGTGCCCAAGTGTTCTCCCTGTGGCCGGGGGTGAGTCGGAGCCTCGTCACCATCCTGGCCGGTCTGCTGGTCGGATTGGAGGTGGGTGCAGCAGTCGAGTTGAGCTTCCTGTTGGGTCTGCTTACCGTCGGGGTGGCCACGGCCTACGAAACCCTCACGAACGGCACGGTACTTCTCGATGCTTACGGGCTGGGCCGGCCACTAGTGGGGTTGCTCGCCGCCTTGGTATCAGCAGTGGTGGCGGTGAGATGGATGGTCAACTGGTTGCAGTCTCGGGGCTTGGCGGTGTTCGCCTGGTATCGCCTCGCGGCGGCCGCGCTGCTTGTGGTGCTGCTCGCCACTGGCACCGTCTGACTGGGCTAGCTTGCGGAGATCACCTGCAGGACGGGCTACGGCCTGATCGAAAAGGAGAATCCATGCGATTCGGGGTTTTCTACGAGTTGTCGGTACCGAGGCCGTGGACGGCGGAGTCCGAACGGCAGGTATACCTCAATGCACTCGAGCAGGTGCGTGTCGCGGACGAGGTCGGGTTCCACTCGGTGTGGGCCGTGGAGCACCACTTCTTGGAGGAGTATTCCCACAGCTCTGCGCCGGAGTTGTTCCTCACTGCGTGCGCCATGCAGACCAAGCAGATCCGAGTCGGTCACGGCATTGTGATCTGCGTGCCGGAGTTCAACCACCCAATCAAAATCGCCGAGCGGGCCGCGGTGTTGGACATTCTTTCGGGTGGACGCCTCGAGTTCGGTACCGGTCGGTCCGCCACCTGGACGGAACTGGGCGGTTTTAGGGCCAACCCTGATACCACCAAGAACTCGTGGGACGAGTTCGTCCATGCCATCCCGCAGATGTGGATGCAGGAGCGCTTCGGCTTCGAGGGCCAGTACTTCTCCATGCCGACCCGGGCGGTGTTGCCCAAGCCCTATCAGAAGCCGCATCCGCCGATGTGGGTGGCGGTGTCCACTCCGGGGACCGAGATGGACGCCGCCGATCGGGGTATGGGCGCCCTCGGCGTGAACTTCACCACCTTCAAAGCACAGGAGGAGCGGGTTCAGGAGTACCGGCGTCGAATCAAGAACTGCACGCCCGCTGGCGCCTTCGTCAACGACAAGTTGGCCGCCGCTAACTTCCTGTTCTGCCATGAGGATTCCGCCCAGGGGGTCGATATCGGCCGTCGCATGATCGCCAACTTCCAGTACCTCGCGGGGCAACTCGACATGGCCAAGGAGGCGTACCCGACCAAGGGGTATCCATCGCCGGGTTTGCTGGCCAACGCTCGGCGGGCCGCGTCGGCGCCCAGCGATGCAGGCGAGCCGCCGGAAGGCATTGCCATCGGCAACCCTGAGCAGATCGTTCGCGAGTTGAAGAAGTGGGAGTCGGTGGGCGTGGACCAGATCAACTTCTTACTCAACGCCAGCGAGCTGATCCCGCAGGAGCAGGTGCTGGAATCCCTGCGTCTGTTCGGCAGCGAAGTCATGCCTCACTTCACGGAAGCGGCCTGATATGCCACGTTCTGGAACACTCGATCTGGCCACGGCACTCGCTAATGCACCGGTGGTGGGTGATCTCACTGCGACCCCTCATTGGGAGATGCCCGACGCCACCTTGATGCAGATCAATTGGGAGGTGGCTGACGAAGCGTCGCTGCGCGTCACCCCGGCGGCGCTGCACCCGTCGATCCCGACGTACTTGTCCTTCTTTGCCGGTTTTTATCCCGACAGCCCGGTCGGGCCCTTCACGCTGGTACAGATGCGGCTAGTGGTCCGTGCTGGCATCCGGCCTCGCGGCTACTGCTTGGGTGCGGTGTGTGACTCCGAGGAGGCCACCGCGGCGTTGCGGGCCAACTGGGGATACCCTGCGGTATGGGGTGAGGCCACGGTCTCGGTCCGCCATGATCGAATCCGGGCGAGTGCTGCGATCGACGGCCGGGACGTGGTGGTGGCCACCCTCACCCACCCCGAGACCATCGGCGGTGCCGACCTCATGCCCTTTGACAACCTGCACCTTGTGCGCCTGCCCGGCGATGAGGCCGCGCTGGTGCAAGTCGACCCCGAATATTCCATTCACGCCGCTGATCGGGGAACGCCGTCGTTGTCTCTGCCCGATCCCCAAGCACTCGGTATGCGTGGCGCTATACAGCTTGATCGGGCCATTACCGGCTTCACTTTCAAGGCTGACACCGATCTCGCCCCGGTTCGATTCGCCATCGACCCTTCGAGGCCAGCGGTGCAGGGCACGCGACGCCTAACGGCACCGGCGACCGCCTAGTCAGAGCGTCGGCCCGGGCCTTTTTACTGGTCGGGCCTGCGGGCCCGGCTGGGCGCAACCCGCGGCGGCTCGTTCGGCTGCTTCGGGTACACCGGAGGCCAGGGCGCGTCCTGAAGGCCAGAGGCGAGGTCGCGGGCCGACATCACCAGCAGAGGCTCCAGAGATTGTGGGGCCGTGGTCATTTCTGCCCAGGGGTCTCCGATGGCAGCCAGACGGGTCGGTATGGTGGCCACCGTGAACTGGTCGGGCTCGACGGTGCCAACTTCGTCCCAGAACAGCGGTGTCGAGACCTGGCCACCGACTCGGGCCCGAACGGCCCACGGGCCGAACACGGTCTTGTGCGGGGCGTTCTGGTTGTAGTCGACGAACACTCGGGTCCCGCGCTCTTCCTTCCACCAGGCGGCGGTGAGGAGATCGGGACGCCGCCGCTCAAGTTCTCGGGCCAGCGCGACGGCAGCGGCGCGCACCTGGTAGGCGTCGTAGGCGCGTTGCAACCGGACGTAGAGGTGCAGGCCTCTGCTGGCGGTGGTCTTGGGATACGCCGTGATACCCAGTTCCTCGAGCAGGGCGCGGGCCTCTAGGGCCGCCTCGCGGACCTGTTCGAAACGGATCCCGGGTTGTGGGTCGAGGTCGATGCGCAACTCGTCGACGTACTCGGGGTCGGCTGCGAGGTAGGCCCAGGGGTGTAGGCCCAGACAGCCGAGGTTGACCATCCACACCACGTGGGCCAGATCGGCCAGTACCAACGCCGTTGACGTGGTGCCGTTGGGAGTGGCCACGACGGTTGTCTGGAGCCATTCGGGCGCGTCGGCGGGGACGCGTTTTTGGAAGAAGCTCTTGCCGGTGGCGCCATCAGGGTGCCGCTCAAGCAGGGTCGGTCGGCCTCCTACGGCTCGCAGGAGAGGCTCGCCGACGGCCAGGTAGTAGCGCACCACGTCAGCCTTGGTCTCCCCGCGGGCGGGCAAGAAGACCTTGTCGGGGTTGGTTAGGCGCACCTCCTGGCCCGCGACCGAAATGATGGTGGACGCCGAGGTAGTGCCCACCTTCTTCACCCGCTCCGGGGTTTGGGCCGGGAGACGTTCATTCCGGTGAGGTCAACGGAAACTGGTCTCGGAGCACTCGCTTGAGCACTTTGCCCGAGGGGTTGCGGGGGATCTGGTCGGTGAACACCACGGCCTTCGGAAGCTTGAAACGGCCCAGTTTGCCGTCGCAGAATGCCATGACGTCAGCGTCGGAGAGGTCATCGCTGGCCCGCACGACGATAGCGAGAGGCGTTTCCCCCCATTTGTCGGAGGGGATGCCAATGACGGCCACCTCCTTGACCCCGGGGTGGCCGAGGATCACGTTTTCGATCTCGGCCGGGTAGATGTTCTCGCCCCCAGAGATCAGCATGTCCTTGATGCGGTCCTGCACGTAGAGAAACCCTTCCGCGTCTTTCACCCCGGCATCGCCGGTGCGCAGCCAGGTCGTACCGTCGGCAGGGTCGACCCACAATGCTGCGGCGGAGGCTTCGGGCTGCTGCCAGTAGCCCGCCATCAACGGGCCCCGCAGCAGAATCTCGCCCTGGGCGCCGGGTGGGAGGTCTTCCAGCGCTTCTCCGACGATGCGGGAGTCGGACAGGAAGTACGGCAGACCGGCGGTCCCGGGACGTTCGACGGACTGCTGTGCCGTGGCGCACGTGCCCGCCGCATAGCTCTCGGTCAGACCATAGAGCTGCGAGATCGGGATACCGAGGTCGGTATAGGTCTGGATCGAGGTGACGGGGACTGGGGCGCCGCCGCTCTGGGCCCAGCGCAGGGCCGAATGATCGGGCTTGCACTGTTCGTACACGCCGAGCATGAACGTGAGCATGGCAGGCACCAGCAAGGTGCCCGTGCAACGCTCGCGCTCGAGCAGTTGCCAGGAGGCGACCGGGTCGAACTCGCGCATGATGATCATCGTGGCGCCGAGATGGACCAACGCTTGGGCGGGAAACAGGGCGCCGATGTGGAACATGGGCATACACACCTGGTACCGGTCACCGTGGCGAAGGTCGAAAGTCAACGCAGCATTGACCGTGCTCCAGTAGCCCGATGCCTGGGTGTGCACTGCGCCCTTGGGCAACCCTGTGGTGCCCGAGGTGTACATGATGTGCAGCAGGTCCTCGTCGGTGGCGGCGATCAACGGCTCGGTCCCCGACGCCGCCTCCAGCAGGTCGTCGTAGCGCTGGGCGAAGCCCTCCAAGGCGCGCCGGCCGACCTGCACGAAGTGGCGCAACCGGGTCGCATCGCCCCGGGCGTGGAGGTCGGCGGCGGTGTCGATGAAGTCGTCGTCGAACACCAAGGCCACCGCCCCGGAGTCGGCGAGAATGAACTCCAGTTCATCGGGAACCAACCGCCAGTTGAGCGGTACCACCACGATGCCGAGCTTGGAGCAGCCGAAGAACGTCTCCATGAACTCGGGTCCGTTCTTGGCCAGGATCCCGATTCGGTCGCCGCCGTTGATCCCCAGCCGAGCCAGCAGATTGCCTGCTCGGTTGGCTCGTTCGTTGAGCTCGTTGTAGGTGAAGCGGCGCCCGCTGGCCCAGTCCACCAGGCCTTCGGCGTGGGGGTCGCGCTGGGCGCGGCGAGTCAGAATCTCGCCGACGTTGATCTTCATGGTGAGATTGTGGCACCGATGGAACGGTCGAGCTGAGGCAGGACCTTCTCCGCGAACAGCTCCATTGAGCGCATGACCTTGTCGTGGGGCATGTCGCCCACCTGGAATTGGGCCATCAGGATACCGGCCCCGCATTCGGCCATGTTTTCGTGGATGCGCTGCACGATCTGGTCGGGGGTGCCAATCAGCGGCTTTCCGGCGGACAGTGTTGGCCCGCCACTGGCGGCGAGTTGGCGGGCGATCTCCAGGCGAGTCCGGTAGGCGTCGGGGGTGGTGTACCCGGGAGGAAAGAAGATGGGAAGCGGCAGGGCGAAGCTGCGCTCCCTGAAGTAGGTCATGTGGGGCTCGATGAGCTCCTGGGCCTTGTCGGCGTCTTCGTGTACGTGCACGATCGACGTGAAGCCGAACTGTTCGGGCGTTGCGCTGTAGCCGAAGTCTTCCTCGGCGTACTGCCGATAGCGGTCGTAGAACTGCTTGAGTCGTTCCATCGGCACGAAGGTGCAGGCCAGCGGGTAGCGGTGTTGTGCCGCCCACTTCAGCGTCTCGGAGGACCCCTGGGAAGGCACGAAGATGGGCGGGTGTGGCTGGGTCAACGGCCGTGGCCACAGGTTGACGTAGCGGTAATGGAAGTGCTCGCCGTCCCACTCGAAAGGGCCGGGTGTGGTCCACGCTTTGACGATGAGGTCGTGGGCCTCGAAAAAGCTTGAGCGGCTACGGGTCGGGTCGAGGTTGAGGCTGTGGTACTCCGCTCCGATGCCCCGAACGAAGCCCGACAGCACCCGGCCACCGGACATCACGTCGAGCATGGCGACCTCCTCCGCGACGCGCAAGGGGTTGCGCCGCAGAGCGATGCCATTGCCGAGAATGGCAATTTTGGCCTGCTTGGTGCGGCTGAGCAGCGCGGCCGCCATGATGTTCGGGCTCGGCATCAGGCCGTAAGCGTTTTGGTGGTGCTCGTTGACGCACAGCGCGTCGAAGCCGATCTCGTCGGCGTACACGAGCTGGTCGAGGTACTCGGCATAGAGCTGCTGTCCCAGCACCGGGTCGTATTCGCTGTTGGGGTACACCACCCACGAGGAGCCGTATTTCTCGCGGACGTCAGGCACGATGTTTGGCCACGGCATCAGGTGAAACGCGTACAGCTTCATGCGAAGGCCTCCATCATGGCGTGGGCAACGGCGTGGGGTGCATCGAGGCTGACGAGGTGCCCGGCGCCGGCGACGACCACCGGATCGGGGGCACCGAACAGGGCGGCGAGCTTGGCGCCATGGGCGGGAGGCAGTACCCGGTCCGACGCTCCCCACACCACCCGCACCGGGGCGGTGACGTGGTGGGCGCGTCGTGTCAGCTTGGGATCGTAGGGGCGTTCCCACATCAGACGGGCTTGGGAGGCCTGCTCAATCCACAGGGCCGTCGCGAGCTCGATGTCGCCCTCAAGGGCGTCGACGGCTGACCCGTCGATGGATTGGGCGAGATAACCGAGTGCCTCCGGGCCGCTCATGATGAACAGGTCCGGTGGTGGCTCGCTCGGGCGCAACCCGAGCGAGCCGATCAGGCCGAGGCCGCTGACCAGGGCGGGCCGCCAGATGGCCAGCGAGCAGGCGATCCAGCCGCCGAGCGATTCGCCAACCACGACTGCTCGTTGCAATCCCAAACCGTCGCACAGATCCGACAGGAACAGTGCCATGTCGTCCACTCCGTCGACCCAGGCCGGGAGCTCGGTGCCGCCAAATCCGGGCAGGACCGGGGCGATTACCCGAAACCGCTCGGAGAGATGGTCCTGTACCGCTCGCCAGCCGCTGCTGAGGCCTTCGCCGTGCAACCACAGCAGGGGTGTGGCGTCAGCGGGTCCGCCAACCGTCACCGTCGTGCTCTGGCCTCCCACGTCGAGGGTGCTCATCGTCGGTGCTGCGGTGCTCATGGCGCCTCCCCGCACGGACACTAGGCCCAAGGTGGCGGACAGGTTCGCCTTCTCGGGGACGATTCGACGTCGATTCGCTACGACGTGGGTGAGCTTGGTCGGCCCAGCCGACGCTCGCTCAAATCCGTCCGGGGTCGATCCGAGGACCTCAGCCCGATGGTTTTGATGCGGCGAGCGTGGCGAGGAGCCTGACCGGATCGTGGTCGGCCACGATGTGCTCGATGTGGCGCTGTTTCACGAATCCGCTGCGCTGCATCTGTTCGAGCAAGCCGAGCAGCGGCTGGTAGAAGCCGTTCACATTGAGCACCCCGATGGGCTTGGCGTGCAGTCCAAGCTGGGCCCAGGTAAGGGTCTCGAAGAGTTCCTCCATGGTGCCGATACCTCCGGGCATGGCCACGAAGGCATCGGACAGTTCGTACATGAGGGCTTTGCGTTCGTGCATCGTCGCGGTCTCGTGAAGCTGCGTGATGGCGTCGTGGCTGACCTCTCGGCGAAACAGGCCGCGAGGTATGACCCCTGTCACCCGGCCACCGGCCGCCATGACGGCGTCGGCCACGATGCCCATCAGGCCGACCGCCCCACCGCCGTACACCAGCTCGATCCCGTTCGCGGCCAGCGCCTGTCCCATGGCACGGGCCGCTGCGGCGTACTGCGGGTCTTCGCCCTTGCTCGACCCGCAGAAGACGCACACTCGCCGCAGGTCGCTCACCTCCCGCAGGGTAGGCGCTTGCTCGCGATGAGGACGAAAACCCCTTACCCGGTGCCGAGTTGGGGCGCCGGCTTACGTGGGTGTCGGAGAATCCGATGGAGACTTTCGCGGCCCTTGCCCCAAGGCCAGTAGTTTGCATCCCCATGACCGACCACCCGCTGCGCGAGCGTCTCGACGAGCTCAACAAGCGTAAGGAAGAAGCACGTCATGCCGGCCCCGAGCGGGCGGTGCAGCGCCAGCACGACAAGGGCAAGATGCTGGCCCGCGAGCGGATTGCCTACCTGCTCGACCCCGACTCGTTCCACGAGTTGGACATGCTGGCCCGCAGCCGGGCCGAGGGCGCCACCGATCGGCCCTACACCGACGGGGTGATCACCGGATGGGGCACGATCGATGGGCGCAAGGTGTTTCTCTTCGCCCAGGACTTCACCGTATTCGGCGGCGCACTGGGTGAGGTGTTTGCCGAGAAGATCCACAAGGTCATGGACATGGCGCTCAAGGTTGGTGCGCCCATGATCGGACTCAATGATGGCGCTGGTGCCCGCATCCAGGAGGGTGTGGTGTCCCTCGATGCCTATGGCGGCATTTTCCATCGCAACGTGCGCTCGAGCGGGGTCATTCCGCAGATCTCCGTCATCCTCGGCCCGTGCGCCGGGGGGGCGGTGTACAGCCCGGCGATGACCGACTTCATCTTCATGGTGCGCGAGAAGTCCCACATGTTCATCACCGGCCCTGACGTGGTGAAGTCGGTGACCGGCGAGGAGGTCACCCTCGAGGAACTCGGTGGGGCCGGATCGCACGCGTCGAAGTCTGGCGTTGCGACCTTCGTGGCCGATTCTGAGGAGCAGGTCCTCGACGACGTCAAGTACCTGCTGTCGTTTCTGCCGCAGAACAATCTCGAGATAGCCCCGCCGCTGGCCAGCGAGGACGATCCCGACCGCCTGTGCCCCGAGTTGCTCGAAGTGATCCCGATCGCGTCGAACCTGCCTTATGACATGAAGAAGATCATCGGCTCCGTTGTGGATGATGGCGAGTTCTTCGAGTACTTCCCCAGCTGGGGCCGAAACATCGCCTGCGGGTTCGCCCGAATCGACGGCCGCTCGGTCGGGGTGGTCGGCAACCAGCCCATGGTGCTCGCCGGTGTGTTGGATATCGAGGCTTCCGAAAAGGCGGCCCGGTTTGTGCGCACTTGTGACGCCTTCAACATCGCGCTGCTCACCTTCGTGGACGTGCCCGGCTTTCTGCCCGGCGTGGACCAGGAGTACGGCGGCATCATCCGCCATGGGGCCAAGCTCCTCTACGCCTACTGCGAGGCGACGGTGCCCCGAATCCAGGTCATCGTGCGCAAGGCCTACGGCGGGGCGTACGTGGTGATGGATTCCAAGTCGGTGGGCTCGGATCTGTCCTTCGCCTGGCCCTCCGCTGAGCTGGCGGTGATGGGCCCCCAGGGTGCAGTGGAGATCATCAACCGCCGAGAAATCAACGAAGCGGCCGATCCGGTGGCTCGCAAGGCCGAACTGGTGGAGGAGTACACCGAGCGCTTCGCGAACCCCTACATCGCCGCCGAACGAGGCTATGTCGACGATGTGATCGACCCGTCGGAAACCCGCCGTAAGGTGGTTGCGGGGTTCCGGTTGCTGGCGTCCAAGCGCGAGGAACTCCCTCGCCGCAAGCACGGCAACATGCCGCTGTAAGGGCAGAACAAATCGATGGATCTGCACGACATCACGCCCGAACCCAGCGACGAGGAGGTGGCCGCCATCCTTGCCGCCTACGAGGCGCTTTGGCCCAAGCCGGTGGCGCTCGCCGAGGCGCCCGTTGACGCGGGGTCCCGGTGGCGGTTCTCCGGACGCTGGTGGTCCAAGCCGGTGGCGTTGCGCCGCGACCGGCCTGGCCCGTCCTTCTGAGCACCGCCGGTCCGGCCCGGTTCGAAGGACACTCGCCGATGGTGGACTTTGGTGACGACACGGCCCTGCGGTCGCTGGCGGAGCGGGGGGTGTACGAGGCCACCTTGACCGACCGCTGGTGGATCGTTACCGGTCCAAACGGCGGGCTGCTGGCCGCTCTGTTGCTCCGCGCCGTTCAGGACCATGTCCGGGCCCCGCGAGCCGAGCTGAGCCCCCGAATCCTCACCGTGCAGTTCCTCTCCGGCCCCGCGCTTGGTCCGGTGCGAGTGCAGGTGAACCTGGACAAGGACGGCCGGCGGATCTGTTTCGCTTCCGCGGTGATGACCCAGGGTGACCGGGTGATCTGCCAGGCCAAGGTGACTCTGGCGCCGCCGCTGGGCGACGAGTTCGACCTGTCCGATCACGTCATGGCCGCGGTGTCCCCGCCAGGGGACTGCCCAATCCTCGATCCGACCGCGACGTACGGCAGCGCGCGCCAGCGCTGGCAGCGGCGTGAGGTCGTGGCCACCGAGCCCGCGATGGTGGCGGGCTGGATGCGCCTTGATCCTCCCGTGGCGATCGACGCCGCGGTGCTGGCCCTGATGTGCGACAACCTGCCGCCTTCATTGCGGGCCAAGGTGGCGGACCCGGAACGGGCGGAACGCACCCACACCACGACCATTGAAATGACGGTCTACTTCCGTCGGCCCGACCCGCAGTTGTCCCCCCAGGATGAGTGCCTGGTGATTCTGCGATCGGCCTCTGTTGTCGATGGGCTACATCAGGAGGAGGGCGAGGTGTGGTCGGCTGATGGCCGCCTTCTCGCCACCAGTAGGCAGCTGGCCCTGGTATTCCTGCGCGCCTGAACGGGCTGCGATCGCTACCCTGCCGGGCGTGAGCAGGACCGAAGACAAGCCGACCCCCCTCGCCGACATCCGTGTGCTCGATCTGGCCACGGTGTTCGCCGGGCCTGGTTGTGCCCGCCATCTCGCCGACTTCGGTGCCGATGTGATCAAGGTCGAACGGCCCGACGGCGGTGATACCAGCCGCAACGTGGGCTGGCGGGACCCCGCCGATGGGCAGACCCTGTTCTGGAAGTTTGCCAACCGCAACAAGCGCACCATCGTGTTGGACCTCAAGGACAATGAGGCCAAGCGGCGTTTGCTGCAGTTGGTGGAGACGGCCGATGTCCTGGTGGAGAACTTCCGGCCCGGCAAGCTCGAGGCGCTGGGCCTCGGCCCGGAGGTGTTGTGGCAGCACAACCCGAAGTTGGTCATCACTCGGGTCACCGGCTTTGGTCAGACCGGCCCCTACCGCAACCGCCCCGGCTTCGCCACCGTGGCGGAGGCGATGGCTGGTTTCGCCGGACTCAACGGCGAGGCCGGTCGACCACCGTTACTCCCGCCAATCGCGCTCACCGATGAGCTGACGGCGGTGGTGGGGGCCTTCGCCACCATGGTGGCCTTGCATGCCGGGGTGGGTCAGGTGGTCGACGTGAGCCTGGTCGAGTCCCTGTTGCAGATCATGGGTCCGCTGGTCTCCGCCTATGGAGCGCTGGGCTACCTCATGCCCCGAATGGGTTCACGTCTGCCCTACACGGTGCCGCGCTCGTGCTATCAGTGCTCCGACGACCGCTGGGTGGCGGTGTCCACCACTGCAGATGCCGTGGCACGGCGGGTGATGAACCTCATCGGGGTCGGCGACGAGGAACGTTTCGCCAGCTTCGAGGGCCGCACTGCCAACGCCGATGAACTTGACGAGCTGATGGCACAGTGGATGGCACAGCGGACCGCGGTCGAGGCGGTAGCGATATTCGAGCAGGCTGAAGCGGCCGCTGCCATCGTCTATGACATGGCGGACATCTTCGCCGACGATCATCTGCGGGCCCGTGGGGCGATCGTGGAAGTCGATGGGTTGGCCCAGCAAGGCCTGATCGCCAAACTGTCCGCCACACCCGGACGGCTGCGCTGGTCTGGTCGGAGCCTGGGGGCGGACACCGAAGAGGTGCTGGCGGAACTGGGCCCCTGAGCGCCCGTCGGCCCGAGCATCCGCCCGACCAGCGTCAGCGGCCGACGATGAAGGTGCCCTGCACCACCACTCGGGTGTGGCCGCTCAGCTCGACTCGGCCGGTTGTGGTGCGCTCGGCGGTGCGCAATGCGGTTGCGGTCGAGCGATAGGGTCCCGACCGGTCCGCGGCAAGGTAATACAGGTGCAGGAACTCCAACCCCGATCCTGGTCCGGCGAGGTGCAGGGCGGCCTCCTCGGCGGCCATCGCGCTCACGCCTCCCTGGATCGACCCGGTGCTGTTGCGGATGAGAGGTTGCAGGTCGAACTCGACCAGGCCGGGTGCGCCGCGCCGAAAGCCGATCATGTCGGCCAGCGGTGCGTTCAACGGCGCTTCGCCGCGGCCGAGGTGGCGCGGCTGGTCCAAGCCCACTGCGGGGGCCGAACCCTCGTGGAGGGCAAGCCGGCTGTACGTCGTTTCGACATAGGTGATGACCTCGTCGTTGCAGCTCACGGTGGTCGCCGATACCACGGTGTTCTTGCCCGCTCGAATCAGTCGGGTCACGCCTTGCGCCAGGCTTCCGGGCTCGGCCTCGCCCACGCGGTGGGTGGCCATGTCGAACGTTGCGGTCCAGTCTGGCTGGGTGAAGCCCACCGACATGACTCCGGAGGCGAGGTCCACTTGGGTGGCGATGGCGGACAGTCGGTAACGGCCCTCGACGAAAAGCTCGGGCACCAATGGCATCGACGAGTAGATCGTCGCGGAGTCCTCGCTGTCGGGGATCAGCGAGATGGACAGCCGCCGGAGCAAGTGGCCGGGCGGTGGATACTCCTTCAGGGCCACGACCTCAGTGCCCCAGCCAGGTGTTGAAGTGGGGCACCCGCTTTTGCAGGAACGCCGCGCCGCCTTCGGCGGCGTCAGGATGGTGGTCGGCCATCGGGGTACGCACCGCGATGTCGTCCAGGGCCTGGTTCCAACTCAGATCCGCGGCGTTGTAGGTGGCACGCTTCAAAAGCCGCATGGCAACCTGCGGGCCGTTGGCCAATTCCACCGCAAGGTCCATGGCGGCCTGGTGCAGTTCGGCGGGGTCTACGACGTCGTTGACCAGGCCGAGTTCAGCCGCCTCCTCGGCGGTGACGATCCGCTTGCGGAACATGAAATCCATGGCCCGTGCCAGGCCGAGATGCTGCACCAGCAGATAATGGCCGCCTTCGTCGGGCAGCAGTCCGTAACGCAGCGTTCCGCTACCGAGCTTGGCCCCTCGAGCGGCGATACGGAAGTCGCAGCACAGCGCTAGAGAAAGCCCGGTCTGGATGGCGAAGCCGTTGATGGCGGCGATCGTCATCTTGTTGAGGTTCCGCACCGCCTGGTTGAGGCCCTGGGAAACCGTGCGCAGACCGTCGTAGGTACCTAGTGCGTGCTCGTGGCCGGGGTTGAGCCGAGCGGTGGCGACGGGAAGGTCGTCGCGATACTCCGGTCCGATCGTGTCACCGGCACAGAAGCCGTTACCGGTGCCGGTGAAGACCACGACCCGCACCGAGTCGTCCATCTGAGCTTGGGTCAGCACCTCCATGAGGTCGCGTTTCATGGCGGAACTGGTGGCGTTGAGTCGCTCCGGTCGGTTGAAGGTGATGAGCTCGATGCCCGGATCGTGGCCGGTCACCTCGAAGCCGCAGTAAATCCCCGTCTGCATGGCCGAAAGCTAGCGGGTGCAGACTCGAGACTGACGACGATGCCGACAACTACGATGCCGACGTGGCCTCTACTTCATTAATCCCCGTCGAGACGGCGGCCAGGGTGGGCGAGTTGCTTGCCGCACCCGTCACCGTCACGGTGACCGCCGAAGGCTCGCAGCGCTACGCCCAAGCTGTCGGCGACCTGAACCCGATCTACTTCGATGAAGCCGCGGCCCGCGCGGCGGGATACCGCACGCTCGTCGTTCCTCCTACTTACGTTGCCTACGCCTTGGTTCAGGGTCGGCCTCTGGCTGGGATAGGTACCGACGGCCTGTTCGGCGGTGAGAAGTCGATCCGCCTGGAGGTCGCCCGAATCATGTTTGGCGGCGAGGAGTGGGATTTCATCGCACCGGTCCATGTCGGCGACGTGGTTACCGGAGAAGCCCGCCTGACCGCGATCGACCAAAAAGATGGCAGCAAGGGGCCTTTCGTGCGGATTACCCGGGAGATCACCTACCGGACCGGTGACGGTGAAGTCGTCGCTCGGACCAGGCAGATCGGCATCGCGCGATGAACGCCGCCGGTCAGCTCTACGCCAACGAGCTGGAGCTTGGCGCCGTTTTGCCCGTGGTGTTGCGTCACGCCAGCCGGGTTCAGCTGTTCCTCTATAGCGCCGCGACGTGGAATCCTCATCGCATCCATTACGACGTGGACTACGCCCGTTTCGAGGGCCATCCTGATGTCATTGTCCACGGTCCGCTGCAGGGCGCGTGGTTGTCCCAGTACGTCACCGAATGGGCTGGTCCGGCCGGGCGGATGCGGTCATTGCAGTGGCAGAACCGGGCCAGCGCCTTGCCGGAGCAGGACTACGAATTCCACGGCCGGGTCACCGCCATCGAGGGCGAGTTCGTCACGCTTGAGGTGTGGGAGCAGGACCGTGCCGGCATGGTGCTGATGCCTGGAGTGGCTGTGGTGCAGCTGCCATTGCGGAGCGAAGGCTGAGCGATTCGGCTCTTTGGTCAAGTCCCTCCGAAGCGGGTGTTCGCGCCAGCACTGGTGATGGTCGGCGCGGTTACCCAGTACGTCGGCGCGGCAACGGCCGTGGGACTCTTCGACCGCCTCGGTTCGCCTGCCGTGGCCTGGCTGCGGGTGTTGTGGTCGGCACTGGCGCTGCTGGTCTGGCGCCGTCCGCGCTGGCGCAGCATTGCCCGCCGGCAACGCGTCGATCTGGTCGGTTTCGGCGTGGCGTTGGGACTGATGAACCTTTCGTTCTATTTGGCCATCGCCCGGCTGCCGTTGGGGACCGCGGTGGCCATCGAGTTCAGCGGTCCGATCGCTGTTGCGGCTTTGGGAAGCCGTCATCGCGCCGACCTGGTGGCGGTGGTACTCGCGGCGTTCGGTGTGGCGTTGCTCGCCGATGTGCAATGGGCGGGCAATGCCGCCGGAGTCGGTTTCGCCTTCGGTTCGGCCGCCATGTGGGCCGGTTACATCCTGTTGGGTCGCAGGGTCAGCGCCAAGGGGACCTCGGAGGGTCTTGACGGTCTGGCCCGCTCGACGGCCTTCGCGGCGGTGGTCTTGGCCCCGGTTGGGCTGACCGGTCTCGTGGCCCATGGTCCCCTCGACGGCAGATTCGCCTGGGCGCTGCTGTGCTGCGCGGTCGTGGCGCTGTGCTCGAACGTCGTGCCCTACGCTTTGGACCAAGTGGTCCTGGCCCGGGTTTCTGCGCCACGGTTCGCCTTGCTGTCGACCTTGCTTCCGGTGACGGCCGCGGTGGTGGGTGCAGTAGTGCTCGGCCAACGTCCGACCGTGGCGGAATCGGTCGGGGTGGGTGCGGTGATGGTGGCATTGGCGGTGCGGGGCAATGCCACATCGCGCTGAGCGAAGCGCCAGAGCGTGCTCCTGCGGCGCGCCACAGGTCGCTGGTGGATCGGGCCATCCCGGCCCGCCTACCGTGCGGCGTATGGAATCGTCGCCCGAGCTCGAGGAACTGGTCGACCTGCTCGACCTGCAGCGCCATGGCCCCCACAGCTTCCGGGGTGGCTCGCCCACGCGTCGGACCCGTTCCCTTTTCGGTGGTCAGCTCGTCGCACAGGCGTTGGTGGCGGCGGGGCGAAGCACCCCGGGAGACCGCATCCCCCATTCGCTTCACGCCTATTTCCTGCGCCCCGGCGATCCTTTACGGCCATTGGAGTTCGCCGTCGAGACGATCCGAGACGGGCGCAACTATCACCATCGCCAGGTGGTGGTGACCCAGGACGATCGGGAGATCTTCCGTCAATTGATGGGCTTTACCGTCAACCAGCCCGGTCCTCATTACCAGCCGCAGGGCGCCGTCGCCGACCAGGCGGTCGACCCGGGGTCCTTCACCGACTATCTGGATTGGACCATGGCAGGTACGGACAACCCCGACCACCCTTGGCGCAGCGAGTCCAAACCGATCGAGGTCACCTTCGAGCACGCCCCGCCCGCGGACCCCGGGGGTGTGGTGACCGGCCCGCTGCGGATGTGGATGCGGCTGCGGGGCAAGGTGGCGAGTTCGGATCCGCTCGTGCACGCCGCGCTGCTGGCGTGGATGTCAGACACCACGTTGGCCGATCTGGCCATCCTGTGTCACGGTCGCCGCTGGGTCGATACCGGGGTGGTCTCGGTGAGCCTGGACCACAGCATGTGGTTCCTGGAACCGGCGCGCGCCGATGGGTGGCTGCGTTTCGACCAGGAGGTCACTCACACCGCCGGTGGACGCGGGCTCGTGCGCGGCCTGTTTGTCACCCCAGAAGGGCGTGAGGTGGCAGCGGTGTCCCAAGAGGCGGTAGTTGGTCTTGGGGACTGAGCGGGGCTGCGGGGTCAGTCCGCAGTGGCGATCTCGATACGGTCCTGGGCCCAGGCGCGGGCCTGTCGCAGCGCGTGTTCGGCTTGGCTGAGGATCTCATCCTTGTCGAAGGCATGGGCTGGGTAACACGCCACCCCGGCCCAAACGGTGTGCGCGGTTCCGGACTCTGCGAGGTGGGTGCGGACACGTTCGATGGTCCAGATGGCTCCGTGTTCGGGGGTGTCTTCGAGCACGAGCGCGTACCGACCGTCGTCGAGTCGACAGGCTGTGTCGGCCTCTCGCAGAGTTCGCCGTAGGGCGGTGCTGACCAGGTCGGCGTTAGGGGAGACGGTGATTTCCGACGGCCGGCCCGCGACGATATCGAGCAGGACCAAGGCGACGGGGCGAAGTCGACGGCGGGCTGCGGCGAGCCGGGCTTCGAGCGCAACCTCGAAATAGGCCTCGCTGAACAGACCGGTGAGCGCATCGGTCAGGAGGTGCTGGCCGGCCCTGGTGTTGGTCGGTCCACTCTGGCTCAGCGGGCCTGGCACCATGGCCGCCGCGCTCGACGCGGCAGCCCTCGTCGCGTGCTCCAAAAGTTCGATGCGTTGGCGCATGGCCTGCTCGCGCAGGCGGGCCATGCCCAGTTCCTCGCTGAGTTCGGTGGCCCGCAGCGAATCGGCTTGCGATTTGGCGAGCGCGGTCGTCGTCCCCGATGCGGAGTTCTTTCTGCCGCTTAGGCCTGCCCCGAGGGCCAATGCTGCGGCCACCAACGCCGCGAACGGTTCGTTGGTGGCTGCGGCCGCGACCCCCGATAGCGCACCGAGGGTGCCCAGCAGAATCGATAGCCGTCCGTGTGCGCGCACGAAGGTGCATCGGCTCGGGACGCATCGAGCTGAAGACAAGAGCGGAGCTTGGCGTGGTCAGGCGGGAACAATCCCCTGGCCGGATGAGCCGCTCACTGCGGGCGACCTCAGCCGCCCGCCGCCCGGTGAGCCACCGCAAAGTCTGCGATGTCACCCATCATGGGACCGAACTGGAAGTCCTTCGGTGTGTAAACCGCGGCCACCCCGGCCGCGAGAAGACTCTCACGGTCCTCTTCGGGGATGATACCGCCGACGATCAGCGGAGCTTCGCAGCCCTCGGCTCGGACGAGCCGTAGCACCTCCGGCACGAGGGAAAGGTGCGAGCCAGACAGGATCGACAATCCGATGACGTCTGGGTCTTCGTCTCGGGCGGTCGCCGCGATTTGCGCTGGGGTCAGGCGAATGCCCTGGTAGATAACCTCGATGCCAGCGTCGCGGGCGGCGACGGCCACTTGCTCGGCACCGTTGGAATGCCCGTCGAGGCCGGGTTTGGCCACCAACAGGCGGGGAGGTCCACCGGGGATCTGTTGCACGCGCTTGGCGACCTCGGCCAGCGATTCGGTGCGATGGCGACCGACCGCCGCGGCGACTCCGGTGGGGGCTCGATACTCCCCGAACACCTCGCGTAGGGCATCGGCCCACTCGCCGGTGGTCCCGCCGGCGGCGGCGAAGGCGATGGTGGCCTCCATGATGTTCTCCTCCGACGCGGCGACGCGGCGCAGTTCCTCCCGGGCCTGGCGGACCGCATCGCCATCGCGGGTCGCCCGCCAGGTGGCGAGGTCCGCCACGAGTTCGGCCTCCACGGCCGGGTCGATCTTCTGGATGCGGGCCGCGCCATCACCGACAAGTGCCGAGGGCTCGCTTTGTACGAAGTCGTTCACCCCGACCACGAGCTGTGCGCCGCCTTCGATGCGGCGCAGCCGCTCGGTGTGAGAGCACACCAGGCGGCCCTTGAGCTCGTCGATCGCGGCGAAGGCGCCACCGAGGGCCAAGACCTCGTCGAGTTCGACCTGGGCAGCCGCTATGAGCTCTGCCGTGCGGGCCTCGACCACCTTGGACCCTTCGAAGATGTCCTCGTATTCGAGCAGGTCGCTTTCGAAGGCGAGCACTTGCTGCATCCGCAAGGACCATTGCTGGTCCCACGGCGTGGGAAGTCCGAGGGCCTCGTTCCAGGCCGGCAACTGGATGGAACGGGCCCGAGCTTGCTTGGAGAGAGACACGCCCAGCATTTCGAGGACGATGCGCTGAACATTGTTCTCGGGTTGGGCCTCGGTCAGACCGAGCGAGTTGACCTGTACGCCGTAACGGAAACGGCGAGCCTTGGCGTCGGTCACGCCGTAGCGCTCAAGGCCGATGCGGTCCCACATGGCGGTGAAGGCCCGCATCTTGCAGACCTCCTCCACGAAGCGGATACCGGCATTGCAAAAAAAGGAGATGGAGGCGAACACCGCCGGGAATCCCTCGTCGTGGACCTGACCCGAGGCCTTGACGGCGTCGAGAACGTCGATGGCGGTGGCGAGAGCGAAGGCCAGTTCTTGTACCGGGGTGGCCCCTGCCTCCTGTAGGTGATACGAGCAGACGTTTATGGGGTTCCAGTGCGGGATGTGATGGTGGCAGTAGGCCACCATGTCCACGATCAGACGCCGCGACTGTGCCGGCGGAAAGATGTAGGTACCGCGCGAGAGGTACTCCTTGACGATGTCGTTCTGGGTAGTTCCGCGCAGCAGCGCCGGTTGGACACCTTGTTCGGTGGCATGTGCCACGTAGAGCCCCAGCAGCCACGCCGCGGTGGCGTTGATGGTCATCGACGTGTTCATGGCATCGAGCGGAATCGACTCGAGCAGGGTGCGGAGGTGGCCGAGATGGGCCACCGGGACGCCGACCTTGCCGACCTCGCCTCGCGCCAGTGGTGCGTCGGGGTCGTAGCCGGTCTGGGTGGGCAGGTCGAAGGCGATGGACAGCCCGGTTTGGCCCTTGGCCAAGTTGGTCCGATACAGCGTGTTCGATGCCCGAGCACTGGAATGCCCGGAGTACGTTCGCATGAGCCACGGATGGTCGCGTTGAGCCATCCTGCCATTGTGAACTGGCCGCGGCGCTTAGGGCCAGCTCGACCGGGCGTGAATTGGGTCTCCACCGGAGACCTATCGGGGCGCTTAGACGGTGTTGAACCAATTGGGCAGCGGACGTGCCAGGGCTCGGCCGAGGCGCTCGAGATAGTCCTCGCGTGACAGGGCAACCGCTCCGAGCGATGCGAGATGGGGGGTGAGCCACTGGCAGTCCACGAGCGTGTCGGGATGGTCCTCGAGCTGGCCGATCAGTCCCACGAGGGCGGCCTTTGAAGCGTCGCTTTCCCGATGGAACATCGATTCCCCGGCAAAGAGACCGCCGATGGAGATCCCGTAGAGCCCTCCCACGAGACGGCCGTCACGCCAGGTCTCCACCGAATGGGCCCAGCCGAGGCGGTGCAGCTCGGTGTAGGCCCGCACGATGTCCGTCGTGATCCACGCGTGGGGACGATTGGGGTCGGCACAGCTCCGCATGACATCGAGAAATGCCGTATCGACTCGGATCTCAAATCGACCCACCGCCTTGCGGAGCGACTTGCTCACCGTAAGCGAACCATTGAGAAACACGCCGCGGGGGTCTGGTGACCACCAACCGAGTTGGTTACGTCGTACGTGCATGGGGAAGATTCCATTGCGGTAGGCGTGCAGCAACGTGCCCGGCTCTAGGTCCGCCCCAATCCCGATGACCCCGGACTCGTCGGCCTCGGCGTGAGGCGGAAAAACCCATGGTGTCGGCGGCGGCGCAATCGGCATCGAGTCCAGTTTGCTCGCGTCGCGGCCCCCATGGCGAGTGGTAACGGCCCGTGCTGGGCCGAGCAGAGCGACCCCTGGTCGCTAGCTTTCTTCGTTGTGCTGTGCCACCGTTACGACCGAGTTGGCCATTCCTTGACGTTGACGGCGAAGTTTCGAGCCGAGCTGCAGCGCCAGCGCGAACACCTGCTGGTCGGGGTAGTGCTACCCGTTGTGAAGTTGGAGGATCTGGCCCTCGAGGAATCACTCGAGCTGCCCGATTCGTTCGATGTCCTGGGTGTGGTCAGCCTGGCCCGCTCCGCCGAGCCGGCTGCTCTGTTGCGCAAGGCCCGCGCCGTGATGAGCTCTGACGGGCGCCTACTGCTGCTGGAGCCCTATCGTCGTGCCCGCTGGTCGGGGACGCTCACCGATGTCGTTGCACCGTTGGTAGCACGCCTCACTGGCATCGAAGTCAATTTGCCGGTTGCCGCCCTAGTCCGTGAGGCAGGGTTCGTGATCGGTACCATCGAAAGAGTCACCATGCCAACGCCGATCGTACCGCTGCGGTCCTTCTGCCTCATCGTGGGCTACCCGGCTGCTCCCAACCGAGCCGCGGACGGGCAGGAGCAACGATGACCGCGGGTCCGTTAGCGCTTGTGGGCACCGGCGAGTGGAGCGAGGAGTGCGCCTTCGACGCCGACCTGCTCGCGGAGAGCGCCAACTCGACGGTGACGGTGTTGCTGACGGCGGCGGCCTATGAACGTCCAGAGTTGGCTGCGGCGCGCGCCGCAGAGCACTTCGCCCGACTCGGGGCGGTGCTCGACGTGCTCGACGTGCTCGATCGAAGCGGCGCGTGCGACGAGGCCCAGGCGGCGCGGGTCCGCGAGGCCCGCTTCATCTACGTGGCATCGGGATCTGCCATGCATCTGTTGTCAGTGCTCAAGTCCACCCCGGTATGGGAGGCGCTCGTCGAAGCGCACCACAACGGGGCGGTGGTAGCCGCAGCGGGGTCGAGCGCCTCGGTGTTGTGCGCGGACATGGTCGACCCCCGCGGGGGCGGCTTTGGGGTGGGCCTGGGCCTCGTTCGGGGTCTGAGCCTGATTCCCCGCTACGAGCAGTGGTCGGCGGAGAAGTCTCGGCGGACCATCCAGATGGCGCCAAAAGGGCTGATTCTGGCCGGGGTGCCTGCGGCGAGCGCCCTGATTCGCTCCCGTGACGGTCGCTGGGTCTCTGCAGGGTCGACGGTGCCGCGGTTGTTCCGAGATGGGTTGTCGGTCGGGCTCGACGTGTTAAACGACTGACCGGGCGTGGTTGAGGGCCCGGGTTAGGACTCGCTGATGGTGATCGAGGCGATGATGACGGCCTCAGTCACTGCACCGTCGTCAGTTCCCGCCGCCATGATGGCGGGCACGGTGTTGTCCATCCCCACTTCCACCGTGCCGAAGATCGTGTAGGTCGGGTTGGCGATGAAGGGGTTGCTGGGGCCGACGAAGACGAAGAACTGGCTGCCGTTGGTGTTGGGGCCGGAGTTCGCCATGGCCACCGCGCCGGGCACGTAACCCGCTGGTGAGGCCGGGAGTTCGTCGGCGAAGGTGTATCCGGGGCCGCCGGTGCCGAGTCGGCCGTTCTTGGGGTTGGCGTCGCCGGCCTGGGCCACGAAGTCGTTGACGATTCGGTGGAACGGAACCCCGTCGTAGTAGTGGTACCGAGCGAGGACAACGAAGTTGTTCACCGCGAGCGGGGCGGTCTTCGGGTCGAGCGCGATGGTGAGTTCGCCCTTGTTGGTCGACACCACCGCCTTGTAGGCCTTCGTGGCGTCGATGCACATCGGGGCGGCGGCGGCGAAGGTGGTGGTCCGGTCGACCGATCCGTTGGCTGGTGGGCATGGGGTGACGCCGGTGATTGACTTGCCGGGCGCTGTTGGGCTCAGCGCGATGGTCGGCGACGTGGACCCCTCGGCGATGGACGTGTCGGTGGAGTCCTGCCCCGTGTCCGTCTTGGTGTCATCGCCAGCAAAGGTGGCGTAGAGGAACGCTGCGAGCAGCGCTGCGGCCACCATGGCGACCACTTTGAGGATCCGTCGCCGGGTCTTGGCCTTCTCGACGGCCTGCTGCGCCGCCTGGAGTTTCGATTGGCGGTTGGAGCGTTGGCGTTCACGCTTGGTGGTTCCCATACGGCCCGACACGCTAGCAATCCACTCGTGGTGTGCCGATGCTGGTCGGGGGCCTGCCAACCGCGGTTCGATCCCGCCGGGGGGTTCTAGGCCCGCCGCGGGTCGGAGCTGCGGCCCCGGCCGGGTATCCTTTTGGCGCTGCTTCGTGCTCGGCGAGCGGGGGATCGGTCCTCCCGGAAGGATGTTGGCGATGGCCCTGGTCGTCCAGAAGTTCGGCGGCACCTCCGTCGGTGATGCCGAGCGGATCCGTCAGGTCGCTGAGCATGTGGCGCGTACCGTACGTCGAGGCGATCAGGTCGTGCTCGTGGTGTCGGCGATGGGTAAGGAAACCGACGAGCTGCTGCGGCTCGCGGACGATGTGGCCCGCCGTCGTCATGGCCGGGAGATGGACATGCTCATCACCGGTGGTGAGCGCAAGGCCATCGCCCTGGTGGCCATGGCGCTGCACGACCAGGGCATTGAGGCGGCAAGCTTCACCGGGAGCCAGGCGGGCTTCGTCACCGACACGAACCACCAGAATGCGAAAATCGTCGATCTGCGCACCGACCGCATCGAGGCGGCGCTCAAGGCCGGTCTGGTGCCTGTCGTCGCCGGGGCTCAGGGCGTGTCTACGGAAAAGGACGTCACCTTTCTGGGCCGGGGTGGTTCCGATACCACGGCGGTGGCGTTGGCCTATGCGTTGGGGGCCGATGTTTGCGAGCTTTACACCGACGTGTCCGGCGTGTTCTCCGCCGATCCCCGCCTCGTCCCCGACGCCCGCAAAATGGCCACCGTCAGCTTTGATGAACTGCTGGAGATGACCGCCACCGGTTGTCCCAAGCCTGCCATGCGTTCCGTCGAGTTCGCGCGTAGTTACAACGTGCCCCTGCACATCCGTTCGGCCTTCACCTGGGAGACCGGCACCTGGGTCAAGGAGGAAGACGACACCATGGAACAAGCGAGCGTCATCGCCGTCACCAGCGATACCACTGATGGCAAGATCACCGTTTCAGGCCTCGCCGACCGACCTGGGGTAGCCGCCAAGCTGTTTCGGCGTCTCGCTGATGACGGCGTGAACGTCGACATGATCGTGCAGAACATGTCGGTGGACGGAATCGCGGACATCTCCTTCACGGTCTCCACCGAGCACTTCGAGTTGTCGCTTCAGGTTGCCGCGGAGGCACTGGGTGAGATCGGTGCCCATGGGATTGCCGGCGATGCGGAAATTGCCAAGGTGTCCATCATCGGCTCGGGCATGAAGACCGATCCTGGGGTGGCGGCCCGAATGTTCGAGACCCTCGCGGGCGCGGGCATCAACATCGAGATGATCTCCACCTCTCCCATCCGCACCAGCTGCATCATCCGCCGCGAGCACGCCGAGCGTGCGGTGACCGCGCTGCATGCGGCGTTCGGGCTCAGCCGCTGATTCGGTCGTGAGGCGCGCTGCGGTGCCGGAATCCGATGCCAGGCTGGCGTTGGCTCCTCGGTAGCCTCATGGGCCATGAAGATCGGGATCGTAGGTGCCACCGGACAGGTGGGCGGCGTGATGCTGGCCGTGTTGGCCCAGCGCAACGTTGCTCTGGAAGAATTGCGGCTGTTTGCCTCGGCCCGGTCCGCAGGCCGCACCCTGGCCTTCGCCGGCACCGACATCGAGGTCGAGGACGCCGAGCAGGCTGATTACCGTGGGTTGGACCTGGTGCTGTTCTCTGCGGGCGGTGCTACATCGAAGGCGCTAGCTCCCAAGGTGGCGGCGCACGGTCCGATCGTGATCGACAACAGTTCGGCCTGGCGCATGGATCCCGACGTGCCGTTGGTGGTGGCAGGGGTAAATGACCACGCGTTGGCTTCAATCCCCAAGAACATCGTGGCCAACCCCAACTGCACCACGATGGCGGCCATGCCAGTGCTCAAGCCTTTGGCTGTTGCGGCGGGGCTTGAAGCGTTGCAGGTCGCTTCCTACCAGGCGGTGTCTGGGGCCGGGCTGGCCGGGGTGGCGGAGTTGGCAAGCCAGGTGGCCGTGGTCGGTGATCGCTCGAGGGAGTTCACCTACAACGGTGAAGCCGTCGAGTTTCCACCGCTGAACAGTTTCGCTGCGCCCATCGCGTACAACGTCGTGCCCTGGATCGGGAAGCTGGTCGAGGACGGCCTGCTCGAGACCGACGAGGAACAAAAGATGCGCTTCGAGTCGCGCAAGATCCTCGATCTCCCCCAATTGCGGGTGAGCTGCACCTGTGTACGGGTTCCGGTGTTCACGGGTCACTCCTTGGCCGTGCATGCCCGTTTCTCGCGGCCCATCTCGCCGGAGGAGGCGACCTCATTGCTCCGCAGCGCAGCCGGTGTGGTCCTTACCGACCTGCCCACGCCGCTGCTCGCCGCCGGTAAAGACCCCTCCTACGTCGGTCGGATCCGTCGCGACGAAGCGGTAGACAACGGCCTCGTGATGTTCGTCACCAACGACAACTTACGCAAGGGCGCGGCGCTCAATGCCGTGGAGATTGCTGAGCTCCTCAGCTAACCCGGCGCGGCTGTGGCCGACATCGGGTTAGGGCGTCGGCTCGTCCTGGTAGCGCTGCATTGCGTCCTGCAGCGACAGGCCGAGTTGGTTGGCCAGCGATGCGGTCCACGCCAGCACGTCGCCGAGCTCGTGCAGCTGCTGTTCGGGCGTTCCTTTACGTACGGCCTGGGCCAACTCGCCGAGTTCCTCGCACAGCCAGGCCACGGTGGCCGCGACACCGCGGGCACGGTCTTGCGCCCCGTAGAGGCGCTCCATGAGTGCCTGGACCTCCTGCAAGTCCATGGCGGCACCCGCGTGGTGTTGGTGGGGCCGCGCCGGCATTCGGCTCTCTGCTCAGCCGACGGCGTGGCTGGTTCGGAACGCCCGGGCCAGCATTGGAGTGTCGACCCCGGCGCTCAATAACGCCGAGGTGGCCGCGGAAAGTTGGCTGCTCGTTCGGTGCAGTTCCTGCAGGGCAGGGTTGAGGGTCGGACCCGTACCGGCAGTCGCCTCGGGCCCGACGGCGGTCTCGGGGCGGGACTTACCAGCGGGCGGGCCTGCGTCGTCGTGTTGGGGCTCGGCGGGGGTGTCAGCCACCTTTGGGCTGGCCTTTCGAGTCGCGCGTTTGGAGCTTTTGGTGGGCTCGGTTGGCGGTGCTGGTGAGGGGACGGCAAACAGCCTTGGTGCATCTCGGAGATCGCGCCGCTCCCAGCCGAGTGGGGCGGCGAGGTTGTCCGCATGCGCGGCGCAGAGCACGTTGACGGAATCGACGCTGGTCTCGATGTCGCCGATCCACACGATTTGACGCCGAGGATCCGCCGCCACTGCGGCCGCGGCACTGCGAGAGCAGCCTGGCCGCTCACAAACTCCACCCATGTAATTCAGCATAGCCCCTGGTGGCTGCCGGAAAGAACCGGAGCCCAGGCCATCGGCCTGGGCTCCACGGGTCGGGTGGGGGAGATTTGAACTCCCGGCCTCTGCGTCCCGAACGCAGCGCGCTGCCAAACTGCGCCACCACCCGTAATGCGGAGGGAGACTCTATCAGCTCGTGGCCTCGAGCATCCCTTCGAAATACTCCTTGTCGGCGAGTACCGCGTTCGCCGCTCGCTGCAGACGCAGGCTGTTGATCGGTTTGATGAGCCATCCGTCGGCCCTGGCCATCTGGGCCATGAACACATCAGCCTGGCGATCGAGCAGCATGATGATGCGCTGGTCTGGCACACGTCCCATCTCTTGTTCCTGGCGAAGCGCCAGGGAGGTGGCAACCCCGCCGAGGTTTCCGATCTGCAAGTCGAGAATCACCAGGTCGGGGTTCAGCTCATGCACGGCGGGCAAGACCAACCGTCCGGAGGCGACTCGGTAGACCTTCGTTTCGTCATCGGCGAGGGCTGCGTCGACTTCGTTGAAAAGCCAGTCGGCATCGGTGGCCAGCAGTACGCAGTTCATTGCCGACGCAGGTTAGCGGCTCAGTGTGGCGACGGCCACGGACGGGTTGGTTGCCCCGGCTGGCTTGGCCGGATCTCCCTGGGCTGAAACACTGGCAAGGTGCAACGACGCGGATTTACGACCTTTGGACTGTTGGCTGCTCTGGGAGCGATGCTGCTGAGCTTGGTCGGCTCGATGACTCCAGTCGGAGCGGCCGAGCCTGCGGCGACGAACCAGCCGCCTGGTACCACTGCGGTGGTCGAGGTGGTGGAGGTCAGCGGTCTGTTCGACTCGATCTTGGTCGACTTTGTGCAATCGCGCATCGTGGCGGCGAACGAACGCGGCTTGGTGGCCCTGGTGCTGCGACTCAACAGCGGCGGGTCAGTGGTCCCGACCGAGGAATTCGTGCACCTCGCCCGGATGATCCGCGACTCGGCCGTGCCAATTGCCATTTGGGTCGGCCCCGCCAGCGCTCAGGGGCGAGGCGAATCGGCCCAGCTGGTGGCGTTGTCCCAGCCGGGCGGGGTGGCCTCGGGGGCGAAGGTCGGCAAGGCGGGTGAACAGGTGCTGCCCCGGGAGGAGTTCGGTGTGCTCTTCGGCAACGATGCCAATCGGGCCCGTGACGCCTTCATCCGTTTCGACGAAGCCGAAGCGGCCGGGCTGGTGCCTGCCGCCACCCTGGGCGATTTCATCATCAATCTCGAGGGGGTGGCGACTCGGTCGACCGAGGTCGACGGCGAGATCCGCCGCGAGCCGGCCACGACGGTCCGCTTCGTGCAGCTTCCCCTGCACGCCGAGTTGTTACACACCGTCGCCAGCCCGTCCGTTGCCTACCTACTGTTCGTGATCGGCGTGGGCCTCATCCTGTTCGAGCTGTTCACGGCAGGGATCGGCATTGCCGGCGTGGTCGGCGCAGTGTTCGTGGTCCTAGGTTGCTACGGCCTTGCGGCACTCCCGGCGCGCGGGTGGGCCGTCGCATTGTTGCTGGTGAGCTTCGTTCTGTTCGGGCTCGATGTGCAGACCGGGATTCCCCGGCGGGCCACCCTGTCTGCCATTGCGGTGTTCCTGATCGGAACCTTCACCCTTTTCGACGGGGTTGGCTTGTCGTGGGTGACGGTTACCTCTGCCGTGGTGCTGCTGCTGTTGGTGTACTTGCGAGGAATGCCGGCCATGGTGCGGACGCGATTCTCTGCCATCGACCTCGGCCGGGAGTGGTTGGTGGGGGAACACGGCACGGTCACCTCGGACCTGAATCCCCTCGGCGCGGTGGCCGTTCGCTCCGCCCAGTGGCCCGCGTCGGTGGTGGGTGAGCCACTCCAGGTGGGTGATCGGGTACAGGTGGTGGGAACGCGCCGCTACGTTCTAGAAGTGTCAGCGGTCACGGACTAGCGTTCGCCTGCTTCACTTTTCGCGGATCGCACCCTTCGTCTTGTGACGTTGTGCAAGGCGCGGGTATGTTGCCACTGGGACCGGTAGGGGGAGCGCCGGAACCTGGGGATTCACGCTCGGTAAGGGGGAACGCGTGAGTGCACAACGGTATGAAGAGGACTGGCAGATCAAGGGTGCTTGTCGAGGCCCGCAGAACGCGGTGGTTTTTTTCCCTCCGCAACGCTTCGAGCGCAAGCACGAGAAGATCGACCGAGAGACGCTCGCCAAGAGCATCTGCCGCAGCTGTGCGGTCCGTCGTGATTGCCTCGACTACGCCTTGACCATTCGCGAGCCACACGGCATCTGGGGTGGGTTGAACGAGAACGAGCGCAAGCAAGTGCTGCTGCAGCGCGAGGCGAGCTGAACTCGACCACCACGGCCGACCTCGTCGAAACGGCGGACAGGTGCGGTTGACCCCGCGCGTCTAGCGACGCCTTGGCAGGCCACGGCGGATCGAGTCAACTCGGTAGCCGGGGTCCACCGATACGCACGTCGCCCCGCCGCCGGGTGACGCCCCTACCATCGAGTAGCGACATCAGGGGCAGGGTGTGCTTTCGCGAGCAGCCCAAGGCGTCACGTACCTCCGCGACGGTGACCCCCTCCGGCTTCACCTGCAGCAGGGCCGCGACCTTTCGTGCCGCGGCATCGAGCGCACCGGCAGAGAAGTACACCCCGTCGTGGGATACGACCACGCCGCGACGAACCAACTCCCGAAGCTCGGCCCGGTCGATGCCTTCCGCCGACGGTGGTGCAAATGGGGAGGCGTCCAACGCCGCGACGTAGGGATGGTCCGCCAGCGGGTCGATGGCTTCGGCGGCGGTGACCCGTCCCGCTTCGACCCGGATGCCATCGATCAGGGGCAACACGGCCCGCTGCCTCGGGTCGAGCGAAACGACGTCGAGACCGAGTGGCCCGCTGGTGCGGATGAGCATCTCCACTTGTGAGCGGAGCGCATCAAGTAGGTCCGGGTCCGTCACCCATGGTCCCAGGTTCGGTTCCCGCCGTTCTCCGGTGAGCCGTTCCAGTTCGACGGCCTCGACGTACCCGCGTTCGCGGATGACCCGGTCCACCGAGCGATCGGGTCGGGCTTTCGATGCCGGCAGGATCGGCGCCACATCAAGGATCTGTCCACCACCGACGGTTTCCTTGCGCCCCGACTCGCGGAGCACGAACCGGTCGCCGGGCCGCATGGGGAATGCCCGGGGAAGGTGCAGCCGGATCAGTCCCTCCTCGCCGGGCACCAGGGACCGCTCGCCGAGTACCCGTACCTTCACGGGGATCTCCCCGGAGCCGAGGTAGGCCACGTACGCGCCGCGTCGCGACACCTCGTGATCGAGGCTGGCGAGCACCGTCATCGAGGCATCGGCCATGCGGGTCCGGTGCCATTGAGCGGCACGAAGCAGCACGTCGCCCCGTTCGACGTCGGCGTGGGCAACGCCGACCAGGTTCACGGCCACGCGCGATCCCGGCATTGCCGTGCTGCGGGCCTGGTGGTGACTTTGCAGGGCCCGTACCCGCACGGCAATGTCGCGCGGTAGCAGCACGAGCTCGTCGTCGACGGCCAACGCCCCTCCGGTGAGGGTGCCGGTGACGACTGTCCCGGAACCCTTCGCCGCGAACGCTCGGTCCACCCATAGCCGCGGTCGGCCGGAGTCCACCGCACGGGGTGTGCTGGCCGCGAGTCGATCGAGGGCCTCGCGCAGGGCCTGGACTCCAATTCCGCTGGGCACATCGACCTCGACCACTTCGGACTGCTCCAAGAAGCTGCCTTGGAGGTGTTCCGCGAGGTCCATTCGGGCCAACTCGACGAGGTCCTCATCGCACAGGCCGACCTTGGTCAGGGCAACGACGCCGTGGGAGAGGTCGAGCAGTTCGAGGATGCGTAGGTGCTCCTCCGATTGCGGCTTCCAGCCTTCGGTCGCGGCCACCACGAAAAGGCAGGCATCGACAGCCCCCACGCCGGCCAGCATGTTCTTGATGAAGCGGACGTGGCCGGGGACATCCACAAAGGCCAGCTCACGGCCCGAGTCCAGGGTGGTGGCGCCGAAGCCGAGGTCGATGGTCATGCCCCGCTGTTTCTCCTCCTCCCAGCGGTCCGGGTCGACTCCGGTCAGGGCCCGAACGAGGGTCGACTTGCCGTGGTCGACGTGGCCGGCGGTGGCGATTACATGCATGGGTCACCGATTCTTCCCGACCGGTACCGCGTCGCGCCGAGCGCTGGGTCCAGGCGTGGCGGAGGAGTCACGGGCCTGGCAATCACGCCGGGTGAGCGCTGAGGGTCTGTTCCTGGCGCACCAGGACGGGTAGGACCACCAATACCATGACGCCCGCGACGGACGCGACGGCTAAGGGGCCCCGGACCCCGACGGCGACATAAAGCCAACCGGTCAGGCCCGCGAAGACGGCCCGGGCGAGGGTGATTCCAGCGGAGAGGGTTCCCACCAGCCGAGCAACCACCGTGCTTGGGTGGCGAATGGCAACGGCCACGGTAGCGACGTAGGCAAACTCGAAGCCACCGATGAACAGTGCCAAGCCCGCCACCGCCACCCCCGCGAGGCGACCGCACAGGGCCATTGCACCGACGCCAGCGAGCATGATCACCACCCCCGAGCGCAACACCCGGGTGGCCCGCCGACGATCGGCGACCCGCGCGATCGTCAGACTGGCAACGAGTTCCGCTGATCCGAGGACGAAGGCCACGATGCCCAAGGATCGGACCCCGAAGCCGAATTGGTCTTCGAGCCAGGCTCCAGACGCCACGGCACCGCTCATCGAGGCGATCATGAGCAGAGTCGCCACGCCCACGGTCAGCCAGGCTGACCGTGGCAACGCCGCCGTGGCGGCCCGTCGGTTGGTCGGCTCGGGTCCGGGGCTCTCCTCGGGTAACAACCGCAGAACGGGCAGGATGAGCAACATCGCGGCGAGCGCCCACAACACGTAGGGACCTCGCCAGGTGATGGCCACCGCGCCCGCGGCCAGGGGAGCTCCTACGAGTAGGGCCAGCGCCCATGAGGTCTCGAAAGCCCCGAGATAGCGTCCACGGCGCCCGGGCGGGGTGTTACGCCCGATCCAAGCCTGGCCGGCCACGTTGCAGCAGGACTGGCCGGTGATCAGCAACGCGTAGCCGACCGCGAACGCGGCCAGAACCGGCGCCGCGGCGCCGAGTGCGTTGCCGAGCGCGACCGTGAACAGGCCAAGGGCGAACCAACGGCGACTGCCGTGGCGGTGCACCAATCGACCGGTGATCAACGCGGTCATACCGAATAGTTCGCCCACACCCATCGCCGCGGCACAGCGGCCCAGCGAAGTGTCCATCGATCGGGCGATCATCGGTAGGAACAGGGGAATCCATCGCATGGCCGCATTGGGAACCCCGCGTCCGACCGCGAGCAGCGCGACCGCAGCAGCCGGGGCGATGTCGGTGCCGGGCCTGCGTCGAATGGTCACCGGGCCGTTCCGAGGCCGGCAAGAGCCGCCGCGAGCCCAACGTCGTCGGAGTGCGCGACCGTGCGCAGGTCGCACATGGTGCGATCGTCTTGCACCCGGGCGATGACCGGCGGGTGGTGTTGACGCAGGGCGTCACGGTGGTCGCCATCGAGTACCAGGCCAAAGGACTCAATTGTGACGCCGGGCAGTGTGCCACCACCGGGAACGGCCAACATGGCTTCGGGGTGCGCCCCGGGGACGGCTCCCGCGATGGTCCTTGCCCGAACGGCTAGTTCTGCCACCGTGCCGGTGGCCATGTGCCAGAAGGGGATGTCCGCGCCGCGGCGATCGAGATAGGCGAGGGCCAAGTCCTGCACGGCGCGTAGCACCAAGCCGCCGCACCGTACCGCTCGGTACAGGGGGTGCTTTCCGATAAGGGCAACGAGGTCGGCCCGCCCGGCGATGATGCCTGCTTGTGGCCCACCGAGCAGCTTGTCGCCGGAGAACAGCACCAGATCTGCACCTTCGGCCAGGGTCTGACGGGCCGCCGGCTCGCCCGCGAGCCACGCTGGCGGCCCATCAGCAAGCCAGGGGCAGGATGCATCGAGCAGGCCCGACCCGATGTCTGCCACCACCGGTTGGCCCAGCCCTACCAGTTCGGACACCTCGACGGTCTCGGTGAAACCCGTGATGCGGTAGTTCGACTGGTGCACCTTCAGCAACAGCCCGATGCGTTCACCTGCGGTGGCGATTGCTCGTTCATAGTCGGCTCGGCGGGTGCGGTTGGTGGTGCCGACCTCAATCAGCTCCGTACCCGACGCCGTCATCACATCGGGGATACGGAAGCCGCCGCCGATTTCTACCAGCTCGCCCCGTGACGCCACCGCGGCCCGCCCTGGTCCACCGATGGCCGCCAGGGTCAGCAGCACCGCGGCGGCATTGTTGTTGACGACGAGCGCCGCTTCCGCCCCACAAGCGCGGGCCAAAAGGGTGCCGGCGTGCTCCGAACGGCTGCCTCGTGTGCCCTGGTCGAGACGGAACTCGACGTTGCTGTAGCTCGCATCATGGTGCAACGAGAACGGCGCCCGTCCCAAGTTGGTGTGCAGCAGCACGCCGGTGGCGTTGATCACCGGTTGCAGTAGTCGTCGAGACTGTTCCGCGATGAGTTCCTCGGCCCGGGCTGTCACCGCGGCCGGGTCGACCCCAGTGGGCCCATGGGCAAGCACCGCCTCGGCGATGGCGGTGCGCGCCGCTTCGACCAGCAGTGGATCGGGCAGGCTATGGGTGCGCAGGCTGCGGGCAAGACGATCGACCGAGGGGGGATGGGCCACGTCGCGCCACGATAGCGGTGCTCGCCCGGGTGCAGTAGGTACCCCGCGGCGAACAAATCAACGAGGTAGAGCGGCCTCGATGGCGTCGAGCAACCGGGCCGTACAACCAGCATTGTCCACCGGCGGAACTGCTTCGTTCACCACGACCTCAGCCAATCGGGCAAAGGCGTCGGCCATTGGTCCGTCGCCAAGGGCGACGGGATGGCCTCGGTCGCCGAGTTCGGCCACCGAGGCGTCGAGGGGCAGGCTGGCCAGTAGGGCCACTCCGACGTCATCGGCGAGGGCTTGACCTCCACCGCGACCGAACAGGGCGTAGCTGGTGCCATCGGGAGCCACGAACGCGCTCATGTTCTCGATCACGCCTGCCACTCGAAGGTGGCTCTTGCGGGCCATGGTGGCAGCTCGGGCGGCCACCTTCTGGGCGGCGAGGGCGGGTGTGGTCACGATGATCAACTCGGTTCGCGGCAGCATTCTGGCCAATCCCATTTGCACATCACCGGTGCCGGGTGGCAGGTCGATGAGCAGGTAGTCGAGCCGACCCCAGGTGACGTCCTCGAGAAAGTGTTGCACCGCCCGGTTCAACATGAGGCCGCGCCACATCAGCGCGTCGGTCTCGTCCTCGGTAAGCAACCCCATCGAAACCACTTCGAGATGCCCGTCGGGGCCACCGCGACCGGGCACGCTCCGTTGAACGGGAATCATCTTCTTCTCGCCCGCCACGGCGGCGAGCCTGCCGCTGACGCCGAGCATGCGAGGCACGGAGAACCCCCAGATGTCCGCGTCGAGCACCCCAATACGCAGGCCCCGTTGAGCCAGCGCCACCGCTAGGTTCACCGTGACTGAGGACTTACCGACGCCACCCTTGCCCGACGCGATGCCGATGACCCGGGTGGTGGCAGGGATGGCTGTTTGCGGGGCGCGTTGCTGGGCGTTGAAGCGGGCCTTACCCATGGCCGTGGAGCGTTCTTCGGCGGTCATCTCCGACCAGATGATGGAAACCGAGGTGACACCGGGGCAGGATTGCACCCGGGTCTTGATGTCGCGTTGCAGTTGGGCTCGTAGCGGGCAACCAGCGGTGGTGAGAGCGACGGTGACGGTGACGGCGCCATCGACGGCCACCTCCGCGGCTCGGATCATGCCGAGATCGACCACGTCGGAACCGAGTTCGGGGTCGATGACGCCGCGCAGCATCGCGAAGACGTCCTCGGAAGTGCACCGCGCTTGGGGTGGCACGCCGGGTGCGGTCAGTTCGGGTTCCACGGGCCACGGTTCCACGGAGGACATTCTAACGGTCAGGGCCGTGTAAA
Source organism: Ferrithrix thermotolerans DSM 19514 (assembly GCA_945906305.1). Lineage (GTDB taxonomy): Bacteria > Actinomycetota > Acidimicrobiia > Acidimicrobiales > CAIXPF01 > CAIXPF01. The sequence goes on along the minus strand of CAMDQT010000006.1, from coordinate 34,819 downwards.
TGAGATGACGTTGGTCTATCCTGAGGAGATGGGTACTGAGCGAGCGACCCGCATCGAGGTGTTCAAGGCCCTCGGTGACAACACGCGTTACGCCATCTACCTGGACCTGATGCAGTCGTCCAAGTCACTGGCCAGCGCCGAGGTCGCTCACACTCTCGGCCTGCACGTCAACACCGTTCGACCGCATCTGGAGAAAATGCGGGAGGCCGGGCTGCTGGACCTCGAGATCGATGCCAACGGCGGGGTGGGTCGTCCCCAGCATCGCTACCGGCTCGCGATGCAGGCCCCGTCGTTGGGCCTTGAGCCCGCGGTGTTCCCCATCGCGACCCGGATGTTGCTACGCATGGCTGCCGCGGCCGGTCTCGGCGCAGCCGAAGCAATCGAGGTCGGTCGGGATCAGGGGTTGGGCGATGGTTCTCCCGCGGCGAGCCAATCGGCGTGCGTCGAGGCCGTCCAAAGCCGTCTGGCCGAGCTTGGATTCGATCCAACTTCGGTGCCCACCGACGAGGGCGTGACCATGGCTTTCGGTCATTGTCCGTTCCGTGACCTGGCCGAGGCCAACCCCGACCTGGTGTGCGGTTTGCACCAAGGGCTCGTCGAAGGATTGGTGGAGGTGGCCGCCACCGGGGCCGCCAGCCGGTTCCGGGGACTGGTCGACCGCAACCCCTGTCAGGTCGACGTTCTCACCGACGTTCTGTCGTCACAATCCGGACCGTTCTAAGATGTGTATCGGTCGGTTCGCTGCACACAAATGCCAAGTAGGAGACAACACGTGATCACTCTCACGGACACCGCAACGAAGAAGGTCAAGGAACTCATCGACGCCGAGGGTGTCCCGGAGTTGGCGCTGCGGGTTGCCGTGCGCCCAGGTGGTTGTTCCGGTTTCAGTTACGAGATGTTCTTCGATTCCGACATTGCTGACGATGACATGGCTGAACACTTCGGCGACGTTCGCGTTGTGGTCGACCCGGCATCTGCGCAGCTACTTACCGGCGCCACCCTCGACTACAAGGACGGCCTGAGCCAGACCGGGTTTTCGATCAACAACCCCAATGCCAGCCGCACCTGTGGCTGCGGACAGTCCTTCAGCTGACGCCATCTGGCTCAGATCATTGGGGCGGCGAGTTCGGCCCGTAGGGCAGAGGCCATGGCGTTGAGCAGATGGCCAGGCTCATACCGCCCATGGCGTAGGTGCTGAGGTACCGCCGCGGTTGAGTGGCTGCCGGTGCAGGCAGGCCATGAAGGCCGATTCGGCCGTGCTGTGGTGGGCGTCGCGCTAGTTGTGCACCGTTGGGTTGTGTCGGTCAGCTTCCGCCGAGGGCGGCGGCGACGCGGGCTCGTAATTCTGCTGGGACCTTCCACGGCGCGCCGCAGTCGAAGGGCGGCTGCGGGTCGTACTCGATGGCGAGTTGCACCCCGTGGGCGGCCCGTTCACCGGCCAATTCGGCCGCCAGCAACAGGCCCATGTCAATCCCGGCCGAGACTCCGGCCGCAGTGATCACCTTGCCCCGGCGCACGACGCGTTCGGCGATGGGCACCGCGCCGAGTTGTCCGAGCCGGTCGTAGGCCGCCCAGTGGGTGGTGGCATCGAGCCCGTTGAGGATGCCGGCGAGGCCCAGATAGATGGCTCCGGTGCACACGCTCGTGGTCCATGTTGTGCTCGGGTGCACCGTCCGCAGCCACGCCACCACGGGGTCCTCGGCCGTGGCGGTCTGATCGGCCATGCCACCGGGCACCACGACGACGTCGGGTGCGCTGAGTTCGGCGAAGGTGTGGGTGGCGACAAGATGGCAGCGGCCGGTGTGATCGGGCACCGGTCCGGCGACCTCCGCCACGAATACCGTGTCGACCCCACGCAGGTCGACCAGCGTTTGGAATGGCCCGATGATGTCGAGCGCGGTGAATCGGGGGTAGAGAACGCACGCGATCTGCATGGGATCAGCTTGGCCGAACTACGCCCCGTCGTGCTCGTCGTGGCGGGGCCCCGCTTGGGCGGAGCCGTTAGGGTCGGGCCCCATGGCTGTCACGCTGCACGTCGACGGTCGGCCGGTCAAGGTGGTCGATGACTCCACCACCTTGCTCGCCGTCCTGCGGGACGAACTCGCTATCCGCTCCGTCAAGGACGGCTGCTCGCCTCAAGGCCAGTGCGGGTGTTGCACGGTGCTTGTCGACGGGGTGCCGAGGGTGGCCTGTGTGACCCCGGTTCGCCGTATCGCGGGGCGGCAGGTGACCACGGTAGATGGTCTGGCCCCCGAGATCGCCGCTCGATGGGCGGAGGCGTTCGCCACCGCGGGGGCCAGCCAGTGTGGGTTTTGCAGTCCCGGCATCATTTTGCGCCTCGTGGCGGAGGCGGAAAAGGCGGTGCCGAACCCAGCCCAGGCGTTGTTGGCCCATCTGTGTCGGTGCACCGGATGGTTGCCGATCCTTGACGCCTTCGCTCTTGCTGCCGGCGCTGAGCGGCCGGTGTCGCTACCCGCTCGGACAGGGCGTGACCTCGCGGCCGCGGCGCGGCGGGCCGAGCTCGAGGGCCACGTGCCCCAACGGGTCGGGCCTGAGGTGGCACTCGGCCGTGGTGGGTTCGCCGATGACCGGGCGCCATCTGGAGCGCTGGTTGCGGTGCCCGATGGGTCCGGTGGCTGGGCCTTGGGTGCCACCCTGGCGCAGGCCCGTAGCGCAGCGGGCAAGGTCCAGGGCCGGCGGACCACCGTGGCCGCCAGCCATCCAATTGAGCTGCCCGCGGGACAGTGGGATGTGGTCTTGCAGACGAGTTGGGTCGATCCCGCGTATCTCGAACCCGACGCATCGTGGTGCGTGCCAGGCGGCTCCCCGGCGGGGACGCTCGGCAACGGGGGCGCGTTTGGCGGGAAGTTGGCTTCGCCGGTGACGCAGCAGGCTCGGCTGCTGGCCGCGTCCACCGGCCAACCGGTTCGGGTGTTGTGGTCCCGGGAGGACGTGGCGGCGAAGGGCCCGAAACGACCACCGATCGCCGCCGGGGTAGACCTGAGCACTCGCCAGGTCGTCGTACGTGCGGCGCGTACCGATGGGTTGGCCCTGCGGTTACAGGCAGGGTTCAACGCCGCGATTGAAGCGGCCGAAGCTGCCGGCGCGCTGCGGGCAGGTTCGGGCCCGCCCGAGTTGGTGATCGAGGAGGTCGACGTGGTCGGCCCGCCCACCTCGGTGCAACCAAGAGCGGCAGGCTGGGCTGAAGGGGTGGTGTTGGGTTCGGTGCTGTGGGAGCGGGCGGTGCCAGTGGCCCAGCCCGGCGGAGGGGCGGCCAGCGTCACGATCGGGCCGGACGGTACCGTGCAGGTCGAGGTCGACCCAGGCGAAGTGCTCGACGAGGCGGTGCTGCGCTCCTATTGCATTGGTGCGCTGCACATGGCCGCGTCATGGGTGAGCGCCGAGTGCCTGACCGTGTCTGCGGAGGGCATCGTGCAGGACCTCACCGTTCGCAGTCTTGGGGTCTTGCGAGCGGTGGACATGCCCCCAGTGCAGTGGTCGGTGCGGCCGGCTGCATCCGCTGGAGTGGCGCCCGCGGCACCAATGGCGGTATCCGACGCGGTCTTCGCGGTCACCGCGGCTGCGCTGTGGGCGGCGCAGGGCAATCCCCCGTCGTGGCCGACCCACCGACCATTGCGCTAGAACAGGAGCCTTATGTGGGGTGCAGTGCTACTTGTCGTCGTGCTCGTCGTTGTGATGCCCGTGGCCATCATGATGTCCGGTTCCCTTGTTGCGGGGGTGCTCGGCTGCCTGCTCAAGGGTGACGCCGATCGTCGTGGTGGGGACAGCGTCTACAAGGGTCTCAACAACTGAGTCGACCCGCTTTGGTGAGCTGGCGTCGAGCTCAGCCCGACCAACGCGACTGGCCGAAGCGGTAGCCGACGGAACGCACCGTCTGGATCAGGTTGGCGTACTCCTCGCCGAGTTTCGCCCGCAGGCGTCGGACGTGGACGTCAACGGTGCGGGCTCCGCCGTAGTACTCGTAGCCCCAGACCCGGTTGAGTAGCGCCTCACGGGTGAAGACCTTGCCCGGGTGTTGGGCGAGGAACTTCAGCAGTTCGTATTCCATGTAGGTCAGGTCGAGTGGGCGACGCGCGATGGCCGCCTGATAGGTCTCCAGGTTGAGCACGAGGTCGCCGTATTCGACCAGTTCGGGCCGGGTGCCCCGGCCCAGTCGCCAGTACTGGTGCTTGAGCCGGACCTCGAGCTCGCGGTGATTGAGCGGCGAGACCATGAAGTCGTCGAAAAGGTCTCGATTGAGTTCGAGGGAGTTGAGCTGCTCTGCGCGCAGCACCATCAGCAGCGGTTCAAGCGGGTAGTCGCGCTTACGCAACGCCACGGCGAGCTTGTAGGCCTCATCGGAGGAGCGGTCGGCCATGATGATCGCGCCGCCCCAGCCGTCGTCGGGCTCCTTGCGTTCGGCGTCGACCTCGTCGGTGACGCCGATGTAGCGGTACCCGGCCCGCTCAAGGGCCTGGGCCAGATCAGCGGCGACGGGGAAGGGGTAGACGAGCAGCGGTTCCATGGCTTACCAACTCGGCAAGTACCGAGACAGCTCATAGGGCGTTACCTGGGCCCGGTACTCGGCGAACTCGGCCCGCTTGTTACGCAGGAACCATTCGAAGATGTGGTCGCCGAGCGCGTCGTGGACCAGCTCGGAGCGTTCCATTTCGTCGAGGGCTTCGGACAGGTTGACCGGAAGCGGCACGATGCCGGCCTTGGTCAGCTGAGCGGGGGTGAGCTCGAAGAGGTTCGAGGCCGCTTCCTCAGGCAATTCGTAGCCTTCGGTGATGCCGCGTAGGCCTGCGGCGAGGATGACGGAGAAGGCCAAATAGGGGTTGCACGCCGGGTCGGGCGCCCGGTACTCGATGCGGGTTGAACTCGGCTTGTCCTTTTTGGTCACCGGAACCCGGATGAGGGCGGAGCGGTTGTTGTGGGCCCAGGACACATACGGCGGCGCCTCCGATCCGGGGGCGAGGCGTTTGTAGGAGTTCACCAACTGGTTGGTCACAGCGCAGATTTCACGGGCATGGAAGAGCAGCCCGGCGATGAACTGCTCGGCCTGTTTGGACAACCCACCCGTCGCCGCGTCGTGGAACACGTTCGTGTCGCCTTGGAACAGGCTCATGTGGGTATGCATGCCCGAGCCCTGCACCCCAGCGAGGGGCTTGGGCATGAAGGTGGCGTACACCCCACGTTCGAGGGCGATCTCGCGTACCAACAGACGGAAGGTCATGACCGTGTCGGCCATCTCCATCGCGTCGGTGTAGCGCAAGTCGATTTCGTGTTGAGAGGGCGAGTCCTCGTGGAAGCTGTACTCGACCGGGATGCTCATGGCTTCGAGCATGCCGATCGTACGCCGACGAAGGTCGGAAGCGACATCCGCCAGGGTCAGATCGAAATACGAGCCGGAGTCCAGCGGTTTCAACGGCTTCGTCGGGTCACCGTCGGCGAAGTAGAAGAACTCCATCTCCGGGGCCACCATGAAGGTGTAGCCCATCTGGCGGGCGCGAGCGAGGTTGCGTTTGAGCACGTAACGCGGGTCGCCAGCGAAGGGCGTGCCGTCAACGGTTTCGATGTCACAGAACATCCGGGCGGAGTGTTCGGCTTCGGGACCGAAGGGCAGCAGCTCGAAGGTGGACGCGTCCGGCCGGGCCAGCACGTCCGATTCCTGCACGCGTGAGAAACCGTCGATGGAGGACCCGTCGAAATGCATCCCCTCGGTGAAGGCGTTCTCCAGCTCTGCTGGGGTGATGGCAAATGACTTCAACTGACCGTTGACGTCGGTGAACCACAGTCGAAGAAGCCGGACCCCTCGTTCCTCGACCGTGCGCAGCACGTACTGTTGTTGGCGCGTCATCACGACCATGGTGCACCATCGGCGGCGGAGTTCGCTCGTCCTGGCGATGCCTTCACACTCAGTTCACATTTGGCGAACGGGCGGGATGGGCGCTGAGGCGGTTGAGCCAGCCGTCCGCGGCCGTCGACCAAGCTTTCTCAGCGGGTCAAGAACCCGGTCGAACGTCGTTGCCACCAGCCCAACAGCGCGGCGACCCCGACCGCGACGAGCAACCCCGTACCCAGCCCCCCGGTGGGAACGTTGAAGGAGCCGAGGGTCCGGCAAGTGACGTCGCTGTAGGCCGTGACCAGGCCACCGAAGCGGTCGGTGTTGCGGGCGGCAACGCGGTCGCACACCCGGGTGTGTGGTGCTGCGGCGATCGCCTTCGCGCGGTGTGGGGCCGTTGCGTAGCCTTAGCGTCGTGAGCACCATCCGGGTCGCGGCCTGCCAGATCAATACCGTGGTCGGTGACCTCGAGGGCAACGCCGGGCGGGTGCTCGAAGCCCTCGAGCAAGCTGCGGTGCTCGGATGCGACCTCGTCGTGTTTCCCGAGCTGACGTTGTGCGGCTACCCACCGGAGGATCTCGTCCTCAAGCCGCAGTTCGTAGCCGATTGTCGCCAGACCCTTGAGCGGGTGGCTGCCTACACCGGTTCGTGCGCCGCAGTTATCGGCTTTGTCGATGGTGGGCGCGACCTTTTCAACGCTGCCGCGGTATGCGCAAACGGAGTCGTTCACGGGGTTGCGCACAAGCGGCTGCTGCCTAATTACGGGCCCTTCGACGAGCGCCGGTACTTCATGGCGGGACGGGCCGGACAGCCGCTGTACGAAATTGCCGGGGTTGCGGTGGGGGTCTCCATTTGCGAGGACGTGTGGAGCCCGACCGGGCCGGTGTCCGAACTTGCGGCGGGAGGGGCCGAGGTGATCGTCAACCTCAATGCCTCGCCTTTCCACCGGGGCAAGTCCGCCGAGCGACTGGCCATGGTCTGCACCCGAGCCGCTGACGCGAGCGCGGCCATCGTGTACGTGAACCTGGTGGGTGGCCAAGATGAGTTGGTGTTCGACGGGTCTTCCTTCGTGGTGGACCACCAGGGAATGCTCGTGGCCCGGGCCCGGCCCTTTCACGAACAACTCCTTGTCGTTGATCTCGATCTGCGCCCGGCGTATCGCAAACGCCTGCTCGACCCCCGCCACCGCACGCTGTCCGACCCGCTGCCCGTCATCACAGTCAGCGCTGCGATCCCGACGGTGCCGCGTGCCGCGGTAGTGGACCTCGTGGCGCCTGAATCCGGGCCCGTGGAGGAGGTGTACCAGGCACTGGTCCTCGCCACGCGCGATTACGTGACCAAAAACGGCTTTAGCGATGTCGTGGTTGGCCTGTCGGGAGGTGTCGATTCGACGCTGGTGGCCACCATCGCGGTGGATGCGCTCGGCGCACAACACGTCCACGGTGTGGCGATGCCGTCCCGGTTCAGTTCCGACCATTCCCTCGCTGATGCCGCTGAGCTGGCCGACCGACTCGGTATCGAGTTGCGGACCATTCCCATCGAGCCGGTCCATGGGGCCTTTGAGGCGATGTTGGCGCCGAGCTTTGGCACCCGCGCCACGGACCTCACCGAAGAGAACTTGCAGTCTCGGTTGCGTGGCGTGACGCTGATGGCGTTGTCCAACAAGCTGGGATGGCTGGTGCTCACCACGTCCAACAAGTCCGAGTCTGCGGTGGGCTATGCCACCCTCTACGGGGACACCGCCGGAGGCTTCTCCGTCCTCAAGGACGTATGGAAGCTCCTGGTGTACGAGTTGTGTCATTGGCGCAACGCCCAAGCCGGCCTCGAATGTCCTCCAGGGCCCATACCTGAACGAGTGCTCACGAAGGCGCCGTCCGCCGAGCTGCGACACGACCAGCGCGACGACCAGTCGCTACCGCCTTATGACGTCCTCGATCGGGTCTTGGAGGCCTATGTGGAGGGCGATCGGTCGGCGGAGGAAATCGTGGCCGCCGGGTTCGACCCCGATGTGGTGCGTCGGGTCCTTCGCCTGGTCGACCTCGCCGAGTACAAGCGCCGCCAGACCGCCCCCGGAGTACGTATCTCCACCCGGGCTTTTGGCAAGGACCGGCGTCTGCCCATCACCAATCGATACCGGGGTTGAACATGGCCGAGGAGTCGCCCGTCGTCGGGCTCGAGCGTGCCGCCCGCACGGTCGGCGGCTGGTGTTGGGCCGAACGTCGATGTTTCGAGATTCTCGGTGGTTGGGTACGAGATGCCGACGAGCCTGCCCTCAAGGCCATGTTCGCCCGGCACAGCCGCCATCACGCCTGGCGAGCCGACCGCTGGGCCGAGATCCTGCCCCGGGCGTATGTGCCGAGCGCCGATTCGTTGGTTGTCGGAGGCCTTGATGGGGGGATTTTCGATCTGATGGGGACACACGGCCCATCGGCAAATGGGGTGGCCGCTCACTACGATGTCCTCTACCCAGCTCTGCTGGCGGCCTACCAAGACTCCATCGTTGTAATGCACCCGGTCACAGACGGTCCCGCTCTCCGCGCGATTCGTATCATTCTCGGTGACGCTTTCTACGACTTTGGGGAGGTTGAGGTGCTCCGTTCAGAACTCGCTCTGGGGGTTGTTGATGTCTCGCTTCTCGCCCATCTGCGGGTTGCTTTAAAAAAAAACCAGGTCAGAGTGGTTGAACAGGGAAATTCGGCGTCGGTTTTCCGGCGCTGGGGATCTTGACTTGGTCGGTATCGTTAAATCGCACAACCCAGCGTCCTGAGAGAGGGTGCAACTTGCCGAAGGAGCGCGTGGAGCGGGACGAGGAAGACCTCGTTCGGCTGTACCTCACCGATATCGGGCAGTATCCGTTGCTGACCAAAGACGACGAAGTTCGTTTGGCGCAGCAGATCGAATCCGGCACTGCCGCCCGGATCGAGATGGAGGGGGGTGCTGATCTGACCCCTTCTCGCAAACGCGAACTGCGGAAACATCTCCGCGCCGGGGAGGAGGCAGAGCGAACGTTCGTGCAATCGAACCTCCGACTGGTGGTCTCGATCGCGAAGAAATACCAGGCCTCTGGTCTGCCGTTGCTCGACCTCATTCAGGAGGGCAACCTGGGCCTGATGCATGCCGTCGAGAAGTTCGACTGGCGCAAGGGTTTCAAGTTCTCCACCTACGCTACGTGGTGGATCCGTCAGGCCATCACCCGCGGGATCGCCAATACCGGCCGGACCATTCGGCTCCCGGTCCATGCGGGCGACACCCTGGCCCGATTGCAGAAGGCGCGCGCTCGCCTGGAACTCAAGCTTGGTCGTCCGGCCACGCTGTCGGAGTTGTCCGCTGAGGTCGAGATGCCCGAGGACAAGGTGACCGAGGCGCTGCGTTTCGCCGCGGAGCCGTTGTCACTATCGGAGCCGTTGCGCGAGGACGGCGATGCCGAACTCGGCGATGTGGTTGAAGACCGTTCCGCCGAGTCACCGTTTGAAGTCGCCGCTACTGCGCTGTTGCCCGAGGAGATCAGCCGGTTGCTGGCCCCGCTCGATGAGCGTGAGCGGGAAATTCTGAAGCTGCGTTTTGGACTCGATCGTGGTGAACCCCGCACGCTGGAAGAGGTGGGTGAGCACTTCAACCTCACCCGCGAGCGGATTCGCCAAATTGAGGCTCGGGCCATGTCCAAGCTGCGCCACCCCTCAAGCGATACCGGGGCACGCGACCTGCTGGCGGTCTGATCCGCCACCGTTGTTGAGTCGAATAGCGAAGGCCCGGGCTGTTGCCCGGGCCTTCGGCGTTTTCCTGGCCTGCGGGCGAGGTCGGGCCAGTGTCGAGTGGCGGAGGTGGACGGGAATCGAACCCGCCGGACGGGGAGCACCCGTCCCACCCGCTTTGAAGGCGGGGGAGCCCACCAGGTACCCAGACACCTCCGCTGAGCACGTTACCGCTGCCGATGGCGACGTGTCGTCCCGGGCTTCATGGACATCCGCTAATTCTGTTGTTACCTGTCGCTCTCTATCAGTAAGTTTCATGCTCTTCCCCACAGCGAAATCTCATGGCGCCATCGTGGTGGCGTCGTGTCATCTGAGCATGGAGGGCGCAGATGTTCGTGGCGTGCTGGTCGGTCAAGGGCGGAGCCGGGGTGTCGGTGGTGGCGGCGGCGCTGGCTCATCGCCTGGCAGTAGAGGAGGGGGCGGCGCTGCTGGTCGATCTCGGTGGTGACCAGCCCGACATCGTGGGTGTTGCGGCCCACCATCAACAGGGCGTGGCCGACTGGCTTGCGGGTGGACCGGGTGTTCCGGCCGATGGGTTGCGCCGATCCGAGGTTGTCTTGACCGATGGCCTTGCGTTGCTGGCCCGTGGGAATGGGCCATTGCACAGCGGCGCCAGGGCTGACGTGTTACTCGCCTTACTCGCCCGAGACCCTCGTCCGGTCGTGGTTGACTGTGGTGTTCCGCTCGGCACGGTCTGCAGCGGGGCCGAGGAACTCGCGCTGGCCGTGGCGACAGCAGCCACCCGGTCACTGTTGGTGATCAGGCCTGATCTGTGCTCACTGCGTCGGGCGCTCGCTGCGCCCTTGCGCCCGTCTGGACTGGTCGTGGTACGCGAGCCGGGTCGGGTCCTCGGCGCCGACGATGCCGGCGAGGTCCTCGGCGTCCCCGTCGCGGCGGCGGTCGAGGTTGACCTCGCGGTGGCCCGCACCGTTGATGCGGGGTTGCTCCTCGCACGGCCGCCGCGTCAGTTGCAGCGTGGGTTGCGTCATGTGGCCTGAGTCGAGGCGGTCCCATCCAGCAGAAGCCGATCGGTTATCGAGCGCCGCCGAATCGGCCCTCGCCGTCGGTCCAGTCGTGGAGTTCGTCGCCGGGGCGGCGCTGGCGTCGGGGCGTTACAGCAGGCCCGAGGTCGCGGCTGCCCTACGGCGGGCTGCCCCGCTGTGGCCTGCGGCCGCGGTCCGTTCGGCAACGGACACGGTGCTGCACCGTTTCGAGGGACTCGGGCTCCTGCAGCCGTTGCTCGATGATGCCTCGGTATCGGAGGTGATGGTCAATGGGGATGTCGTTTGGGTCGAGCGCCGAGGGCAGGTCGAACGTACGACGGTCCGGCTCGATGGGGCCGAGGTGCAGCGGTTGATCGAACGGTTGGTCGGGCCGGCCGGGGTCCGTGTCGACCGGGCCAGTCCCATTGCCGATGTCCACTTGCCCGATGGCTCGCGCGCCAATGTCGTGCTTCCACCACTCGCGCTCGACGGACCGTGCATCACGATCCGGCGCTTCGTGTTGCGCGGCGCCTCCCTGGCCGATTTCGCCTCACCCCCGGTGGCTGAATTGCTGGCCGAAGCCGTGCGCCGTCGGTGCAACTTGGTGGTGTCCGGTGGCACCGGCTCGGGGAAGACCACCTTGCTCAATGCCCTCGCCGCTCATCTCGGTCCGTGGGAGCGAATCGTCACCATCGAAGACACGGCCGAACTGAGCTTGGGTCATCCCCACGTCGTGCGGTTGCAGGCCAGACGGCCAAATACCGAAGGGGTCGGTGAAGTGACCATTCGGGCGCTGGTGCGAACCGCCTTACGGATGCGACCGGATCGCATCGTTGTCGGGGAAGCAAGAGGTGACGAGGTCATGGACATGGTGCAGGCCATGAACAGTGGCCATGAAGGTTCGATGTCAACGTGCCACGCCAACTCCCCCCGTGATGCGCTGCGACGGCTCGAGGCACTGGCCCTGCTCGGCGACTCGGCGCTCTCTGCGAGCTTCGTACGAGACCAACTCGCGGCCGCGTTACGGCTTGTGGTGCACGTGGCACGCGGGGAGGAGGGACAGCGGCGGGTTCGGGAGGTCATCGCCGTGGGTGCTGACGCCGACTGGCACAACGGTGTGGGGTTGCATCCACTGGTCCGGGCGGGGGTTGTCCTCGCCGACGAGGAGCGATGGTGAGCGCCGGCGCAGGGGCGATGATGATGGCGCCGTTGTGCCTTGGAGCAGCAGCCTGGAGCGCAGGGTGGGCGAGGAACGCTTCTTACGCGGCGCGAGCTTGGGCCAGGCTCGCCGACGGTGCGGAAGCGGGCCAGAGGTCCCACCCTGCCCGTGCCGGCCCCAGGGAAAGTCTCCGACGCTGGCGCAACGCGCCGACCAGTACGGTGTGCGCTCTCGGCGGGTCGTGCGTCGTATTGGCGGGTTTGGCCGGTGGTGCGATTGCAACCCTCGGAACGACGGTGGTGCTTGGTGCGGTGGGAATCGCCCGATGGGCGTACCGTCTTGGTGCGCCAGCCCGCTACGAGCGGACCTTGGTGGATGCGGCTGAGGACTTGGCGCGGCAGTTGCGCAGCGGCGCGAGCACGTTCGCAGCCTTGGCGGTAGTGGCAAGTTCGTCGAGTGGTCTGCTCGGCCAAGATCTCGACCGACTGCTCGCTCGGATCCAAGGTGGTGCCAGCCTGATCGAGGCGCTGGCCATGTGGGCCGAGGAGCGGCCGTTGCCCGCGGTTCGACTGATGGCGGGGGCAATCGGGGTCGGCACGATGTCAGGCGGTCTACGAGCGCTTACGGCAGATGGGCTGGCCACCGTGCTACGCCAACGCGATCGGGCGCGCCGTGAGGCGTCCTCCCTCGCCAGCCAAGCACAGTTGTCCGCGGTGGTGATGACGGTGGCTCCACTGGCCTTTGCCGTGCTTCTGGCTGCCGGCGACCGTGCGGCACGCGACTTTCTCCTTCGTTCGCCCGCTGGTGTGGCCTGTCTCGGGGCGGGCCTCGCCCTCGATCTTGGTGCGGCCGCGTGGATGATTCGGCTGACTGCGATCGTCCCATGAGCGTGCTGACCGGCGTCACGGTGTTGGCCTACGTTCTGCTCCTGGCGATGGGCTGGCGCCAGCGGCGCCGCGGGGGTCCGCAGGCCGGGTGGCCCTGTGGAGTACCTCCGACGAAATCGCGACTGCATCGCCCGGTCATGCTGCCGAGGTGGTCAGCGGCAGTCGGGTTGGGCCTGTTGGGTGTCGCAATCTGCTTTCCGTGGGGTGTCGGTGCGGCGGGGCTGGTCCCCGCTCGGCGCTGGTTTCGTGAAGCCAGCTTGCGCCGTCGTGGCGACGCAGCATGGTCCGAGGGAGTCGACGTGTTGGTTCTTCTCGTCGAGTTGGGTCTCAGCGGTGGGGTGAGCGTGCGCCGGGCGCTCGCCGACGCCCTGCCGTGGCTGGGCGCTGAGGTGGGAACTGAACTGGGTTTGGTCCTCTCCCGCGTTGAGCGTGGGGCTTCGTTGGCCGATGAACTCGAGGCTTTAGCCAGCGGTAGCCGACCGCAACTTGGCGGGCTGGCCCGGGTCGTGGCCGCCACCGAACGGCACGGATCCCCGGCCGCGGCGGGGCTCGCTACCGTGACGGTTGAGCGTCGTCTCGATGAGCGACAACGCCTCGAGCGGGCCGCCCGACGAGTGCCCGTTCAACTGCTCGTCCCGCTCGTCGGCGGAGTGCTCCCGGCTTTCGTGCTGTTGTCGGTGGTGCCGATGCTGGCGGGCGCTCTCGGCAACCTCCGTGGTCTGCATCCGTGAGCGGTTTCATCCCCGGCGCCGGTGTGATGCCCATTCCAGGGGTGCTGCAATTGTTGGGCGCGACCGACCGAGGGGCAACTGATGGGCCCAAGGGGGCCTTGGACTCCACTGCGAAAAGAGACGTGATCCCATGACCTGCAGACGGTTGATCGAACGGTGTAGCCGAAGCAGCGGCGGCGCGGCAGGAGGAGAGGAGGGACAAGCAACCGTCGAGTACGCCCTAGTTGTGCTCGCCGCCGCGGCCATCGCGTTGCTCGTTATCGCTTGGGCCGCTCGTACCGGCAAGATCGGTCTGCTGTTCGATTTGGTGTTTGATCGGGTTCTTGCCGCAACAGGCTGAACGTCATGGACCACGTGGATGTGGCACCGTCGCAGCGCGGGCAGGCCACCATTGAGTTGGCGGCGGTGCTGCCGTTGGTGTTCACCCTGGTATTGCTCGTGGTTCAGGCAGGTCTCGTGGTGCGCGACCAGGTGTTGGTGCTGCATGCGGCGCGGGAAGCGGCGCGTGTGGCTGCCATCGAAGGGGACGCGGCGAGGGCATCGGCCGTTGCCCTCGCCGCGACCGGCCTCGATCGGCAACGACTGGTTCTCGACCTGGTGTGGCACGACGATCAGGTCACGGCATCGGTTCGTTTCCGTAGCGTGATCGTGATTCCCCTGGTGCGACAAGCAGTGCCCGAAATTGTCCTGGTGGCAGCGGTCACTATGTACGACGAGGCGGCCGGCTGATTCGTACGGCTCGGTCAGGCTGCGGTGCAACCGAGAACGGCGGCCAACAGCCGTCGCGCCGCGTCTTTGTCGAGCGGTTCGTTGCCATTGCCGCACTTGGGCGAGACCACACAGGAAGGACAGCCGTCGCCGCAGGGGCATTGCCGCAGCACCTCGTAGGTCTCCGCCAAGTGGCGGTCGGCTGCATCGAAGGCCAATTCGGCAATACCGGCCCCGCCCGGATAGCCGTCGTAGATCGTGACGGTCGGCATCAATGTGTCCCCATGCAAGACGGTGGAAACCCCACCGACGTCCCAGCGGTCACAGATGGTGAACAACGGGAGCATGGCTATGGCCGCGTGCTCAAGGGCATGTAAGGCGCCGGGCTGCTCCTCGGGGGCAACGGCCGCGACTTGGAGCAACTGCTCATCAAAGGTGTACCAAATGGCCCGTGTGCGGAGCACGCTGGCGGGCAGGTCCAAGGACTCGGTGCCCAACGTCCGTCGCGTTCGCAGGTCGATGCGCTGATAGCCGGAAACCTGGCTGACGACCTCGATCTCACCGATGGCTAACTGCGCCGTTCCCACCGAGCGGATCCGCTCGGTCCGCAGAATCCGAAATGACACCTCCGAGCGGGGTGAGGTGTATTCGTCGTCATCGGCGAGCTCCACCCACGCCGTGCGCTGGTCAAGGTCGAGGTCACTCACCCGGTAGGTGATGCCTTGGTGCAGATAGACCGCACCCGGGTGCACCATCGCCGGAGCGCTGGTGAGGTCGACGGTGCCGATCAGCTGATAGTCGCCCTTGCCGCCAGGGCCGAGGATCTTTACCTCTGCCGCCGACGAGCTGCGCAGGCCGATGCCATGGCTGGGCGAGCCACGGCCGGTCCACACGGCCACGGGGGTCGTGCGGCCTCGTCGACGGATGTTGATGCGGTCCGCTAGGGCCAGACGGGTGATCCCGGTGTCGAGCTCATCCGGCCAATACTGCTCATCATGGGGGGTGAGAGGGTGCTCGAAGGCGGCGCATTCGAGGTGGGGGTCCAAGACGAAGGGATTGGCCGGGTTGATAACTGCGGGTTCCGGCGGCCGTTCAAAGACTTCTCGGGGGTGGCGCATCAGCCATTGGTCGAGTTGGTCATCGCCGGCCACCAGCACCGTCACCCCCTCCGTCGCGGCTCGGCCCGCCCGGCCCGCTTGTTGCCACATCGAGGCCATCGTGCCAGGGAACCCGGTCAGGACACAGGCGTCGAGCCCGGCAACGTCGATGCCGAGTTCGAGCGCCGAGGTGGCCACCACGGCGCGTAGCTCCCCAGTGAACAACGCCAGTTCGATGTTGCGGCGCTCCTCGGCCAGGTACCCGCTGCGGTAGGGCCGCACCGAGTTGCCTAGGGCGGAGGGCAGGCGACGTTTCACGTCGGTGGCCACCAACTCGGCGCCCTTGCGACTGCGACAGAACACGATGGTCCGGCGGTCCGCTCTGACCAGCGCGGTGGCCACCGAGGCGGCTTCGCTGTTGGACGATGCCCGGGTCCCACGCTCGTCGATGATGGGTGGATTCCACAGGGCAAAGAGTCGCGCGCCGCGAGGCGACCCGTCGTTGAGCACCGCGGTGACGTTCTGGCCGCACAGCGACGAGGCCAGTCGATCGGCGTCGCCCAGGGTGGCGGAGGTGAACACGAACGTTGGGGAGGCGCCGTAGTGCTCGCACAGCCGTCGTAGTCGCCGCAGCAGTTGGGCCACATGGCTGCCAAAAATTCCCCGCAATACGTGTAATTCGTCGACCACGATGTAATCGAGCCGGGCGAGGAAACGCGCCCAGCGTTCATGGTGGGGCAGGATGGCGTGGTGGAGCATCTCTGGGTTGGTGAGAACCACGTTGGCGCTACGCCGCGCCCAGGCCCGCTCGGACTGGCTTGCATCGCCGTCGTAGGTCGCCGCCGCCATGCGAGGGATCTTCATGGACAGCAGCGCCCGCAGTTGGTCTTGCGCTAGGGCCTTGGTGGGAAACAGAAGGAGCGACGTTCCCGGCCGAACCGGATTACTGACCGATTCGGCCACCGGGGCCTGGTAGCAGAGAGATTTACCCGAGCCGGTGCCGGTTGCAACCACCACCGAACGACCGGCACGGACCAGGTCGATGGCCGCGGCTTGGTGGGCCCACAACCGCTCGATACCTAAGGCCGCCTCGATCGCGGCCGGCAGCGGCTGCTGCAACGAGCCGTAGACCGCGTCGCGGGCCCGGAACCGCTCAAGGTGAACCAGACGACCATCAGTTCCCATGGCGCGCAACAATTCGGCGACCTCGTCGAGGCCGTTGACGGCGTGAGAGCCCAGGGCCGAGGCCCTTGAGTACTCCTGCGTCACCGTCACGGGCCCAGGCTAACTCACGTGGCCGTAATTCCAGCCGTGTCGCGGCAGTGGGGTCGCGGCAGTCGGGCGGGTCGGGGCGGGTCTAGGATGGTCATCATCCTTGGTGTCGAACCCACCCTCGACCAGGCCCGCGGGGTCATGGCGGTCCGTCTGAGCGGCGACGTCGATCTCGCCAGCGTGCCCCAGTTGCGCTCCGCCCTGTTCGACATCGACCAGCGGGGTCACCACCGCATCGAACTTGACCTCCGCTTGGTCGACTTCATCGACTCCAGCGGCATCGGTGCCCTCCTTGGTGCGCTTCGGCGGGCTCGCATCGCCGGAGGCGACCTACGCATCGTGGCGGCGGCCGCGCCGGTATCGACGGTCCTGGGCGTTTTGGGCCTCAGCACGGTGTTCGGGATGGGTACGGACCCCGACGCGGCCCCGTCGGTCGAACAGGAAAAATGATCGCTCGGAAGATTCGTTTGACAGTTCGGCGTTCGGTACCGATACGGTCACTCCGATGGGCAACCGCCTCATAATCGTCGAATCACCCGCCAAGGCCCGCACCATCGCGGGTTTTCTCGGAAAGGATTTCGTCGTCGAGTCGTCAATCGGCCACATTCGCGACCTCCCCAAGGGTGCCAAGGATGTCGAGGGCCCCTACAAGAAATGGGAGGTCCTCGGGGTCGACGTCGAGAACGACTTCAAGCCGCTGTACCTGATCAACACCGATAAAAAGAGCCACGTCAGCGGGCTGAAGAAGCTGCTGAAGGATGCGGACGAGTTGTATCTCGCCACCGACGAGGATCGCGAAGGCGAAGCCATTGCGTGGCACCTGCTCGAGGTGTTGAACCCCCCAACTCGGATCTCGGTCAAACGCATGGTGTTCCACGAGATCACCCCGACGGCGATCCAGCATGCCATCGACAATCCTCGCGAGATCGATCGCCGGCTTGTCGATGCTCAGGAGGCTCGGCGCATCCTCGACCGTATTTACGGCTACAAGGTTTCCGAGGTGCTGTGGCGCAAGGTCCCGCCGGCGCGTTCTGCGGGTCGGGTGCAATCAGTAGCGACCCGAATCGTGGTCGAACGCGAGTGGGAACGCATGCGATTCCTCACCGCTGGCTACTGGGACATTGACGCCACCTTCGCCGCGTTGGCCGGCCCTGATGCGGGCCGCACGTTCACCGCCCGGCTGGCGACGGTTGACGACCAGCGGGTCGCCACGGGAAAGGACTTCGACAGCAACGGCAAGCTGAACAAGGCCGGGATCGTGGCTCTCGACGAGGCCGCCGCCCGGTCTCTCGCGTCGGGACTCGACGCTCGCCCGTTCACGGTTGGTCAAGTCGAGTCGCGGCCCTATCGACGTTCTCCCGCCGCCCCATTCATCACTTCGACCCTCCAACAAGAGGCCGGTCGCAAGCTCCGGCTTAGCTCGGCGCAGACGATGAGGTCGGCCCAGAGCCTCTATGAGCAGGGCTACATCACGTACATGCGGACCGATTCGACCACGCTGTCGGACACGGCACTTGCCGCTGCTCGTGTGGTGGTCGCCGAGCGTTACGGCCATGAGTACCTGCCCGCACAGCCACGGCAGTACACGAAGAAGGTGAAGAACGCTCAGGAGGCCCATGAGGCCATCCGTCCCGCGGGTGAGCGGTTCCGCAGCCCCGAAGAAGTGAGCGGTGCGCTCGGCGGTCGATCGGTCGAGTCCCGGGTCTACGAGTTGATCTGGCAGCGCACCATCGCCTCGCAGATGACCGATGCCGTCGGCAACACCGCTACCGTCCGCCTCGACGGTGCCACGGCTAACGGACGGAGGGCGTCCTTCAACGCCAGTGGGACCGTGATCACCCACGCTGGCTTCCAGCGGGTGTACGTCGAAGACACCGACGACGCGGCCGAGGACGCGGCTGAAGAGCGGCGCTTGCCGGCGGTAGCGGTCGGAGACGGTTTGCGCTCCGAGGACCTCCAGGCCAAAGGTCACGAAACCCAACCACCTGCTCGTTACACCGAAGCCTCGTTGGTCAAGCGTCTTGAGGACCTCGGCGTGGGGCGGCCGTCGACCTATGCGTCGATCATGTCCACGGTCCAAGACCGTGGCTATGTCTGGAAGAAGGGCACCGCTCTGGTGCCGTCCTTCACGGCATTCGCGCTGGTACGCCTGCTCGAAGATCACTTCGAGAACCTGGTGGACTACGCCTTCACCGCTCGGATGGAGGACGATCTCGACGGCATCGCCGGCGGCACGGAGGAAATGAGTCCGTGGCTATCGAGGTTCTATTTCGGGGAGAGGCCGGGGGACGGCAGCGGTTTGCGGACCATGCTGACCGAACGACTCGACACGATCGACGCCCGGGAGATCTCGACTATCCCGCTCGGGGTGGACGCTGACGGGGTTGAGGTGGTGGCCCGAGTAGGTCGCTATGGGCCCTACGTCGAACGTGGGGACGAACGCTCGTCGATTCCCGAAGACCTCGCGCCTGACGAGCTGACGGTGAACAAGGCGCTGGAGCTGCTCGCCAAGCCCAGCGGTGACCGCGCGGTAGGGCAGGACCCCGATAGCGGCTTGACGGTGTACGTGCGTAACGGCCGGTTCGGGCCCTACGTGCAACTCGGCGAGGACCCCACTGAAAAGGGTGCTCCGAAGCCGAAGCGAGGGTCGCTGTTCAAGGACATGGACCCCGCTGGCATCGAGCTCGCCGAGTCGTTGAAGCTGCTGTCCTTGCCTCGCACCGTGGGCGTGGCCGCCGACGGTGTCGACGTGGTGGTGGCAAATGGCCGATTCGGACCCTTCGTTCGCAAGGGAGAAGAGATCCGCAGCCTCGAAACCGAGTCGCAGTTGCTGACCATCGGCATGACCGAGGCGTTGGAGCTGCTGGCTCAACCCAAGCGCCGCCGGGGCCAAGGCGCCTCCAAGGGCCCGTTGCGCGAACTCGGGCCCGATCCAGACAGCGCCAAACCGTTGGTGATCAAGGAGGGTCGTTTCGGACCCTATGTCACTGACGGGGAGACGAATGCATCCCTCCGTAAGGGCGACTCGGTCGAGGAACTCTCGATGGAACGGGCCTTGGAGCTGTTGCAGGACCGCCGCGATCGTGGTCCGAGCATCAAGAAGCCTGCGGCGAAGAAGCCTGCGGTCAAGAAGCCTGCGGTCAAGAAGCCTGCGGTCAAGAAGCCTGCGGTCAAGAAGCCTGCGGCGAAGAAGCCTGCGGCGAAGAAGTCCCAAACCGATTGATTCGACGTTCGGGCCGGTTGGCACCGTGGATGTTCACGTTGATCCCCTAACGTGTCCAAGGTGGCACCTAACGGAGGTCGGAACGGGGCGGGGCCTTCTCCCGGTGCCGGCGCCCTGGGTCATGGCGCCGTCACGATGGCACCCGCTAGTGCTGACCTCGAGGTGTCCTCGAGCGAGCCGGGATCGCTGGTGGTGCGCATCTTCGGCTCCTGGTCGTTCTTGCGTCTGTGGTTGGCCATGTTCATGTCCGCGACCGGTGATTGGCTCGGGTTTCTGGCCATAGCCGACCTCGCCGCTCGCCTGGGCGGGCGAACGTCCGGAGCCATTGCCGTCGGCTTCGTGTTCATGGCTCGGATGCTTCCCGGTTTGTTTTTCGGCGCGGTGGTCGGCGTTGCAGTCGACCGTTTCGATCGTAAACGGGTCATGGTGGTGTGCGATCTGGGCCGGGCCGCGGTGCTGGTCACTTTGCCCTTCGTCGATACCGTCGCCGGGCTCATCGTGGCGTCATTGGTACTGGAACTGCTGACGCTGGCATGGCAACCATCCAAGGAGGCGACGGTACCCAACCTGGTACCGCCCCAGCACCTCGCTACGGCCAACGCCATGTCCATCGCCGCGGGGTACGGCACCTTTCCGTTGGCCGCGGCACTGTTCGCGGTGCTGGCCAAGGTCGGTAGCTCGGCCACCGGCGAGTTGGCCACCACCTTGCGCTTCGCCCAGGAGGGCACGCTCGGCTTCTACATCGACAGTCTCACGTTCTTGGTGTCCGCGACGATCGTGTGGCGGCTCGCGATGCCGCCCCGGCCTCGACGCGGCGCGGTCCTGCGTCAAGGAGCACGGACCAGCTTGTCCGCCATCTGGAGCGACCTGAAAGAGGCTTGGTCATTTATCGCGGCCAGTCCCACCGTGAGCGCGGTCTACCTCGGCCTGGCAACGGGCCTGATCGGTGGGGGCATGCTGGTCCCGTTGGGCAAGTTGTTCATCGACGATGTGCTCGGGGCGGGCTCGGCGGGTTTCGGTTTGTTTCTCACCGTGCTGGGGGTCGGCGTCGCCGGGGGTGTGATCGCGGTGGTGGTTACTCAGCGCCACCTCCCCAAGGAACGGGCCTTTGCCGGGGCGGTCTTCACGTCCGGCGTGTGCCTGTTTGCCGCCACCTCGACCACCACCCTTACCCCGGCGGCCATTCTGGTATTCGGGCTCGGCGTGTGCGCTGGGACCGCGTACGTGCTCGGCTTCACGCTGTTACACGAGAATGTCGATGACGCGCTGCGTGGGCGGATCTTCGCTTCGTTGAACACCTTGGTGCGGTTGTGTTTGGTGTCCGCCTTCGCGCTCGGTCCGTTCCTTGCGGGCGCTTTCGGTGCGGTCGTCAACCGGTACACCACCAACAGCAAGGTCACCATCGCCGGCCTCGAGGTGTCCATGCCCGGGGTACGGATCACCATGTGGTTGGCCGCCACCATCATGATCGCGGCAGGAGTGCTCGCGGCGCGTTCCATCGGCTGGCAGCGTCGCCGCCCTCGCCGCGGTGAGGCGTCGCCGCGGTGAGTGTCGGGGCCGACCTGTTTGATCCCTTCGCGGCGGTCATCGGCCAGCCCAACGCCGTGGTCCAGCTTCGGGCCGCCGTCGCCCATCCATTGCACGCCTACTTGCTGGTCGGTCCACCGGGAGCGGGAAAGCGTCAGGCAGCACTGCTGCTGGCGGGCGAGTTGTTGGCCCGGACCGCGCTGGAAATCGGTGACAGTGAGGCGGTGGCGAGGCACCGTCGCCTGGCCCAGTCCGAGGCGCATCCCGATTTGGCCATTGTGGAGCGCGAAGGTCCGTTCATCACTCGTGACCAGGCCCGTGCCGTGGTCACTCAGTCGGTTCGCACGCCGCTGGAAGGCGCCCGAAGGGTGCTGTTGTTGACAGAGTTCCACCTGGTGGTAGACGCGGTGGCGGTGTTGCTCAAGGCAGTCGAGGAACCACCACCGTCCACGGTGTTCCTCATCCTGGCCGATGAGGTAACCGTGGAGCTTGCGACCATCGCCAGTCGGTGTGGGGTGATCCGCTTCGGGGCGCTCGATCCCGCGGTGGTGGCGGCGCGGTTGATCGATGAGGGGATCGCGGCCGAGGCGGCGACGGTCGCAGCGCGTGCCGCTGGCGGTGACTTGCGTCGGGCGCGCATCTTGGCCTCCGATCCTGAGCTGAGCCGCCGGGCCGAGCTGTGGGCTGCCGCGCCAGACCGCCTTGACGGGACGGGCGCCGCGGTTGTGGCCCTGGTCATTGAGATCCTTGCGGCCCTCGATGCGGCCTTTGTGTCCATTGATGTCAGCCATCAGGAGGAACTGGCGGAGCTGGCGGCGCGGGACGAGCGCTACGGCATGCGGACTCCGGTCAAGACGGTGCAGGATCGTCAGCGTCGCGAACGTCGACGTTTCCGTACCGGGGAACTTCGTTTCGGATTTGCGGTACTCGCCCGTACCTACCGTGACCGACTGGCCCTCGAACTCGCCGACGATGCAGGACCCAAGGTGGATCTCGGGGTGTTCGCCGCCCTCCAACAGGCGGCTGAATCTCTGGACCATAACCCCAACGAACGGCTACTGCTCGAACGGTTATTTCTGCACTTGCCGCGACCAAGGTGAGCGCTTGACGTCAGGTGTTCAGGATTGCAGCAACTTGAGCATCTGTTCGGCATCGACGGGTGCGCCCACGGCATGACCCTGAGCGAGGTCGAAGCCCAACTGGCGTAGCTGTTGGAGCCGCCGCGGGTTGTCGACGCCTTCGGCGACGACGGCCAATCCCAATCCCCGCCCTAATCCAAGCAACCCCGCGGCCATCGACCGTTGGAGCGATTCCCGGCGATCGCCGGTCCCGCGTTCGTTGCCTCCCATGGCGGCGATGACGGACGGGTCGACCTTCAGCAAATCGGCCGGCACCCGCTCAAGGATGCCGAGCAAGGTGGTGTTGGCACCCGCCCCGACGTCGTCGATGGCAATGCTGACGCCGAGTTGATGGAGGTTCTCGAGGTTGTGCAG
The DNA here is from genome assembly GCA_945906305.1 of Ferrithrix thermotolerans DSM 19514. Classification (GTDB taxonomy): domain Bacteria; phylum Actinomycetota; class Acidimicrobiia; order Acidimicrobiales; family CAIXPF01; genus CAIXPF01. The sequence continues at coordinate 12,142 of CAMDQT010000006.1, read as the reverse complement.
CGTCATGGCACCTGCGGTGGACAGCGCCTTTTCGGGCACGTCGATGGTCAACTCGTCGGGAACAAAGTGGTGGCGGGCCAAGGCCAACTCGACTCGGGCGACCAGCTCAGGGTGGGCGAGCTGGCGGGCGGACAGATTGATGCAAAGCTTGGGGGCCCGAGCCCCGCTCGAGGTGGCAGTTCGCGCCATGCCACGGGCGAAGGCGGCCACGTCGGTGAGTCCCCGCTCGATCACCCACGCGCCGAGTTCGAGGCCCTGGCCGCTGTCCTCGGCGGCGTCGAGGAAGTCCAGCGGCATGAGCCGCCCGTGCTGCGGGTGATCCCAGCGCAAAAGCGCTTCCACCATGCGGGTCTGTCCGGTTCGAAGGTCCACGATCGGCTGGTAGACCAGCCGCAAGTGGCCTTCGACCAGCGCCGCCCGAAGGTCGAGGCCGAGTTGGGTTCGGTCGGCCAGATGGCGCTCAAGACGGGTGTCGTAAATCTCGGTGCGATTGCGGCCCAACTCCTTGGCTCGGTACATGGCGACGTCGGCGTTACGCAGGAGCGTCGCGGGCTGGTCGTCTCCCTCGCCGATAGCGATGCCGACTGACGCCGTGACCGCCAGGCTCTGGCCATCAATCTGGAACGGCTCGTTCATGGCGGACTCGAGCCGGTCGGCGATCTGCGCCGCCTCCTGTTCGTCGATGACGTGCTCCACGAGCACCACGAACTCGTCACCACCGAAGCGCGCCACCGTGTCCTCCGGTCGAACGAGCAAGCGGAGACGTTCGGCGAATTGCCGCAGTAGCTGGTCACCCACGTCGTGGCCCAGGGTGTCGTTGATCGTCTTGAAGCGGTCGAGGTCGAGGAACATCAGGGCGAGATGGCGTCCCCTTCGCTTGGCCCGGTTCAATGCCTGTTCGAGCCGGTCAAGGAGCAAATGCCGGTTCGCCAGGCCGGTCAGCTCATCGTGAAGGGCCTGGTGAGCGAGCCCCTTTTCGGCCTGTTCGCGTTCGATGGCGAGGGCGGCGAGGTCCGCCACCTCCCGTAACAGTCCGATCCCGGCGGCGTCGGGCAGATGCCCGGCTTGGAATACACACACGAGCGCCCCGAGGCCGACATGGCAGCCTGACTCTGCCTCGGCCATCGTGCTCAACACCGGCACGACGACGATGCCGCGGTAGCCCCCGACTTGCAGCCCGACCTGTACTTCGGGCACCTCACGTAGCGAGTCAAGGGTGTTCAACACGTGCAACTCGGTGGGTGCGGCCATGCCAAGGGCGTCTAGTAACGGCTGGACGCTCTCGAAAGGAAACGTTCGCGACGTAAAGGTTGGCCCGTCGCCGGCTGTCTCGCCGTTGTGTTGCACCAGCGCCGCGGCGGCCCCGGTGAGATGGCGGCTGGCCAAATCCACCAGTGGTCGCATGGTTACTTCCAGCGGTGCCGCCGACGCGATCTCGTGCAGGATGTCTGCACGGTCGTTTAGGAAGGCTTCGGTGCGCTTGCGCACGGAGATGTCTCGGGTGACGACGAGAATGCCGGCCACGTCCGCGACATGCAGCAGATTGACCGCCCAGCCTTCGACATGGACGGTGCGGCCATCAGCGGTGCGGGCTCGGAACTCACCCGAGACCTTGGACCCCGGCGCGGCGAGGAGGCGCTCGAAGGCTTGTCCCACCCGGGTCTGGTCGGCGCTATCGACGAGGTCGAATACGTTGAGTCCGGCCTCCCATGCCGATTTCGGGAACCCGAGCACGGCCTCCTCGGCTATTCCGCTCGAGGTAGCCAGGGTGCGTCCTGTCTCGTCGATGAGTGTCAGGGTTCCCTCGATGTAGGGCAGGATCTGCTGCAACTCACGCTCGGTTGCCGGGGAGGTCATGGTGGCCATCGCGGGCGGCGTGCGCACGAGCACCCATGCCAGTTGGGTGATGGCAGGTCCGCCCGAGTCGCTCGGCGCTTCGCTGGAGGAATCGAGCCCGATGACGGTGACCGACAGCTGGGGTTGGAGTTGGTCGCGGGTCGGCTCGGTGAACATCTTCGCTTCGCGCACCACTTCACCGTTGAGAGCCCGGTGCGAGAGGGCGTCGAGTGCCGCCACAGGCATTCCCAGCGCCGCCCCAAGGTGGCGACCGCTGGCATCAGGAGCAAGGAACGGGGAGGTTCCCGGCGACCAGTACAGAACCCGGCCCTCCACGTCGGTGACGACCACAACAGCCCCGGCCTGGCCGAGCGCAAGGTCGGCACCGGCCAGACGGACTCTCGCCGCGCGTGCCTGCAGGTGCAGACGCGTCCGATCGGTGAGGTACACCGCGGTCAGCACCTGGCTCGCGGTACTTGGAGCGAGCGGGACCAGTTGGAACTCCACCCAGCGGGTTTGGCCGTCTGCGCGTACGACCCGATGCAGGTGATGGCCACCTTCGATGGCCTCGAGGATGCTGTGACCGGCAACGGGTAGCCGAGCGGCGAGGCCCAAATAATCGGACGTGTAGGCGACGAGCAGGCGGTTGGCATCGAGCCCGAGCAGTTCGCATGCGGCGGTGTTGGCGCGGACCAGCCGCCCGTCGCCGTGGAGCAAAAGCACACCCGCAGGGCTGGCATCCACGAGTGCGGACCATTCGCGGTCGCCATCCAGATAGGGTCGCGCCGACGCGATGTCGCTGGTTGTCCTCACGCCCACCGTCCGTACTTCAGCTTTGTTGCCTGGTCGCATTGTTCCGCTCTGCCTGCGCCATTGCTGGCGTTGCTTGCTGCAACGCCGGGCGGTCAAGGACCTGATCGAAGTGTACGGCGCTCACCTCCGTAGGGTGATGGCGGAGCCCGCCGTGTCGTTTCGGTCCCCTCGAACGATTCGCTCAAAGCGCCGCCGGTTCTCGGGCCGCGGGGTCACTTGATAGGCCCCGGGGGCGGGCCAACGTGTCTGAGGTGCTACGCTCGACGACGGTCCGTTGCGGCGGCACCTCGCCCGGGTAGCTCAGTCGGCAGAGCGGCTCACTCGTAATGAGCAGGTCAGGAGTTCGATTCTCCTCTCGGGCTCTTCCAGGTTCTGGCCCGTCTGCACCCGCCGTCCCGGATGGGGTTAGGTCAGGGCGATGGTGGCGGTTTTCAGTACCCCGGTTGAGTACTTGACCCGCACCTTCAGGTTGTTGGCTGCCTGGTCGAGGTAGAACGAGATCGATCCCTTGTTGAGGTCAGCGGACAGCGGCACGCTGTTCGGTGTCCCGAAGTAGGAGCGGCCGGTGACTTTGAGCCGCCCCTGCCCGTACAGGGCCATACCCGCCGCGCCCCTTGTGGCGGCGTTCGCTCCGAACACCCCGAAACCAGTGGGGCTGTCAGCCTGGCCGCGCACGCCATTGGTGGTGCCCGACACAGCACTGGCGAGCCCGGAAACACCGTAACCGGAGGTGCTGGCAGCGAGGCCGACGACGCCTCTGGTATCGCCGCTGATGGAGGGGGCGTAGCCTTTCACACCCACCCCCTCGTTGCCGTCAGCCTCACCGTAAACGCCTTTGTTGGCGCCCACCTCGGCACTGGCCACACCGGAGACACCCACGCCATCGCCACTGACAGCCAAGCCGTACACACCATTGGCGGCGCCGGTCGTTGCGGTGGCGTGACCGAAAACACCGTAAGCGTCGGTGCTGGCGGCGACACCCGTCACGCCCCTGGTGAAGCCGCTGGAGGCGGGGGCGTAGCCTTTCACGCCGACCCCGTCGGTGCTGGCAACCTCGCCGTACACGCCTTTGGTACCGCCCCATACGGCACTGGCCAAACCGGAAACACCCACGCCCCCGAAACCGCTGCTCTCGCCGTGCACGCCTTTGGTGGGGCCCCATTCGCAACTGGCCAAACCGGAAACACCAATCCCATCGGGGCTGACGGCCTGACCGAACACGCCTTTGGTGACGCCTTCGGTGTTCTGGGATTCAGCGCAAAAGGCAGAACCGCTACCGGTGTGGATGATTGTGGTTTGGACGCCGCTCTCATTGATTTGGCCGAGCAGGACATCGTTGCCGGTTGCGGCGGCGGCGGGTGTGGCGTTGGTGAGTAGTAGCCCGCCGGCGGCGCCGGCTACTGCGGCGATCATCCCGCGGCGGCTCACCGTGCGTCGCTCGACCTCACTCGGCGGGGTGTCATGCGGCGCATGCGTCCCCGCGGGGTGCGGAACGGAACGCAACTCAAGGTTCTCTGCTCGTAAGGCATCGTTCTCAGCTAGCAAACTCGCTTGGTTCTGTTCGAGTGCCGCCAGCCTTGATTCGACAGTACGCATTGATGTCCGTTTCTCCGATCGGGCCTTCCGTCCGGCCGCGGGGTCAGCGATGGTGCCATGCCCGTCGACGGAGCGACCATGTGGTGGGGCTTTGGTCACACACCGCTCCGACGGCGGACCCGCCGCCAGCTTCGCTCCCACGCCACCGACGGGCGGGACCAGGCCATACATCGCTTCGCCACGAACGGCGACAAAAACCAAGCACCAGCCCTCCAGAATTGCGTCTGTAACCTTGCCGGGGTCAACCCGGCAACAAGGCTTGTGCCCGTAAATCGGGATCACGAGCCGGCCGGGATGCGGCCAAATCGACGTCTACTTGCATTGGCCGTTCTGACCGCTGACCCCGTTGAGGGTGAACACACAGTCCTCCAGAGCTGCGGCTCGGTTGTTGTCGCCGTTGGTGGCGGTTGCGGTGCCACCGTTCTTGGCGGTGGCGGTGTTTTTGTCGCCGTTGCCTGCGGTGGCTTGGGTGTCGGTGCCGTTCGCGGTGGCGTTGTTCTTCTGGCCGCCGCCTGCGATGGCTTTGGCTCCTGCGCCGCGAGCGGCGGCGACGTTGTTGTTGCCAGATCCCACGGCGTTGCTGGCATCGTCCAGCGCGTAGGGTCCGGCAAGAGCCCAACCGCCGTTCTTACTGTGAGCGCGGTTTCCGTTTCCGTCCGAGGCGGAGGCGAAGCTCGCCACCCCGGAGGCGGTGGCCGAGTTCTTATTTCCCCGGACGGTCGTAGCCGAACTGTCGCTGCCGTCAGCGGCGGCCGAGTTACCGTCGCCGTCCGTGGCTAGTGCCTTTGAGTTTGGGCCGTCAGCGGCGGCCGAGTTACCGTCGCCGAGCCCGGTGAGCGCTTCTGATCCTGCGCCGCTGGCGCTGGCTTTGTTGCCGTTGCCAAAGCCGGCGATGGCGAGGCCGAATTCGTCGTTGGCCCTGGCGGTGTTGCCATCGCCCGAAATTGTTAGCGCTTCGCTACGAAAACCATTGGCGATGGAAGTGTTGCCGTTGCCTTCGGTGGCGGTGGCGGCGGCGAAGGCGCCGTTAGCGGTGGCGGTGTTGGTCTTGCCGCCGCTGGCTAGCGCAAAGCTTTCGTTGCCGATGGCCCTGGCGGTATTGCCGCTGCCGGTGCCCGCGTTGGCCACTCCACCCCAGCGGGCGATGGCGATGTTTGGCTTGGTCCCTCCCGTGGGAGGCGTGCTCACACAAAGCGCGGTGGTACCTGGACGCTGGTAAACCAGCACTCCGTTCACCGAACGACAGTCCTCCGCCGTGCCGATGGGGGGTGGGGCCGGTGGTGGAGCGCTGTCCCCCGCTGGGCTTTGCGCTGCGGCTGGCGCTACGGCTACGAGCATGCCGCTGGCTCCAAGCAGCGAGGCGGTGAGCAGCAGGGTGGCGCATCGTCGAACCGGCGGTTGGTATCCGAAGCATTCAAAAACTATGAAATGGAATGAAAGTGCCATGGCTGCGCAACGTAACGGTGCGAGCAGATGGCGGGCGCTGTCCAGCGACCCTAAAAACTCCTCGAACGAGCGTTTTTCTGCGCGCTGGCCGTTCAAGACCGGTTTCGACCGTGGTGGCGGTTGCCGTCAGTGGCGTCAAAGGCGCTCAGTGCGGTGGGGCGGGCCGAGGGTTGCGAAAGCCGGTCGTCAACGACCTCGACGGGGCATCCGAGCAGGCCCTGCCGCTCAGACCGGCCGCTTCTACCGGCAGGCACCTTACTGCCCGCTGACCCCCTCCAGGCTGCACACACACGCACCCCTGGGGGCGCTGGCGATCCTTTCCGCCAACGTGTGTCGTTTCGGCGGAGGCGGTCGATGTCCCTTGAAGCGTGCAGTCGGCCTTGGGCTATCGGGCAGGGGAGGGCGAAGGGTGCGGCGTGTCGGTGAAACCGTGTTCAGCACGCGGTGCGCTTTTCGTGGGCAAGCGAGGCGGAATGGTTCATGGCGGCGCCCCATAACGGCGCTAGCAGCCAGGTATGTAGTCGGGCGGCGAGAGGAATCGGAACGTCACTCGATGGGGGTGGTGCCTGTCTTGCTCGGCGAGATGAGCCCGCCACCGTCGCAGATGATGGTCTGACCGGTGATCCACGATGAGGCATCGGTGGCGAGGAATATCGTGGCTGCGGCGATGTCTTGTGGTTCACCGAGTCGCTTCAGCGGATACTCCTGGGCCACGGTGGCCCCCCGTTTGCCTTCCCACAGCACCCGAGCGAAATCCGTCTTGATAAGGCCGGGTGCGACGCAGTTCACGCGGGTGTGCGGGCCGAGCTCAGAGGCGAGCTGCTTCGTGAGGTGTACGAGTGCCGCCTTGGTCACGTCGTAGACGCCGAGAATGAGGCTGGTGGTGAACCCACCGACCGAGGAGATGTTGATGATCGAACCGCCGTGTTCTTTCATCCACAGGTTCCAGGCCAGCTGCGTCCAAACCAATGGCGCCGTGATGTTGACCTGCAAGGTCTTGTTCCAACGGGCCAAGTCCACGTCGATCGTCGGGCCGGCGTAGGGGTTTGCCGCGGCATTGTTGACCAACACATCGATGGCCCCGTGACGGTGCATCACCTCTTGGAGGCACCGTTCGGCCTGGTCCGGTTCGCCCACGTTGGCCGCAATCCAGTCGCAGCCATGGCCGATTTCTTTGGCCGCCGCCTCGAGCTGGTCAGCTTTGCGCGACACGATCACCACTTGGCCCCCGGAGTCCGCCGCGAGCTGGGCGATGCCCCGCCCGATGCCCTTCGACCCACCGGTGACGACCACGACCTTGTTGTCCAAACGCAGATCCATGGGCCGGACTCTAGGCCGCGCTGGCGTTCGAATTCTTTACTTCGATCTTCGGTGCGATCACCTAGGGTTTGGAGCGTCGCCCTGTGGTTGCGCCCCGACGCAGGGCTTCGGCGTGAGGAGGAGACGTGGCGGATCGGTCCGAGTTCGCAGCACAGGCCATGCCCTTTTCGAACGCGCTCTATGCGGCCGCGCTTCGAATGACCCGCAATACCGCTGAGGCTGAGGATCTGGTCCAGGAAACCTACCTGCGGGCCTTCCGAGGTTTCGGCGGGTTCCAGGCCGGCACCAACCTCAAGGCGTGGATGTATCGCATTCTCACGAACACCTACATCAACATGTATCGAGTCAAGAAGCGGCGGCCGGAACAGATCGACCTCGAGGAGGTCGAGGATTTATACTTGTACCGCCGTCTCGGTGGGCTTGAGGCGGCCGCCGCTGGCCGCAGCGCCGAGGATGAGCTCCTCGACTTCTTCACCGAAGCCGAGGTGGTGACTGCGGTCGAGGAGTTGCCGGAACAGTTCCGCATTGCGGTGCTGTTGGCCGATGTGGAGGGCTTTTCCTACAAAGAGATCGCCGAAATCCTTGATATTCCCATCGGGACCGTCATGAGTCGGCTGCATCGGGGAAGAAAGTCGCTCCAGAAGAAGTTGTACGGCTTCGCCTGCGAACGTGGGCTGGTTGATCCATTGGTCGATGTCCTGGACGGCGAGGCAGTCCAGCCGAGATGAGCGGTACGAACTGTGGCTGAGGACGACGACATTGATTGCAATCGGGCGCTGATCGAGCTTTATCAGTTCCTCGATGGTGAGCTCACGATCGAGAGTCGGGAGCGAATCGAGTTGCATTTACATGGTTGCCAACACTGCTTCGCGTCCTATGACTTTGAGCAGGAACTTCGCATTGTCGTGCGATCGAAGTTGGAAACCCAGATTCCCAGGACGCTTATCGAGCGCATCAGCGCGTTGCTCGAGTCCGAGGCACGAACGATCGATCAGCCCGGCCAAGCGTAGGAAGCGGTCTGTTTCGAACGGTCGTTTGAAACTTTTGGAAGAAAAATCTGTCGGCCGGGGAAGAATGCAACCCGCGCCTGTGGTTGGAGGTGACATGAACGAAACATCCGTGGTGGGCTACCGCTTCGACAGTGAAGAGGGCAGCGTGCGGCGTTTCGCCCACGATCGGGTATGCGCCAGCACTGAGTGCCGCACTCGGCTCTCGATCTACAACGACGGCGAGTTTTGTGCTCGCCACGAGCCAATGACCACGCTGCGTACGCGCGGCGTGAAGATCGCCTGATCCCAAAGTCGACCGGCCCGGAGGTTCCCCTCACCTTCGAACTGGTGGGGAGGCAGCGGTTGCCACGTATGCTGCGGGCATGACTTTGGCCGTCGTCTGGCACTATTGGATCGCCGTCCTACTGGCGATCCCCACCGTACTTATGGTGATCGCGACGGCGATCGGCTACGTGGTCAAGGTACTCGGACCCAAGTACGCCGGCCGGGCTCGCTGATCAACCTCGGCGTCGGTCGCCGATGCCGTCCCAGAGCACGGCGGGAGCAACTCGATGAATGTCGCCATCGATGGGGCCTGTGCCGAGCGAGTCGCTCGCCGGTACGGGGGATGTGGCTCTTCCGCCTTCCCTGCGGCAGAGTTTCGTCTATGGGTGGCACTGCACGAATGCACCCACGGGGCGCAGTTCGCGGCCGTGGGGTGGCTTCGTGGGTACTTCCATGCTCAAGTGCAAGGGTTTGAATCGGTACGCAGAGGGGGAGCGGTTCACCACCACCGTCGAGGCCCGCGGCGGACGCACGTTGTTTGACCGGGTGTGGGAGGGCGCGGAATGGCTGCCGACTTTGAGCGAGATTCGATCGCCTCAGCAGTGGATAGCGAGGGCCGAGCATCTGGGCGCATCGAACTGAGCGATACCGATGCGCTGCTCGCCACCTTGTTGGGCCGCTGCACGTTTCCCTCGCCGGGGACGCCCGTGACATGTGCCGTTTCGGGAGGTGCCGACTCGCTGGCGTTGCTGGTGCTTGCTTGTCGCGCCGGTTGCGTTGTCACCGCAGTCCATGTCGATCACCGGCTACGACCCACCGGCGAGATCGAGGCGGCGCAGGTCGCAGCGGTGGCGAGCCGGTTTGGGGCTCGCTTCAATGCCGTGTCGGTTGAGGTGGCCGAGGGACCGAATCTCGAAGCTCGAGCTCGGCGAGCCCGTTATGACGCCCTGCCTGCCGACGTCCTCGTCGGACACACGGCAGACGATAGGGCCGAGACCATGTTGCTGAACCTGCTCCGCGGAACTGGGGCCACCGGCTTGGCCGCGCTCGGCGCATCACCGCGCCGCCCGCTGCTGGCGCTGCGGCGTGGGGACACCGAAGCAGTGTGCGCGTCGTTGGGTTTAGTGCCGTTGCGCGATCCGACCAACAGCGATCCCCGCTTTCGACGCAACCGAGTGCGGGGCGAGGTGCTTCCGCTGCTCGCAGAAGTGGCTGAGCGTGATGTGGTCCCGTTGTTGGTTCGGCTCGGGGATCATCTTGCGGCACTCGATGGCTTTGTCGAACTCGCGGCGGCGAATCTCGATCCGACCGATGTCCAGGCGTTGCGTGCCGCGTCGCCCGTAGTGGCGCGCGCCGCCCTAAGACGCTGGCTGCGCACCGGGGGTGATGAAGAGCAGCATCCCCCCGATGCGGCAGCTGTTGAACGGGTGCTGTCAGTCGTTCGCGGTGAGCGACGCGCCACTGAGGTGGGTCGGGGCCGTCGGGTGGCTCGATCTGCGGGTCGACTTCACCTGACGTGACGAGAAACCTTTTCTAGGGACCTATGAGAGCGGGCCGGAAGGGCTACCTTGGTGAGCGTGGCGCCGAAGGGCAAGTGGGCTCAGGGGATTGTTCCCCGCAATTTCTGTTGGATCATCAAGGACAAGCTCGCGGTTTGCGAGCGTCCAGGTGGTTATGGCACCAATCACCGCCGGGTTCGCCGCCAGGAAGAGATCATCTGGATTCGTGAGCAGGGCTTCACCCAACTCATGTCGTTGTTGCCTTCGCCGCACAATTTGCACAACTACGACGAGCTCGGTGTGGCCTGGGTACACCGTCCTTTCACCCCCAACGACAACCCTCGTGCCGCGATGAGTGCGTTCTACCCCGAGTTGAGAGAGTCGCTACGCAGCGGAGAGAAGTTGGTGCTGCACGGCTCGGAACTCGGTGATTCAATCACTGGCCTCATGGCTGGGTATTTGCTCTGGTCGGGCATGGTGCCGGAAGGGCCCCGTGCCATCTCGATCATGGAACAACTGACGCAACGTCAGCTCGGGCCGTCGGCACGCCAGTTGGTCAACCAGGCGCACGAGCTTCGCGCCAGCACCACCGCGAACGCCTGACCTTCGGGTCCTCCGGTGACCCCGCGTGCCTGAGCTACCCGAGGTCGAGACCATTCGGCGGCAGCTCGATGCGATGCTGCCCGGCTCACGTATCGTGGCTGCTTGGGCCCATCCATCGGCCAAGTTCGCCTCCGCCGTCGACGCGACGGGAGCGGCGGTCATGGCTGTGCGCCGGAGGGGCAAGTACCTCTTGGTCGACCTTGACAATGGTCGAGAGCTGATTGCCCACCTCGGTATGACCGGAGCGTTCTCGATCGCCGAGCATGGCGGCACACCGGTAGCGGGGCCTTACACCCGTGCTTGGTGGACGCTCGATGACGGCCGGACCGTCCTGTTCGACGACACTCGAAGATTCGGCCGAATTGCCGTGGTCGATGCGGGCCAGTACCGCTCGTTGCCCACCTTGGATGCGTTAGGTCCCGAACCGTTCGATCCGATGTTCACCCCCAAGGTGTTGTGGGAGGCGCTACGTGGAACCAAACGTCGACTGAAAACTCAACTCCTCAGCCAACGTCCCGTCGCCGGAGTCGGCAATATCTACGCCGACGAGGCGTTTTGGGCCGCCCAAGTGCATCCGGCCCGACGGTCTTTGACCCTGCGCCAAGCCGAACGGCTGCACGCGGGCATCAAACAGGCGCTGGTTCGGGGCCTCGACGCCGGCGGCACCACCTTGCGCGACTACCGCGGTGTGGACGGTCGCGGGGGGGAGAACCAATTCAACCTCGACTGTTACGGACGCCGAGGACTGCCTTGTCACCGCTGTGGTGACCTGCTTGAGGCGGCTGTCTGGGACGGCCGTACGACGACCTACTGTGCTCAATGCCAAGGGCCGACGCCCCGACGCTGAGCTTCGGTTCAGGCGTTGATGTCCGGTAGCGACGCCATCAGATGCTCGGCTGCACCTCGTAGCCCCGTGGCTCCGGCACTCTCGGCGAGCGGTTCAATTGCTTGCAGAGCCCGGTCGATGTATTGGCGCGCTGTGACCACTGCCCCCGCGATCGAACCGTTGGCACTGACTACTGAACGGGGCTCTTGCACCTGTTCCTTGGACAACGGCTGTCCAAGTAATGGGAGCAACTGATCGCGTCCGGGCCCTGCGAGGCTGCGGATCACCGGCAGGGTGTACACGCCCTGCATCAGGTCATTGCCTGACGGCTTGCCCAATTCCGCCTCCGAGGAGACGATGTCGAGGATGTCGTCCACAATCTGGAACGCCATGCCGTACTCCGTGCCGAACACGGTGAGTCGGTCGATGTCGATGCGGGGCAGCTCCGCCACCAGTCCGCCGATGCGCGTCGCGGCGGCGAACAGAGCGGCGGTTTTGCCGGCAATGGCGGCGAGGTAGCTTTCCTCGCTGCGCGTCACGTTATAGATGTTGCGAAGCTCCCGGACCTGGCCTTCGCACAGCTTGGCGATGGTAGCGGCCAAAAGGCCAGCTACTTCTGTGCCCAGTCCGGCGGCGATTTCGGAGGCTTTTGCGAGCAGAAAGTCGCCCCCAAGAATCGCTTTGAGATTGCCCCAGCGGGCGTTGACGGAGTCGACGTTCCGCCGGGTCTTGGCCTCATCGATGACGTCATCGTGGTACAGCGACCCCAAGTGGACCAGCTCGACGGATACACCACCGAGGACCACCCCGTGGGTGGCGGGGCCAGTTTCACGGGTTCCCACGGAGGCCGCCGCGATGGTGAAGCCGGGACGCAGTCGCTTGCCGCCCGCCTTGATCAGGTGGCCGGCAATCTCGGTGAGCAGGTCATC
>CAMDQT010000005.1 GCA_945906305.1 Ferrithrix thermotolerans DSM 19514 | reverse complement strand
GGCGGTGTTGTTGGAGCGGGCGGAGTCTGAGGCGTTGAGTTTGGTCGGTCCGGGTGGGTTGCTGGCCGAGCTGACGAAACGGGTGCTCGAGGCTGGCCTGGAGGCCGAGCTCACTGAGCATGTCGGCTACGCGCCGTATGACCCGGCGGGGCATCATTCGGGGAACAGTCGGAACGGGAGTCGTTCTAAGACGGTGATTACTGATGTGGGGCCGGTGGAGATCGAAGTGCCGCGGGATCGGGCGGGCACGTTTGAGCCGGTGCTGGTCCCGAAACGGAAACGGCGTCTGGGTGGAGTCGATGCGATGGTGTTGGCCCTGTCCGCTAAGGGTTTGACCCATGGGGAGATCTCCGGTTTCTTGGCAGAGGCCTATGGGGCGTCGGTGTCCAAGGAGACAATTACCAGGATCACGAACAGCGTGATCGAGACGATGAGCGAATGGCAAAACCGGCCCTTAGACCGTGTATATCCTGTGGTGTTCATCGACGCAATCCAGGTGAAGATCCGTGAGGGTCAGGTCGCGAACCGGCCGATCTATGTCGCGGTCGCGGTCACTGTTGATGGGGAACGAGACATTCTCGGGTTGTGGGTCGGCGAAGGCGGCGAAGGCGCCAAATATTGGCATCACGTGCTCACCGAGATAAAGAACCGCGGAACCAGCGATGTGTGCATCGTGGTCTGTGACGGGCTCACTGGTCTCCCAGACGCAGTCGCCGCTGTTTGGCCTCAGGCGATCGTTCAAACATGTGTCGTTCACCTGCTGCGGAATAGTTTCCGGTACGCGTCACGTAAGGACTGGCCCGCGATCGCGAAGGACCTGAAACCGGTCTACACCGCCCCAACCGAAGCCGCTGCGTTGGACCGAATCGCAGAGTTCGCCGGGAAATGGGAAACGAAGTATCCGGCGATCGTGGCCTTGTGGGAGAGGGCGTGGGCCGAGTTCGTGCCGTTCCTCAGCTTCGATCCCGAAGTCCGCGCTGTGATCTACACCACTAACGCTATAGAAAGTATTAACGCCAGGATCCGCAAAGCTGTAAAGGCCCGCGGGCATTTCCCGACCGAGACCGCTGCCCTTAAATGCGTGTACCTAGCCCTCATGAGTCTCGATCCCACAGGACAAGGCCGGCAACGCTGGATGAACCGATGGAAGCCAGCATTGAATGCCTTTACCATCGCCTTCCCAGGGCGTATACTCACCACCACGAAGTAACCGAGTTCACTCAAACAGCAGAACCAGTTACACCGTTAATGAGACAGTCCCCACCTCGGACACGTAGTACTCACCAACCGTCGGGCCTTTCAACGGCGTCGCCCGAACCGTCACCTCCCACCTACCGGGAGGTATGGCGCCAGCCCCTGAGCACGACGCGTGCAATCGTCTGTTACCTCGCTCAGAGCTGCTGCGCTGTTGGAATGCGTTGACATGCTCAGGCCTGCTGATCGCCAGGGATCAAGGAGAGCTGCGCGGAGAAGGAGGCCTTCCGAGGCGTGCGGGTCGAGCGGGAGCGATCAACTGGCGTGGTCGCGATGCGCACATCCATTCGGAGCTCGCCGCTGAGCAGCCGCTCGATCTGCGAACGTGGGACGAGGAGCCGGCGGCCGAGCCGGAGCACCGGCAGGCCCTCCTTCCCGCCGCTCTCGATGAACCTTCGAGCGAGCTGATACGCGAGCCCGCGGCTGATCCGTAGCAGCCTTGCCGCCTCCTCGACGGTCAACACCTCCGGCACCTCACCTACCGCCAACCTGCCACCTCCAACTCGTCGGAGACTCAAAGCTCCCGAGAGTGCGAGGAAGCTACAGCACTGACCGTTCCGAAGTTCCTTATCAAATTCAGACCGAGTCGGACAGTGGAGTATGTGGCGGTACGAACCGGCATCAGGAGGCACCAGGTGGACATCCATCGAACCTTTGCAAAACCATGACAGATCTCGCAACCGCTCGCCCGGCCCGTATTCCGACCGCGCTGTGCGAGCAATGCTGCACGACACGCATTCGGCTGGCTGTCGCCCGGGACGGCCCGCGAGGCATCAGATGTCGAAGACCGCGTCGATTCGTTCGCCGGCTTGGCGGTGCTGATCGGTGACGACATGGGTGTAACTGCCGAGGGTGACACCGATGTCGGAGTGACCAAGGCGCTCCTGCATCACCTTGTCGTCGCCGACCACGACTCGGCCAACGGACTGCGCGGTGTGGCGCATACCCTTCGGGGTGATGCGGGCCACACCGGCCCGCACGACGAGTTGGTCCATCAGGCGGCGGAAGTTGTTGGGGTCGACCCAGCCGCCGACCGCCGTGGTGAACACCAGACCCTTATCCCGCCACGCTCCACCGGCGAAGGCGGCTTCGATCAGCTGCCGTTCCCGATGCGCTCGGAGAACGGCCGCGGTGGCAGGGCCGAACGTCACGCGCCGTTCGCTCGTCTCGGTCTTGAGGCCCTTGATAACCGGGCGGCCGCGTTCAAGCGCGAGCTGCTGGGTGACCTCGAGCTCGGCCCGTTCCATGTCGAGCTCGTCCCACCGCAGGGCGAGGACCTCACCCCGGCGCAAACCGGTCACGAGACAGAGGTGGAACGCGGCGTAGAGCCGGTGGTCGCGCGCCGTGACGAGGAAAGTGCGGGCCTCGTCGACGGTCCAGCTGAGCTTCTTGTGGTTGCGCTGCCGCCGTGGGGGCTGGGTCAGGGTCACCGGGTTGGACGGCAACCGGCCCCGCTGCACCGCCTCCTCCATCGCCATGGAGAACACCTTGCGCACCAGCCGGGCCGACGTCGGCCCGAGCGCCTTGCGCTCGCCGTCGCCGGCGCTGGGCTCGCGCAGCCTGCCGATCCAGCCGTCGACCACCTCGGCGGTGAGGTCGCGCAGCTGGACGGCGCCGATGAGCGGCACAACATGGCGGCGCATCGCCCACCCGTACTGGTCGTAGGTCGACGGCTCCACGCGACCCGCCTTGGACGGTAGCCACACCTTGTCCAGGAACTCCGCCACCGTTTCCGACGCCGTCCCGGTGCGGCCCTCGAGCAACACCCGCTGACGAGCCGCCGCCTCCCGCTTGGTCGCGAACGTGCCGAATTGGCGGACCCTGCGTCGACCGGTGGCCGGGTCATAGCCGCTGACGCGCACTACCCAGCGGCCGCGCTGGCGTTGGACCTCCGGCTCGCCGACCGCCACCCATTCCATGTCGATGGAGGGTACAACGCCGTTCGGCGATCCGGGCTGCATACATTTTGCATACATTGCCCGGATCCGCGTGGCGGAAAGCGAAACGCCGGTGCCTCCGCACCGGCGTTGACCTGCACTTTTGGAGTCGGGCTGGGGAGATTTGAACTCCCGACCTCTTGACCCCCAGTCAAGCGCGCTAACCAAGCTGCGCCACAGCCCGAGGCCCTGTCTCCAGGGCGAGACGACTGTAGCCGACGATGCCCGGGGGGCTGTAACGCCGCCGTGGTGCCCACCGGCGGCGCCCACTCGCGCAGGCTCAGATACCCAGGTCAAGCAGGTTGTAGTCCTTTAGCGCGTCCTTGGTCGAGGGCCCGAAGCGGTAGGCGTTCTCCTCCCCGGCGAGGGGCTGATAGACGTAGCGACGTTCGTGGGGGAATCGCTGCGCTCGGGCGTCGATCCCATACATGATGGCGGCGGAGCGGGTGCGAATTCGCTCCTCGTCGTAGACGGACACCGCGTTGTGCACCCCACCGCTGGTGACCCCGAGCACGCTGGCACGGCGATGGAAGCCGAAGTTGATGGTGACCCGGGGGTCGGCGCTGGTGTTGGCGAAGGATCCATGGATGGCCTGGCGGTTGGTGATAGCCACGTCGCCGGGGCCACAGAGGAGGGGCACGGCGTCGGGGAGGCGGTCCGATCCCGCCGCGTGGACCATGGCCTTGATGTCGGTCTTGCCGACTCGATGCGAGCCGGGCACCACCCACAATCCGTTGGCCGCATTGCAGCCGTAGAGCTGCGCCATGAAGTTGAAGCCGTGCGTGTCCGCATCGAGCGCAGGGTCACTCCAATGGGTCCAGCCGTCTTGGTGCCAGGCCACCGAACCACCGAGGTAGGCCTGTTTGATCCAGATGGCCTCGTTGAACGGTGCGAAATCCGCCCCGTTTATGGCCTCGGCCACGGCCAGAAGATCGGGATGGCCATACACCCGCAGGCAGGCATCGGAGAACTGCAATGAGCCGAGAATCAGTTGCACCACGAATTCGGGGACACCCTCGGGGGCGACCGGCTCGATCATCTTGGCGGGATGACGACCATTGGCCGCGGCCGTGCCGCCGATCGGGTCCGACAGCGGCCGGACCCAGCTGATGTTGCGTGCGGCAGCGTCGATCCCCAGGGCGGGACGGCCGTGACGGTCGAGCGGCGCGCCCTTGCTCACCGGTGCCCGCTCCAAAAGGTCAGCGACGTCGCGTTCGATGTCGGCTAGTTCCTCCGCGCCGAGCACCCCTTCAAACACGTAGAAGCCGTGACGGGCGTAGGCGTGCAGGATCGATGGGTCAACCCGACCGTGGTCATCGAAGCGGAGGGGGCCACGGTTGTCCAAGGCCAAGGCCCGGCGCTCACCTTCGGCGCGGTAGGCGACCATGGCCACCTCATCGTCCCCGTAATCGGAGACGGGTGCATCGAGCAACGGTAGCTTGACCATGGTTCCCCCGAGCGGCGCAGCCCGATGCGCTCGGGTCGCGAGGTGCTGAGCCTAGATGCGTGCGCCTGGCCGAGGCCTACAATGCCAACTACGGGCGGACGGTACGGCCCGATGGTGACGCCGGTTCTGCTCGGCTACTGGGCCGTCCAACCGCCGTCGATCATGACGGTGGTGCCGGTGATGAGCGCGGCGGCGGGCGATGCCAGAAAAACCACGGCGCCGATGATGTCAACCGGTTGGCCGAATCGGCCCATCGGAATGCGCGACAAAAGGTCCTTTCCAATGACCGGGTCGTTCAGCCGGTCATGGGTCATCGGCGTGTCGATGGCGGTTGGTCCGACCGCACACACCCGGATGCCCTTGGGGGCGAACTCGACGGCGATGGACTTGGTGAAGCCCTCAATGAAGTGTTTGGTCGCGGAGTAGACGCTGTTGAGTGGACGGCCGTTCTTGCCAAAGGTCGAGGACAGGTTGATGATGACCCCGCTGCCTTGGCGGTCCATGATCTTGAGCGCCTCTTGGGCCACGATCACCGCCGCCTTGCAGTTGAGGTCGAGCATCATTTCGATGGCCGCTTCGCTGATGCTGAGCAGTGGTCCGGCCACCGCCCCACCGGCGTTGTTGAGCAGGATGTCGAGTCGGTCGATGGTGCCGAACAGTTCGCGTACGGCGCCCGCGTCGGTGACATCGCAGGCCACTGCCCGGCCGGCAAATCCCTTGGCCCGGATCGCCTCGGCGGTCGCTTCGATCTCATCTGCGGTGCGGCTCACCAGGATGACCTCCGCTCCGGCCTCGGCCAGACCGACCGCGCAGGCCTGACCGATGCCGCGGCCCGCGCCGGTGACCAGCGCCCGCTGGCCATCGAGACGAAATGACGGCAGGATCGCGGCGGAGCCCAGAGCGGGGTTGGTCGATTCGGTCATGGCAGTCCTCCCAGAGGGGCGTAGGCCCCGGTACGGTTCAAGAGGCGTTGGCGTCCTGGACAAGCCCAGGACGCCCTCAAGAGCAGTGGCACGAACTCCTCTTCGCTCCGGCTGAGCAGCGTACGCGTCGCGTGCTCGTAACGTTCGCGAGCCGCCACCGGTCGGGGAGTTCGTCCGGACGCGGGGGACCGGACGGCGACTAGGGTGCGGCCATGGAGATTGGTCTTTTCGGTTTCGTTCCCGACCTCGACACCGCACGGGTGCAGATGCGCCAGGCGGCCGCCGACGGCTTCGCTAGCTACTGGATCCCCCAGGCCTTCGGCCCGGACACGCTTACGATCATCGCCGCGGTGGGCCAGGACAGCGCTCCCATGCGTATCGGTACGGCGGTCATCCCCACCTACCCCCGCCACCCCCAGATGCTGGCCCAGCAAGCGTTGACCGTGCAGCAGGCCATCGGCGATCGACTGGTGCTGGGCATCGGGCCGTCCCATCAGGTGGTCATCGAAGGCCAGTGGGGGATGTCCTTCGACAAGCCGATACGCCACGTTCGGGAGTACCTCGAGATCCTCATGCCGCTGCTCACCACTCAGAAGGCCAGCGTCAAGGGTGACACCTTGACCTGCCGGGCCGAGATCGCCGTGCCTGGCGCGCCGATCCCCAAGGTGATGGTGGCGGCTCTGGGTCCACAGTTGCTGAAGGTGACCGGGCGGCTTTGTGACGGGACCATTACCTGGATGACCGGCCCGAACACCATCCGCACACTGACCGCGCCGATCCTCAGCGCGGCGGCGGAAGCGGCAGGCCGGGCGACTCCCGAGGTGGTGTCGGGGTTCCCGATCTGCGTCACTGACGATCCCGCCGCAGCCCGCGAACGCGCCGCCAAGAGCTTCGCGATGTACGGCACCCTACCCAGCTATCGGGCGATGCTCGATCACGAGGGATACGCCGGGCCGGCAGACATTGCCATCGTCGGTGGCGAGGGCGAAGTCACCGAGCGGGTTGCGGCGCTGAAGGACGCGGGGGTCACGACCTTCGCCGCCTCCCCGTTCGGTTCACGCGACGAACGGGCCCGTACCAACGAATTGTTGGTCTCGCTGCTCGGCGCTTTCCGCTGAGCGATCTGGCTGCCCGGGCTCAGGCGAGGCGGGCAGCCAGCCAGTCCTCGAGGTCGCGGGCGGCACGTTTGGAGATGGCCAGGCTTGGCAGCAACGAGTCGAAACCGTGCGGCATGCCGGGGTAGATGTGCAACTCGACCGGGACACCGGCGTGACGCAGGCGCAGCGCGTAGTCCATGTCCTCATCGCAGAAGCCGTCTATGGCTCCTACGCAGATGATGGTGGGTGGTAAGCCGACCAGGTCGGTAGCCCGGGCTGGAGCGGCGTACATTTCCACGTCCGGGCCACCCTTGGCCGCGCCGAGATACGCCGTCCACCCGTAGGTGTTGGCCGCAGGGGGCCAGATCGGATCGAGCCATTGGCTCGACGGGGTGATTTGGCGGTCATCGAGCATCGGGTAGATCAACAACTGGAACGTGGGGGCCAACTCGCCGCGGTCGCGGGCCAGCAGGGCCAGGCCCGCGGCCAGACACGCACCTGCGCTGGCCCCACCGATGCCGATCCGACTGCGGTCCACGCCGAGCGCGGCGGCGTTGTCGTACACCCAGCGCAGACCGGCGTAGCAGTCCTCGAGCGGCCCCGGGTAGGGCGTCTCGGGGGCCAGCCGGTACTCGACGGAGACCCCGACGCAGTTGAGCCGCTGGCACCAGCGGTCCATGCGTAGATCGTCGCCCTCGAAGCTGCCCAGGACCAGGCCGCCACCGTGCATCCAGTACACACAGGGCAGCTCGCCGGTGGCGCCTGTCGGGCGGTGGACCCGCACCAAGACCCCACCGCTGTTGGGTACTTCATGGTTGGTGCGGATGACCGCATCGGACAGTTCGGGTTTGGGGACGGAGGCCATGGCGGCCCGGATGGACGGCAGCGTCTGGTCCGAAAGGCTTCCCAGATCGATCGGGAACTTGGCGAGGGCCTCTCGCGCGGCGGGGTCCAACAGTGCTTTCACGTCGACAACGGTCACGGAGCCATTGTGTCAGAACCTGGGTCTGGCAGCGCTCGAGGTTGTGGCCGGCGCGGTGCTGCATGCCGACCCAGGACTGGTCGGTACGTGTTGTGCGCTCAGGGCGCGGCAGGTCCTCGCCGAGGGCTGAGACAACGCGGCCGGCTCAGAATTGGGCCTGGAAGCGCTCACGCGTGCCCGGCAGACGTCGGGCCACTTCGATCTGATCGCCGTCGGCCTCGCTCACGTCGCCCTGGGCCGCGGCGCGGCCATAGGCGCGGAACTGGGTCTTCGCCATGTGCAACGCGGTGTCGGGCATGGCGAGCAGCCGTTGGACCCAACGTTCGGTCTCCTGGTCGAGTTCGCCTGCCGGTACCGCAGCATGAACCAAGCCCCAGTCCAACGCTCGGCGGCCGTCGACCCGCTCGCACAACATCACCATCTGACGCGCCCTGGCCATGCCGATTTCCTGCACCAGACGCGGTGTCGCGGCCCAGGTCAACGGCACGCCCAACTCGATCTCTGGGTACCAGAAGACGGCATCGGTGGCACACACTCGGAAGTCGCAGGAAAGCGCCCACACACAGCCACCACCGGCGGCATGGCCCTGGATGCTGGCAATCACCGGGATCTCGCATTCCTCGATCGCCCGTGCTGCCCGGCGGCCGAGATGGTGGCGGAATCGTTGCTCACGTTCGCTAGCCGCCGGGTCGAGCGGCTGATCGTCGCCCTTGCGGTCCGCCCCGGCACAAAAGGACGCCCCGCGGCCGCCGAGAACGACGACCCGGGTGGTGAAGTCCTCCTGCAAGGCAAGAAAGAGGTCGCCGACCTCTTTCATCATCCGGTTGTTGACGGCGTTTCGGCGCTGAGGACGGTTGAACCAAACCCGGAGGACCTCGGGACGGCCATCGTCGCGGATGCACTCGAGCGTCTGAAAGGTTGCCATCAACGCAGCGTACGCCCGGGCGTGTTGGTGCCAGCGTGGCCGGCGTTGGGCGCAAGGCGATGAGCGGCGCGGAGTAGGGTGGCGGCCGGTCGGTCGAGCCGTCCCCGGGGAAAGGTTCCGACACATGGGAAACGATGCTGGTACCGCGACGAGAAGGTTGGACCGGTCGCTGCTGTGGGTGCTCGTCGCCGCCAGTGCCATCACGGCCATCACCTTGGGCATTCGTTCGACCTTTGGGTTGTTCCTCGTGCCGGTGGCGGCGGCGTTGGGTACCAACAAGGCCGGTTTCGCCCTAGCCATCGCCATCCAGAACCTGGTGTGGGGTCTCGGCCAGCCCCTCGCCGGTGGGGTGGCCGACCGCTACGGGGCCCCCAAGGTCCTGGCGGTCGGCGGGGGCCTTTATGCCGTTGGCGTGTTCGGCATGAGCCGGGCGAATACCACGACCTCCTTTTACCTCAGTGGTGGTCTGCTGGTCGGCATGGCCATGGCTGCGGCCTCGTTCTCCGTCGTGCTGGCGGCGGTTGGCAAGTTGGCACCTCCAGAGCGTCGAACCTGGGCCATCGGTATCGTCACCGCGGGAGGATCGATCGGCCAGTTCCTCTTGGTTCCCGCCGCGGGCTGGTTGGACGTGCGCATCGGCTGGCGCTCGGCGATGGCCGTGCTCGGCTCCGTTGCGCTGTTGGTGGTGGTTTTGTCGGTGTTGCTACGCGAGCGTCGTCGCGCCACCGCGGGCGACGCTTCGGCCGCGGTAGTGGCCTCGGCCCCCGTTGCGGCGGAGCCCTTCAGCGTCGCCATCCGGCGGGCCTTGCGTCACCCGAGCTACGGCCTTTTGTGCCTGGGGTTCTTCGTGTGCGGCTTTCACGTCACCTTCATCGGTACCCACCTGCCTTCTTACCTCGGCGATGTCGGCATGTCCAGGGCCGTGGGAGCACGAGCCATTGCCTTTATCGGCCTGTTCAACGTCTTAGGGGCCTTCAGCGCCGGCCTGCTCGCTAGTCGATTCCGCAAAGGCGTGTTGCTGTCGGTGATCTACGGGTTGAGGGCGGTGGCCATCGCCGGTCTGGTGCTGTTGCCGCACACCCCCACGGTGGCGCTCGGTTTCGCGGCGGTGATGGGCTTGTTGTGGTTGTCGACCGTGCCGCTCACCTCGGGAATCGTGGTTGGACAGTTCGGCGTGGCCAATGCCGGTTCGTTGTTCGGCGTGGTATTCCTGGCCCATCAGATCGGCGCCTTCATCGGCGTTTGGTACGGCGGCAGGCTGGCCGATATCACCGGCTCCTACGACGTGGTGTGGTGGATCGCGGTCGCCCTCGGCGTGTTCGCTGCTTTCATCAACCTCTTCGTCAGCGACGCACCCGCCCCGCCGTTGCCGGCCCGAGTGGCCGGTGCCCCCGGCATCGGCGCCGCGGCCGGAATGGCATCGCTGCTCGCCCTTGGCGCAGTGTCCGGGGTAGGGGCGGCGACGTCGGGCGCCGAGCGCGCCGGTGCCTCCTCCTCCCCGATGGTGCCGTACTGCGTGTTGCACCCCTCGAGCTGACAGCGAGGTCCTAACCATGACGGATATGTCCCCCGAACGCGATCGGCTCCATCGGCTCACGGTGGACTTTCTCGACACCTTCAACCGTTGCGATCTCGACGCGATGATGGGGTACTTCGCTCCCGAAGGGGTCTATGACCAGTTCGACGGTGTCGCGGCCCAGGGCCTTGATGAGGTACGGGCGGCGTTCGCCCCCCAGTTCAGCGGTCGCTTCGGCGAGATGAAGTTCCTTGAGCAGGACCTGTTCATCGATGCCGAGACGGCAAAGGTGATGGTGAGCTGGGTTTGCACCCTCGAGGCCCGAGGTGAGCCGACCGCGTGGCGCGGGCTGGACCTGTTGCACTGGCAGGGTGACAAGGTTGTCTACAAGCTCACCTACGCCAAGGCCAAGGCCTTGCAACTCGACGCCTCGCTTCGTCGCTGAGGACGGGACCGCGGCGACACCATGGCAGACTGCTCTCCATGAGCGACGAGCCCGCCCCCCTGTTCAGCCATTCGGAATCCATCCGCATTGCCGCCCCGCCACTGCGGGTGTGGGAGCTGGTGACGGCCATGGAGCGTTATGGCGAGTGGAGTTCGGAGAATACCGGCGGCTACTGGCGCAAGATCGACGGCGTGGCCGGTACCGGAGCGGTCGGTGACCAATTCGTTGGGGTGAATCGTCGCGGCGAGCAGGAATGGAAAGGCCTCGTCGAGATCGTCGAACGCGACGAGGGACGCTCCTACGCCTTTGTCACGGGCGGGGTGGCGTTGAACTTCGTCTTTTGGCGTTATGTGCTCGAAGCGGAAGGCGATCACACGCTGCTGACCGAGCAGTGGGCGCTGCGCAATCTGTCGCCGATCATGATCGAGAACGGCGCCAGCGAGGTCGCGCAACGGGTAGCCAACGCCAAGGAAAGCATCGGCGCCACCCTGGCGGGCCTCAAGCGCATCGCCGAATCCGCCCACTGAGCACCCAGGGCGGCGTCGAGCTCCGCCCTCAGAGCATGTCGCTGGGGGCGGGGTCGAACCCCAACTCCAAGCGGCCGACGAGCTGGGTGACCCGGTCCCAGTCGAACACGACATGGCCTTTGAGCATGGCCAGATCACGTTCGATGCGTTGGAAGGCCGCAGGTTCAAAGTAGGAGTTTGCCCCTGCTCCGACCCCGGCGATCTCCACCGCTTCCCGCGCCAATTTCACTGCGTGGGCGGCGGCGAGTCGGAGCCCACCGCGTTCGGCCCGGGGGATCGTTCCACCGGCGTCGTAGACCCGGCATAGCTCGTCGATCGCCGCGGACCATACCGCACGGGATGCGCGGACGGTAGCCAGTGCCTCGCCGAGGCGGGCCTGGCTCGTGGCCTGGTCGGCCTGCCGGTCGGCCGCGGTGTGGGCCATGATGCGTCCGCCCATGAGTTGGCGGACCGCTTCGACCGCCGCCTCGGCGCCACCGACGGCGCTGCCCGCGGCGTAGAGGCACAGCACCGGGGTCATCGGGTAGCGCAGGAACGCGTCGCCGTGGAGGTGGAAGCCGGGCGGATCCTCGCCCCGAAGTTGATCCACACTCATGGAGCGGGCATGGGGGACGAAAAGGTCCGTGGCGGCGACGTCGTGGCTGCCGGTGGCGCGCATGCCGGAGGTGTGCCACACATCGACGATCTCGACATCGGCGACCGGTAGCAGGAATAGGCGCGGGGTCGGGCGCTCCGGGCCGGGCACGAAGGCCATGACCGAGACCCAGTCGCTGTGCATGATGCCCGTCGCCCACTGCCATTGACCGCTGAGCCGGTAGCCGCCATCGACAGGCACGGCCTCACCGGAGGGAGCAAGGGGGGTGGCCATGCGGATGAAGGGACTGCCTCCGAACACCGCTTCTTGGACGGCAGGTTCGGCCCGCAGCACGAACCAGTTGTGCAGCACCAGGAACGACGTGGTCCACGCCGTGGACACGCAACCATGGGCCAGGGTCCGTGCTAGTTCGCACAGCGTGCGCAACCCCAAACCGTGGCCTCCCAGGGCGCGAGGAATGACCAGCGTCCAGATCCCTGCGGCGTCACAGTCGGCGATGGTCTCCGGTGGCAGTTGACGTAACTGCTCGGCTTGAGCGGCTCGTTCAGCCAGGCGTGGCACCATCGATTCGGCCCAGGCCACCACATCGTCATGGGTCATCGTTGTCGGGGTGACGGTCACGTCGGGAGCGTAGACGGCTTTGGACGCACTCGTGCCGGTCAGTCCCGGTCGTGGTGACAGACCGCTTCGAGCATGAAGCCGCACGGGTCGAGCCAGAATGCGGCGTAGTACGGCGGCGGGTACTGGGCGAAGGCCTGGGGTTCGTGTAGCACGGTGGAGCCGAGAGCGACGGCGCGGTCATGGGCCACTCGGACCTGTTTCCGGCCAGCAACCGTGAAGGCAAGATGTTGCAGGCCCGTTCGATCACGGTGGTAGGTGCCTGCCTCTGACGACGGATAGAAGAACAGGTACGCGCCCCGTCGTGACTCCGCTGGTCGGTAGCCGAACTGGTGGGCGTCATCGATGAAGAGCTCGTAGCCCAACAGCGGGAGCAACTCGCGGTAGTAGGCCCGGGCGACGGCGAGGTCGGCGACGTTCAGACCGAGGTGACCGATCATGGCAGGTCGTTACCCGCCCCTTAGCCGATCGCGGCGCGCGCCTCGCCGAGCAGGTCGAGGAACTCGGAACGTTCGCCCGGGTCAAGCGCGCTGTAGGCATCTACGCACAGCAGCGACGTCTGCGCTTCCACCTGGTCCCGTCGTAATGAGAACAGCGCCGGGTCACCGTCAGGTTCGGGCCAGCCGAGATCGCGAACCCACCCCGCCCCGCCGCGGGGCGCCGGTGCGGTGTAAGCGGCGGCCCACGGGGGTAGACCGGACCCGATCACCGCGGCGAGATGAGCGCCGCCGCGCAGTTCGCGCAGCACGTGCAGGGTGAGGGTGACCGCCTCGGCGGGGTCCTCGGGCTGGGGGAAGGCCCGCCAGCCGGCGAACAGGGCACCGATCTGGGGCAGGGCCGCGCCGGCCACGATACGGCCGAGGGTGCTGAGGCGACGGAGGTTGGTTTCCGGCACCGAAGCGAGCGCCGGGCCCGCCCAGCGGTAGGCACACCCGGCGTACTCCGCCGCGAGCTGGCGTGAGGTGACGCCATCGGGGCGGTGTTCCCAGAAACGCCGAACCGCCTCGGGATGCATGAAGCCGATGGCCGCACAGGCCAGGTCGGCATCGACCTCGCCGAGCACGCCGTTGCGCCCGCACACCCAAAAACCCCGCCCGGGTAGCAGGCCGAGTTCCTGCCCCCTCGCGGTGGTCGCGGGGCTGATCATCCAGCCTCGGGAGAACTCAAGTATGGGCACGGCGGCTCGCCGAACCGTTTCGGCCGCGGTCAAAGGGGACATAGCGTGCACCGTAGCCGCCTGGTCGGGCCCCGGTGACCCGATCAGACGAAGCGGCAAGTGATGGCACCGAGCGAGCCGTAATCGACGTGGAATACGTCGCCGCCGCGGGCATCGAGCGGTCGGGTGAAGGAGCCGGAGAGCACGATCTGGCCCGCTTCGAGGCGTCGGCCGACAGCCGTGTAGCGACGGGCCAGCCAGGCCACCGCGTTCGCTGGGTGGTTCAATACCGCCGCGGCCACCCCGGATTCCTCGATGGTCCCGTTGCGGTAGGCCAAAGCGGCGACCCAGCGCAGGTCGATCTCCCGAGGCCCGATCGGTCTGCCACCCATGATGACCCCGGCGTCGGCCGCGTTGTCGGCGATGGTGTCGCGCACCGTCCGGGCGCGTTTCAGATCGGGATGCACCCGATAGGACCGGGCGTCGATCAGTTCAAGGGCAGGCAGGACGTACTCGGTGGCGGACAACACGTCGAGCATGGTTACGTCGAGCCCGGCGAGCGGTCGGCCCAGGACGAACGCCAACTCGACCTCGATCTTGGGGTCGCAGAACTGATCGGTCCGTAGTTCGGCGCCGTCGGGGAAGATCATGTGGTCGAGTAGCACACCGAAGTCGGGTTCGTTGATCTGCATCGAGGCCTGCATCGCTCGCGAGGTCAGGCCGATCTTGTGGCCCACGATGCGTGCACCGTCCGTCTGCTGCAGCTCCACCCAGGCCTGCTGGATGGCGTAGGCATCGTCGAGGTCCATCTCGGGGTGAGCAAAGGATGGCGGCTCGATTTGGGTGGAGGTGCGGCGGGCTTGTTCGTGGGCGTGGGCCCACTGCCCGATCATCGCCGCGGTCATGGTGGACATGTCGAAGCCTCGCTCAGCCTCGCTCGATGCCCAAGTGGGCGTCGATGGAGGAGTAGGCGTAACGGTCGACCCAGCCGGGGTCCGCGGCCCGCGCCGCAGGCCGTACCGACTCGACGGCGCGTTCCCAGGCGTCGATGAGCCGATCCTCGGCCTCGTAGTCGAAGGGGTCCTGGAGGCCACGCTCGGTGACGGAGCCCCGTTCGAGCGGGTGATCGGCCAGCCAGCGGGCGGTGGATGGCAGGGCCTGCTCCACGCCGAGCACGTCGCGGTAGCCGATCTCGCCTCGCAGCAACTCGCTGGAGAGCACGCGATGATGCGTCGTGCACTCCCCGAGAGGCCAGCCGGGCCGGGCCAGTTCCCAGGGCATGCCGACGATCTCGAACTCGTGATCAAGTCCTTCGCCCAGCAGGCCAACCCACTGCGCCAGGCTCACCGATCGCTCGTCGGTCACGTTGAGGACCTTGCCTGCGGCCACCTCGGGCCGGTCGATGCTGCTTAGCAGAGCCTCGGCGGCGTTCAACGAATAGACCAGCACCCCAATGCTGAGTCCTGCCTCGGGCAGGATGATTCGCCGCCGACCGTCAAGCACCCGGCGGACGATGGACCACTCTTTGGGTTGCACTTGCCACGGGCCATACACGCGGGGGTAACGCAAGTGGGTGGCGTCGGGGTGATGGGCGAAGACCACGTCCTCGGTCTCGCCCATCTTGATGACCTTGGGGTTGTCCCCAACGCCTGCCCTTGGGTCGTGCTCGCGGGTCGGCACCGCCATGCCGGAGGGATGGTTCGCTTCCGGCCAGCCAAAACCGCGGTACACGGGTGCTCCACCGACGGAAACGAACCGGCCGCAGCGTCCAGCAAAGTACACCGCAAGGTCTCGTAACCGGCCGTACATCGACACCACGAGATCGAAGCGGCTATCCGCCAATGCCGCCGCCACCTGGGCGACGTCGAAGGCGTCGGTGTGGATGTGGCTGACCGTCGGGGGAATCAGTTCGCTCTCGTGGCGTCCAGAATGGGCGATGGCCACCTGGTAGCCCCGGGCGATCAAACCGTTGACGACATGGGGACCGGTCGGGCCGGTTCCCCCGATGACCAGCGCAGTGTTCGTCACACCGATGACCCTACAACGCAACCGTTACGCTAAGAATCAAGGCCGCACCGCAGTCGTCGCGGGGTTGCGCCCAGCAAGGGAAGTGGCGGTTGGAGCCGACGCAGGATCACCAAGCCGGCCCCATTATGCGGCTGTTGTGCATTGCGGCGATGGGGACCTTCGTCTCTCAGGGATTGTTGTACCCGGCAATCCCGCTTTACCTGCACGAAGATCTCGGCACGTCGCTTGCCGTTGCCGGCCTGGTGATGAGCTCGCAGTCCATCGCCGCGCTGCTGGCGCGTCCCTGGTCGGGCAAGTTTCTCGACTCGCGCGGCCGCAAGCCGCTGCTCATCGCGGGCCCGGCCTTGACGATGTGTACCGGCGTGGCGCTGCTCGGGGTGCGTTCCGTGTTCGCCGTGTTGGTGCTGCGCATGTTGCAGGGTGTGTCCAACGCCATGTTCTACGGCGCCGCCACCGCCACCGTGGCTGATATCGCCCCACCGGCCCGGCGTGCCACCTACCTCGCCCGTTACAGCCTGTTTTTTTACCTCGGTTTCGCCACTGGTCCAGCGCTGGCCGAGTTGCTTATCAGCCGCTGGAGCTTCGGCTCGGTTTGGGTCGCGGTGATTGTGGCCAGTGCCTGGGGGACGCTGCTGGCTTTCAAGCTGCCGGAGACGGGTGGACGACGGGCCGACTATGTGCCGCTGCCGCTGTGGAAGCGGTTCTTCCATCCCGTGGCGGTGGGCCCGGGCATACCTTATTTCTGCGTCGGCGTGGGTTGGACCACCATCGGTGCCTTCCTGGCGCTCTACGCCCGCAACATCGGTATGGCATCGTCGGGTTGGTTGTTCGTTGCCTTGTCCGTGACGGTGATGCTCACCCGATCAATGTCGGGGAACCTGGCCGACCGCTTCGGTCGCAGGGCGGTGGCCACCCCATGTGCAGTCGGATGCGCGTTAGGGCTGGCGGTGCTGGCGTTGTTCGACCACCCCGTCGGCGCGTTCCTCGGGGTGATCCTCTTCGCTGCCGGGTACGCCGGGATCTTTCCCACGCTGTTGGCCATGGTTGTGGACCGGGCCCCTGAGTCCGAGCGCGGCCAGGCGATGGGTTCCTTCAACCTGTATTTCGACATTGGTGCGCCAGTCGGTGGCTACCTAGCCGGTCGGCTCATCGACCACGGCGGCTACCGACTTGGCTTCGGTTCCATGGCCGCGGTGGCGTTGGTCGGGGTGCTGCTGCTGATCGGGGGCGCCGTGCCTTCGGACCGCCCAGAGCGACGCGCGGCCAGCTGAGCCTTCCCGCCACCGACGCTCAGAATCTGGCGGCGACGTTGGCCCCGCCTGGGGCTCAGCCTTCGAGGCGACGATACCGCGGCTTCTGGCCGGTGGTGCCGTAGGCGAAACCGACCAGCTTGTTCAGGTCCTTGAAGACGTGGCCGAATTGGGTGACCCGCGGCCCGGCGGCGAGCAGTCCGCCATCCACCGCAATGGCCTGGCCGGTGACGAACGTGGCGTCATCGGACGCGAGCCACAACGCGGTGCCAGCAATGTGGCGGGGCAGACCCCGGTCCGGCCATGGCTGCAGGGCGTGGACCCATTCGTCGGCCGCATCGGCGTCACCCTGGTGCATCAACGGGGTGTAGATCACCCCCGGGCAAATGGCATTGACCCGAATGCGATGCGGTGCAAGTTCCAGTGCGGTGGTGACCGACAGGTTCGCCACGGCGGCCTTGGCCGCGGAGTAGGCGACCGGACCGGCGCCACCACCGAGGCCGGCGACGGAGGCGGTGTTGATGATGGAGCCACCCTTGCCCGCGGCGATCATGACCCGCGCCGCGTGCTTGATGCCGAGGAACACCGAGCGCACATCGATGGCAAAGGTCTCGTCCCAGGCGTCAGCCTCGAGTTCGGTGACCGGACCGAAGGCACCGCCGATACCGGCGTTGTTGAACATGATGTCCAGCCCGCCGAAGGACTCCACCGCCTGGTCTACCAACGCTGCCACATCGGCCTCGACGGACACGTCGGTCCGGCTGAAGCGCACCCGGTCGGCCTGGCCGCGTTCGGCCGCGGCGGCGAGCATTTCGTCACCCTTGGCGATGTTCAAATCGGCCACCACGACCGCAGCCCCTTCGGCGAGGAACCGTTCGACGGTTCCCAAACCCATGCCGCTCGCTCCACCGGTGACGATGGCCACCTTGGCCTCTAAACGACCGCTCATGTCGGACTCCTCGTGAATCGAGCGACCCCGGACTGCGCTGCCCAAGGCTGTGCACGGCGACGTTACCCGGGCCAGTGGCCGCCTCGCCTGCGCCGATCGGATC
Source organism: Ferrithrix thermotolerans DSM 19514 (assembly GCA_945906305.1). Lineage (GTDB taxonomy): Bacteria > Actinomycetota > Acidimicrobiia > Acidimicrobiales > CAIXPF01 > CAIXPF01. The sequence goes on along the minus strand of CAMDQT010000005.1, from coordinate 117,422 downwards.
GGCCCGGTAGGGTCCAGGCATGGGGGAACTTGAACACTCGCTTCGAGGTCGCGTCGCCGTTGTCGGCGTCGGCGAGACCACGTACTACAAGCGGGGGCAGTCGCCCGATCCGGAGTTTGTCTTGGTGCTACAGGCCATCGTTGCGGCCTGCGCCGACGCCGGCATCGAACCGTCGAGCATCGACGGCTTCTGCTCCTATTCCAACGACCGCAACACTCCGGCTCGGCTTTCTGCCGCGCTAGGCGGCGAGGTGATCCGTTATTCGAACATGCAATGGGGCGGTGGCGGTGGCGGGGCGGCAGCGGCGGTGCAAAACGCCTGTTTGGCGGTGCTGTCAGGTTCGGCGGATTGTGTGGTCGCGTACCGCGGTTTGGCCCAGGGCCAGTTCGGCCGGTTCGGTCAGGGCGCTAAAAGCAGCACGATCTCCGGTTCGGCAGCGCTGACCGTGCCGTACGGGGTGATGTCGCCGGCGCAGACCTATGCGATGCGCACCACCCGGCTGTTCCACGACCATGCCATCAGCCCTGACACCCTCAAGGCGGTGTCACTCGCGGCCTATCACCATGCGCAGAACAACCCTCGTGCCGTGATGTACGGCCGTCCGCTCACCGCGGAGGCCTACGACGCTTCCCGCTGGATCACCGAGCCGTTCCACCTCTATGACCTGTGCCTTGAGAATGACGGCGCGGCGGCGGTGATCGTCATGTCGGCGGAGCGGGCCCGTGACCTTTCCGATCGGCCGGTCTACGTGCTCGCCGCCCAGCAGGGTGGGCCCCGCCGCTCGGGCGTCGCCGGCCACAACCAGCCCGATTACGTAACCTCCTCGCTCAAGCCGGTCATCCCGCGGCTGTTTGCCCAGGCCGGGGTGACCCCGGCCGAGGTCGATGTGGTGCAGAGCTACGAAAACTTCACGGGGGCGGTAGTGATGAGCCTCATCGAGAGTGGGTTCTGTACCTACGAGTCGGCCAATGAGGTGCTCACCTTCGACAACCTGATCGCCCCTCGCGGCAAGCTGCCGCTGAACACCAGCGGCGGCAACCTGGCCGAGTGCTACATGCACGGTCTTGGTTTGGTGATCGAGGCCATACGCCAGGTGCGGGGCGAGTCGACCAACCAGGTGCCAGGGGCCAAGGTCAGCTTCGTCAACGCGGGGCCGATGGTCGAGGTCGTCTCCGCCGCCATCTTCGGCCGCGCAGAGGTGTTGGGCTGATGGGCGAGTATGTCCTACCGCAAGGTCTGCCCGCTCCGGTGCCGGCCCGCGACGGGCTCGACCGTCCCTATTGGGACGGCACCCGGCGCCACGAATTGTGGGTCCAGCACTGTGGCCAATGTGGTACTTGGCAATGGGGTCCGGAATGGAACTGCCATGGCTGCCGTTCCTTGGCCATCGGCTGGGAGTCGGTGCCACCCGAAGGGGTGTTGTACTCCTGGCAGCGGCCCTGGCATCCGGTGCACAGCGCATTGGCCGATGCCGTGCCCTATACCGTGGTGCTCGTCGAGTTACCCGATTGCGGTGGGGTCCGTATGGTCGGCAACCTCGTGGGTGACCCGCTACAGCGTTTTGCCATCGGGGACCGCGTGCAAGCGGTCTTCGAGGACCACAACGACAGCCCAACCCCCTTCACCCTGGTGCAGTGGCGGGTGTTGAGCTGAGCACACGCGCCGAGGCTGGCGAATCGATGTCGATTCGCCAGCCTCGTGGAAGGTATTCGGTATCCGCGGGCAGAAATCACGACCCGAAGGCGAAGTTCTCCGTCATCTTTTCCCTGGCCCCACCGAGGTGGGCGTAGTACTTGGGAAACCCGCCGTTGTAGTTGCCGTCTTGGCGGCGGTTGAATTCACCTTCGAAGTTGTAATAACCGGGGGTGCATTCGGCGTTGCGGTTGGTCTTGCCGCGGTGCTCGATGACCTGTTCCACCCACCAGTCCTCGGCCGATTCGGTGCAATCAATGGTCGAGTACCCATTGGTACGGGCGTAGTCGATGCAGGCGGAGATGTGGTCACCCTGGGCCTGGAGCACGTCGGTCAGGTTGAAGTTGAACGACGCCTGGTAGCCGCCCATGATGAACATGTTTGGATACCCATGGGTATGAATGCCGAGCAGGGTGCGGACACCGTCGACGTACTTGTCCTGCAGGTCCAAGCCGCCCTGGCCAAGAATACGGTTCCACGTGCCGGTCTTTTGCACCTCGAAGCCGGTGGCGTAGATGAGCAGGTCGAGCTGGTATTCCTTGCCTTCGAAGATCGGACCACCCGGGCCGATCTCGGTGATGCCCTGGCCGTGGGTGTCGATCAGGTGCACGTTGGGCCGGTTGTAGGTGGGGAGGTAGTCGTTGTGGAAGCACGGCCGCTTGCACATGAACATGTACCACGGCTTGAGGGCGTCGGCGGTGGTTTTGTCCTCGACGATCTCGTCGATGCGCTTGTGGATGCGCATCATGTAGTCGATGTTTGAGTTCTCCTGCGCCTGAAGTTTCTGCTCTGCGGTGTAGGTGGTTCGACGGTCCAGCTGCAGGTTGGTCAGGGGGGGCTCGGTGAAGGCTTTTTCACGCCGTGCGGCTTGCCAACCCGAGGTGAGCTTTGCCGCCCACGCGGGGTCCGTCTCCCAGTCGTCGCGCACGTCGATCGAGGATGGCGTGCGCTGGAATACGAACAGTTCCTTGGCGTTGGCGCCGAGGTGGGGGATGGCCTGCACTGCTGTGGCACCGGTTCCAATGATCCCAACGACCTTGTCGCTGAGGTTCTCAAGGTCGGAGCCGGTGTAGTCGTAATCCCAGCGCGAGGTATGGAAGGAGTGCTTGGCGAAGCTCTCCATGCCGGCGATTCGGGCCAGCTTGGGCTTGGTGAGCGTGCCATTGGCGCAGATCACGAACGTGGCGGTCATGGTGTCGCCGCGGTCAGTGGTGACCCGCCAAACCTTGGCGGCTTCGTCCCAGGTGGTGGACGTGACGGTGGTCTGGAACACGGCGAGGCCGTAGAGGTCGTACTTGCGGGCGATGAGCTGGCAGTACTTGTAGATCTCCTCGCCGCCGGCGTAGTGGCGCGACGGGATGTAGCCGGTTTCGTCGAGCAGCGGGAGGTAGTCGTAGGCGACCACGTCGCAGGCGATACCGGGATAACGGTTCCAATACCAGGTGCCGCCGACGTCGCCGCCGCGCTCCACGATGCGGATCGACTCCACGCCTCGCTCGCGCAAGCGGCCCGAAGTCAGCAGCGCCGAAAATCCGCCGCCGATGAACAGGACCTCGACGTGGTCGTTGATGGCCTCGCGCGGCGTGACCTCGGGCGCGAAGGTGTCTTCTTCGTAGCGGGCAAGGTTGCCTGCAAGTTCGGTGATGTACTGCGATGTGCCCTCGGGCCGATAGGACAGCCGAAGGTCGCGCTCCTCGCCGAAACGCACCTTGATGGCGTCGTAGTACTCCTGGGTCTTCGTCGTCATGGTCTCCCCTTGGCCGTGGTGCTAGCGCCCCTGCGTTGCCCGTGCCGCGGCCTCCTCAATGGGACGCGGTGTGCCGCCAGTATCGCACGCTGCTCGAACCGCGCCACGTCCAGCGCAGGTTCGGTCGGTGTCAGGCAGCGACAAACAGTGGAGACTGCCGCCATGACCAGCTTTCATCATGCCCATTTGATGTCCGCCGACCTCGACGGGGCCTTGGGGTTTTACACCCGGTTCTTCGATGCCGAGGTGGTCGCCGACGTGGCCCTCGCCAATTCCCGCAACGTCTTGGTGCGGGTGGGGTCGGGGCGGCTCAATTTCTACGACCAGGCTCCCAACCAACGCGGTCCCATCAACCACCTCGGCATGAACGTCACCGATTTACCGGCGGTGGTGGCTCGCCTACAGGCCGGGGGGGTCGCAGTTCCCCGGGGGATCAAGGAGGCGGAACAGTTCCGTTATGCCATGGTCTCGGGGCCCGACGCGGTATTGCTCGAATTGTTCGAGTTCGACCGTGAACGCACCCCAGAGCCGTTGCGGACCTATTTCGAGCTGACCTGACGCCCGGCGGTCAGTCATTCATCTCGCGCAGCGCACAACTCTGCGAGGCGATCGCGAGCAACTCGCCGTCCGAGGAGAACAACTGCACTGATCCGTGACCGACGCCCTGCACCAGGGTTTCGGTCTGCATGTCGGCCAGCACCCATTCGGTGTCGGCCCGGGCCACGAAGCGCACGGTGTTGTCCAGGCTGGTCCCGAACAACGACCGGCCGATGGCGGCGCGCAGACCCATGGGCAGGAAGTCCGCCGCGATGCACAACCCGACGGTCGTGCCGACGAGTCGTTCGGGTAGCCGGACCCAGACCCGCATGGTGCCTGTCGGGCTGCACTTCTCGTCACCCCAGGGTCCGACCGCCACCCGGCGTTCGAGCCGCCGACTCAAGCCGCCCGGCTGCGGACCGAAATCCGTGCAGGGAGCGCAGCGCGGCGGGTCGGGTACGTCCGGCATGGTCCGCCATTGGCCGCAACCGTCGAAACGCTTGGTGCCCAACGCGGCCAGCACGGTGAAGACCTCGCGGTCGCCAACTCGACCCGTCGCCCGAGCCTGGGAGAAGTTGTGACCCTGCACGGCTATGTCGACTTGCAGTTCCAACTGCTCGGGCGGAAAGGCGTTGGAGAGGAACTGGGCGGTCACCCAGGCCAGCGGTTTGCCGGTGAGTTCCTCGAGCAGCGCCGCCGCCGCTCCGACCCCGCATCCGCCGAACAGTTGCCCTGCGCCGCCGGTGACCGAATCGGTCACTGGCAGCAGCCACTGTGTGGGGTCCGGCGTGCGCTGCAATTGGAGGAAATCGATCCAGTCCACTGACCGAGCCTGACCGCGTCGGGTGGCGGCGAACAAACCGAACTCAGCCGTTTCAATCCAACTGGGCGGCGATGGCGGCGAAGCGCTCCAGGTTCTCGTCGTGGTCCCCGCAGAAGCGCAGGCACAGATGCTGTGCCCCCGCCTCAACGAAACCGGTGAGGTACTCCGCCGCACCTTCGATCGGCCCGGCGTAACAGTTTTGCAGCTTGCGCATGACCGCCGCTGGTGCGGGCGCGTAGTAGCCGGCGAGGTAGCGCTCGACCATCGCCTCGGCCTCTTCGGGCCGATCGTGGATGGCCACGGTGATGTAGGCGGCACCAGTTATGGCTGCGGCGTCGCGGCCGGCATCGGCGGCAGCTTGACGCACCGTTTGCATACCGGATTTGAATCCCGCGACTTCGCCGCCGACGGGAAACCATCCGTCGTAGCGTCGGCCAGCCCGGGCTAAGGCCGCGGCGGCGGATCCACCGACCCAGATTGGCGGTCCACCGGGCCGGTGCGGGGTCGGTTGCAGGCTTTGCCCGCTCAGCGTCCAGTACGGGCCATCCCACTCGACGGACTCGCCGCTCCACAGCTCGCGACACAGCCGCAGACCATGGACCAGACGGCCAACCCGCTGCTCGAAGGCCACGCCAGCGGCGGCGAACTCGGCTCGCACCGCCGGGGTGTCCGCGGCGACGCCCACCCCGAGGATGAGGCGTCCCTCGGCGAGGCGGTCCACCGTGGCCACGATCTGGGCCAACACCACGGGGTTACGTAGGCCGGCCAAGAGTACGGCCGTGCCAAGCTGCACTCGTTCGGTACGGGCGGCGAGCGCCGCGAGCAGGGTCAGCGGCTCGTGGCGGGTGCGGGCGAGGAGCGAGTCACCGACCCATACCGAGTCGAACCCCAACCGCTCGGCCTGCTCGGCGAGGTGCAGCAGGCGGGCCGTCGCGGGCTGGGCGGCCATGATTGCTTCGCGGGTGGGGAGGAGGTAGCCGACCTTGGTCATGGCGGAAGCCTAGGCGCGGCGAATCGACGTCGAATCGCCACGGAGGAGCGCGCTGGTTGTCGATCCCTGGGCCGGTTCTACCGGCTGCCGGGCCCGCCACGTGCTCGGCCCGCAGGGTCCAAGGGCGCGGCGCCACGGTGGCGCGAAACGATAGGTTCACGGTTGCACCGCGGCCACGGTCTTGGCAATGGTGACGGAGGGATCGATGAATTCGGCGAAACACGATCACCAAGGCTGGAGTCCGACCAGCCCTCATCGTGATGGTCGAATCCGTTGAGCGCGGAGCAGGTACCGTCGGGATCTGGTCCGCCCTGGGACGCGCGGACCGATCGTCTCGCGCCCCGGGTGATTCTTTTTCTGGGGCTGATCTTGTTGTCGTCGATGGTGGCGCAGTCCTTCGGCCGGTTCACCTACCCGGTATTGCTCAGGGCCATTAACGACGATCTGCTGGGCTCGCTGGCCCGGGCGGGCAGCCTGGGTACTGTCAGCCTCGGCGCCTACCTGGCGGGCACCGGCCTGGTGTCGTGGCTATCAACTTGGCGGGAGCCCGCCACCATCATCAAGGCCGGGTTGGCGATGTCCACCGTGGGGCTGGCCGTGCTGGCCACGGCATCGGGGTTCAAAACCCTGGCCATTGGACTGTTCATCGCTGGGCTGGGCAGCGCTGGGGTGTGGGTACCCGCTCCCGGATTGGCGGCGTCGCTGGTCGGCCCCGCCCGGGGCGGCCTGGCCCTTGGAGTGGTGGGCTCCGGCATCGGTCTGGGCATTTTCGTGATCGGGCCGTTGACCAACGCCGTGCGTGCCGTTACCGGGGTGGGGGCCTGGCGGCCGGTCTATGCCATCGAGGCGGGGGTGGCCCTGGTGGTGTGCATCGCCGTGGCGCTTTTGGTGCGCAGTCCCCGGACCATATCTGACGCGGAGAGCCCGGCCCGAGTGCCTACCACGGTCATCCGTCAGGTGCCGGGTTGGACCTATCTGGTGGGTGCCTTCGGCCTGTTCGGCGCGGGCTACTCGTTGTTCTTCTACTTCTTCGTCACCCAACTCCAAGACGCAGGCTGGTCTCCGTCCTCCACCAACAACGTGTTGTCGTTGTTGGGTTTGGCCTCGGTGTTCGGCGGGGTTGCATTCGGGCGGCTGTCTGACCGTTTCGGCCGACCGAGGCTGATGGTGGCGGGCTTTCTCATCATGGCGTGCGCCCCATTGTTGGCACTGACCGCTTCGTTCGTGCCGGTGGTCTTGGCGGCAATCGGCTTCGGACTGAGTGTGTCGGGCACACCGACCGCCATCGGTGCGGTGGTGGCCGATCACCTGCATGGCCGGGCGTTCGGCGCGGCATTCGGTTCGCTCACCTTCGTCTTCGGCGCCACGCAGCTGGCCGGCCCGCAGATTGCGGGCATCATCGCGGACCGGGCTGAGTCTTTCGTGGCGGTGTTTGTGGCGGCCTCGGTGCTGTCGATGGCCGGCGCGTTCTGCTCGTGGCGGCTGGGTTCAGCCGCCCGTCGCCTGGCGCCGCTCAACGACGCGGCACCCGCCTCGGGCGATGCCGGAGCGAACAGCGCCATTACGCTTGGGCCGGACAAGGGGGTCCAACGGTGAGCCAGCAGATCGAGGCGCGGCGTCCAGCGGTGCAGATCATCGAGGTGTGCGCCCGCGACGGTATCCAGAACGAAGCGATGCTGTTATCGACGGCCACCAAGGTGGCACTCATCGAATCTGCGGTGGCGGCCGGGCTGCGCCGGATCGAGGCCGTCAGCTTTGCCCATCCCACCCGAGTGCCGCAGATGGCAGACGCCGAAGCGGTCCTCGCCGGTCTTCCTCGACGCGACGGTGTCAGCTTTACCGCGTTGGTCCTCAACGAGCGGGGCTACGAGCGGGCCCTTGCTGCTGGGGTGGAGGAGATCAACATGGTGGTGACCACCACGGAGACCTTCGCCGACAAGAACCAAGGCTCGACCGTGCACGATCTGATCGCGGGGTGGGACCGTCTCGCCCGGCGGGCCCACGCCGATGGGGTCCGGCCCACCGTCACCATCTCCATGGGCTTCGGCTGCCCCTACGAGGGTGAGGTGCCTACCGCCACTGTGGTCGAGGTGGCCAAACGGGTACTTGAGGCGTGCCCGGCAGAGGTGGTCCTCGCCGATTCGATTGGCTGTGGCGTACCCACCGACGTCACCGAGCGATTCGCGGTGTTGGGCGACCTGGTCGGCGACGTGGCGTTGCGAGGGCACTTCCACAACACCCGCAATACCGGTCTCGCCAATGCTGCGGCGGCGGTGGCGGCCGGGGTGCGTCGGCTCGATGCCTCGCTCGGCGGGGTGGGTGGCTGTCCCTTCGCGCCGAACGCCACCGGTAACATCGCCACTGAGGACGTGGCCTGGATGCTCGAGCGCATGGGTTATGACACTGGTATCGATCTCGATGCCCTGCTCGGAGTGACCGATTGGCTCGCCCGGCAACTCCGTCACGAGGTACCGGCCCTGTTGGGTCGGGCCGGTCTCTTTCCGCAGGTGGCCAGGCTCGACCGCTGAGCACCACGATCGGCTGCCGCGCTACGGTCCGAGCCGCCTGGGCCCGGACCGTGGCGTGCTTACACGGTGGCTGGCGTCGGCAGCTTGAACAGCTTGCGTACGTTGTCGCCGAGGAAGGCTCGACGGGTCTCGTCGGGGAACATCCCCGCAAGGTCCTCCAAGTCCTTCACATACTCTGGCGTATGGTCAACGTGGGGGAAGTCGGAAGCCCACATGAACCGGTCAGCACCGAAGCGCTCGGCGAGGTGCGGCACGGTACGTTCGTCAGGGTCACAGGAGATCCAGCAACGGTTCTCGAAATACCAGCTCGGCGGGTTTTCCAGCGGCACCCGCTTGGCCAGCGGGGTGTGCTTGAACACCGCGTCGAGACGGTCGAGCCAGTAGCCGATCCACCCCGCGCCCGATTCAAGCACCACGACGCGCAGCTTGGGGAACTTGTCGAAGACCCCGTAGTCGAACAGGGTTGTGAACTGTTGGCGTACACCGTCCGAAGCCATCACCATCGGCAGCAGCCTGAGGTTCTTGACATTCTCCCAGGTACCCATCCGCTCGCCCTTTGTCCACTGCGGCTCGAAGGTGGGATGTAGCGCCAGTGGGACGTCGAGGTCCTGGCACGTGGCAAAGAGAATGTCGTGGTCGGGGTGGCCGAACGGCTTGGCATCGTGGGTGAACGGAGCGACGTACCCGCCGACGGCACCCTCGCCGACCGCCCTGGTGATCTCCGCCGCCGCGCCCGTGGGGTCCGTTAGGGATAGATGGGCGGTGGCGAACAGGCGGCCTTCGCCGCCGCGGCACCATTCCGTGACCCAGCGGTTATAGGCCCTGGTGTAGGCCTGGGACAGCTCCGGGTCTTTGACCTCGGCCTCCCACAGCAAGCCGACGGTCGTGTAGATCAGCGCCGCGTCGATGCCCTCGGAATCGAGCAGATCCAGGCGCTGCCTGGGATCAGTCGAGCCGTACGGCGAGTTCCGCTCGTAGGTTTGCTCGGGGTCGAACTGCAGCTTTGCCAGGTCGGTGCAGCCCATCGCCCCGAGCGTTGAGGGCATACCCTTGGCCGCCATCTTGGAGGGCTTGTTGTCGTAGACGAGTTGCTCAAGGTTGTTGTCGTCGCGGATGAAGCGCAGCGCCCGGTCACGGTACTTGGGCTCGAGGTAGCGCTCCCAGAGATCCTTCGGCTCGAGGATGTGACCGTCAGCGTCGACCGCCCCGGCATATTTCAGCTTGTGTTCGGCCTGCAGTTCCATGTGCGGAAGCTCCTGTCAACGTGCGACTAACTAGCAAGGGTGCGTGCCGTGCCGGCCCGTGCCTTGGCCTTGGCCCTGGCCCTGGCCCTGGCCCGACTCCCGCACGATACCCCGAGAACGACAATGCCGCGCGGCGGCCGCGGGCATTCGCCGGTATCGTAAGGGGCTGAGCATGGACCGAACGCATCTGCAACGAGCCCGCCAATTGCTGGTCGGGGAGGCTCGCCCGGTGCTGTGCCTCGTCCGCGCGATGGCGCTCGGAGCGGTGGCAGGGGTCCTGGCGGGGGTTTCGTCCGCAGTGTTTCTCGCCGGGCTGGATTGGGTCACCGAGACCCGCATCTCACACCCGTGGCTGCTGTACCTGCTGCCTCTGGCGGGTCTTGGCATCGGTTCGGCCCAGCACTATCTCGCTGGCCGCAGCCGCGCTGGGGTCGGGCTGCTCATCGATGAGATCCACCAGCGCCAGGACTGGGTGCCGCGGCGCATGGCGCCTCTGGTGCTGGTCGGAACGTGGGCGACGCACCTTTTCGGCGGCTCCGCCGGTCGGGAAGGAACGGCGCTGCAGATGGCGGGCAGCCTCAGCGATTGCTTCGCCCGGGTATGCCGTCTCGACGAGCATGACCGTCGCCTGCTTCTGATCGCGGCGCTGGCCGGAGGATTCGGGGCCGTGTTCGGGGTGCCCATGGCCGGCACCGTGTTTGCCCTTGAGGTGCCCTCGATCGGCCGCATGCACTTCGAGGCTCTGGTCCCGGCGTTGACCGCGGCAGTGATCGGCGACTCGGTGTGTCGAGCGCTGGGCGCTCGCCACGCGGTCCGTGCGCCAGTTTTGGCATCACTGGATGGGGTCCTGCTCGTCAAGGTCGCCGTCGCGGCCGTGGCGTTCGGCTTGGCCGGCACGGCGTTCGTCCTGCTGACCCATCGACTCAAGGCGCTGCTCGCGTCGCGGGTGGGTTGGCCGCCGTTGCGCCCGATGCTCGGCGGCCTGGCCATCGTTGGACTGGCCACCGTCTTCGGCCGGCAGTACCTCGGGTTGTCGTTGCCGCTGGCCGACGAGGCTCTGGTCGGGGTCGAGTTGTCCCTCGCCGTGTTCGCCCTCAAGCTGCTGTTCACATCGGTGACCTTGGCCAGTGGCTTTCCTGGGGGTGAGGTCACCCCGCTGTTCGTAATGGGCAGCACCCTGGGTGCGGCGTTGGCCGGACCGTTGCAGGTGCCGGTGCCGGTGTTGGCGGCCGTCGGCCTGGTGGCGGTGTTCGGCGCGGTGTCCAACACCCCGCTGGCGTGCACCGTGATGGGGGTGGAGTTGTTCGGCGCGGACCTCATCATCCCGCTGGCGGTTGGGTGTGTCGGTGCTTATGTGTTTTGCACCCATCGCGGCATCTACCCGACCCAACGCCTGGCTGTGTCCAAGCGAGGCGGTCCGAGGGCGGGGCCGGTGGCCGATGCGGAGCCTTTGGCCGACCCAACCAGCGAGGAGCCAGCCGACTAGGACCGATCGCCACGAATCGTCGCCGAATCGCCGGCGAGCACGCGGCGAGGGTCGGCTTCGAACCCGGCTGGTCAGGCCACTACGATCGGTCTCATGGGAGCACTAGACGGACGGGTAATCATCGTCACCGGCGCAGGCCGCGGCATCGGTCGTGAGCATGCGCTGCTGTTGGCCTCTGAAGGCGCCAAGCTGGTCATCAATGACCTCGGCGGCAACGTGGATGGGAGCGGCGCAGACGCTGGCCCGGCGCAGGAGGTCGTGGCTGAGATCAAGGCCATGGGCGGCGAGGCGGTGGCCAACACCGACTCGGTGACCGACTGGGAGGGCGGCCAGCGACTCATCAACACCGCGGTCGAGGCCTTCGGTGACCTGCACGGTCTGGTCAACAATGCCGGCATTCTGCGTGACCGCGTGCTGGTCAACATGACCGAGGCCGAGTGGGATGCGGTTGTCGCCGTGCACCTCAAGGGCCATTTCGTGCCATCAAGGTGGGCTTCCGCCTACTGGCGGGAGAAGTCCAAGGAGACCGGAGCGCCGGTCAACGCCGCCATCGTCAACACCGCGTCGGGTGCCATGTTGGGTAACCCGGGCCAGACCAACTACACCGCGGCGAAGGCCGGGATCGCCGCCGCCACCATCGTGATGGCCCAAGAGCTCAGCCGCTACGGCGTGCGGGCCAACTGTCTCGCCCCGGTAGCTCGGACGCGTATGACGTTGCAGACCCCTGGACTGGGCGATGTCGTCGCGCCTCCCGAGGACCCAAGCGAGTTCGACGTGTTCGATCCGGCCAACATCAGCCCGCTGGTTGCCTATCTCATGACTGCTGATTGCCCCTTCACCGGTGGCGTGTTCCATGTCGGTGGCAACGAGGTCGGCCTCTACGGCGGTTGGTCGCTGAACGAGGACAAGATCATCGTGACCGAGGGCCGCTGGGATGTCGCGGGGTTGGCGCAGTTCGCACCGCGTCTGCTCGAAGGCCGCAATGCCAAGCTGGCGTCGGTGATTACCCACCTCAACGACACCTTCAAGAACTACGGCAAGCGCACGCCTACTAAGTAACTGACGCCGTCGTCGCTTGGCGCCGTTCAGTCCGTCGGTTCGGGTTCGGGTTCGGGTTCGGGTTCGGGTTCGGGTTCGGGTTCGGGTTCGGGTTCGGGTTCGGGTTCGGGTTCGGGTTCGTACTCGTACTCGTACTCGGGCTCATCCATTTCGTACTCGTCGAAGATGTCGGTGGACTCCTCGCCGCTGTACCAGCCCAGTTCGTCGTAAGGCTCGTACGCGCCCACTGAGGGCCACAGCCCGAATCGGACGGCGACCATGGCCCTCTCGAACTCCAGTGGCCAGGTGTTGGCGCTACAGCCGTCCAGGGAACGGAATTGCTGCTGGTTGACCGCCGCGACACCGCCTAGACAGCTGAAATGGCCCTGACCCAGCCAGTGGCCAGTCTCGTGGTTGATCTCGTGGATCCAGAACACCTCAAGCGGAATGGGATCGCCCAGCGCGCCGTCCCGCCAGCGTAGGTCGTTGATGATCACGTAGTTGCCCACCGTGCAGCTCGCGTCGGGAAGACCTGTCAGCCAGGGCAGACACGAATCGGAGAAGTCGGGCACGTAGACCGCTTCGGCCAACACCAAGACGAAGTCGGCCTCCTCGGTGGTCTCGACGCGTTCGAAAATGATCGCTCCGTCGAGGTTCCAGCCTCGGGGGTCACGGTAGGCGGCCGCGGCGACGCAGGCGACCTCTTCGAGCTCGACCACGGGCGAGCCGACTATCTCCGTGGTCCAGCGCAGTACCAGCGGTTCGGGCCCCCCTTCGCCCTGGTGGGCGAGCGCCATCTGCTCGTAGTCGGCCCGGTCCGATGCGTCGATGTCGCCCTCGGTGTTGATGATGCTCCAGCGCTCGGAAGCCGCCGTGTCACCGTCGAGCGGGTCAGCTTCGGCGCCGGTGCTTTGCTCCGCCTCGGCGTTCGTTCCGGCCGCCGGATACGGGCCGAGCGAGGCCACGGCGTCCTCGGCCCCGCGGCATGAGTCAGTAATCGAACGTTCGTGCTGCGAGGATGCCGCCAAGGCCGCCGTGGTTGGGGGAGTCTCGATTTCTCTTCCGGCGGCCGCGGAGTCCGTGGCCGGCACCAAGCGATGTATCGGGACGACGGTGCGCAGCAGGTGTAGGGACTGGACTGGCCCACCTGACACCAACACCCCCAACGTGGCGACAGTCGCAGCCACGGTGGCAACCCCGAGAAAGATCCGCACCCGCATCGTGGTTGGCCAGGTTAACCGGCCGCTGCGGCGCCCATACGGCGTTCGACGCCGCCCGAGCTCAGCTGGGCCAAGGCGGAACGTGCGTGGTTGCGCTCATGGTCCAGCGGGGCTCGCGTTTCTCCAGGAAGGAGGTCACCCCTTCGTGGGCGTCAGGCTGGCGGCCGAACCATGCGAACACGGGGACCTCCACCGCAACGGTGGCCGCGATGTCAGCACCGAGGTTCTGCCACAGCAGTCGTTTGGTTGCCGCCACTGAAACCGGCGCCGCCAGTGCATACTCGTGGGCGCGCCGCAGGGCCGCGTCGAGGACCTCCGCCGCGGGCACCGCCTCTGATGCCAGTCCCCGGGCGGCGGCCTCGCGGCCGGAGAACATGCGGCCGCTCAGCAGCAGATCCGCGGCATTGGAAAAGCCGATGACGCGCGGCAGGATGGCATGGCTGGCCAGTTCGGGCAGCAGGCCGCGGCGGACGAAGGCGAACTGCAACTTGGCGTCCTCGGCGACGATACGAACGTCGGCGAGCAACGGGTAGGTGATGCCCACGCCCACCGCCGCACCGTTGATGGCCGCGATGACTGGCTTATGTAGCTGGTAGGGCAGGACCTCGGGGGTGGGGTCTCCCGCCGTGCGATCGCGGTTGGCGCGGTCGTCGAAGGTGTCGCTGCCGGCGCCAAGGTCGGCCCCGGCGCAAAAGGCCCGACCCGAGCCGGTGATCACTATCGACCGCACGGTGTCATCCATGTCGGCGGTGGTGAGCGCGGCACTCAACTCGCGGGCCATGGTCGGGGTCCACGCATTGAGCCGTTCGGGTCGGTTCAAGGTGATCACGGCCACCGTGTCGTGCTGTTCGACGAGGATTGCTTCGTAGGACGCGTGGCTGGACATGGGCATTCCCCTCTGCTGTGCGCCGCAGGATAGGCGAAGGTCCACCGGGGGCAGGTACCTTTCTCATTGGTGCAGGGTGCGCCGTTGGGTTTCGGGGGGTTTCGTGGACGATCTACTCATCACCAACGCGTTCGTGGTGGACGGCACGGGTACGCCGGGCTTCATGGCCGATGTCGCGGTCAAGGATGGCCGTATCACCCATGTCGGCCAGCTGAGCGGTCACGTCGCCGGGCGCGTGGTGGACGCCCAGGGTCAGCTGCTCACCCCGGGGTTTGTGGACATCCATACCCACTTCGATGGCCAGGTCTGTTGGGACAAGCAGGTCACACCGTCGAGCTGGCACGGGGTAACCACGGTGGTCATGGGCAACTGTGGAGTCGGGTTCGCCCCGGTGCGGCCCGGCAGCGAGAACGAACTCGTCGAGTTGATGGAGAGCGTCGAAGACATTCCGGGCACGGCGCTGCACGAGGGCTTGCCGTGGGGCTGGGAGAGCTTCGGCGAATATCTCGATGTCATCGACACGCCGTACACCGTTGACATCGGCGCCCAGGTGCCCCATGTGGCCTTGCGGCACTACGTGATGGGTGAGCGTTGCTACGAGGACGCCACGTCCGAAGACATGGCCACTATGTCCGAGCTCACCCGTCAAGCCCTCGCCGACGGGGCGCTTGGGTTCTCCACGTCACGCTTCTACGGCCACCTCGACAAGGCGGGAAACCTGATTCCGGGCACCAACGCCGCCGCTGATGAGATGGTGGCCATCGCCGAGGCATTCGTCGGGTTCGACCACGGCGCCATGGAGATCATCTCCGACCATCTCGACAAGGTCGAGGAGTTGACCTGGATCGAACACATCGCCCGGCTCACCGGTCGGCCCATGACCTTCCTGGTGCCCGCTGCCGGTGCGGTGCAGGGCATCTGGGATCTTGCCGACAAGCTGAACGCCGAAGGGTTACAGATCCGTCCGCAGGTCGGCGCCCGTCCGGCGTCGGTGCTGATGACGTTGGAGGGCACCCTCAACCCGATGCGGCAGTTCCCGGCCTATACCGAGATCAAGGACCTGCCCTACCCCGAGCAGCGAGCCATGCTTCTCGACCCCGCATTCCGGGCCAAGGTCCTGGCGGAGGAGGCCAAGAGCTCCCGCTTCGCTGACACCAACAAGATGATCTCAACCTGGCACAAGATGTACGTGTTGCCGACCGATCTCAGCTATGAGCCCTCCTATGAGGATTCAATCGCCGGCATCGCCGAGGCCAAGGGCATCGGGGTGCGCGAAGCGCTCATGGATGTCATGGCCGAACAGCGGCCGATTCTGTTCCTGTTCGGCAAGTACCGGGGCAACCTCGACATGCAGATTGAGGCCATCAAGCATGAGCATTCGGTATTCGGCCTGTCTGATGGCGGCGCGCATTGCGGCGTGTTGTGCGATGCCAGCGTGCCCACCTACATGCTGTGCTACATGACCCGTGACCGCACTAAAGGCGACACATTGCCCGTCGAGTTCGTGGTGCACAAGATGACCCAGGACACCGCCAACCTGTACGGGCTGACCGACCGTGGGGTCATCGCGCCCGGCTATCGGGCCGACCTCAACCTCATTGACTACGAGCATCTCCGCCTCGAGGACCCGGAGATGGTCTACGACCTTCCCGCCGGTGGCAAGCGTCTCATCCAAAGGGCCCAGGGCTACCGAATGACGGTGTGCCACGGCGAGATCACCTACGAAAACGGCGAGCACACCGGCGCCCTGCCCGGCCGGCTGATCCGCGGCGGCGCGCCTCGCTGATCGATGGTTCTGCCCGCGCCGGGACCCGAGCTGTTCGGGACCCGGCGCGGTGCCATTTTTGCAGTTCGGCCCGTGGTCAGCGTTGGCCGGTCGCGTCGGGGCGGTGGGCGTCGATTCGAGGGGGACCATGGCCCCTTCAAATCCGGACCGTTCCAAGGCAGGATCAGAGCAGACAGACGGAGGAGCGCTCATGGCGATCGAAACACAGTTGCGGGGCTTGCAGGTGCTGAGTGGCCCCACGACACTCGTCGGTCGGTGGCAGAACTGGCTCGGGTCCATTGTGCAGCTTGAAGCGGAGCCTGGCGGCCACGCCTTGCTGGGCACGTTCCGCTCGGGGGCGGCAAGCCCGTACCCCGATCGGGTCTATGCGCTTCATGGCTTCGCGGTGGGCGACGCCTTCGCCTTCGCGGTGGATTTCAGCCCCCACGGCTCGGTGGGGTCCTGGTCTGGCCATCATGTGCTCGACGAGAGCGGCGAACAGCTGGTCAGCCTGTGGCACCTGGCTCGACCGGTGCAATCTGCGGGCAGCGACGGTGACGTGTGGGGCGCCGTCCTCGCTGGTGCCGACGAGTTCCACCGGCTGGCGTAAGCGAAGCGTCCGCGGTGCTTCAGGAGTGCGGGGCGACCTGCAGTGCTCGGCGGAAGCGTTCCTTGAGCCAGGTGCCGTCTCGTGGCGGCATCACCAGCGGCTCGTTGGCGGCCGCGATCTTGACTACCGCGAGCCGTGGCCCGCGCTCGCTCCACAGCCGTGCTGGTAGCTCGTCGGCCGCAGTCTGCTCCGAGACGGTCCATGTGCTCGGCCAACCGCAGGCCGCGGCGACCGCGGCGAGGTCGGTGTGGCGGGCCGTATGGGTTCGCTGGCCGCCGGTCTCCCCGTAACGTTCGTTGTCCAGAACGACCACCGCGAGGTTGGCGGGCTGCTGGGAGCCGACCGTGGACAACGATCCGAGGCCCATCAGCAACTCGCCGTCCCCGGTGAGCACCAGGACCCGGTCCTGCGGTCGGGCCAGGGCCAGACCGAGTCCCATCGACACGGCGCCACCCATGGCTCCCCACAGGGGGAAGGTTCGATCGCGGTCGCCTGCGGCGGCGGCGTCCCAGGACGGGGCGCCGAGCCCGGTCACGATGAGCAGCTCCTCAGTGTCCGCGAGCAGTGCTGCCACCACCTCACGACGGCGCAGCGGGTAGCGGTCCGACCGGCTGTCATCGACCCTGACGTCGCTCATCGGGGCTGTCCAGTGACGGTGGCAGCCGCGGTGAAGGTTTTGGCGCCAACAATCCGCTGACTGATGAGCACCGCGGCGGCGCGGGGGCCGTTGAAGACCATCGTGGCGGCGGCGGCCACGGTCTCGGCCACGCGGTCGGCCTCGGCGACTTCGAAAACGACCAGCCCGGCCTGTTCGAGCACCGCCTTGGCGGTGCTGCCCATGGGGACCTGCCACGGGTTTGCTTCGCCCCACTGGCCGCGCATGGTCACCACCATCAGCAGCGGAAAGCGGCACGTCTGGGTGAGGCTGAGCAGGTTGATGCAGTTGCCGACGCCGCTGGACTGCATCAGCAGGGCACCGCGTTGTCCGCCCAGCCAGGCGCCGGCGAGAAGGGCGACACCCTCTTGTTCGCTGGACAAGGCGACGGCGGTGACCCGTGGCTCGGCTTGGGCCATTTCTATCAGCGCGGCCAGCCCGGCGTCGGGTACGTAGGCCACCTGTCCAATGCCGTTGTCGAGCAGTGTCTGGAACACTTCGGGCACCCACTGCGCTGTCATATCGCCCCGCTTCTGGTTGCCCTGACGGCCCTTTGCAGTCTCGCCTTGCACCTTGGTGGTCCGCCAGCCACTACGGTCGAGCCACCACGGCTACTAGGGGGTTCCCGATGAGTGCAGAGCAAGTCGTCAACGATTTCATCGCGGCGGTCGGCCGCAAGGACCAGGACAGCGCTATGGCGTTGGTGGCGGAAGATTGCTACTACGACAACGTGCCGATCGGCGATATGCGCGGCCATGAGAAGATGTTGGAGTTCCTCGGGCCGATGTTCCGCAGCAAGGGACCGGTGGAGTTCGAGGTGCTGCGCCAGGCGAGTACCGGCAACGTCGTCATGAACGAACGGGTCGACCGCTTCGAGATGAAGGGCAAGTCCCTGGCCCTCCCGGTCACCGGGGTGTGGGAGGTCAACGATGGGAAGATCACGTTCTGGCGTGACTATTTCGACAACGGCATGTTCATGAAGGCCCTCAAGGGCGAGTGAGCGAGCACGTGGTCACCTGCCCCGTTGTGGGTGGGTGACCACGTGCGGGTCTCCTTGGTGGCGCTCAGGCCCGTGCTGCGGCGGCCATCCGGCGGCCCTGGGCGTCGGCTGGGGCGACGAGCACATCTTCTGGCCCGAAGCTGCGGGTCCAGGCTGCGAACTCGAGCACCACGCCATCGGGGTCGTGGAAGTACACCGAACGCACGAACACTCCGGGGTGCAGTTCGCGGGCGATGGTGCTCTCGCTGTCGTCATGGTTCAACACGATGGACACGGCAACGCCTTTCGCCTTGAGCTTGTCGACGTACTCGTCGAAATGCTCGGGCGACACGTCGAACGCCAAGTGGTTCATCGAACCGTGCGCCGAGATGAGCGACCCACTGCCGGGGAGGTTGCCCGCGCCGGAGATGCCGGGTTGGGCAGCAGGGGCCTCAGGGAACCAAAAGAAGGCGACGCTGGTGTTGTTGCCGCAGTCGAAGAAGAAGTGCTGCGCGCCGCCGGGGATCTCCAGTGTCTTGATGAGCGGCATACCGAGCACGTTGGTGTAGAAGTCCACGGTACGTGCCATGTCGCTGGACACCAGCGCAAGATGGTTTATTCCGCCTAACTTGAATTCGCTGTTCTCCGGCATGACGGCTTCCCTTCGTAAGTTCGGGCTCGCTCTTGAGCACCTACAGTAACGCCGTGACGAGAACTCGACAGGTCCCACGCAGCGAAGTCCCGGCTTCGGTGCTGCCGATGTACCAAAGACTCTTTGGCGACCGTGATCCGGTGGCCGAGCCCGGCACGGCCACCGGCACGCCGGGTAACTGGTGGTCGGTGTTCGCGCAGGCCCCGGCGCTGCTCGATCACATGGTCGCAGGGTTCGGTATCTTCAACAGCCCCGAGCGGGAACTGTCGCCGAAATTGAGGGAGTTGGCTCTAACCCGGGCGGGTTACGCGGCGCAGAGCCAGTTCGTGTTCAGCCAGCACTGCAAGGCATCGCGCGCCGCGGGGGTGCGCGAGGATCAGATTGCCGCCATACCGGCATGGGCCAGTGCTTCGGCGGAGGTTTTCTCCCCTTTGGAACGCGCCGTGCTGGCCTACGCCGATGATCTCGTGCTCGGCGGCGGACGCGTACCGGATGGTACCTTTGCGGTGCTGGTGGCCGAGTTGAGCGAGGTCGCCATCATCGAACTCACCTATGCCGTGGCCAGCTATCGATTGCACGCCACCATGTGTCGGGCCCTACGGCTGGAATACGACGACGTCGATGAGCGAATCGTGGAGATCGCCGCGCCATCCGCGGGCACCGAAGACGTCATGGGCACCATCTCCATGCGCTGACGCGAAGCGGATGGTCAGCCGAAGGCTCGCCCGATGGCAGCGGGGAGTTCTTCCACCCACTGGATGAACTCGTGGCCACACACTCGTTCGGTCCAATGGTGAGTAACGCCGGTCATGTCAAGGTACGCGTGCCAGGCGTAGGTCGACAGGTGGAATTGGCCTTCGAGGACCCCGGCACACAACTGGATGTTTGGAGCTTTGCCCGCCGGCCACCGCTCGGACCCGCTCGGCGGCATGCCCGAGGAATAGGCGATGGCGTGACCGAATCGTTCGAAATGGTTGATCGCGGTGGCGAGCGCGTGGGCCCCACCATCGGAGCAACCAAATATCGCTCGACCGCTTGGCTCGGCGACAACGCCGAAATTGGCTTCGGCCCATGGCAGCAACTCGTCGACTAGGAAGTGCTCGTGGCGTGAGTAGGCGGCCGGGTCATAGCCGGGAAAGTACTCTCCGGTACGTTGGCTGCTGGAATGGGAGGCCACGACCACGCAGCGCGGGATTTGGCCCGCTTCGATGGCGGCATCGACGCGACGCGCGTACGCGCCGACCCACTGCCCGTCGGTGGCGTAGACCACCGGTAGCTGCTCGTCGACGCGGTGGCCCGAGGGCCGGTAGACGCTCACCTTGCGCGGCCGACCCAGCGAGCGGCTGTCGATTTGGTGCTCCTCGAGGGTGCCCACAATGACGTCGTTGGTGGGCTCGGCCGGCCGGGCCGCAGGGCCACGCCAGCGACCGTCGGGTTCGGGCCGTTCGGTAAAGGCGGGTCGGCCGCTCTCGTCGAGCGGCCAGAACCCGTAGGTCAGCACCGCCTCCTGCAAACGGTGCACCCGAACAGTGAGCACGAGCAGGTCGCCAACGCGCCACATGGGGATCTCGAACAGCGGGCCGACGATGGCCCCCGCGATCGGTCGGTCACATACCAGGGTCAACTCGTCGCCATCAGACCACGCCGGTTGGCCTTCCTGGGCCCAACGGGCGCGCAGTTCAGCTTCGGTGGGGTCGCGCCAAATCCGGGTGTAGACCTCGCTGTGGCTCACCCCGCCGGTTTCCGCGGCGCGCTGTCGGGCGGCGGCGCGGTTGGCCTCGTCAAGTTCGGCCTGCAGGTCCGCCAGGGTGCCGAGTCCAAGCTGCACCCGCAGTTCGTCGTTGACCGAACCGTCGAGTGGGGCGGGGACGAGTTCGCCTTTGTACTGGAAGCCGAACGTGCCGAATCGCTGCTGGCGCGATTGGGCCACGCTGTAGCGATCTATGGCGGTGGCGAAGACGCGGCCCGCCCCGGCAACGCCGGCGCCATGGGCCTGCCAGGAGAGTTCCGCGGCCAAGGACAGGTCCTCGAGGTTGCCGTACCGGACAAGGGCACGCGCTGCTCGCAAGGCATCGGGCCCTACCAACGCCTTGGCCTCGGGATGTCGGCGCAGGGACTCCACGAGGCGTGGTGCGGTGAAATCCTCGGCTTGGTCGAGTTGATCGAGCAGGTTGATAAGGGCGGGGTCCATGTTCATGACAGTACGAAACCCTTGTAGCCCGCCGCCGCGACCTCATCACAGATGCCGCGGTAGGTGCCGACACCACCGACGTAGGGCAGGAAAACCCGGGCTTTGCCGGGCACGTTGGCCCCCATGTACCAGGAGTTCGCGGTGGGGTAGAGGGTCAGGTCACCCACGTCGTTGACGTGCTGCACCCACTGCGTCTCGGCGTCCGCTTCGGCCTCGATGGTGGCCACGTCGTGACGACGCAGGTGGTCGAGGCAGTCAGCTATCCAGTCCACGTGCTGTTCGATGGACACCATCATGTTGCTCAGCACCGAAGGGCTACCCGGCCCGGTGATGGTGAAGAAGTTGGGGAACCCGGCGATGCCGAGGCCGAGGTAGGTGCGCGCCCCCTCGGCCCATTTGTCGCGCAGGCTGAGGCCCTGGGCCCCGCGGATGTCGACGTTGACGATGGCACCGGTCATGGCATCGAAGCCGGTGGCAAACACGATCGCGTCGAAGTCGAAGGACTCCGCTGTGGTGTCGATACCGCACGGCGTGATGGTGGTGATGGGCGTGCGGCGCAGATCAACGAGGCGGACGTGGTCCCGGTTGAAGGTGGCGTAATAGTCCGTGTCGAGGCACGGTCGCTTGGTGCCGAAGGGATGGTCCTGGGGGCAGAGCGCCTCGGCCGTTTGTGGGTCTTGGACAATCTCACGGATCTTGCCCCGGAGAAACTCTGACACGGTGTCGTTGGCGGCCCGGTCGGTCATGAGGTCCTTGAAGGCACCGAGCAGGCCGCCGAGGTTGCCGGCATCCCAGCCCTCGATGTAGCGGGCGGTGCGCTCCTCGTCGGTGACATCGAAGGCGGACTTGTCGGGCATCTCGCGTACCTGTCCACCCCGGGAGTGGCGCATGAACTCGCGTAGCTCCCCGTAGTGGGCTTTGGCGTCGTTGAGTTCGTTCGGTTCAAGCGGGCGATTGCGGGCGGGCACGCTGAAGTTTGGCGTCCGCTGAAACACCGTGAGCTGAGCGGCTTGCTCGGCGATGATCGGGATGGACTGAATGGCGGAAGAACCGGTGCCGATCACGGCCACGCGCTGGGCGGTGAAGTCGACCTGGTCATGAGGCCAATGGGCGGTGTGGTAAATCTGGCCGGCGAAGCCGTCAATGCCGGCGATTTCTGGGTTCTTCGAGGAGGACAAACAGCCGCTCGCCATCACATAGAACTGGGCCGAAACCTCCTCGCCACCGTCGGTGCGGATCTTCCAGCGCCGATTCTGTTCGTCGAAGGTGGCGCTGAGCACGCGGGTGTCGAACTCGATATCGCGGCGCAACTCGAAACGATCCGCCACGTGATTGGCGTAGCGGAGGATCTCCGGCTGGGTGGCGAACTTCTCCGACCAGTTCCATTCCTGTTCGAGGTCGGAATCGAACGAGCACGAATATTCGATGCTCCCAACGTCGCAGCGGGCACCGGGATAGCGGTTCCAGTACCAGGTCCCCCCAACGCCGGACCCCGTTTCGTAGACCCGCACGGTGAAGCCGAGGCCGCGTAAGCGATGCAGCAGGTACATGCCAGCGAAGCCCGCACCGACTGCTACGACGTCATAGCTGCTCGTCGTCGGTGTCGCACCGCGTTGAATTTCGGTCATGGTCACCCTCCCTGCACACGCGCGCCGACCAGTTCTACCACGCCCCTGCAGCCTCTGGTCTCAGCGTAGATCGGCCTCATCGGGTTGGCTTTGGCTGGGCCCAACGTGGCGTTCGAGCCATTGGTTCAATGGCTCCGCCGCATCCCACAGTTCGATGATGCGTGGCGCGGCAGCGGCGGTGTGGATCCATCTTGGGGCACCCACCTCCTTGGCGGCGATCGCACCTTTCCAGCGCAACCATTCAATGCGGGGATGGTCGGGGGAGATTCCCCGAGGTGCCCGTTTGAGGGGGGGCTCGATGCCTGGGCGC
Source organism: Ferrithrix thermotolerans DSM 19514 (assembly GCA_945906305.1). Classification (GTDB taxonomy): domain Bacteria; phylum Actinomycetota; class Acidimicrobiia; order Acidimicrobiales; family CAIXPF01; genus CAIXPF01. The sequence goes on along the minus strand of CAMDQT010000005.1, from coordinate 94,440 downwards.
AGCTCGATCTTGTGCCGAGGGAGTTCCGTCGCGAGGGAGGAGAACGCCGGTCCCGTCCCGTCGTCGTCGATGGCGAGGCGCAGCCGTTCGAGCTGGTCTTTGGCCAGGTGGTACATGCCGGTGGCCACGAACAGGCCGGCGGCGGAGATTTGCACATAGTTGATGGCGCCGCCCTCGCGTTCGTGCACCGCGCCACAGGCTGTCTTGTACGGCGACTTGTCCTTGCTGAATCGCACGTCGCGGTTCGGTCGGAACAGGTAAACCGGGCTGAAGCGTTCGCCCAAGGCCTCGGCGAGGTCCAACATGACGCCCTTGACCTCGTGGTCATAGACGGCCTTGTGCTCAAGCCAGTAGGTGCGGCTGTTGTCCGCTTCTAGGCCGGCGTAAAAGGTCAGCGCATCCGCTGGGAACCCGGTGAAAGCCATAGAACTCCAGGCGCTACTTGGTGCTGGTGGGGAGGGATTCTGGCCCGGTCAGCTCTTGCTTGGTGGACGGCGCATGGTCGGTGCCGCGTCGCTGTCCCGGATGAACGATCCGGCGATGAATGCCAGCACGGCGAGGATCACCGATCCCAAGAACGCCTGGTGATACGCCTGGATCAGGCCCTCGACCGCGGCCTGCCCGGTCTTCGCGCCGACCAGGGCGTCGCGACGTTCGATGAGGATGGTGGCCAGTACGGCCACACCGACGGCGGCGCCGGCTTGGCGTTGGGCTTGGGACAGGGCCGAAGCCCGTCCGGTGGACTCTGGCTTGATGCGAGCGAACGCCGCCGCCTGCAACGGGATGAACCCGAAGCCCAGCGTGAGGCCACGGGCCAACATCAGCGCCCGAATGGTCCAGGCGCTGGTGTCGAGGTCGACCCACACGAAGCACAGCGTGATGATCGCATTGGCGGCCATGCCGAACATCACCAGTCGTCGAGGCCCGAAGGTGGGGTAGAGCTTGGCGCCGATATAGCGGGCGGTGATCAGCACACCCACCGCTTGGGGGAAGGTCGCCAGGCCCGACTCGAATGGACTGAACCCCCTGGGCCCCTGAAGGAATTGCGGGAGGAGGAACAGCAGACCCAGCAAGGCACCAAAGCTGGCGAAGGAGACCAGGTTCGGGGTGCGGAATGATCGGTCGGCCAGTAGCCGCAGGTCGAGCATGGGAAAGGGCTTGGCAAGTTCCACCTTGACCAGGGCGGCGAAGCAGACGAATGCGCCGACGAGGGCGGTGAGCACAAGTGGATGGGTCCATCCCCGCACTGGGCCCTCGGCCATGCCATACAACAGCCCAGCCAGCCCAACGCCCGACAACAGGAATCCGGCGAGGTCGAAGCCGCCTGCGGTTGGTTCGGTGTGTTCGACAAGGTACTTAGCCGAGAAGACCAGGCCGATGACACCGATGGGCAGGTTCACGTAGAAGATCCAGCGCCACGATGCCTGTTCGACGAGGAGGCCACCGAGGACCGGGCCGATGGCCGGGGCGAGCACGGTGACCATCGCCAGTAGCGAGGAGGCTTTGGGTCGTTCTATCGGTGGGAACGCCCGGTACAGCATGGCGGTACCGACCGGGGTGAGCATGCCGCCGCCGACGCCCTGCAAGACCCGGAATGCGATGAGTGACTCAATGTTCCAGGCTGCACCGCACAGGCCTGAAGCCAAAGTGAAACTGAACAGGGCGAAGATGAAGCAGCGTTTGGTGCCGAAACGGTCGCCCAGCCACCCCGATGCAGGGATCCACAACGCCAGGCTGAGCAGGTAACCGGTGACCACCCATTCAATGGTGTTGGTGTCGGCGCCGAACTCCGCGGACAGGGTTGGTAACGCCACGGTCACGATCGTGGTGTCGAGGATGTCCATGAACAGCCCGAGAACGAACGCCATCGCGACGAGCCACTTGTAAGGCACGATCCGCCCGAAAAAGTTGGCGGTCGGTTGGCCTTGGGCCTCGAGTTCGCTCATGACGGTGGCGTGCTCCTGTCAGGGTGACGTGACTGGGTGGCTGAGCACTGGGGGCCTCGTTCCGGGACACTATCGCGGGAGTAGGCCAAGCGGGACCGCTCAGACGGTGGCGAAGATCTGTGACTCATCGGCGAAAGCTTTGAACTCCAGCGCATTGCCGCTCGGGTCGAGCAGGAAGCAGGTGTGCTGCTCACCGGGTAGTCCGGCGAAGCGGACACCCGGTTCGATGATGAAGGTCACCTTCGCGTCGCGCAGCCGTTGGACGAGTTCGGCCCATTGCGGCACGGCGAGGATCAGACCGAAGTGCCGGGCGGGAACCGCGTGTCCGTCCACGCTGGAGGTGGAACGGTGCCCGACATCCTCCGGGGCGAGGTGGGCGACGATCTGATGGCCGTACAGGTCGAAGTCGACCCAGTGCGCATCGGATCGGCCTTCGGGGCAGCCGAGGATGGCTCCATAGAAGTGGCGGGCCACGGCGAGGTCATGAACTGGAAAGGCGAGATGAAAGCGGGGACGGGTCCTCACGGCTGGTCCTGTCGTGGTCGAGGCGGATGGGGCCGGCTCTGCCAATGCTCAGCCTTGTTCGGTGGCGATGCCGTCGAGATAGGCGATGCGGCGGGTGGCGACTGCCGCGACCCTCGGGCCAGGGGTGATCACCCCGGTCAGGTTGAGTGGGTCGGCGGCGCTGATCACGATACGTTCCCCACACGGTGGGCGACGGGTCATTTCGCCGAGCAGGTCCACCGCTTCAGGAAGTGCATACTGCTCACCGGAGAATCCATTGACGAACCGGCCACCACGGATCGTCCCGCGGGCTTCGAGGCGACGCAACGCCCACAGGATGTCACGCCACGGCAGGGCGAGGGTTTCGCGCCCGGCGAGGTCGCGGAAGACCACTCCCCAGCGGGCCAGCAACTGCTCCGCAACGGCTTCGGCGAGTTCGTCGGGTTCTTCGATCTCAAGGGCCTTGGGTAGCAGGGCCCAACGGCCTTCGCCCGCGAGGCGAGGCGCCGCGGACCCCCGCCGCAGGCGCCTGGTCGGGCGCGACGCCAGCGGCGGGGCGTGCGGGCCGGGATGAGCCACGGGGTCGAGGGGTTCGCCTGCGGTGGGTAAAGCACGGCCGGGGCGGCGTTGGTCGAACAGGGAACGTACCGCCCAGAAGCTGTCGGCGGTGAACAGGCCATGGAGGACCCCGTCCCACAGGGCGGCTTCGACCTCGGCCGGGCTAAGGCCCGTGTCGGCCACGAGCTCGCGGAGGAATCGGGCCCCACCGGCCTGTAACGCGGCGTGAACCGCAGCGAGCGGTCCGGTGCAGGCCACGCTGGGCGTCGGACTGGCCCGGGCGGCCGCGAGTAGCCACGGCAGATCGGCCCGACTGCACAGCGCCAGCCGGGTGCTACGTGAGGCGGTGCGGGCCGGTCCTTGGCCGTTCGACGGTGTCAGGGCCTGCGGCGTGGCGGAAGGAGGCGGGGTTGGATCGTGCCGACCGCGCTCGGTCGTGGGGTTGACCGTTGTGGTGTTGACGGCCCCACCGCTCGACCCGAGCCGACCCCAGACCACCTCACCGGCGTGGCCTCGCCGGTCGAGGAACTCGGGTCGGTAGTCATGGATCCGGTCGGCGAGCAGATGCTGCTCCCAGGCGCCGGCAGGGGCTTCCCAACCCTGGAGTTGTTCAATGACCGTCGTGACGCCCTCGTCGCCGTGTAAGCGGGTGTCGGGGTGCACGTGCTGCCAGCGCAGCAGCATCCGCATGAACTCACTGGCGGTTGCGGTGCTCACCTCGCGCCGCCGGCGTTTCTGGCTGTAGCCATGGATGCGGGCCAGGACCCGTCGGGAACACCACTCGGTGCCCGATGCGTCATCACGGTCGGTGCGCGCCGCGTCGACGCGACGCCAGTCGTCAGCGACAGATGGGCTGAGTCGGCGGAACTGGCCCTGGATGGCAAAGCCTTCCGCTTCGAGGACCGCGAGGGCAATGGTGGTGGCCGAGAGGCTCAGCGCGCTGCGCACCGCTAAATCAGTGACGCTCAGCGGCCCGTTCGTGTCGAGCAGGCCGCGGACCGCGGTACGCGCGGCAAGGTCGAAATCGGCCGGCACGATGTCCACCAGCGCTTCGGGGTGCAGGGCGGCGAGGAGGGGTAGCGACTCGGTAGCGCACCAGCGGACGGTGCCGGCGACGTCGACGATCTGCGCCCGCCCCCGTTGACACAATTGCTCGAACCAGTTCTGCCACGCCGGTCTCGGTGTCACGCTCAGCAGACCGATGAGAACATCGTGCAGTTCGTCGGGATCGCGGGGGTCGGGTGCGACCTCTTGCTCGACCCGTTCGATGGCCGCCGGGTCGATCCCACCGACTTGCTCCAGGGCGATGGGCAGGCCCCGGCGCAACGACACCGCCCGCGTGCGTCGGTCTGCCGCTTCCGCACCATCGAGGAAGGTGAACGGCTTGCCCAGCAGGATCTCGTGGCAGAGCGGAGAGGGTTCGACCGTGTCGCGGCACACCACATTGACTTCGCCGAGCTCAATCGCAGTCAACAGCGCCTGGAGGCCGCTCAGATCGATGGCTTCGGTCAGGGTGTCGTGCATGGTCTGGGCTACCAGCGGATGGTCGGGGATCTCCAATGGGCCGCTCACGTTCTCCTGGCACGCCGCAGCCTGGGGGAACACCGTGGCCATGACGTCGTCGGCCTCCATCCGTTGGATGGCCGGTGGGTTCTTGCGCCCGGCCTTCCAACGCAAGACCGTCAGCGACCGGTTGAGGTTCCAGCGCCAGCGCGACACGAACAGCGGGCTTGGCGGCACGAGCACGGCTTGTTGCAGTACCTGCGCCACCGTACCGGCGCGCAGAAACTTCGTCACGTTGTCCAAGGCGAAGCTGTGCTGGGGTCCGAGCGACAGGACCACGCTGTCATCGGACGCCGCGGCCTGCAGTTCAAAATCGAAGGTGACGCAGAACCGCTTGCGCAGCGCGAGCCCCAGCCCTCGATTGATCCTCATGCCATAAGGGCTGTGCAGAACGAGTTGCATGCCGCCTGCGTCATCGAAGAACCGTTCGATCACCATTGCATCGCGGGTGGGGACCAGGCCGAGCACCGCCCGGGTCGCGGCGAGGTAGGCGACGATTTGGATGGCCGCGGCCTCGGGAAGTGACGCCTGGGCCATGAGCCAGCGCCGGGCTCCAGCGGCATCCTCGGCGGCGAGATAGCCATCTACGACCGCGCGTAACCGGCTCACCTCCTCGGAAAGCTCCCGGGTTCGACCGGGCGACTCGCCCTGCCAGAATGGCACCGTCGGTTCGGCACCGTCGGCGTCGAGGACCCTCACGATGCCTGGTTCGATGCGACGGATTCGCCAGGTGTGGGTGCCGAGCAGGAACACGTCCCCGGCGCTGGACTCCACCGCCCATTCCTCGTTGACGGTTCCGACGAGGGTGTCATCGGGGTCCGCCACTACCCGGTAGTCCGCCAGTTCGGGGATGGCGCCGCCGCTGGTGATGGCGGCGAGGCGAGCCCCACGACGGCCGGTGACCTCGCCGTTGATACGGTCGAAGTGCAGATGGTCGCCCTTGGCGCCCCGGCCGGTAGGAACCCCGGTGGTGGCGAACTCGAGCACGGCGTCGAACTGCTCTCGGCCCAGGGTGCGGTAGGGGCCGGCCCGACACACCAGCTGGTAGAGCTCCTCAACGTCGCATCGTTGCGTCGCCGCTTCCGCGACGAGCTGCTGGGCGAGGATGTCCAACGGGGCGACAGGAGGTTCGATGGCATCGAGGGCCCCGCCATGCACACCGATGAGCAAGGCTGCACACTCGATGAGTTCGTCGCGGGTGAGGGGGAACACCCGGCCCTTGGGGGTGCCGTAACGGTTGTGCCCGGACCGGCCGACCCGTTGCAGGAAAGTGGCCAAACTGCGTGGCGAGCCAATTTGGCAGACCAACTCGACGGGGCCGACGTCGATACCGAGTTCCAGCGAGGCGGTAGCCACCAGCGCCCGCAGCTCGCCGGCGCGCAGGCGGCTCTCGACTCGCAGTCGACGATCTTTGGACAGGCTGCCGTGGTGGGCGGCCACCTCGTCATCGCCGAGACGCTCGCCGAGGAGGTGGGCGACCCGTTCGGCCATGCGACGGGTGTTGACGAACACCAACGTCGTGCGATGGAGCAGGACCAACTCGGCAATCCGGTCGAGTACGTCGTCGAGTTCGGCCGCGCTGGTGAGGGCCTCGAGCTCGCCACCGGACAGCTCGAGGGCTAGGTCGAGGTGGCGTTGATGGCCGGTGTCGATCACGGTGCAGGCCGGTTGGGCTGACCCCGCACGGTCTCGGTTACCTACCAGTAGCCGCGCCACGGTCTCGATCGGTCGTTGGGTGGCGGACAGGCCGATCCGAACCGGCCTGTCTGTGGTGATGGCTTCGAGTCGTTCCAGGGACAACGCCAGATGGGTTCCTCGTTTGTCGCGGGCGAGGGCGTGGATCTCATCCACGATGACGGTGTCGACGCGGCGCAGGATCTGCCGGCTTCGAGGGGCGGTGAGCAGGAGGTACAGCGATTCTGGGGTGGTGATCAGCAGGTTCGGTGGGCGGCGGACGAGTTTGGCCCGACCAGCGGGGGTGGTATCACCGGTGCGAACGCTCACTTCGATGTCGGGCGGGTCGAGGCCGAGGCGCCGTGCCGTGGCGGCGATCTCCCGTAGTGGCGCTTCGAGGTTCTCCTTGATGTCCACGGCGAGTGCTCGCAGCGGCGACACGTACAACACCCGTAGCTGGCCCTGGAGGTTCTCGCCCGCGGCGTGGGCCCGGTAGAGCTGGTCAATGGCGACGAGGAAACCAGCGAGGGTCTTGCCCGAACCGGTAGGTGCCGCGATGAGGGTGTCTTGCCGGGCGGTAATGGCCGGCCATCCGCCGAGCTGGGCCGGGGTTGGACCGTCCGGAAAACGAGTCCCGAACCAGGCCCGGACGGCGGGATGGAAAAGGTCAAGGGCCCGATGGTCGAACAGGGTGGCCTGGCCTGTCGCCAGGGTCATCGGGCTACGCCACCGGGCGCGGCGCGGGGCCTCTCAGCTCGGCCTGAAGGGGCCACCTGGTCCACCATGAGTGACAGGTTAGGGCCGGGGTATGACACTGAAGTGTCGGCCGGCCGGCGTGTCCGTACCGCCGGTTTCTCAACGCTGGGCGATGCCGTACACCCGGCGAGGAACGAGCAGGAGAGCGGTACGCGCCTCACTGACCATGACCTCGTCGAAATGGTCCCAATCATCATGGGTGCCGCCAGCCGCGACAAAGATGGCTCGAAGCAGGCTCGGGAGCGCGTCTTGAGGGCAGGCAGGGTGGGAATCCTCGGGCCCGATCAAACTCACCGCACCCTCGACCGCCTGCCACTGCCACGCCCGACTCACGGTCAAGGTGGCTCGAGGATCGCGGCGTAGCCGTCGCGTCTTGTAGGCGGAGGACCTCGCCAGCAACCCCAGCACCGGCCCGCGGCCATCGGGATGTTCGAGCAGGCCAGCATTGACCAGCGACGAGGAGACCGTTCCGTCGGGTCGGGCCAGGCTCAGCACGCACAGCCCGGCCTCCGTCGACAACAGCGTCTGGACCGCGATCAGGTCGACGGGTTCGACATCGTCGGGCATGGGAAACCTCCGGGGTCGCCGTGAACGATCGACGATAGTGGGTTGGTTCGGGCGACTGACCCAATGGCATGGCAGGCTTGGACACGTCGCCGTACCGCGGCGGTAGATCGAGGAGAGCCCCGATGACCAACGGCGACCCTGCCGCCAGCACACCCGACACCCTCAACGAGATTGGTGTGCTCCGTCGGCGCGAGATCGAGGCCCGCATTGTGGCCCCCCTCATTGAGCGCTTCGCGGCCGAGTTCGGTCGGCAACGCGTGCTGGAGCTCGCGCGCGACGTTGTCGTCGACGTGGCCCGCACCCAGGGAAGGGGGCTGGCAGAACTGGTCGGTGGCAACGACCTACGCACCTTCGCCGGCACGATGTCGGCATGGACCCAAGATGACGCGCTGGTCATCGAGGTCCTCACCCATACCGATAGCGACTATGCCTTCAACGTGACCCGTTGCCGGTATGCGGAGATGTACCGCGCCCTAGGCATCGCCGAGTTGGGGGCGTTGCTGTCCTGTAACCGTGATGGCACGATGATTGAGGGATTCAACGAGCACATCGAGTTCACCCGGACCCAGACGATCATGGGCGGGGCCTCCCATTGCGATTTTCACTATCGGCTCGAGCCGCAGGAGACCCCGGTAGAGCTGAGCTGACCCGATGGGTGCGAGCCGCCGACGCGTTTAGGGGCGAGGAGTGACGGGGCCCTCACGGGTGGGGTCCACCGGTCCGGGGTCGAGCCCGAAGAGCACCCGGCCCCCGGCGCGGATATGCACCGGCTGGCCGGCCGAGTGCTGCACGGCGGTATGGGCGTCGCGTAGGAACCGCTCCAGCCGGTTGGCGGTGGAGATGGCGTTCGTGCCGGCCGCGTGGAACGCCATATCGGCCACTTGCACGGCCGCGTTGAGAGAGTGGGTGATGGCCAACTGGGCTCGGGCCACCAGCCCTTCGAGCTCGGCGTTGGGCACATCTCCCACCGCCTCCCACGCGGCCCCGATGGCCTGCACGACATAGGCCCGCGCCGATGAGGCGATCACTTCGGCGCGGCCCATCGCCTCCTGCACGCCTTCGCGGTCGCGTAGAGCCACGGGTGATCCGGCGGAGCTACGGGCCCCGATGGCCGCCAAGGCGTCAATGGCCCCACGGGCCAGGCCGATGCCGACCCCCGCGGTCGGTGCCCACGCGGCCACCATCATCAGACGGGGGTCGTAGAGGGGTTCGTTGCGCTTTTCGATCCAGCGGCGCTGCGCCACGCGGGCTTCGGGCACGAAGACCTCCTCGAGCACGAAGTCGTCGCTGCCGGTGCCTCGCATACCCATCACGTTCCAGTTGGACACGATGGTGCCCTCCGCGGTGGGGATCAACATCGATCGGGCAACCTTGCGGCCGTCGGGCCGGGTGACGAAGCAGGTGCCGAGGAACCAGTTGGCGTGCCGTACGCCGCTGGCGTAGTTCCAATGGCCCCGGACGATGTAGCCGCCGGGCACGGCATCGGCCGTTCCGAGAGGTCGAGCGGATCCGGCGACATGTAATGGCCCCGTCGCCACCATCGCTGCGAGCTCATCGGGGTTCAACCAGGCGAGGAACACGGTCACTGCGGAGGAGACCTGGGCACACCAGCCGGTTGACCCATCGTGGCGGGCAAGCTCCTCGGCCACGGCGAATGCCGTGAGTGGGTGGACCTCGAGTCCGCCCACCGACCGCGGGACGTACATCTGAAAAACACCCGTCTGGCCCAACGCCGCGGCCAGGGTGTCCGGCAGACGGCCGGCGCGTTCGATCTCGTCGCCACAGGCCACGATCTCGGGGCCTAGGGCGCGGACCGCGTCGAGGATCGGGTGCTCGGTCCAGGTGGGTGTGCCCGCACGCACGGAGCTGGTGGCCATGGGCCCAACCCTAGGGCGTGAGCGTCTGGGCTCGCCCAGCGATGGCCGCTGTGGCCTAGGGTCCGACCATGGCAGCGCTGGCCGGCATCCCCGGGGACGACGAGTTGGGTCTCGGCCCAAACGAACGGCGTCGCATCGGCACGGCCGCGGCGTTCGCGCGCGAGGTCCTCGCCCCTGGTGCCGCGCAGTGGGAGGCGGCGCGGGCGTTGCCCCGTGAGGTTGTGAGCCTTGCGGCCGAGGCCGGGCTTGGCGGGCTGCTCGCTCCCGTCGAGGTTGGCGGCGGGGGTATCGGTGTGGTGGCCATGGCCCGCGTCATGGAGGAGTTGGCCCGCGTCGATCTGGCCTTCGCCTTCGTGTTGGTGGTGCACAACAATTTGGTTGGGGCCATCGCCCGTCGCGGCGCGGACCATCAACGGGCGGCGTTGCTGGGCCCGATGATCGCGGGCGAACGTTTGGGTGCCTTTTTGCTCACCGAACCCACCGGCGGCAGCGACGCCGCGGCACTTCGCACGACTGCGGCGCCAGACCATGACGGTCGTGGGTGGCAGCTCGATGGCGACAAGAGTTGGATCACCAATGCCGCCCATGCCGACGTGCTGGCCGTGTACGCCCAGACCGATGCGTACGCAGGTTGGCGCGGAATCGCCGCGTTTCTGGTCGAAGCCGATAGGCCGGGAGTGGTCCGTACCGATCCGTATGCCATGTTGGGGGCCCATGCCATGGGCGCCGGGGGGTTTGGCTTCCGGGCGGTGCGGTTGGGCGAGGACGACCTCTTCGTCCCGGTGGGTCACGGGTTCCGGGCGGCGATGGAGGGTATCGACGCGGCGCGGGCGGTGGTAGCTGCAATGTGTTCGGCCATGCTGGCCGACGCCCTCGAGCGGGCGGTGGCACACACCCGCCGGCGGGCGGCCTTCGCCCAGACGGTGGCCGATTTCCAGGGTGTTCAGTGGATGCTGGCCGATGTGGCCACCGATCTGGTCGCCGCCCGTCGACTGGCCTATGACGCGGCGCAAGCGGTGCAGCACGGCGCGCCGGGCGCGTCGGTGGCTGCGGCGCATGCCAAGAAGTTCGCCACCCGGGTCGCGCTGGACGGAATCGCCCAATGCATGGCGGTCATGGGCGCCGATGGGCTTCGCCAGGACCATCCGCTCGCTCGCCACTTCGCCGCGGCCAAGGTGGCGAGCTATCTCGACGGCGCCACCGAGATCCAGAACGTGGTCATTGCCCGGTCGCTGTTTCGCGACCGGCCCGAAGCCCAGGCGGCCGAGGCTTAAACGAACCGGGCCAGGGCGGCACGCAGTCCGCTGATGTTCGACAGATCGAGCAGGAAGTCGCGCTCTAGGACCGTCTCCAACTCCGCCACGCTACGCAACTGGGTCTGCTGGCGTGAGCCGTCGCGGTGGTGCACGGTGTGCACGTTGTCGCTCAACGCGAACCGGCGATCGGCCGCGGGCCGCGCCGCGATGAGGTGGTTGACGAACAGCGAGCTGGGGTGGGTGGAGGTGTGCCAGTTGCTCACTTCGGCATCGACGCGAAGCTCGGCCTCGAGGTTGAAGAGGTACACCGAGCGCCAAACACCGCGTAGTTCGACCTGCAACACGTAGCCATCGCCGCGGGCCTGAAGTCGGAATGTTTCGTGGGGCGTTGTTTGGGTTGCTCCCTCGTCGAGGCGCAACACCCCAGTGAGGGTCAGCCCGCCAAAGCCGGTGTCCACGAGATGGGGGCCTTCGGGCAGGTCCACACGAAGCAACAAGTGGTTGCGGGGGGTCTCGTCGTTCTCGGCGCGGTTCCACACCACCCGAGCGGCGAGCGGGGTTACCGCGTAGCCGAGCGAGCTCAGTACGTCGGCGGTGAGCAGGTTCAATTCGTAGCAGTAGCCGCCGCGGCGTCGTGCTACCAACTTGTCCTGTAGGTCGCGGCTGGCCAGAACGACTGGGGCTGCGGTCAGTGGCGTGAGGTTCTCGAAGGCGATGGCCTCGGTCTGTCGGGCCACGATCGCTTGGAGGGTGGCCAAGGTGGGTGAGCGGTCGCCACCGTGGCCGATCCGGGCGAAATACTGGTCAAGGTCACGCCGCTCGAGGGGTCCGGCGCCGTCCAGGCTGCTCATCGAGCCAGCCTAGGTCTACTCCCGATACGCAAAGGCGACCGTGAGCCTCGCCCGACCTGGGCTGTCCCAACCAGCTTTTCGGTCGCGCCGTTCCTCCGCGCCGCGCTGCTGCGCCACGGATGGCAGGATGGCGTCATGAGCGACACCGAGACCACCCGCACCGTCATCGAGGCTTACTACGAGGCGCTGGGCCGCGGGAACCGGGAGCGCCTGCTGGAACTACTCGCCGATGACTGTCACTGGGATCCACCGCAGTCCGCCCCTATCGCTCCGCTCACCGGTGCCACCGCCATCGCCGACGCGTTGGGTCGTGAGCTGGTCAAGACCATGTTCGACATCAAGCAGCCCTTCAACCTTGAGGTTCGTCGCACCATCGTCGACGGGGCCTTCGCCGTGGTGCAGCAGCGCTTGAAGGCCACCGCCAAGGCCACCGGTCGGCCCTACGACAACCAGTACTGCTGGGTGTACGAGGTGCGCGAAGGCCGCATTGTGAACATCGAGGAATACGCGGACACCGTCGTGGCGGCGCGCGCCATGGGCTGGGAAGCCTCATGACTGAGCGCAACGTCCTTGGCGGTGAACTCGAACTGTGCGGCATCGATCCGCTGACGGGCTTTCATCGGGACGGCTGTTGTTCCACCGGTCCCCAGGACCTCGGCAGCCACACGATCTGCGCCGTGGTCACCGCGGAGTTCCTGGCCCACCAGCGCAGCATTGGCAACGACTTGATCACACCAATGGCGCAGTATCGCTTCCCTGGTCTGGTACCCGGTGACCGATGGTGTGTGACGGCGGTGAACTGGCTGCGGGCGCACCACGATGGTGCCGCCGCCCCCGTGGTGCTGGCCTGTACCCATGAGAAGGCGTTGGAGATCGTGCCGTTCGAGGCGCTGCAGGAGCACGCAGTGGATGTGCCCGGCGACCTCAGCGGCCTCGAGAAGTGAACGGGGACCGATCATGACCACGACGAACCGGGTGGCGCTCATCACCGGGGCTGGCAGCGGCATCGGCCGGGCCACTGCGGTGACGTTCCTCCAGCACGGCTACTCGGTCGTCCTCTGCGGCCGACGTCTCGACGCGCTCAACGAGAGCGTCGCACAGTCTGGGGCGGAACCCGAAAGGGTGCTGGTGCACCCGGCGGATGTATCCGATCCGGTCGCAGTTCAGCAGTTGTTCGCCGCCGCGGTCGCTCGCTTCGGCCGCCTCGATGTGCTGTTCAACAACGCCGGCAGTGGCGCCCCGCCAATCCCGCTCGAGGAGTTGACACCGGCGCAGTGGCTCACCGTGGTGGGGGTGAACCTCAACGGCCCGTTCTTCTGTACTCAGGCCGCGTTTGTGATCATGAAGGACCAGGACCCCCGCGGTGGCCGCATTATTAACAACGGGTCGATCTCGGCCCATGTGCCGCGGCCGAACTCGGCGCCCTACACCGCCACCAAGCACGCCATCACCGGGCTCACCCGCTCGACTTCGCTCGACGGTCGCCGCTACGACATCGCCTGCGGACAGATCGACATCGGCAATGCTCACACCCCAATGACGGAGCGGATGGTGAAGGGCGTGGCCCAGCCCGACGGCCGGATCATGGTCGAGCCGGTCATGGATGTGCAGGCGGTGGCCGATGCGGTTTTGCACATGGCCGCCCTACCGCTCGATGCCAACATCGCGTTCATGACCATCATGGCGACCAAGATGCCCTTCGCCGGCCGGGGTTGAGCGCACCACGCCGGCCAGGCCTTGGCGGCGCGAAGGCGGCCAGATGGGGACCTGGGATCAGGGCGTCTGGAAGCCCTCGGGGTATTCGATGAACTCGAAGAGGATGCCCAGAATCGACTTCGGTTGCGTGAAGGCAAAGCGGATCTCGCTGTTGGCGAAGGTGCGTCCGGCGTAGTCGGTGACCGGCATGAGGCTGCTCATCGGCTCGGGGTCCACCCAGGCCACCTGCTTGGCGGCCAGGGTGGCCATGGTGTTCTCGATGTCGTCTACGGCGAAAGCGATGTGGTGTAAGCCCTCGCCCCGGCGCGCCAGGAAGTCGTGGATGACCCCGCTCGGGGCGGTCGGTTCCATCAGTTCGAAGTCGACCTTGCCCACCCGAACCATGCGGAATCGCATGGTGTAGCGCTCGACCTCGACCACCGGCCCGGCTTCGCCGCCGAGCAGTTCGACGAGCAGCGTGGTGGCGGCGCGTAGATCGCGCACTGCCACGCCGACCTCGGTGATACGCCTGATGTCCATCGCGGTGCTCCCGTGGGCAACTAGCGCCTCAGTGGTCAAGGCGATCGACCGGGTGTCGGTCACGGTGGCCAGTCTGACAGCTACAGGCCTAGGGCGTCACGGCGTCAGCGGCGCCACCGTCGACGTGGTAGTTGGCGCCGGTAATGCAGGCGCCGGTCTCCCCGGCCAAGAACGCCACCACCCTGCCTACATCCTCGGGGTCGGGGACTCGCTTGGTGGGTAGGTCCATGAACTGCTCGAAGATGAGTTGCTGCACCGAGGGCCAGTCGGTGGGCCGGCCCAGGCGCGCCGCCCGCTCGGTGAAGCGCTCGCGAACCTCGTCGGTGCCGATGATGCCGGGGCTGACCAGGTTTACGGTGATGCCCGTCCCGCCGAGTTCCTTGGCCAGTGAGGTGGTCATGGCCGGCAGCGCGCCCTTGGCGACGTAGTACTGCGGTTGGCGCGTTCCTGGCCGCACCGAGCCCACCGTACCAATCAGTATGATGCGCCCCCAGCCGGCGGCCTTCATGGGCCCTGCCGCCGCCCGTACCACCCGAACGGCGCTCAGCACGTTCTTGTTGTAGCTGTCATACCACGCCGCCTCGTCGGTGGATTCACCAAACCACGAGCCCCCCTCGGCGGTGCCGTAGTTGGCAACGAGGATGTCGACGGGGCCACATTGTGCCATCAGCGCCGCCACCCCGGCGTCGCTGAGCAGGTCGCCGGCCACGGCGCGGGCATCACCGCCGGCGGCGCGCAGTTCCGCCGCCACGGCTTCGGCGGGGTCGGGGTCGAAGCCGTGCACGAGCACCGAAGCCCCTTCGGCCGCCATGACGCGGGCGATGCCCCGTCCGGTGCCCCGATAGGAGGCCGTCACCAGTGCCGTCTTGCCGCTCAATCCCAGGTCCATAAAGGGGAAAATGTACCGGACGCGGTGAGCGCGGCGGGCCTTGTCCGCCTGTGCTGGAATGCTCGGGTGCTCGCCCTGGACCATCTGCTTGTGCTCGATCTCACCAACTTCCGCTCTGGGCCCACCGCGGTGCGTCAGCTCGCGGACTGGGGGGCACGGGTTATCACCATTGAACGACCGCCCGAGGCCGGGGACCGGTCCGGGTCCACCACGCTTGGGTCGCGTCTGGGGTCGGACTTCCAGAACCTGCGCCGCAACAACGAGTCCCTGACCCTCGACCTGAAGCTACCCGAGGGCAAGGCGCTGTTCCTGCGCCTAGTACAACAGGCCGATGTGCTGGTGGAAAACTTCGCGCCGGGCGTGACTGAGCGCTTGGGCCTGGACTGGCCGGCGCTGCGGCTGATCAACCCCCGCTTGGTCTATGGCAGCATTTCGGGGTTCGGCCAGGATGGTCCGTGGGCCCGTCGCCCCGGTTACGACCAGGTGGCGCAGGGCATGTCGGGGCTGATGTCGGTCACTGGGCTGCCAGGCCAAGGACCGGTACGTTCTGGCCACGCGGTGGCCGACAGCTCTTCGGGGGTATACCTCGCCTTCGGCATCTTGGCGGCGGTCATCCGCCGCGACCGCAGCGGCGAGGGAGCCTGGGTGCGCACCTCGCTGCTCGAGGCTCTGGTGGCGATGATGGATTTCCAGGCCGCCAGGGTGCTCATTGAGGGTGATGTGCCAGCCCAGCAGGGCAACCATCACCCGACGGCGGTGCCGATGGGTACCTTTCCGGCCTCGGATGGGGAGTTCAACCTCGCCCCTGGTACTAACGCCCACTTCGTGGCGGTGTGCGGGGTGCTCGGCCATCCCGAATGGGCCGAGGACGAGCGCTACGCCAAGCCCGGTGCCCGTGGGCGGCGCCGGGCCGAGCTCAACGAGCTGATTGCTGCGGTCACCCGCACCCGGCCGGTTGCGGCGTGGATCGACGCCTTCCTCGACGTCGGCGTGCCCGCCGGCCCCGTGCTCGACCTCGGTGAGATGTGGGCCCACCCTCAGGTCTGCGCTCTCGGTCTGGCGCAGCCGATTGAGCATCCGAACCGGCCCGACGCGGCGGTGATCGGCCAGCCGCTCACCTTGGGCGAAGACCCGGCCAACCGGGGGGTGCGCCGGGCTGCGCCGCGGCTGGGCGAACACACCGACGCCATCTTGGCCGAACTGGCCATCTCACCGGACGAGGTCACCCGACTGCGCGCCGCCGGGGTTGTCTGACCGTGGCCCTCGCGCCCTGGGCCTCTCGCACCGTCGCCGCCACCGCAGGCGCGGCGGGGTTGTCGGGTCAGGTCGATTCGATGAAGCGGGCCACCCAGGCTTCGAGTTCGGCCTCGGTGATGCCATGGGTGGCGAGCCAGCCGATAGGGCCGCCCCACTGCTGATCGAGGTGGGTGAGAAACCTCGCCATGGTCTCGGGGTGGGCGTCAAAGGCGAACGCGGGCAGGTTGGCCGCCATCCCGGCGAAGTGCGAGGCGGTCTCCAGGCGGGCCATGACTGCCGCCATGCGTTGGCCCGTCGCGGCATAGTCGGCCACGATGGCCTCGGGTTCGACCTCCGCTGCCCCCAGTAGCAGCGCGACCAGCACTCCCGTGCGGTCCTTGCCGGCCGAACAGTGCACCACGCAGGGCGCCGCGCTGGTGTTCAGCACGGCCCGGAAGGCGACGAGAAAGCTGGCCGCGCCCCAGTCGAGTAGCTGGGCGTAGCCCTCGGCCATGATCTCGCTGGTGGGCGTTCCTGCGGCGAGGCGGCGCTCGCGTTCGGCTCGGCGCTGTTCGAGTTGGCCCTCGTCGATGATCTGTAGTTCGGTGTAGCGGACCTGATTCCTTGTGCCCAACCTCCCGCGGCCCCGCTCGGCCCGTTCGCCGTCGCTGCGTAGGTCAATCACCCCGCCCAGACCGCGGCGATCGGCGAGTTCGGACACGTCGGCGGCCGAGAGGGCATCGAGGGCGTCCGCCCGCAGCAACACGTTGGGGCGGGTGCGTCCACGGGCTGCGGGCAGGCCACCCACGTCACGGACGTTGACGGCACCTTCGAGGTCGATCCAGTCCGGCTGGGGGCCGACTTGGGCGGTCATGGGTACTCCTGGGTGAGGTTGTCGATGATGAAGCTCGCGGGACGGTCGACCGGCCCGCGGGGTCAGTTCACCATCTTGGTGAAGCCTTCCCAGTACGGTGCCCGGAGCACGAACTTCTGTAGCTTGCCGGTGGCGGTGCGCGCCAGCACGTCGCGAAACTCGATCGACGTCGGGCACTTGAAATGGGCCAGCTTGGTACGGCAGTGCTCGATGAGCTCTTGCTCGCTGGCGGTCTGTGCTTGGTTGAGCACGACGAGCGCCTTGATGGTCTCACCCCAGCGCTCGGAGGGCACGCCGATCACGCATACCTCCGCCACCGCCGGATGGGAGAACAGCGCGTCTTCCACCTCGATGGAGGAGACGTTCTCTCCGCCGGAGATGATGACGTCCTTCTTGCGGTCAGAGATGACCACGAAGCCCGTGTCATCGATGGCTCCGCCGTCGCCGGTATGGAAGAACTCCAGGCCGCTGTCTCGGACCCGGATGGCATCGGCGGTGGCCTCGGGCTGGTTCCAGTACGACTTGAGCACCACATTGGAGCGGGCCAGAAGTTCGCCATCCTCGCTGACCTGCATGGTCACGCCCAGCGCGGCAACACCAGCCCGGCTCAAATTCTGGGCCCGTGCGTTGGGAGTTAGATCGTCCCACTCGCGGCGGCTGCGGTTGATGGTCAGCAGCGGAGCAGTCTCGGTGAGGCCGTAAATCTGGATGAACTCCCAACCCAACTCGGTTTCCATGCGTTCGATGGTTCGGGTGGGCGGGGGAGCGCCAGCCACGATCATGCGGACCCGGTCACGGCCGGGGATCGGTCCGTCCCAGGTGGCTGCGGCCTCGAGCACCATGGCCACCACCGCCGGTGCACCACAGAGGTAGGTCACGCCGTGTTGTTGCACTCGGCGGAGGATCTCCGCTCCGTCGACCTTGCGCAGCACCACATTGGTGACACCCATCGCGGTGGCGGAATAGGGCTGGCCCCAGCCATTGCAGTGGAACATCGGCAGGGTGTGCAGGTAGACGTCGCGGTCCGACACCCCAGAGTGCCAACCGAAGGTGGCGGCGTTGAGCCACAGGCTGCGGTGAGTCTGTTCGACCCCTTTGGGGCGGGCGGTGGTGCCCGAGGTGTAGTTGATCGTGGCGGTCGCGTCCTCGTCGGGTTCCCACGCGGCCGGCTCGCGGTCGAACAGATACAGCTCGGCGTCCGACGCTGCCCCCATGATGTACTTGCGGGGATGCTGCACCGAGGCGAGGTGCTCCTCGAGTTCGGGGTCGATAAGCAGGATGTCGGCGCCGCAATGGCCGACGATGTACTCGACCTCGTCGGCGGAGAGCCGGAAGTTGATCGGCACGAAGATTCGGCCCCAGTTGGACACCCCGAAGAACGAGGTGAACAGTCGGGCAGAGTTGTGCGAAACCATCGCTACCCGGCCGCCGGCGGGAACACCGAGGGCGTCCAGGCCCGCGGCCTGGGCCCGGGCTCGGCGGTCAACCTCCCGCCAGGTCAGTGAGCCCCAGGACTGTGCCGGCTGGTCCGGCTCGTCGAGGAGTGCGACACGATCGGGGTACACGGTGACCGCCCGTTGCAGGTGGTCACGAAGGGTCAGGGCAACCTTCATGGTGTAAATCGTCGCCTTTCGTCGGGATGGGGACCGACTCGGCTCCAGCGGAGACGGCCGATTACCGACAAGCTACCTGGGTGGGTCGCTGCCGAAAAGCAGCCCGGGTCGAGCGAGCGGTTCTCGTCGCCTACCGTGCGTTGAATGGACCTCGGTATTTTCGCCTTCCCCACCGACGAGTCACTTGGCGTCGTGGCCCTCGCCCGCGAGGTCGAGGAGCGCGGTTGGCACTCGCTGTGGCTACCCGACCACAGCCACATCCCCACGTCGCGTAAGACTCCGCCCGGAGGCATGAAGACCGACAGTCCGCTGCTCGAGGAGTACAAGCGGAATGTTGACATCTTCTGCGCGCTGTCCGCCGCGGCGGCGGTGACCGAACGGATTCTGCTCGGAACCGGGGTGTGCCTGGTGGCCCAGCGCGACCCGTTCTGGACGGCCAAAGAGGTCGCCACGGTCGATCACCTCTCCAACGGTCGGGTGCGCTTTGGCATCGGGTTCGGCTGGAACCGGGAGGAGATGGCCCATCACGGAGTGAATTTTTCCACCCGCCGAGCCAAGGGCCGTGAGCACGTGCTGGCCATGAAGGCGCTGTGGACTGAGCAGGAAGCGTCCTTCGCGGGCGAGTATGTGTCCTTTGAGTCGTCCTGGGCCTGGCCTAAACCGGTCCAAGATCCACACCCACCAGTATGGCTGGGTGGGGCGGCGGTACATGGCCTGCTCGACCACGTGGTGGAATACGGCGACGGTTGGATGCCGATCTATCGCGACGCCAACCACGAAGCGGTCGAGCAACTGCACCGGGCCTGTGAGGGGGTGGGACGCGATCCGGCCTCGATCACCCTCGGGGTGTACGCACCGGCCCCGAAGATGGCCGAACTCGAGCGTCTGGCCGCACTCGGCTTCCAGTGGGCGGCGCTGTTGGTACGTCCCTATCCAGCCACCGACGAGCGCCGCAAGCTCGATGAGCTGCAACCGCTTATCGACCACTTCGGTCCGTCGGTCTGAACGCTGCGGCAGTATCGGTCCAGTCAGCTCCGCATGGCATCGACCAGGGGCGCGAAGCGGGAGGGTGGAGGTACTTCGCCGGGCCGGTTGAAGCGCACCCGTTGGGCCACGTCCCCGTAGCGTCGGCGCAGGTCGGTGGCGATCTCGGCGGGGCTACCGACGCAGCACATGGCGTGAAGCACCTCGTCGTCCACCAGGCGAACCATGTCGTCCCAGCGACCGAGCTTGGACAGCGCGTTCAGTTCGCTTTGCAGCGCTCCCCATCCGTGAAGGTCCAATACTGGGCGGTAGGCAGGCGTCGAGCCGTAGAAGGAGATTTGGCGGCGGACCGCTTCGACGTCGGCCTCGTCCACCGCGACGAACGCCGAGAGGCCAATCTCGAAGCCGTCGAGTCCGAGACCCGCCTTGGCCCGTCCGGCCTGCACTCGCGGCACGATCACCTCGCGCAAGTAGCGCTCGGTCAAAAACGGGTGGGCGAGAAGCCCGTCGGCTACCTCGCCCGCCACCTCGGTCATCAGCGGGCCCACCGCCGCTAAGTACACCTTCGGCACGCCGAAATGGTGGGCGGGTGGGGTGAAATGCGGGGTCATGAGGGTATGGCGGTAGAACTCGCTCTCGTAGCGCAGCGGCTCGCCGCTTTCCCAGCTTGCCCAGATAGCCCGCAGTGCCTCCACAAAGCTGCGCATCCGGGCTGCGGGTTTCGACCACGGCATGCCGAAGCGTTTCTCGATGTGGGGTCGTACCTGGCTGCCCAGGCCGAGGATGAAGCGACCCTCGCTGAAGCGTTGCAGGTCGTGGGCGAGATAGGCCACCGTCATTGGGGTGCGGGACAAGGCAATGGCGACTGATGGGCCGAGTTCGAGCCGGCTGGTGGCCGCGGCGGCGAGGCCGAGGGGCAGGAAGGCGTCGGACTCGTTCTCGCTGCTCCACGCGCCATCGAAGCCGATCTCCTCGGCCTCGGCGGCGTCTCGGGCGGCGTGGGTCAAACCGTTGCGCAGGCGAGCGTCGATCTTCATGGCCACTGACGCTATCGGGACCACCGGGAGCCGACACCGCGGTCGTAACGAAGTCCAATGGCCTGCCAGGATGACGACATGAGCTTGCTCGACGAACTCGCCGCCCGGTTGCCGGCTGATTGCATCCAGACCGACGCCGATGTGCTCGCCGCCTACGCTCAGGATCGGGCAGTGTTCGAGCAGGGCGGGACCGCAGCCGTGCTTGTGGTGCCCCGCAACACCGCCCAAGTGGTGGCGGCGGTCGCCGCCGCCAATGCCGCCGGTGTGCCGGTCGTAACCCGTGGGGCAGGCACCGGGCTCACTGGCGCCGCCAACGCGGTGGATGGTTGTGTCGTGGTTTCGATGCACCGCATGGACCGAATCCTCGAGATCGATACCACGAATCGCATGGTGCGAGTGCAGCCCGGAGTCATCAACAGCGAGTTGAAGAAGGCCGTCGCCGCGCACGGGCTGTTCTATCCGCCCGATCCAGCCAGCTTCGAGATGTCGAGTATCGGCGGCAACGTCGCGACCAACGCCGGGGGACTGTGCTGTGTGAAATATGGCGTCACCCGCGACTACGTGATCGCACTTGAGGTGGTGCTGGCCTCGGGCGAGGTGCTCACCACCGGCCGCCGTACCCTCAAGTCCACCACTGGGCTCGATCTCACCGGTCTGTTCGTCGGGTCGGAGGGAACGCTCGGCATCATCACCGAGATCACCCTCAAGCTGGTACCGCCACCACCGCCACCGGCCACTGCGGTGGCCTATTTCGACGACTTGGCGCCAGCCGGGGCCGCGATTGTGGACATCTTCCGCCAGGGCTACGAGCCCGTTCTGATGGAGATCATGGACCAGGCCTGTCTGGTCCAGGTGGAGGCGGTCTACAACATGGAACTCGACACCGACGCGGCCTGCCTGCTGCTCATCCAGACCGCCGGACTCGGCTCGGCCGAGTCGATAGCGGCCATGGCCGACATCTGTCGGCAGCACGGCAGTTCCAGCGTGTACCACGTCAAGGATCCCGCCGAGGGCGACCAGTTCATCGAGGTTCGTCGTCGGGTGTGGCCGGCATTCGAGAAGCTGGGCAAGGCCATGCTGCCCGAGGACGTGGCGGTTCCGCGCCAGCACCTACCGCAGTTGCTTGACGGGATCGTGCAGATCGGCCGGCGAAACCGGGTGATGTTGCCCACCATCGGCCACGCCGGTGACGGCAACATGCACCCGTTGCTCGTGTTCGACGGCAACGACGCCGACGAGGTCGCCCGGGCCAAGACGGCCTTCGCGGAGATCGTGGCGCTGGCACTGCGACTGGGGGGCACAATCGCGGGGGAACACGGGGTGGGCACGCTGAAACGTCAGTTCCTCGACGATGAGCTCGATCCGCTGCAACTGGCCATCCAGCGGCGGGTGCGCGACACCTTCGACCCCGAACATCGGCTAAACCCTGGAAAGGCGCTTTGACCCGATCGGGCTTCGAATCGCCGTTGGTGACGGTCCTCAGGGGGCCAGGAACATCCGGTAGCCCGGGTGGTCGGTTTCCTCGTGATAGGGATAGCCCACGGTCTGAAGGAACTCGCCAAGTCTGGCGTCGTCGCCCCGTGGCACTTGGATACCGACCAGTACGCGGCCGAAGTCGGCGCCATGGTTGCGGTAGTGGAACAACGAAATGTTCCATTCCGGGCGCATCGCGGACAAGAAGCGCAGCAGGGCACCCGGGCGTTCCGGAAACTCGAAGCGGTAGAGCCGTTCCTGTACAGCCAGCGGTGAGTGGCCGCCTACGAGATGGCGAAGATGCAGCTTGGCGAGTTCATCGTCGGTGAGGTCCACCGTGTCGAACCCCGCGGCCTGGAAACGCTGAGCGATGTCTGCGGCTTCCGCACGACGGCTGATCTGCACCCCGACGAACACGTAGGCGAGGTCTGAGCTGTTGATGCGATAGTTGAATTCGGTGACGTTGCGGTCCCCGACCAACTCGCAGAAACGGCGGAAGCTGCCGCGGTGTTCAGGGATGGCCACCGCGAACACCGCCTCTCGCTGCTCGCCGATCTCTGCCCGTTCGGCCACGAAACGCAACCGGTCGAAGTTCATGTTGGCCCCCGAGCACACCGCAACCACCGGATTGGATACCTCCTTCCCGCCTGCGTGACGGTCGAGGTACTGCTTCATGCCGGCCACCGAGAGCGCTCCAGCAGGTTCGAGGATGGTCCGGGTGTCGCTGAAGACGTCCTTGATGGCTGCACACAGCGCGTCGTTGTTCACCAGCACGATCTCGTCGACGAGGGCCCGGGTAAGACGGAAGGTCTCCTCGCCTACGGTCTTGACCGCGGTGCCGTCGGAGAACAGCCCGACTGAGTGCAGGGTGACGGATCGTCCTGCACTGACCGATTGGGCCATTGCGTCGCTGTCCTCGGTCTGTACCCCGATCACCTTGATGTCCGGACGCACGGCCTTTACGTAACTGGCGATGCCGGAGATGAGTCCTCCGCCACCGATGGGCACGAACACCGCATGCAACGCTCGGGGGTGTTGGCGGAGAATCTCCAAGCCGACGGTGCCCTGTCCGGCGATGACGTCGGGATCGTCGAAGGGGTGAATGAAGGTGAGCCGATCGCGGCCCAACAGTTGCAGGGCGTGGGCGTGGGCCTCGGTGTAGGTCTCCCCGTGCAGTACTACCTCGGCCCCCCGCCTGCTCACGGCGTCGACTTTCACCTTCGGAGTGGTGTCCGGCATCACGATGACCGCCCGGCAACCGAGGCGTTGCGCGGACAGGGCCACACCCTGGGCGTGGTTGCCCGCGGAGGAGGCGATGACCCCGTGGCGAAGGGCCGCGACCGGCAACCGCGCCATTTTGTTGTAGGCCCCACGGATCTTGAAGGAGAAGACCGGCTGGAGGTCTTCGCGCTTGAGCAGCACGCGATGGCCCATGCGTTCGCTCAATAGCGGTGCCTCATCAAGGGGAGTTTCCTCCACCACGTCGTAGACCACGGTGGTCAGGATGCGGTTGAGGTAGTTGTTCTCCGACCCGTCATGTCTTGCGTGGCCCATCGCGGCCACGCTATCGGTGGCGGCGCAGCGCGTTATGACTCGGTACTCTCAGACTCGCGCTCGACGCTTTTTGACCACGACGAATCGAGCGGGCGCCCGGCCTGGTCCCTTGCGGTCCGGTGCGGGCCCGATGGGGGCCACCGAACCGTCCGCCACGAGTTCATACAGCGCCTTTTTGGCGGTCACCAGGCTGCCGCCGAGCGAAACGGTTACGTCTTTGATGGTCATGTCGTCGCTCTGCTCGAGGGCCCAGACCTTGATGTCCTCGACGGAGACGCGCCGCGTCGCACTTACGGCACTACGGCGCCGTGCCGTGCTGCGGCGGCCCTTGCCGATACCGGCCTTGTGCAGCACCGCCTCGCTGACGCCGAGCTGGAGGAACGCCACCGCGGGGATGGACTCGGCCTCTGCCCAGTCCTTGGCGTCACGAACGAAGTTCGCCACGAGTAGGTCAATGTTGGGTCGTCTTGTCTCTTCCAGGGACGCAAACAGCCGCAGCCGTTCAATCTGGTCGCTGGTGGATGCGATCAACGCTTCGAGACGAGCGATCTCCTTGGCGTTCTTTGACTGGGTGCGATCGGCCAGGAAGTTGAGATAGTTGCGAACACTCTGCTCGGCCGGGCTCGCCGTGCTTTGGCGACCGGCGTCGGCCGTGGTGCGGGCTGACTGCGACGCTGGGGGCATTGGTGTCCTCTGAGTTGAAGGTGCGACCGAAGTGGCACGACTGGCCTAGACGAATTGTTCGGTCAGCCAGTCTATTGCGGCACCATCCATGAGCAGACTCGCCGCCGTGGGTTTCAGACCTGGTAGGCCGAGGTCACCCGTTCGAGACTGTCCAAGCCGCCACGGGTGGGCTGGAGTCCAACCATGTGGGTGATGGCAGTCGCCTCAACGGCGCGACTGAAGCGCCAACCCTGCAAGAGGTGACAACCTACCGAGGCGAGCCATGCGGCCTGCGCCGTGCTCTCCACGCCTTCGGCGGTGACTTCAAGGCCAAGGCCGTGGGCCATGGTGATCAGCGCGCGGACGATGGAGCGGTCGGTGTCGGTGTCCTCAAGGCCCTCGATGAAGCTGCGGTCGATCTTGATGCCGTGCAGTGGGCGCATCCGAAGATGGCTGAGCGTCGATACCCCCGTGCCGAGATCATCGAGGGCGAGACGCACCCCGGTCTCGGACAAGCGGCGCAGGCCGCTGTTGGAGAGCACCATTCCGTCGAGGGCCTGTTCGGTCAACTCGACGCATACCGCCGTCGGGTCGATCCCGGCCCGGGCGATGGCCGTGCTGATGACGCGAGCGAGCTTTGGGTCGGCGAGTTCGGCCGGACTGACGTTGACGTTGAGCATCAGTTCTGAGCCACCGGGCCGTGACCGCCAGTCGGCCAGCTGGTTGACTGCCTCGGCCACTGCCCACCAGCCCACGGCGTTGATCTGGCCGCTTTCGAGCAGTTGAGGCAGGAAACGGTCTGGGCTCAGTCGGCGTCCGCTGGGGTGATCCCAGCGCAGTAGGGCTTCGACGCCGCGCAGGTGGTGGCCCACGCTGGTCACGATGGGCTGGTACAGCAGCGTGAACTCATTGTGATTGATGGCCAACTGGAGCTCACGGGCGGTGATGGACCCTGCGTCAGGGGATTCGGTCGAACCACTGCGGTGCTGCCATAGTCGGCCGCGGCCCCGACGCTTGGCCTCGCGCAAGCCGCGATAGGCACTGGCGAGCAGCTGGCGACTGTCCGCAGAATCTGCTGACCAGGCCAAACCGATACTCGCCCCAACGGCATGGCGGATGCCGTCGCTGCTGTGCACGACGAGCCCATCGAGGGCCAGCGCCACCAGCGCACCAAGGGCGTTGCCCTCGTCGGGTTCCACCTCGTCGAACACGACGATGAACTCGTCACCGCCGAGACGACCGACCACGTCGATGGGGCGAACGGCTTCGCACAGCACACGGGCCACCTCGCGCAACGCCTCGTCGCCGACTCCTTGGCCATAGGCGTTGTTGAGGGCGTTGAAGTGATCGAGACCGATGACGCCGAGGGTGACTCGGGCCGAGCTGCGGTGGGGTTCGGCGAGCACCGTATCGAGATGACGCAGCGCGGCGTGCCGCGTGGCGACCCCGGTGAGCTCGTCCGGCGGTTCGAGGTCGGTGGCGGACACGGCGAGCACCTGGAGCAGTTCGGCCCGGTGCTGGCCAGCCAAACTGTCAGGTGGGAGCGCGGCGAGAAGGACGTGGGCCCGCACTGTGGTGCCGTCGTGCCGACGGAGGCGATGTTGTTGATGGCGAGGGCCAACTCGTAGGTCGGGATCTGCCGCTGTGCCGCCCGCGCTGCTGGTCGCTAGCGATGGGACCGACGGTTCTGGCGCGTCGCGCAGCTCCGTCCAGTGACGGCCGTGTAGCTGCTCGGGTGCGGTGCCCAGCAAATTGCCGAAGGCCCGGTTCGCGAGCACGATTTCGCCCGAGTCGGTGAGGAGCAGCGAGGCGACCGCAGAGTCTTCGAAGCTGGCCAGGAGCGCGTGTCGTTGGTCGCTGTCGCCGGAGTATTTGCGCAGCGCCCAGCCGCTGACAATTTGGGCGGCAACGTCGTGTACCAATCGACGATCTTCGGTATCGAAATGCTCGCCGCTGGGCCGTTGTACGGACATGCGGCCCAAGGGCTGTTCACCGACGCTGAGATCTACCACGAGGTGACACCCCGCGGTTTGCGGCGAGGACACCACTTCGGATCGGGCGGTGCTGTCCGCCCACTCAATGGAGGTTTCGGCGTCGAGGTAGGCCGACAGCTCGCGTGTGATGCGAGCGCAGCTACGGTCGAAGGGTTCCTCGTCCACCGCGACGAGCGCGGTGCTCTCCATCAGCACGCCGAGACGGGCCACGACACGGCCAGCTCGGCGATAGGACATGTAATCGCAGCGTAGCCGGGGGCATCGCGTAGCTGGGTGACGCTCTCCGGGGCATCGCAGGGGGTCAACCGCAGCGGATCGGGCTGGGTTGGGCCATGAAGGGGCGCGTTATGGTGCGGTGATGACCGCCTATCATCAGCTCGTCGGCGCGGATCAGGTCCACGGCAGCCTCTATCAAGATCCGGGTGTATTCGCCGAGGAAATGCGCCAGATTTTCAGCCGTGGCTGGGTGTTCGTCGGTCATGAGAGCGAGGTGGCCGAACCTGGTCAATGGGTGACTCGCCGCATCGGCCGCGCCCCCATGATCCTCGTCCGGGATCGTTCCGGTGCGCTGAACGTGCTGGCCAACCGCTGCTCGCACCGCGGAACGGCCTTGTGCTGGGAGCATCGGGGTTCTGACAGCTCCTTCCAGTGCACCTATCACGCCTGGAACTTTGCTCTGGACGGAACGCTGCGGGCGGTGCCCTATCCCGCCGGTTTCGAGAAGGACCATGCGGCGCTGGGCCTGGACCGCGCCGGTCAGGTCGAGAGTTATCGCGGGTTCGTCTTCGCCAACCTCGATGGGTCGGCGGGCTCGCTCGCGGATCATCTCGGCATCGGTGGTAGCGACATGATCGACCGGTTGTGCGACCTGTCGCCGACTGGCTCGATCGGGCTGGGGCCGAATTGGCTCGGTCATGCTGTCGGTTCGAACTGGAAAATGTGGCCCGAGAGCGACAACGACGGCTACCACCTGAACTGGGTTCACGCCTCGATGGTGTCCTCGGCCCCCGATACCTACTACCAAGAGACGGTGCTGGGAGGCGAGTCTGGCAACCAGTCCCGGGCCGTGGACTGGGGCGACGGCCATGTCGAACTCGATTTTCGTCCGAGTTATCGTCGCGAGCTGGCGTGGCTGGGGACGAGCCGCGACAAGGTGCCCGGTTATTGCGCGGCCTTGGAAAGTGCCCGTGGCGTGCCTGCGGCGGCCCGGCTGTTGTGGGACGGGCCCCCGCATGGGCTGATATTCCCCAACCTGTTTCTCGGCGAACTGAATATCGCCATCATTGAGCCGATTGCCGCGGATCGGATGGTGCATTGGCATACCGCGGTGCAGTTCGAAGGCGTCGACGAGTCCTTCAACCGCCGCCTGCTGCGGCAGTCGGAGGCGGCCATGGGGCCCGCGGCCTTCATCGTGCCCGACGATGCGATCACCGCCGAGCGGATGCAACTTGCCATGTCGGCCACGAGCATCGACGATGCCGAGGCCCGTCGGGGCTGGGTGGATATGAGCCGGGGGCTGGGCCGCGAGGAGCGCGGCCCAGACGGGCGCCGCGCCGCTCTCATCTCCGATGAGACCACCAACCGGGGCTTCTGGCGTCAGTACCGTACGGTGATGGCCCGATGAGCGAGGACCGGGTGCCGACCTGTGATGAGGCCGAGCGGCGTGAGATCGAGGCCTTTGTCTTCCGCGAGGCACGCCTTGCTGATACCTCTCAGTATGGGGAGTGGGAGGCCCTGGTCACCGATGACATGCAGTATTGGATTCCCGCCGGCCCCGCCACCGGTGATCGCGCCGCCGCGCTGTCCTATGTCAACGACAACCGAGCGCGTTTGGCCACCCGTATCCGTCAACTGCAGACCGGCAAACGACACGCTCAGACCCCGGCCTCGCCGATGTGTCGCGCCGTGACCAACATCGAATGCCAACCGGCGGGCGAGGTGGCCGGGGAGTACGTCGTCACTGCCACCCAAATCGTCTATGAGTTGGCGGCGCAGTCCAGCGCCCGGTTGCAGGTCTGGCCCGCCAGGGTCACCTACCGCCTGCGCCGGGTCGAAGGCAGGCTGCGCATGGCGGCCAAAACGGTGGAGTTGGTAACGGCCACCGAGCCCCAGCCCAACCTCACGTTCCTGCTTTAAACCCCTGTTCCTGCTTTAAACCCCCTGTTGCTGCTCTGAAAAAGGTGTTTGCCATGGACCTCGGATTGCGTGACCGCGTCGTCATCGTCACCGGAGGCGCGTCCAACATTGGTCGGGCCATTTCCCAGGAGTTCGCCCGGGAGGCCGCCGTGGTGGCGGTATTCGACCGGGATGAAGCGATGGCCCGGCGCACCGTGGGCGAGATCAACGATGCCGGTGGTCGCGCCACCGCATACACCGTCGATCTCACCGACGTGGAGGCCACTGCGGCGGCTGCGCTCGCGGTCAATGCCGACCTCGGGCCGGTGTCCGTGCTGGTCAATAACGTCGGCTGGAACGGTACCGCCGAGTTCTTTTTGGACCTGAGCCCGCAGCGCTGGGAACAGGCCTATCGGCTGAACTTCTTCCCCACCCTCAACGCCACCCGCGCCGTGCTACCCGGAATGGTTGAGCGGCGCGAGGGGTCAATCGTGTCGATTTCCAGTGACGCCGGGTTTGGCGAGTTCCGCATGGCCGACTATGGCGGGATGAAGGCCGGGGTCATGTCCTTCACTCGGACTATCGCCAAGGAATACGGCCGTTTCGGCATTCGGGCCAACACCGTGTGTCCGGGTCTGGTCATTCCCGACGAGGGGACCATCGGCGAGCACAGTCTGTGGCAGGCCGACATCAAGATGGGCGAAAGCCAAATTCGCAACATCGAGTCGGGAATTCCGCTGCGCCGTCGATCTGAGGCGGTGGACATCGCCTGGTCCGTTGTTTTCCTTGCCTCAGCCCAGGCGCGCCAACTCAGCGGGCAGGTGCTCAGCGTGTCAGGCGGCTTCGCCATGCCGCGCTGAACCCTCGCCACCCGACAAACTGGCGGGGCGGGCCGCGAACCGCAAGGCTGGGGGATGTGACCACTGCCACCAGCTTCGACAAAGACCGGGCCAAGGCCTTCCTCAATCAGATGGTGTCCGTGATGAACGGCGGAGCCATGGCACTCATGTGCTCGCTCGGTCATCGCACCGGGCTGTTCGACGTGATGTCATCCCTGCCACCTTCCACGGCGGGCGACATCGCCACCGCCGCGGGCCTGCACGTGCGACCGGTGCAGGAGTGGCTCAACGCGGTCACGGTCGGCGGCATCGTGGACCACGACCCCGAGACTGGGCACTACCACTTGCCGGCGGAACATGCCGGCCTGCTCACCCGGGCGGCGGGCACGTTGAACCTGTCCAACGGCCTGCAGTTCATCGGTCAGATGGGCAAGGTCGAGGACGACGTCGTCGAATCGTTTCGTACCGGCCAGGGCGTGCCGTACACCAAGTACACGTCCTTCCACCGGCTCATGGCCGAGGTGTCTGCCCAGCGTTTCGACAACGGCCTGCTGCAGCACGTCGTGCCGCAGATTCCCGGCCTCGAGGACGGCCTGAACAGTGGCATCGACTTCGCCGACGTGGGCTGCGGGTCCGGCCACGCGGTGAACGTCCTGGGTCAGGCTTTTGCCAACAGCCGCTTTGTCGGGTTCGACATCTCCGAAGAGGCGATCGCCCGGGGTCGGGCGGAGGCCGAAGAACTCGACAACACCAATGTGAGCTTCGTGGTGGTCGACGCGGCGCAGATGGCCCAGCGCGAGTCCTTCGACATGATGGCCAGCTTCGATGCCATTCACGACCAGCCCCGACCCGACCCGGTGTTCGCCGCCATTTATCAGGCGCTGCGGCCGGGCGGCCGCTACCTCTGCGTCGAGCCGAATGCCTCGACCCACGTGCACGACAACCACGGCCGTTCCCACGCCCCCTTTCTGTATTCGGTGTCCACGATGCATTGCATGCAGGTTTCCCTCGCCGCCCCCGAGGGCGAGGGTGTGGGTGCCGCCTGGGGTCGCGAGGAGATCCAAAAACGCCTCGCCGCGGCCGGGTTCACCAACACCGAGCGGGCCAACGCTCCGCACGACCGAACCAACGACTATTGGCTGTCGGCGAAGCCGCCGGTCCGGGTCTGAGCGCCGCCATGAGCTACGAATCGGTGATCTACGAGGTGGCCTCCCACATCGCCACCATCACCCTCAACGAACCAGAGAAGCTCAACCCGATGTCAAAGGGCATCCAGGCAGACACCATCGCCGCCCTGCAGGAGGCCAACCTGGATCGATCCGTTCGCGTGGTGATCATCACCGGGGCCGGCCGAGGCTTCTCCGCCGGTGGTGACGTACGCCAGCTGGGCGAGTCCGGCGACCGCCTCCATGGGGGCCCTCCCGGCCCCTTCGACCGCCGCTTGTGGCTGAAGCAGACCCAAAAGATGGTGCTGGCCATTCGCGAATGCGAGAAGCCAGTCATCGCGGCCGTGAACGGCGTGGCCGCGGGCGGAGGTTGTGACATCGCCCTGGCCTGTGACATCCGCTTCGCCTCGGACCGGGCTCGTTTCGGCGAGGTGTTCGCCAAGATCGGCCTGTTCCCCGGGACTGGGGGTACGTACCTGCTGCCCCGCACGGTGGGCATCGCCAAGGCGCTGGAGATGATCTGGACCGGTGATCTCATCGACGCCTTCGAGGCCGAGCGGATCGGACTGGTTTCTCGCGTGGTGCCCCACGATGAACTGCTGGCCGAGACGCGTACGTTCGCGGCCCGCTTGGCGCAGGGTCCGCCCTTGGCTCTGTCCTTGGCCAAGGCCGCGGTGTACCGAGGCCTCGACCTCGATATTTCCGCGGCGTTCGATTACGCCTCCACCGCGGAGGCCATCACGCTGACCTCGGCGGATCATCGCGAGGGCGTCCAGGCCTTGCGGGAGAAGCGCACGCCCACCTTCGAGGGTCGCTGAGAACCGCCCGGCGGCCGGGCTAGTTCAAGCGCAGCACCGCGGTGGGTTCAGCCGAAGGCGCCCGCGCCGCGCAGGTGGTCGATCTCAGCCGCTGAAAACCCCCACTCGGCGAGGGCCTCCTCGCCCCCTTGGCCGGGGCGCGGTGACAGACCCCTGATCGCCGAGGCGGTACGGCTGAAGCGAGGGGCGGGGGCCGGCTGGTTGGTGCCGCCTACCTGCACGAACGAGTTACGCAGGGCGTTTTGGGGGTGGTCAGGGGCCTCGAGTAGATCGAGAACTGCCATGACGGTGTCGTCATCGTCATCGAAGATCGCCGCCCACTCGTCACGGGTGCGGGTGCGGAACAACGCCGCCATGCGCGTTCGATAGGCGGGGAAATTGGCCCGGTCGGTGGGGTCGCCTAGTTCGGAGAAGTCGATGCCGGTCTTGGCCACGAAGTTGCGCAGGAACTTGGGCTGCAGCAGCGCAGTGGAAACGTACTTGCCGTCCGCACATTCCCAGGCCCCATAGCGCCAGTCGCCACCATCGACCAGGTTCGCCTTGCGCTGGTTGACCCAAGTGCCACCGTGCAGGCCACCGTAGAAGTAGGCCATGAGGTTCAACGTGCCGTCCGAGATGGCCGCGTCGACCACCTGGCCCTGGCCGGAGTGAGATGCTTCGAGCAGCGCCGCGGTCATGCCCAAGGCCAGGAACACTCCACCACCGCCGAAGTCGCCGGCCAGGATGAGCGGGGGGACCGGTGGCCGGTCCTCGTCGCCGATGGCCCACAACCCACCGGTCGTGGACATGAAGTTGATGTCGAACCCGGCGCGTTGGGCCAGCGGGCCTTGCTGACCCCATCCGGTCATTCGGCCATAGACCAGGCGCGGGTTTCGGGCCAGGCAGTCATCAGGCCCGAGGCCGAGCCGCTCCGCAACACCGGGCCGGAACCCTTCGATGAGGCCGTCCGCCTCTTCGACCAGCCGTAGGACGGCCTCGCGCCCCTCGGCGGTCTTGAGGTCGAGCCGGATTGAGCGACGGTTGCGGTACAGGTAGCGGTACTCGTAGTCGGGGTAGCCGTAGTCAACTTCCTCGGCCCGGTCCACCAGCACCACGTCGGCTCCCATGTCGGAGAGCAACATGCCGGCGTATGGCCCCGGACCGATGCAGAACAACTCGACGATCTTCAGCCCGTGTAACGGACCCATGTGCAACCCCCAACGGCGCATTGTGAACGCCGCATGTTAGGCGTCAGGTCGGCGGGGGTGAGAACTGCAGGCCGGGGCAGGCGACGTCATGCGTCCATCTCTTGTACCGTTCGGTCATGCATGTCGGATACGCCACCTTGTTCCAGAACCCCTTCGACGCACTTTCGGACCGAGAGGTATGGCAAGAGGAGGTGCGCATGGCGCTCCTCGCCGAGCCGCTCGGGTTTGACTCGGTATGGACGGTGGAGCATCACTTCACCGACTACACCATGTCGCCGGACCCGGTGCAGTTCCTTACCTACATGGCGGCCAAGACCGAGCGGGTGCAACTCGGCTCGATGGTCATCGTGCTGCCGTGGCACGACCCGGTACGGGTGAGCGAGCAGATCGCCATGTTGGACCACCTCTCCGACGGCCGGATGATCCTCGGCTTCGGCCGGGGGCTCGGCAAGGTCGAATACGACGGATTCCGTCTCGACATGAACGAGGCCCGCGAGACCTTTGTCGAATACGCCGAGTTGGTCATGAACGGCCTCGAGAACGGCTATGTGGAGGGTGGCGCCACGGTTCGCCAACCCCGACGCGACATCCGTCCGCGCCCGTTCAAGTCTTTCCGTGGCCGCACCTATGCCGCGGCGGTGTCCCCAGAGTCCGTCGAGATCATGGCCAAGCTTGGGGTGGGCATGTTGGTGATCCCCCAGAAGCCGTGGGAAGTCGTGGCCCAAGACTTCGAGCAGTACTACAAGACCTGGGATCAGGTGAACCCCGGCATGGCGCGACCTAAGCCGCTGTGTGGCGGGTTCTTCTTCGTCGACGAGAACGAGGACCGGGCCAAGACGCTGGGCAACAAGTACGTGCAGGCGTACTACCACACCGCCATGCGCCACTATGAGATGGCCTCGGAGCACTTCGGCAAGGCCAAGGGATATGACTTCTATGCCAACGTCGGCAAGTTCATCGACCGACACGGCCTCGACGGCGCGGCGGAGTCCTTCGCCAACCTCATGCCGATCGGTACGCCCGATCAGGTGATGGACAAGCTGCGCTACATCCACAGCGTGATCGACAACAGTGGGGTGATGGTGCAGACCTCCTACGCCGGCATGGCGTGGGCGGAGGCGGAGCGCAACCTGCGCTGTTTCGCGGAGCACTGTCTGCCCCAGCTCAAGGCATGGGACACCGAACCGTTGCCCGAACCCGCAAATCTGCTCCTCGACGCTCGCTGAGCCCGGCCGGGTGGCAGGACCGGCCCGAGTTACCAGGTGAGTTCGCGGCACCCCAGGTGTGATTCTGGTTCCACCTGGAAGGTGCCGTGGCTGATTCCGTAGCGGCTGGAGAGCAGGTGGCGAGCCTGGTCGAGCACCGCATGGGGGTCGGTGCCGGATTTGCACATCAGGTGGGCGGACGCCGCGTCCATGTCCGAGGTCAGCGTCCAGACATGCAGATCGTGCACATCCACGACGCCGTTGATCGCGCTGAGCTCCGCCTCGATTCGAGACAGGTCGAGGTGAGTGGGGGCGGCTTGAAGCAGGATGCGTACCGCTTGGCGGCCGAGTCGGAACGTGCGAGGCAGGATCCAGATGCCGATGGCTACCGCCGCTACGGGGTCGACCCAGTTCCAACCGAAGGTTCGCATCAAGACGGCCGCGACGATGACGCCGACC
This sequence comes from Ferrithrix thermotolerans DSM 19514, assembly GCA_945906305.1. Lineage (GTDB taxonomy): Bacteria > Actinomycetota > Acidimicrobiia > Acidimicrobiales > CAIXPF01 > CAIXPF01. The sequence continues at coordinate 60,547 of CAMDQT010000005.1, read as the reverse complement.
GACCCCACCGTGTCGGCGAGAACCTCAAGGTAGGCGCCTTCGACGTTGATCGATTCCGTGGCGCCGACCCGAAGCAGCGCCAAGGCCACCAGGTTGACGGCCAGCGCGACGCCAGCCACGGCCAACATCTCGGTGTTGAGCACCTCGGCCGGGCTGATGAGCCGCCGGACAGCCTGGGCCAGGACCCCAACGGCCACCGCCGCGAGTAGGAGCGCGTTGACGAACGCGGCCAAGATCTCCAGTCGGTAGAGGCCGAAGGTGTGGCTGTGCTGGCCGAGCGAGGTGTCAGTGGCCGGCCCGGCCCGGCGGGCCTGGAACCGGCTGGCCAGTTGGATGGCCGCCAGCGCCATCCCGAGGCCGAGCACGTCGGTGAACATGTGCCCCGCGTCGGAGAGCAAAGCGAGCGAGTTGGTGGCGAAACCTGCTCCTACCTCGACCACGAAAAACCCGCTGATCAGGACCAGGGCGATGAACAGTCGGTTGCGGTGCCGGACTCCGGCCCGGGCCAAACCAGCGCCATGGGCATGTCCGTGGCCGTGGCCGGGCGCGCCGGAGCGGGCGTGCTCGGCCTTTTGGTGCTGGGTTGGCGCTTCCGGTGTCCGGTGGGAATGGCCGGGGCCCTCGGTGGGCATGAGCCCAGGCTATCGGCCGTCGCCGCTGACCAGGCGCAATGCTCCGGGGCCGAATCGACGCCTACGCTGCGGGGATGCATGACCTCGTGATCGTGAACGGCACCGTGGTCGATGGGACCGGTGCCCCGGCCGCGTCGGCGGACCTCGCCGTCACCAATGGCACCATCGCCGCGGTGGGACCGGCTGGATCCTTGGGCGCCGCCCGCCGCACGCTCGACGCCGCGGGCCAGTTGGTGTTGCCGGGGTGGGTCGACATCCACACCCACTACGACGGCCAGGCAACGTGGGATCCGTTCCTGACCCCATCGTCGTGGCACGGGGTCACCACAACGGTGTTCGGCAACTGTGGGGTGGGCTTCGCGCCGGTGCGTCGGGGCACCGAAGCGTTCTTGATCAACCTGATGGAGGGCGTCGAGGACATTCCGGGAACGGTGCTGGCCGAAGGTATCGACTTTTGTTGGGAGTCTTTCCCGGCCTATCTCGACGCTTTGGCCTCTGCGCCCAAGGTGATGGACATCGCCACCCAGATTCCCCATGGGGCGCTGCGTTTCTTCGTGATGGGCGAGCGCGGCGGTGATCACGGCGAGGTTCCCACGACGGCCGAGATTGCCGAGATGGGCCGCCTTGTGGTGGAGGCTCTCGAGGCTGGGGCACTGGGTTTTTCTACCTCGCGAACGACCAAGCATCGGGCCAAGGACGGCCGTCCTACGCCATCTCTGTCCGCCGGTGACCCCGAGCTGGATGGGATCGCGGAGGCGATGGCGGTGGCGGGTACGGGCGTGCTGCAGGCCAACAGTGACTTCGGGCCCGGGGAGTTCGAGGTCCTCACCCGTATGGCGCGGATCTCCGGCCGCCCGCTGTCGGTTTTGTTGCTGCAGGTGGACAGCGCCCCCGATCTATGGCGCCGCACCCTCGGCCAGATTCACCAGTCCCGGGCGGAGGGCCTCGTCGTGCGAGGCCAGGTTGGGGTTCGGCCGATCGGGGTCATGATGGGTCTCGATGCCACGGTGCACTTTTTCGTCACCCATCCGGCGTACCGTTCGGTGGCCGAACTGCCCCTAACGGAGCGGGTGGCCCGTCTCCGCTTCGATCCCGAGTTGCGGCGCCGGCTGATCCAAGAACGCCCCGAGGACCCCTTCAGCACCTGGATGGCCCGGGCGATTCACCGTACCTTCGAGTTGGGTAACCCGCCCGACTATGAGCCTGCCCCGCATCAGGCCATCACTGCTCGGGCGGAGCGGTCGGGCCAGAGCCCGTGGGAACTGGCTTTGGACCTGTTGCTCGCTGATGATGGCCGGGCGCTGTTGCTGCACCCCTTCGAGAACTACTGCGACGGCGATCTCGAGGTCGTGCGCACGATGCTGGCCGATCCGTACACGGTGTGCGGTCTCGCCGACGGCGGAGCGCATGTGGCCACCATCTGTGATGCCAGTGCCCCCACCTTCCTACTGATGCACTGGGCCCGCGATCGCACCCGGGGGGAGCGGTTGCCGTTGGAGTTGTTGGTCCACAAGCAGACCGGGGCCACCGCCGCCGCCTACGGGCTGTTGGACCGAGGGGTGCTCGCCCCGGGTTACCGGGCCGATGTGAACGTGGTGGATCTCGCCGGGCTGGGTCTGACCCCGCCGCAGATCCGCCGGGACCTGCCCGCCGGTGGTCGCCGCCTGGTGCAGCACAGCGTGGGTTATCGACACACCTTCGTCGCCGGGGTCGAGGTGGCCTGCGACGGTGAAGCGACCGGCGCGCTGCCCGGCACCCTGGTGCGGGGTGCCAAATCCGTGCCGATCAGCGTCTGAACTGCTTGTTCCCGGTGAGGCACCTCGCCCATCGTTGTCTTGATAGGAGTCCTCGTGGCCCGTGCGTCCATCGTTCTGCTCAACACCGGTCACGGCAAAGGTAAGACCTCCGCCGCCATGGGCGTCATGGCCCGGGGCTGGGCTAGGGGCTGGAAGGTGGCGGTGGTGCAGTTCATCAAGGGCGGCAAGTGGAAGGTCGGGGAGAAGAAGCTGGCCGACCACCTCGGCATCGAATGGCACGAAGTCGGCGACGGGTTCACCTGGGAGTCCACCGACCTTGATGAGTCAGCGGCGTTGGGCCGTCACGGCTGGGAGGTGGCCAAGGCCAAGCTCGCCTCCGGCGATTACGACCTGCTGATCTTCGATGAGGTCACTTACCCCATGATCTTCGGCTGGATCGACACCGCCGAGGTGGTTGAGGCCATCGTGGGCCGGGCGCCGCGTACCAATGTGGTGCTGACCGGGCGTGACGCGCCCGAGGAGATCGTGGCCATTGCCGACACCGTCACCGAGATGCGCCTAGTCAAACATGCCTACGAACAGGGCATAAACGCCATGAAGGGCATCGAATACTGAGGCGGAATCTCGACCAATCGGGCGGCCGGTCAGCTCGGGCGGGGGGCGAGTTCTCCGGCGGCGAGTTCGGACCGGCCCATCGCCTCGCACAGGGCAGCCCACGCAGCATTGGTCGGCGCGGCAATGGCCATCGCGCCGTCGGCAGTGGGGTAGATGTCCGACACGAAGCCACTCATGGCTTGGGCGATCACGTCGTAGGCGGGCCAGTCGGCATACGGGCTCGCTCCGGTGCGGGGATCGCCGAAGCCCCGGATGGCGCCGTAGGTCCCGCCGTAGGCCCGCTCGGAGTCTTCCTTGGTGAAGGGGCCCATGAAGCGCTGCATGTCGCCTTCGGGTCCTTCGACCTTGATCACCTCCGCCCCGAGGTCGGCCAGCATCATGGTGGCCCACGTTCGTGAGCGTAAAGGTGATCGATCGTCATTGATCCTCCAGGTGCCGATCCTGGTCTGACCTTACCCAACGGGCCGAATCACCGTGATCTGGCGGACGAGGACCTCAACATCGAGTCGCGGTGCTGGTTGGAACTACGGTGAGCGGCTGGAGAGCACCAAGGTCCCCTGCGGGGGCATGACGCACGGGGAGTGCACCATGGCTGGCGAACGCGAAGCATGGATCATCGACGGGGTGCGTTCACCCCGCGGCATCGGCAAGAAGGGCAAGGGCGGTCTGTCCCACCTGCACCCCCAGCGGATCCTGGCCCAGGTGCTGTCCACGTTGCAGGAACGGGTCGGTTTCGATCCTGCCGATGTCGAAGATGTCATCACCGGTAATGGCGCCAACGTCGGCGACCACGCCCACGACATCGGCCGGATGTCGGTGCTCGATGCCGGCTGGCCAATTTCTGTGCCCGGGGTGACCCTCAACCGCTTCTGTGGCTCGGGCCAGCAGGCGGTCACCTTCGCCGCCATGGGTGTTCTCGCCGGCCACCAAGACCTCGTCATCGGTGGCGGCGTCGAGTCGATGAGCCGCTTCACCGCCAATGGCACCGACGGCTTTCACGCCAACAACCAGCACCTGTTGGAATTGCATCCGCAGGTCCCCCAAGGCATCTCGGCCGACCTCATCGCCAGCCTTGACGGCTATAGCCGCGAGCAGTGCGATGCCTTAGCGCTGGAGAGCCAGCGCCGGGCGGCGGTGGCAATCGCGGAGGGTCGTTTCGATCGCAGCGTGATCGCCATCACCAACCCCGACGGCACGGTCGCGCTCGACCATGACGAGTTTCCGCGGCCTCAGACCACGATGGAGGACCTCGCGCAGCTCAAGCCGAGCTTCGAGAAGATGGCATCGGGCACCATGACCCAGGCCGAAGGCGCCTCATTCCTCGACCTCGTCGCCAAGGTGTATCCCGGCGTTGACCTTCGCCACGTCCATCACGCCGGTAACAGCTCCGGGGTGGTCGACGGTGCGGGTGCGGTACTGCTCGCCTCACCTGACTACGCCCGTGCTCACGGCCTGCACCCCCGGGCGCGCATCGTCATGTCGGCGGTGGCCGGAACTGAGCCGCTGATCATGCTCACCGCCCCCGGCCCCGCGGCCAAGAAGTGTCTCGACAAGGCCGGCATGACCTGGAATGACATCGATCTTTTCGAGATCAACGAGGCGTTCGCCGCGGTAGTGCTGCGCTTCTTTCGCGATAGCGGTGTCGACCCCGAGAAGGTGAACGTCAACGGCGGGGCGATGGCATTGGGCCACCCCATCGGGGCGACTGGGTCGATGCTGATCCAGACCGTGCTCGACGAACTCGAGCGCCGCGACTTGCAGACGGGCCTGGTGGCGATGTGCACCGGTGGCGGTATGGGCACCGCCACCATCATTGAGCGCATCTGACCGAGTTCGCTCCCATCGCCCCTTCGACCGCTACCGAGCGCGGCTGCCTGCCGTCCTGCGTCGCCAGGCAGCCGCCGCGCCCCGGGTCAGTTTCGCGGCGTGGCGGCGATCTCGAAGTTGGTGATCTGCGGGTTGGCGCTGTGCAACTCGACGATGGTGACGGAGGCGTCGTAGCGGTCCCCGTTGTCCGGCGAGGTCATCGTGCAACTCAGCCTCCCGCTCTCGTCGAGCAGCACGCTGACCCGGCCACAGTCCAGCGCCCCGAAAGGAAGTTCGAAACCGGTCTGGTCGGCGAGCAACTGCAGGGCGGCTTCCTCCACCCTGGACATCAACGAGCCCGTGACCAGGTTCGTGCTACTCACGTCGATCTTCTTGTTTCTCACGATGGTCGCGACGAAGTCGATCTTCTTACCGTCGACGGTGTCCGCCTGACAGGCGAAGGCTTCGCCCCTGGCGGTGGCCAACGGTGTGTTGCAGGTGGCGGTCAGTCGGCCCAGCCCAGCCTGATCGGCGAGGCCACCCTCGATGAGGTCTTCGGCCGCGTCGGCGTAGCTGGAGGGCGAGGCCGAGCAGCCCGCGAGTGCGGCAACACCGAGCGACAACGTGGTGATCACTCCGGCGAGAACAGTCGATGACCGTGAACTCGGCATGAGCCGTGACCCTAGCGAAACGACGCTTCGCTGATGTGGCTGGCCGCCACGTTGCTGGCCACGGTGCTGCAGACCGGGCGAACCGCGATGCAACAGCGGCTGCGCCACGCCCTGAGCCCGAATGCGGCCGGGTTCGTGCGTTACGCCTTCGGCTTGCCGGTGGCGCTTGGTGCCGTGCTCGTCATCGCCGTTTCGGGCACGCCGCTGCCGGCGCCGTCATTGGGTTTCGTTCTGCGGATCGCCGTGGGAGGAGTGGCCCAGATCTTCGGGACGGAGATGCTGATCCGCAGCTTCGGCCTGCGTGACTTCGCCATCGGGACTACCTACTCCAAGAGCGAGGCGGCACAGGTCGCGGTGCTCTCGGCACTGGCTCTCGGCGAGGCGTTGTCAGCGTTGGCGTGGCTCGGTGTTGCCCTCTGCTTCGCCGGGGTAGCGGTGTTGGCGTGTCGGGGCGATCGTTCGACGCTCGCGGGCGTGCTGCGGGCGGGCGGGGATCGGGCCATGTGGACCGGTATGGCCGCCGGTGCGGGCTTCGCTGTCGCCGCGGTGTGTATCCGCAGCGCCAGCATGAGTTTGGGCCAGGACCGTCCGGTGGTGCGGGCGCTGGTCACCCTGGCCACGATGAACGTGCTGCAGACCATCGGCAACAGTGCCTGGTTGGCGTGGCAGGAACCCGGGGCGCTGCGTGCCATTGGCGGGGTGTGGCGGTCGTCGGCGGTGGTCGGCCTGCTCAGTGTTGGCGGTTCCGCAGGGTGGGCTATCGCCATGACGCTGCACAACGCGGCCGCGGTGCGCACCGTGGGCCAAGTCGACCTGGTGCTGGCCTTTCTGGTGGGCCGTTTCGCATTCAAAGAGGTACGCGTGGCCAGCGAGTACCTCGGCGCCGCCCTGGTCGTGGGAGGGGTCTTGGTGGTGCTCGTCGGCGGCTAGGGCTGGACCGGCTCAGCGCGTTCGCGGCTCGCCCGGTGGGGCCCGACAATGGCCAGGGTCAATTCGTGCTTGTTGTGAAACAGGTGGAAAAGTTCGGCCCCCTCCATAGCCCGCAGTTGGTCCGTCACCTCATGGTCAGTGGCGCCTTGGAACTTGACTGTGAACAGCAGCGCTGGAGCCGGCTGGAGGGCGCGCCATTGATCGACGAGTGCCAGCAGTCTTTGCGGATAGCAGGCAATGTCACTGAACACCCAGGTGATCGGTTCGGTGTCCGAAAGCGAGTTCGGTCGCAGGCCGAAGGCGCTTTCGCCGCGCCAGCTCACCTTGGGGCGCCGCGCCACGCTGGCGTCGAGAGGCGCCTTGTCTACCGCCAGCACCGACGCGCCTAACTCGCTCAACAGCCAAGTCCACCCGCCGGGGCTGGCACCGAGATCGACGCAAACATCGCCCGGGCCGGGCCTGCGGCGGATACGTAACAGGGCCTCCCACAGCTTCAGGTAGGCCCGGCTGGGGGGCCCCTGGCGTCGTTCCTGCAGGGCCGGGCGACCGTTGGGGAAGGGACTGGAGCAGCGGGTGGCGGCTAGGACGCGGCCGGTCTCGAGCATCGTCCACGATCCGAGTGGCGCTACGGGGGGCGGCTCAGCGAGGGCGAGTGGGCGGCCTGAGACGTGCGGGAGCTTGGCCGTCACCAACTCGGCCCGGCCCCGGTGCAACGGTGCGTAGCTCGACCAGTTGCGCTGACGGGCACGCAACGAACGGGCCGTTTCGCCGATGGAGCCGACCTCAAGTTCTTCGGCGTCGAACCAGGTGTTGAGCGACCAGGCCGCCTCGATGGGCTCGGCGTCGGTGATGAAGAGTTGCCCGTGCGCCGGGCGGAGCATTGGGCCCAGCCCGGCACGGCGGAGTTCCTCGGCCAGTTCCGCCTCAAACCCTTCGGCGGCTAGGTAGGCGGTAATCACCGGTTCCCGAAAGGATCAGCCATAGGGGCAGGGCTCAGGCGCTCGGGATGGTGCCGAGCAGTTGCAGCGCCGTGCGGGCCAGTGCTTCCACCCGATGTTCGTAGGCCTCAATGGGGAAGGTCGTGTCGGCCATGACCCCCTCGAGATAGCGGCGCTTGACGCCTTCGTTGATGGCGGCGAGCCGCCATGAACTGAAGGCCCGGTAGTACTGCACCATCGATACGTCGTACCCGGTGCGTTCGGCGTACCGGGCGGTCATCTCGGCTCGAGTTGGGAACCCGCCCGCGGCGGTGGGTGGGTAGTCGATCGCTCCTGCCGGCAGCGGTTCGCCTTGCTCGGCCCAGTTGTTGAGCAGGTAGCCGACATCGGCCAGCACATCACCCAACGTGCACAGTTCCCAGTCCAATACTGCGGCCAGCGTGCCGTCCGGTCGGGACAAGAAGTTGCCCAGGCGGTAGTCGCCGTGCACGATGCCGGTGTAGCGCTGGTCGGGCTGGTGGGCCAGCAGCAAGTCGTAGCACTCGTCCATGACGGGTAGCTCACGCGTCTTGGACTGTTCCCACTGGCCGCGCCAGCGTTTGAGCTGCCGGTCGAGGTAGGCGTCGCGACGGGCCAGTTCGCCCAAACCGATCGTGTCGACATCGACCCGGTGCAACTCCGCCAGGGTGTCGATCACCGCAAGACCCAGTCGCCGTCGGTCGTCGTGGTTCGGTAACGCGGCATCGACCTCGGCGGGCGCGGTGAGGACGTGGCCGTCGACGAAGCCCATCACGTAAAAAGGTGCCCCGTTGACGGACTCATCGAGGCTGACCGCCAGCGCAGGGGCTACCGGCACGGTGCTTCGGGCGACGGCGGCGATGATGCGATGCTCACGGCCCATGTCGTGCGCGCTGGCCAGAACATGGCCGAGCGGCGGCCGCCGCAGCACGAAACGATTGCCTGCTGCGTCCTGCACCCGGTAGGTCAGGTTGGAATGGCCACCGGCGATGACGCTGTACTGCAGCGGCGGCTGCGCGCCGTGGACGTGGTGAGCAAAGAACGCCTCCAGACCCGGGCCGTCGACGATGCCCGGTACCTCGCCCGGCGTTCCGATCTGTGTTTGGACCATGTCGACCCCCTGCGATGAGCGCTACCGGGCGATCCTAGGCAACTCGCCGCAGGCCGCGTTGGGTGGGCAACGGCGGCGCCGTGTCAGACGAACCCGACCACGGCGTGGGGGGTGTAGGGCTCTTCGAGCAGGGCGATCTCGTCGGTGGTGAGACGCAGGTCGGCCGCGGCGACGGCGTCGTCGAGGTGCGCCATGCGGGTGGCGCCGACGATGGGCGCGGTGATCACCGGCTTGGACAGCATCCAAGCCAGCCCGACCTGAGCTCGGGCGACGCCGCGGTCCGCGGCGATGGTGGCCACCTGTTCCACGATGGTGCGGTCGCTGGAGCGGTAGAGGCTCCGGCCGAATTCGTCGGTCTCGCTGCGCGCCGTCGTGGAATCCCAATCGCGGGTGAGACGGCCCCGGGCCAGCGGGCTCCACGGGATGACGCCGACGCCGAGGTCGGTGCACAACGGCAACATCTCGCGTTCCTCCTCGCGGTAAAGCAGGTTGTAGTGGTTCTGCATGGACACGAAGCGGGTCCAACCGTGGGCGTCGGCCACGTACTGGGCTTTGGCGAACTGCCACGCCCACATCGAGGAGGCCCCGATGTAACGGGCCTTGCCTGCGTTGACCACGTCGTGCAGGGCCTGCATGGTCTCCTCGATGGGCGTGGTCGGGTCCCAGCGGTGGATCTGGTAGAGGTCGACGTAATCGGTGCCGAGCCGCCGCAGCGAGGCGTCGATCTCGCTCATGATGGCCTTGCGGGATAGTCCGGCGCCGTTGGGCCCGCGGTGCATGCGGCCGTGGACCTTGGTGGCGAGAACAATTTGGTCACGGGCCGCGAAGTCACGCAATGCCCGCCCCACGATCTCCTCGCTGGTGCCATCGGAGTACACGTTGGCGGTGTCGAAGAAGTTGATGCCCGCCTCCACCGCCCGTTGGATGAACGGCCGAGTCTCTTCCTCGGGCAGGCTCCACAGATGTCCGCCCCGTTCGGGGATGCCGTAGCTCATGCAGCCGAGGCAGATGACCGATACCTCTAGTCCGGTGGAACCCAACTTCGTGTAGCGCATGGCTGTCACTGTTGCAGATCCGCCGTGGTGAGGGCGTTCACGGTGATGCCCTCCCTGACCAGCATCGGGCCTCGGCCTACCGCGAACCAAGCATGGGTCCGGCCGAGTGCGACGGGCCGTGGGAGGGCTAAGGTCCGCAGGCATCTTGCACCAACGAGGGAAGGCTCCGGCGTCGCGGCGCGAGCCTTCAAGGAAGGACGCTTCATGGGGCCGCTCACCGGGATCAAGGTCGTTGAGTTGGCGGGTATCGGGCCGGGTCCGATGTGCGCCATGCTGTTGTCCGATCTTGGCGCTGAGGTCATCCGGGTCGATCGCCTGGCGGCGGTCGATCTCGGCTTGGAGCGCGAGCGTCAGTTCAACGTGCTCAACCGCGGTCGTCGTTCGGTGGCGGTCGACCTCAAGTCGCCCGAGGGTGTCGAGGCGGTCCTTCGCCTCGTAGAGAGCGCAGATGCCCTCATTGAAGGGTTCCGGCCTGGGGTCATGGAAAAACTCGGACTCGGCCCCGACGTGTGCTTGGCCCGCAACCCTCGATTGGTATTCGGCCGTATGACGGGCTGGGGCCAGGACGGCCCGATGGCCAAGGCCGCCGGCCATGACATCAACTACATCGCATTGACCGGTGCGTTGCATTCCATCGGCATCGCCGGTGGGCCGCCGGTTCCGCCACTGAACCTCGTCGGCGATTTCGGCGGTGGGGCCCTCTACCTGGCGTTCGGCGTCTGCGCGGCCTTGCTTGAGGCCCGCTCGTCCGGCCTGGGTCAGGTTGTCGATGTGTCTATGGTCGACGGCGCCTCATCGCTGATGGCGGCGATTTACGGGCTGCACGGTTCGGGCGCTTGGGCCAACGAGCGCGGCACCAACGTGCTGGACACCGGTGCCCATTTCTATGGTACCTACGAGTGTGCCGACGGCAACTACGTGTCCATCGGGTCCATCGAGGGCAAGTTCCACGACGAGTTGCTCGAAAAGCTGGGCCTGACCGCTCAGGACATACCAGACCGTATGGACAACGACCGTTGGGTCGAGCATAAGGCCCGCCTCGTTGAGTTGTTCAAGGCCAAGACCCGCGATGAATGGTGCGTCATCATGGAGGGCACCGACATCTGCTTCGCCCCGGTACTCAACCTCGATGAGGCCCCCAAGCATCCCCACAACGTGGCCCGCGGCACCTTCGTAGAGATCGAAGGGGTTGTTCAGCCCGGCCCCGCGCCTCGCTTCAGCCGCACCCCGGGCCAGGTGCAGGGACCTCCCGCCGCTCGGGGCGAGCACAGCCGCGAAGCCCTCGCGGACTGGGGATTCTCGGTGGAGGAACTGGCCAAACTCGAGGCCAACGGGGTCATCGGTACCGGCGACTGATCGGGTCGGCCCGAGCAGGCTCGGCTCGATGCGGTTAGCGTCGCGGCAACTGACTAAACTTGAGGGTCTTTGTCTTTCCCCCTTGAAATGTTGGTGACATGCTCGAACCCACTGCAGCCTCTCCTGGAAGCTTCGACGATCTCGATTTGCGACCGGAGTTGCAGCGCGCCCTAACGGCGCTTGGGTTCGAGGAGCCCACCCCCATTCAACATGCCGCCATCCCGGTGCTGCTCGAGGGTAAAGACGTCGTCGGCCGGGCCGCGACGGGGACGGGCAAAACCGCCGCCTTCGCCCTGCCGATCTTGCAGTTGCTCGGCGACAACCCCCGTCCCAAGGCACCGGTGGCCTTGGTCTTAGTGCCAACGCGCGAACTGGCGTTGCAGGTGTGCGACGCTCTGCAGAGCTATGGACAGCCGCTACGAGCCCGGGTGCTCGCGGTGTATGGCGGAGCCCCTATCGCGAAGCAGTGGCGTTCGCTCGACGACGGCGTCGACATCGTCGTGGCCACCCCCGGCCGGGCCCTCGATCACCTCCGGCGGGGTTCGCTGCTCCTCCAAGGGCTGCGTACCGTCGTGCTCGACGAGGCCGACGAGATGTTTGAACGCGGCTTTGCCGAGGACATCGAGGCCATCCTCGAGGAGACCCCGGCCGAGCGCCAGACCGTGCTGTTCTCTGCCACCATGCCTCCCCGTATCGACGGCATGATCCGGCGGCACCTACGCAGCCCGGTACGCATCGAGATCGCCAACGCGGCGTTGGCGGTGGGTGAGGCGCCGAAGGTGACCCAGAAGGGGTACGTGGTGCGCCGCTCAGACCGTGCCGCGGCGCTGGCCCGCATCCTCGAACTTGAGTCGCCCACCGCCACGTTGGTGTTCTGCCGGACGCGAACCGATGTCGATGACCTCACCGAACAACTCAACGGCCGCGGTTACCGCGCCGAGGCGTTGCACGGCGGGCTCGGCCAGGAGGCCCGGGATCGGGTCATGGGCCGCCTTCGTGCCGGTACCGCCGAGTTGCTCATCGCCACCGATGTGGCGGCCCGTGGCCTTGATGTCGATGTCCTCAGCCACGTCGTCAATGCCGAACTACCGTCCTCACCGGAGATCTACACCCACCGCATCGGTCGCATCGGTCGTGCCGGGCGAGACGGGGTGGCGATCTCGCTGTTCGATCCGCGTCAGCACAACCAGTTGCAGTTCATCGAGCGGGTCACCGGAAACAAGGTGTCCATCGAGGCGCTGCCGTCGGTGGCGCAGTTGCGTGTCGCCCAGACAGCCCGCCTAGTGGGCGAGGTTCGGGCGTTGCTCGATGCCGGGGACGTGACGGTCAGCGATTCGGGTCTCGACGCCCTTCTTGATCAGCATGATGCGGCCAAGGTGGCGATGGCGGCGTTGCAGTTGGCGGCGGCCAAGGACGGCGATCGTCTCAGTGAGGACGCCATCGAGGACCTTTCCTACCGCCTGCTACGTCGGCGGAACGAAACCCCCGACCGTGCGGTGCGGGCCGAGCGCGTCGAACGCGGGGTTCGTGCGGTGCGCGCCGAGCGTGAGGACCGGGGTCCCCGGGTGGCAAGTGGCCCGCGGGTCACCACCGGGGCTATGACCAAGCTCTTCGTCGGCGCTGGCCATGACGTGGGGCTACGGCCGAAGGACGTGGTCGGTGCAATTACTGGGGAGGCCGGTCTGCGCGGGTCCGATGTCGGAGCGATCGATATCAACGATCGTTTCACCCTCGTCGAGGTTCCGTCGGATCGAGCGGACGAGGTGATCGCCGCACTGCGTGGCACGACCATCAAGGGAGCGCGGGCCACGGTTCGGCGGGAACACTTCACCGTTGGCAGCGGAGCGGGTGCCGGACGTAGTGGGCCAGCACCGTTCAAGAAGAAGCGGTCCGACAGCGAGGCGAGCAGTAACGGTAAAGGCCGGCCAGCCAAGCGTCCCGGTTGGTGACCGAAGGTCCGACGAGTTCGGGCCCTGTGGGCGCTTAGCCCTGTCGGTCCGTGTCGGTCCGATCTTCCCGGTCCTGCCAATCGACGCCGTTGGCGTGCACATACGCCCTCACTGCTTCACCCACGGTCGGGGTGAAGCAGTCAGCGCCGACGCGATCGACCAAGCCGAAGGCGCGCACTTGGTCTTGGACTCGACCCTTGAGCCCGGCGAAGGTGAGGACCACCCCTCGGCGGTGCAGTTCGGTGAGCAGGCTCTCGATCATCTCCGCCGCGGTGACATCGAGGTCGGTGATGGGCTCCGCGGTAACCGTAACTTGGCCGATGTCAGGCCCGAGGCGGGCCAGCACGTCATTTTGGAAATAGTTGGCGTTAGCGAAGAACAGTGGCCCGTCGAATCGGTAGAGCAGCAGGCCGGGTACCCGCTGGCCTTCGGGGTGTCGATCGGCCTCGTGGTAGCCGTCGATACCGTCCACCCGGACCAGTTCGGTGGTGTGGGGCCGCCACGCTCGGCGCATGAAGTCAAGGATGGCCACGCCGATAGCGATGGCAATCCCCTCCACCATACCGAGCACGATGATGGCCCCGAAAGTGCCGACCGAAAGCCAGAACTCGCTGCGGCGAGTTTGGGCCCAGTGCAGCAGCGGTCTGATGTCGGCCATTCCCGACGCTGCCGCGATTACCACTGCGGCGAGGGCGGCGGTGGGGATGTTGCGCATCAGGCCAGGGCCGACACCGAGCGCTAGGGCCACCGCAGCTGCGGCGAACAGGCCGGTCAACTGGCTGCGCGAACCCGCCGCCTCGGCCACCGGGGTTCTGCTGGCACTGGAAGATACGGCGAAACCTCCGGTGACTCCACAGGCGAGGTTCACCAGGCCGAGGGCACGAAGCTCCTGATTGGGGTCCACGGTTTCCCTCCGGCGCAGGGCGACAGTGCGCGACAGTGCGCTGGTGTCAGCGAAGGCCACGAACGCCACTCCGGCGGCGGCGACCGTGAGGGCGGAGACATCGCTCCAGCCCACAAGGTCCCAGTGCACCATCGGCAGTCCGCGCGGCAATCGTCCTATCAGACTCACACCGTGGGCGCCGAGATCGACGAAGTATCCCAAAAGCGCGGGCGCGACGAGTACGAGCAGGGTGATCGGCACCTTGGGGGCGACACGCCGTACGAAGAGGATGGTGGCCAGAGCGACGGCGCCGATGGTTGTGGCCCAAAGGTTCACCTGCCCGTCGAACACTCGGCGCAGAGTGGCCACGAGCATGGCCAGGGCAGTGCCCGATTCGGATTGCATCCCGAACAGCGGTGCCAACTGGCGGATGGTGATGGCGACGGCGATCCCGTTGATATATCCCTGCCGTATCGGAGCGGACAGGAGGTCGGCCAGGAAGCCAAATCGGGCCAGTCCCGCGGCGAGACACATGCCTCCGGACAGGAGCGCCAGTATCGCGGCCAGCATCACCGCCCGGTCGGCGGAACCGCCCGCGAGGGGCAGCACGGCGGCGGCGATGAGCGCGGCGAGCGACGAGTCCGGCCCGAACACCAAGATGCGCGATGGGCCGACGAGGGAGTACACCACCAACGCGGTGACGGTGGCGTACAGACCGGTGACCGCGGGTAGGCCCGCGGCTTGCGCGTAAGCCATCCCGGCAGGGATCAGCAAGGTGGTGAGTACCAGGGAGGCGCCGAAGTCGTTGAACACCTTTTGGCGGGGATAGCCACGCAGATTTCGCCGCAGCGGAACTCGGTCCAAGATGTTCACGGGGCCATTATCGTAGTAGGTCCAGGACGATCACTTGGCTAGCTCGGCTGATGGTGGCCGGACGATTGGTGGCGGTCAAAATCGTGTACCCGGCCTCAGCGAGGCGGTCCCACAACGCCATCTCGGTCTCGACATCGAGCGCGCTGGTGAGGTCATCGAGCACGAGCAGTTCGGGGCGGTGCACGAAGGCCCGAGCGGCTGCCACCCGCTGGGCCTGGCCACCCGATAGCCGGACGCCTCGGGTTCCGATGAGGGTCCGTAGCCCAAGGGGCATTGCGGCGAGATCCTCGTCGAAGGCGGCGAGGGTGAGCGCGGCGATGAGGGCATCCTCGTCGAACGCTCGCCCGAGGGCCAGGTTGTCCGCCAGCGACTCGGCGAACAGGTGTGGCACTTGGGCCACGTAGGCGCCGTGTGGGGGGGCAAAGAACCCCTCCCGCCCCTGGACCGGTTGCCCGTTCCAGTACACCTGCCCGCGGTCGATATCGCTCAGACCGACCACCGCACGCAACAGCGAGGTCTTTCCCGAACCGACCGGTCCGGTCACCGCCACCAATTCGCCCCGCTCGATGCCAAAGGTCACCTCATGCAGGCCCCGCGCCGCGATGCTGAGCGAGACCACATCGAGGCGTTGCAACTCCACCCTGGGAGTGCTTGGCGGCGGCGCGCACGGTGGTCCGCCGAGCAGCGGCATGGCCCGGTGCTGAACCACCGGGTCGAAGTCCTGTGTCGGTGAGGCCATCAGCTCGCCGAGCCGACCTGCTGACACGTCGTAACGCCGCCGGCCGACGATGAGGCCACCGAGCCGCTGGGGAAGCCAAACCAAATTGAACAGATAGCTGGCGAAAAGGGTGACTTCGCCCGCCGCGAGGTTGCCGCGCGCCGCGACCATGAGCGACACACCAACGGAGACATCGGTCAGGGTGCCGTTGACGGACCAGATGCTGTCTTCCCACACCTGGTCGGCCACCATGGCCGAGGACCGATCGGCGTTGAGTTCGTCGAGACGTTGCACCGCGTGGCGTTGGGCGCCCGCCAGTTTCACCGTGAGCGAGGCGGCGAACACGGCGTTGAGGAATTCGCTCGTGGCGCTTGTGGTGGCCCTGGCGCGTTGGCGGTATCGCCGGGCGAGATGGCCAAGGCGTGTGTTTGCCGCGCCGATCAAGAACATCGGCACAATGCCCGCTACCGCGGCCCAGGGGTCGATTCCGGCCAGCACGTAGGCCACGCCGACCCCGAAGATCAACGAGCCGCAAAGGTCTGTCCAGTTGTCGAGCAGGTTGACCATGTCGAGGGGGTCATCGCGCAGCCTGGCCATGGCGTCACCGGTGGTGAATCGGCGTTCGGCCGCTTCCTCGCCGCCGCTGGCCAACTGCCCCGCGAGGGCGTTGGCGCGCAGCGAACTGACCGCGGCGTTCAGCCCTTCCATGTATCGCGTGTGACCCCAGCGGATAAACACCACCATGATCGTCTCGCTCACGATCAGGGCGACGAGGAGTAGGTAGAGGCGTGGCTCACGAGCGGCCTGAGGGTCCGATTCGAGTTGGTCGAACAGCTGGGCGATCAACCAGCCTGGTAGCAGCGGCATGATGAAATAGACGATCCATGCTGCGGTACCGCTCCAATATTGGCGGCCTCTGAAGTTGACCACTCGGGCCATGCGCAGTTCGGGTAGCGAACCCAGGCGCTTCATGCCAGCGCGCCTTTGCCCCTCGAAACCGTGGTGGCGAGCAATTGTGCGTAGCGGCTGGAGGGGGTAGCGGCAAGCACCAAGCGGGGCCCGAATTCGACGAGTCGACCCTCGGCGAGCATCGCGATGTCGTCGCACACGTCGAGCGTTTCGAGCCGGTGGGCAATGATGATGGCCGTGCGTCCACGTACCAGGTGAGCGGTGGCGTCCGCGATGGCGGCCGCGGTGGCTGGATCGACCCGGGAGGTGGCCTCGTCGAGCACGACCACGTCGGGTTGGCGCAACAGCCCCCGAGCCAAGGCCAACAGCTGGGCTTGGCCGGCCGACAGCCCCCCAGCGCTGTTTGTACTGCGCCCCCCATACTCGCTGACGAGCAGGGTGGCGAGGCCGTCGGGCTGGCTGGTCAGCCATGCGCCGAGGCCGACTGCCTGGAGCGCCGCTTCGACTTCGGTGTCGTCGTAGGGCTGGAAGAGGGTCACATTGTCCCTTACCGTGCCAGGGAATAGCTGCACCTCTTGCGGGATCGCGACCACCCGCCGTCGGAAATCGGTCTCGTCGATTTCTGGCAGTTCGATCCCACCGATGCGGACGTGGCCGCCATTGGGGGCGATGAGGCGCAACACCAGCCGAGCCAAAGAGGTCTTGCCCGATCCGGTTCGACCGATCACTCCGACGGTACGGCCGGCTTGGAGGCGAAGGGTGACTCCGACAAGGGCGGCTGCTGCGCCATCCTCATCGTCGTAGACGAGCGTGGTGTCCTCGAAGTCCAACGCGAGGGGCCCAGGCGGCAAGAGCTGCGCCCCTGAGGGCACCGCGTGCCATTCGTTGAGCAGGTCGAGGATACGGCGGGCCGCCCCGGTAGCGCCCTGGGCCTCCTGAAGCCGCCAGGTGAGGCCCTCGAGGGGCTGTCGGACGACCATCACGAACCGAAACCCGAGGAAGACCGCGCCGACATCGATGCTGCCAGCGGCGAGCAACATGGCGCCGACTGCCAGCATGAGGACCTCGGCGACGATGACGGCGAGGCGGATGCTTCCCTGCACCCGCATTTGGATCCGAACTCGCCGTCCGGTGGCTTCCACCAGCGACTGGCTAGGGCGCGATAGACGCTCGACCCCGTGCGCGGCAGCACCGAGTGCCGCCACTTCCTCTGCGCCGGCGAGGTACTGCTCGGCCACACTCATGACGGCGGCCTCGGCGGTGCGCTCCTGCACGGTCGCGTTCATGGCGCTGTTTCGCTGGGTCCAGGTGGCGGTTGCCACCAACGCCAGTCCGATGGCGAGGGGCGGCGCTAGCCGCCATTCGAGCGCGGCCAGCACGGCGAGGGAACCGATGCCGAGCAGCGCAATGGCAATCACCCTGGCGATGACCCGGCTGAGGAACTGGGTCATCGCGGTGACGTCGGCGTCAACTCGGGTCACGAGTTCGCCAGGGGTGCGATCTCGATGAAAGGCCAGGTCGGCTTCGAGCACATGACGGGCGAGGTCGCGTCGTAACTCATCAGTGAGTCGCCAGGCCAGCGACGTGGTTCGCCAGGTAATCACAATCGTCATGGCGGCCGTCCCAGCCCCGAGGATGGCGTACGCCGCGGCGTAAGGGACCAATTCGGTCGCCGGTGCTCCGGCCACGACCAGGTTGACGAAATGGGCCAGCATGAGTGCGCCGAGCAGGGGTAGCGCGGTCGCGGCACCTTGGAGGGCGCCATAGCCGGCAACGGCGCCGTGCTGGTGGCGTAGCAGGCCGAATACCAGCTTCCACGGAGCCGCAGGGTTCACGCGTCGACGTTAGTGACCTACGATCATCGCTCATGACCACCGTTTCTGTTGTCACCGGCGCCAACTCCGGGATCGGCCGTTCCACGGCTCTGTATCTCGCTTCTGCGGGCCATGAGGTGTACGGCTCGGTCCGAAACCTCGACAGCGCGGCGAAGCTGCGATCGATGGCCGAGGCGGCCGGGGTGGAGGTGCACCTGTTCACGATGGATGTGGCCGACGACGAGTCGGTGCGGTCCGGGCTCGGTGGTGTCCTTGAGCTCGCGGGCCGCGTGGATGTTCTGGTCAACAATGCGGGCGTGGGCGGCAACGCGGTGATGGAGGAATGTCCGTCTGCGTTGTACAACGAGGTGTTCAACATCAATGTCTGCGGTGCAGTGCGCTGCGTCCAGGCGGTATTGCCAGGTATGCGGGCGCGTCGGTCGGGAACGATCATCAACATCACCTCGATTACCGGGAGAATCGCGGCCATGGCCCAGCAGCCCTATGTGGCGTCGAAGTGGGCCCTCGAAGGGGCGACGGAAGGGCTGGCCCAGGAGGTTGCCCCGTTTGGTATTCGGGTCGCCATCATCGAGCCCGGCATCACGAAGTCCGCCATCTTCGCCAAGAATGTTGATGCCCCTAACCAGTCGGGGGCCTATGACGCGCACTACCGACGGTTGTTCCAGTTCTATGCGGCCGGTCTGACCGAGGCCACGGACCCAGTGGCAGTGGCCGAACTCGTTGCTCATGTCATCACGACCGACGAGCCCAAACTGCGCTACACGGTGTCCTGGGGGGGGCCGGAAATTGACCGGGGACGGCGTGCCATGTCGGATGAGGCTTGGGTGGCGCTCGGTCTGCCTGAGGATGATGCCGTGTACTACGAGCAGTTCAGCGAGGCCTTCGGCGTCGATATCCGCCCCAAAAGTGAACCGTCGTAGCGTCGATTCGACCACCTAAGGCGCGGTTCTGCGGCAATCCCTCCTATCCATCCACAAATCCCTCGCAACGAATCGGCGCCGATTCGTGGCGAGGGATTTGTAGTGGGGCAAGCAAGGTGGCGGGCGATCGGTGACCACAGCTCGGCCATTGGAATTGGATGAATGCTGAGAGTGATCCTTCTCCTTGTCATAGCCGGCACGGATACTGGTTCTCGGGTCGTGCCCTCCCACCCGTTCAAGGGCTCCAACTGTTGGTACCGGTCCGCCATGTCGGCCTGGTCGTCAAAACCCTTTGGAGTTCTCATGTCGCGTCATGCCGAGCCCGTTCGCGGGTATGGCCCGGTCTTCGGCGCTCGCCGAGAGCGGTTGATCGCCGAATGCAGTCAACTTGACCAGGATCTGCGCCTCCTCGACGATGAACTCGATCGGTTGGCCCAGCAGCGCCGCTCGGTCGCCCGTCAGCTACGCGAGCATCGTCGGTCGCTTTGGCCGAACCTCGCTAAGCGCGGCCGCCGGGTGCTGCGCGACGGCCGTCGCGCCCTGCCGCCCATCAGCCATGATGCCGTCGGCCTATGGGGCCGCCGTCTGCGGGCCACCTGCCGCCAGCTCATCGTTCGCTCGTCCGAGCCACTGTCGCTGATGGACTTGCACGCGATGTTGCATCGACTCGGCTACTTCATCGAC
Organism: Ferrithrix thermotolerans DSM 19514; assembly: GCA_945906305.1. GTDB lineage: Bacteria > Actinomycetota > Acidimicrobiia > Acidimicrobiales > CAIXPF01 > CAIXPF01. The sequence goes on along the minus strand of CAMDQT010000005.1, from coordinate 40,887 downwards.
TCGGGCCACTCGGTGAAGGCACTTGCTGACGCGCTGCGCTACGAAGTGCTCGAGGGTCGGGTCCGTCGTGTCGCTCGAGGGACCTACGGTTCCGTCAGTTCGAGGGCCGTTGGGTGACCCGCAGCTCCCGGAACGGCAGATCGCGCGACAGGTCCGGTTCTTTGGGCATTCCTAGCGCCCGCTCACCGATGATGTTCCGCTGAACCTCGTCCGAGCCGCCAGCGATAGAAGTGGCGGGAACGAACAAGGCGTACTTGTGGAACAGGCCATCCTCGGGGGCATCGGCGGCGGCAAGCATGCCGTGCGGTCCCATTGCCTGCAGGCCGAGGTTGCGTAGCGCTCGCCCAACGTTGGACCCACCGAGCTTGAGCGTTGAAACCTCGGGTCCGGGCTGACCGCCCTTGGCATTCGCCTTGGCTCGCTGCGCAGTCCAACGCTGAGCTACCCGATCGCTATGCAATGCGGCGCGCTGTTGGCGGAAGACCGGATGTTCCGAAGCCCCGAACTTGCTGACCAAGCGATTGAACAACTCGCCCGCCCCACCACTGATGGCGAAGGAGAAGGCATCGATCTCCGCCGCCTGTTGGGCCTGGTAGGCCGCAACCGTCATGGTCAGGTCGGGCTTGCCGAGCAGACTTCCGCCGCCCGTGCCGAGCCCGGGGTTGTTGGGGTCGCGTTCGTTGGACAGCGTGGTCATAGCAACACGCCAGCCTTCGCCGGGTGCGCCAAGTCGGTCAGCATCCGCCACCCGCGCTTCGGAGAAGAACACCTCGTTGAACGCCGCCTCACCGGTCATCTCGCGCAAGGGCCGAACCTCGACGCCGGCTTGGTGCATGTCGATAAGGAAATAGGTGATGCCCTTGTGCTTGGGAACATCGGGGTCGGTCCGAGCGATCAGAATGCCGTACCGGGCGAACTGTGCCCCTGAGCTCCACACCTTCTGTCCCGTTATGACCCATTCGTCACCGTCGCGAACGGCCCTGGTCTGCAACGAGGCCATATCACTGCCGGCCTCGGGCTCGGAGAACAGTTGGCACCACACGTCCGCACCGGTGGCAATGCCTGGTAGGTAGCGCTGCTTCTGCGCGTCGGTTCCGTAGGCCAGGATTGTCGGCGCAGCCAGGAAGGTGGAGATCCCCGAGGGCGGCCCGAACGCCCCGTGCCGGGTCCGTTCGGCTATCACCGCCCGTGCGGCGCTTCCGGTGAGGCCTCGACCAAACCACGCCTGTGGCCAGGCCGGGAACCCCCAACCCGATCGGCCGAGCCGGTTCCACCACTCGCCGAGGCTGAGATCGGGCGACCAGTTCTCCTCCAGCCAAGTGGCTACGTCGGTCACGACGGTCGTTTCGGAGACGGGCACGGGGTCCATGGCCATGGCCGTCACGGTAGCGGGCAGGGTGGCTGAAGGCCTGGTAGACCACAGCCATGGCCTTCGATCCTGCCCGGCCCGATTTCACTCCGTACCTGCCACCCTCACCCGGTGGCAAGGCCACCCGGACCCTGTCGGCGGCGGCTGCGGTCGCCGAGATCCCCGAGGGCAGCCGGGTGTTCGTCGGCGGCGCGGCCGCGGCGCCCATGCATCTCATGCAGGCGCTGGCCGATGCCGCGGATCGGTGGCAGCACATCGAGATCGCCATGCCCATGATGCAAAAGCGGCCTGCGCTGTTCCAACATGCGGGCAAGCCTTTTCGGTTTCTCACCAGCCAGGCGTCGCCAGCCTTCAAATACTTGTGGGACAGCGGCTTCGTTGATGTGCTGCCGAGCAAATTTTCCGATCACACCACCTTGCACGTGCCCGGCGGGCCCCTGCCGGTGGACGTGGCGATCATCGCTGTCAGCGCACCGATCGATGGTCGGGTGAGCCTTGGCATGAGCGTTGGAAGCTCCGTTATGCCGGCCCGCACCGCCCCACTGGTCATTGCGCAGATCAACCCAAACATTCCTTACACCTTCGGCGCGGGCGAACTCGACCTCGATCAGATCGACATCCTGGTTGAAGCCGAAGAACCGCTCGTCGAAAGCCGTGCTGCGGAGGAACTCGACGAACTCAGTCGACAGATAGCGATGGCCGCCGCCAGCGTCGTCGAGGATGGATGCACGATCCAGTTCGGGATCGGCTCGATCCCCGATGCGATACTCAGCGCGCTGCACAGTCGTCGGGGCCTAAGGGTGCACTCTGGCCTGGTGTCCGACGCCTGTATCGACCTTCTTGAAGCTGGGGCGGTGCAGGGTCCGATGGTCTCCGCCGAGGTGGCCCCCACGGCGCGGATGCGAGCCTGGATTCATCGTAACCCGGCAGTGCTCATGGCCCCGCCCAACGTCACCCACGGTGCCGCCGAGCTCGCCGCACTGCCCCGGTTCGTGGCCCTCAACTCCACGGTGGAAATCGCCCTCGATGGCGCGGCCAACTCTGAGGTGGCCGGAGGCCAGCTGATCTCGGGGCCCGGCGGCGCGCCCGACTTCGCTTTTGGTGCCAGCCTCGCTAGCGGGGGCCGTTCGGTACTGGCCTTGCGGGCCACCGCGAGCCGAGGCCGCATCTCGCGCATTGTGCGCCGGATCGAGGCACCCAACCCCATCACGCTGCCGAACTATCTCGCCGATGTGGTGGTCACCGAATTCGGTCGGGTGGACGTGCGTGGCCTCGCCGGATCCGCTCGTGCGGCGGCCCTGAGGAGCATCGCTCACCCCGACCATCGAGCGGCGTTGAGCTGATGAACTGCCGACGCTTGGAGGGGCAAGCAGGCTCCGGTGGCGAGGTAACGACGAGCCTCGGTGGCAGCCGTTCAGCCGCCGAGTAGTAGCGACCGGGCCTGTTCCAAGGTGTCGCGGGCCTTGGCCTCGATCTCGGCGTCGGTGGCCGAGGAGATTGGATGGGCAATGACGACGAAGCGATAGCCCGGCACGCCGAGCGCCTGGGCCATGAGTTCGGCCCCGTTTACGAACGGTACGGTCATCACCCCAACAGCGGGGGTGCCGACGCGTTCGGCACTGAGAGCGTCGTGCAAACTGCACGACGAGCAGCTACCTCAATCGCCGATTCCGGCAAAGGTCGCGGCCCAGCCGGCGGCCTCGTTGATCAGCTCCGTCTCTGCTGGGGCCGAGTAGTTCTTCTTGGTGCGGTAGACGACATCCGCCACGCCCCACTCGTCGCGCAACAGCCGCTCCAGGTGGGCGAAAAACCCCTTGGTCCCCTGCTTGCCGTTGGAGATGAAGCCAACGGTCCCACCCGCCAGCGAGCGGGGCCGTTCGGGCAGGGCGAAGGGGGCGGCGGCCTCCTCGAAGCTGGGGTCGAGCACCGTCATACTCATGGGTAGGTTCCTTTCGACCTGGGGGTTTCAGCAGTCGACGCAGACGCCGATGGCTGCGGTGGTGGCGGCCGACTTCGGGCCGAGCCACGGCGGGATGACCGCGGCAAATCCGCCCGCTTCACCGCCTGCGGCAATCACCAGTAGGTGATCGGGGGAGGGTAGGGCACGGTAGCGGAAGTCGCGGTTACGTTCGTTCACCACGGCGGCCTTGCCGACTCGTTCCCAGTCGTAGCGGTGGACCACTGCGTTGTCGTACACGAACTGGCGGACGTCGGCCTTGGACCAACCGGCCTGGTGGAACACGGCGCGGATTTGCGGCGGGAAGACCACGGCATAGTTCCCCGCCCAGATCGAATAGTGCAGCATGGTCGACTTGATCTCCGCCACCACTGTGGTGAGAACGTCCACGGGATCGGTGGTCCATTCGTTCATGATCTGGCGTGGGGCGGACGCCGCGAACGCGGTGACCGAGCTGACCTCGTCGGGAATGCCACGTTCGGCGCTCAGCGGGAGCCAAGGTGCGCCGCCCTCTTCGTCCTCCGCTATGCACCACGACAGCTTGCCGGGGTGGCCCAGCGTGGAACGGTCGAGTTCGCCCGGCCGTACTTCGAGCAGGTTGCGCAGCACGAGTCGTACCGCTCGGCCAATGCAGACCGAAGCGCGGTCTGCACCAGCGAGCACCGAGAAGGTGCTGGACATGGCCAACTGGCGACGGATCGGTCCGTTCACTACCAGCAGAACGGCACATCCGCCCGTGGAGGCGGTGGCCCCGTGCACCAAGAACTCTTCCTTGCACATCGCTTCAATTGCTGCTGCCACGACGGGGAAGTCTGGTGGTAGACACCCGGCGAGGACAGCGTTGATCGCCACCTTCTCGGCGGTCAGTGCTCGTTGTTTGACCACCTCGAACCCGATGACCTGCTCGGGGGTGAATCCACCATAGGCCAGCATCGCTTCGACTTTGGCCGGTGTCGGCGCCACGACTGGTAGCCCATCGGTCCAGCCCCGTTCGCGGTAGACCTGCTGCACGGCGTCGTCGTCGTCCATGTCGAGGGTCCGCGCTTGGAATCGCACACCGTGGTTGTACTCGCCCCGGCGGCGGCCGTCCACTGCAGTGCTGCGAGGGTCTAGGCCGGTTTCATGACCTCTTCGAAGCGGTCGACCTTACGCAGGGCGGGGAAGCACCACCACCAGACGCCTACGATGACGAGGGTCGCCACCCCGCCGAGCGCAACGGCTCCCACGACACCGAAGAGGTGACCGGCAAGGCCCGATTCGAACGCGCCAAGTTCGTTCGAGGCACCGATGAACACGTTCTCGGTGGCACTCACCCGGCCTCGCATAATGGCCGGTGTGGCCAGCGGTACCAGCGTGCCCCGTACGAACACGCTGATGGCATCGGCCGAGCTCAGAACGGCGAGTGCGATGAAAGCCACGGCGAAATTGGTGGTGAAGGCGAGTAGCACGGTGAAGATCCCAAAGATCGCCACCGCCAACATCAGCGCCCGTCCGACGCCCCGGCTCAGGGGCCGCCAGGCCAGCAGCAGCGTGGTGGAGCCCGCACCGATGCCACATGAGGCCCGCAACCAGCCCAAGCCGACCGAGCCAACCCCGAGCCGGGTTTCGGCGATTGCGGGCAGTAGGGCGACCGCGCCGCCGAAAAGCACGGCGAACAGATCGAGGGAGATGGCGCCGAGCAAGATCGGCGTCCGCCGTACGAACCGGAGGCCTTCGAGCGCCTCGTGCAACGGTCCGTTCGACGAGGTCTCCCCTGCAGCCCGCTGGCCGGAGGTGTGCCGTACGTCGGGCACTTGCAGCACCGCCACCATGGCGATGAGCAGGCTCGCGGTGCCGAACACGAACGGCCAGGCCGGCCCGCCGAGGTAGAGGAATCCGGCCAGTACTGGGCCGACAATGACCGCAAGCTGCCATGCGGCCGAGTTCAGTGGGATCACACGAGCCAGCTGCGCACCGGCGAGGTCGGCCGGCAGGCTGCGCAACGCAGGAGCGACGGCCGCTCTCGCCGTGCCGTAACCGGCGATCAGCAGGAACACTGGCCACACCCGCGTCGGGCCCGACGCGGCGTACAGCGCCATGCCCATGGCGCATGCGGCCTCACCCAGCAGTCCCGCCGCCACCACCTTGCGACGGTCGTAGCGGTCGGCCATCGGCCCCACCAACGGGGCCAGGATCGCGGTGGGCAGGAACTCGGCCAGACCGATCAGGCCGAGGTCGAGCGCTCGACCGGTGATGTCGTACACCAGCTTGCCCAGCGCGGTGGCCATGGCCAGCGCACCGATGGTTGACACCGCAACCGTGCCGATAACCGCCAGTACACCGGCGGGAAGCGGACCGCGTTTCGCCCCCGACGCAAAGTCAGGCCGCTGGTCGGCGCCTTTGCCGCTCGCGGTGGTATCGGCCTCGGTCATCGGTCCTGCTTCCGGCTCATCGACTGCAACTGCACCGGTGGCACCCCGATCGGCGGTGCGGACGCTACGGAGAAGTGCTCTTCGGGTCAACTACCCCGCTGCTCAGCGTTGCGGACGACGTTCGATGATTGCCGCCACAGCGGCGGCTGCCAGATCGAGACCACGGTCGCTGGGGTGAAAGCTGTCGGCGATCTCGGCGTCGAGCCACAGCCCGTTGAGCATCGGGTCCAATCCGCATATCCCGGCGGGGTTCCAGCTCACTCGGCGTGCGCTGCCATCCGCTCCTGGCCGGTTCGATACCGGCGGACTGCCCTCAGGGGTTCGCCATTCCACGACGACGGCCGTGCGGTCGCGGCTGCTTCCCGCCACCCGGGCGACGGCCTCGACCACGCTGTCGTCGAGGCGGACGATGGCCGCATTGACCACTGCGGCGTCTTCGCCCCGGTTAAGACCCACCCCGGTGGGGCAGGGGCCGGATTGCTCGGGGAAGGGCAGGGGATAGGTAAGCACGAGCAGGGTTCCGCCGGGGCGCAGCCAGCGGAGGATTTCGCCGAACCGGCCGGCAAGGAGGTCGACGAGAACGTCCCAATCGGCCTTGTTGTCGCTACCGCGGCGGACGTGGGCAAGATCGGCGTCGCTGGCGGCGAGGTCGGGACAACTCCCATTCGAGCACTGCCGGATCAGCTCCATGAAGCCAATGTCGTTGCCGCCCACGGTGACCGTGGCGACGTCGGTCTGCCCCGCGGGTCCGGCCGCGCCAAGCTGCTGCACCAGATCGCCGCTCAGTGCGCCCCCACAGGCTGCCACGTGGAGTTCGATTGCTCGTGTGGGCAGCAACTCCGTGGCCCGCCGGGCGTAGCTGTCGGCCTCGGCCTGGGGGCACGATGGCCCGCTGCTGTTGCTCACCAGGCTGCGGCTGCCGCCGAACCCGGCGCTGTAGGAGTCACCAAAGGCCACCCAGCGCAGTGCTGCAGTGCTCGCGCCGCCAGCTTCGACGGCGGGGGTGGCGGTAGCGGAACTGGGCTGGATCGCGCCCCCGCACCCGCTGAGCAGAGCGAGCGCGCCGAGGCACATCGCGACCATCGCGCGCCGCGAGGGAGCGTCTAACACCATGAGCTGCAGTCTGGCACCCGTCGTGCGCTAAGCAAGCAGGGTGAACCAGGATGAATTGGCTGCTGATCTGGCCGAACGGGCCGAAACGATCCGCACTGAGATGGGCGGTGTGGACCGCATCGAACGTATCCACGCCCGAGGCGGTTACACCATCCGGGAACGGATCGATGCCCTTGTGGACGCGGGCTCCTTCCGGGAGATCGGGCGATTTGCCCGTTCGGCGAACCCCGAGGACCGGGAGAACACACCCGGCGACGGCAAGATTGGTGGCCACGCCCGCATCGATGGTCGGCCGATCGTGGTGTTCGGGGACGATATAACCGTGCGTCAGGGGTCAAGTTCTCTGGTGTCGATGCGTAAGGAGGATCGCCTCGTCGATCATGCCCTACTGCACGGTACGCCGATTGTGCACATCGGGGAGACCGGCGGGGCCCGCATCCCCGACATCCTCGGGTCGGAAGGAATCTCGGCCTTCGTGCCCTTTCCCAGCGTCGCGACACGACGGCACCGGGTGCCCATGGCCACGGTCATCGTGGGCAAGTCCTTTGGTGGTTCATCGTTCCTCGCCGCCATGAGCGACTTCACCGTGCAGGTCCGTGGTTCGTGTTTGGCCGTCACCTCGCCACGGGTCATCGAGGTGGCCACCGGCGAGCAGATCTCCTTCGAAGAACTCGGTGGGGTCGACGTGCATGCCCGCGAGACCGGCCAGATCGACCTCGGGGTCGATTCCGAGCTCGAAGCTTGGGAGGCGGTGCGACGGTTCTTGTCGTATCTGCCGGCCAATGCGTGGACGCCGGCCCCGCGCCTGGCCGAGGTCGGGGTCGGGCCGATCCAGGCGGATCCCTCGATTCGAACGGTGGTGCCGGTCGAACGCAAACGGGGCTACGACATGCGTCGGCTCATCGCCAAGCTGTGCGACCCCAACAGCTTCTTCGAGTTGCGGCCCACCATCGGCCGCAACCTCACGACCGGGTTCGGCCGGATCGACGGCTTCTCGGTGGGGATCATCGCCTCCAATCCGATGTTCGGCGCGGGCGCCATCGACGTGGACGGTTGCGAAAAGGCCACTCGCCTGCTGGTCCTGTGTGACAGTTTCGACATCCCCGTGCTGTTCCTACAGGACGTGCCGGGCTTTCTGGTGGGCCGCCAAGTGGAACACGATCGGCTGCTGTACAAGGCCATGCGCTTTCGAGAAGCGTTGTCGAACTGTTCGTGTCCGACCCTTACCGTCATCGTGCGAAAGGCGTTTGGGTTGGCCTTCAAGACGTTGAACGGCTCGGGCGTAGTCGCGGACGCCATCTATGCGTGGCCGGGGGCCGAAATCGGCTTCATGGACCCCGAGGTGGCGGTCAATGTCGTGCGGCCCAACGCCACCGGGGCGGAGCGCGAAGCCGAACACGCCCGCCAGGTCGGCGCGACGAGTCCCTACGGCGCGGCCGAGGTGATGATGCTCGACGACGTGATCGACCCTGCCGACACCCGCGTGGTGTTGGCGGAGGATCTGCGCCGGTTGTCCACCAGGCAGCCTCGGCCGCCTACGTCCCGCCCGTTGTCGACCTGGGCCACCTGCTGAGCGAGGAGTGACTGACATGGCTGAACCAACCCCCCTCGTGCCGCCGGTGAGCGACCCTGTCGCCCAACGCCGTGAACGGGCTCTGACGATCCGCACCAACATGGGTGGGCTCGACGCCATCGCCCGGATTCATGAACGCGGTGATCGCACTATCCGTGAGCACCTCGATGGGTTCCTCGATCCCGACTCCTTCGAGGAGTTGGGAACGTTCGCTCATTCGATGCGCCTCGAGGACCGCGACTCGACCCCCGGCGACGGCAAGATCGGCGGGTTCGGCACGGTCGATGGTCGACCCATCGCCGTCGCCGGTGACGACATCACCGTCAAACGGGGCTCGACGGCGGTCGTGGGAAGCCGGCGGGTGGACCGCCTGCTGCGCCTGGCCATTGATCGTGGCCACCCCTTCGTCTACTTCGGCCAGACCGGTGGGGCCCGGGTGCCCGACATTATGTCGGCCGAAGGGTTTTCCGAGCTGTCCTCGATGATGGAGTTGGCCCAGCGCAACCATCAGGTACCGGTGGCCACCGCCATCGTGGGCCAAAGCTTTGGGGCGTCGAGCTTCACTTCGGCCATGAGCGACTTCGTGGTTCAGGTGCGCGGTTCGTGCCTGGCGGTGACCTCGCCCCGGGTGGTAGAGGTGGCCACGGGGGAGCAGATCGGTTTCGAGGAACTGGGCGGCGTCGACGTCCACGCCAAGCGAACCGGCCAGATCGACCTAGCCGTGGACACCTTCGACGAGGCCTACGCCGCCATCCGGCGTTTCCTGTCCTACCTACCCTCCAACGCTTGGACCCCGGCCCCGCGCGTGCCCGCGGCGGGCCTCGGGCCCATCAGCGAAGACCCGGACCTCTTGGCCCTGGTTCCGGCCAAGCGGTCTCGGGCGTACGACATGCGCAAGGTGCTGGCCCGCATCGCGGACGCGGACTCCATGTTCGAACTGCGTCCCGACATGGGTCGCGGCCTGTGGACCGGCTTCGCTCGGATCGATGGTTGGCCGGTGGCCGTGTTGGCATCCAACCCATTGTTCAACGCCGGAACGCTCGATCCGGCGACGTGCGAGAAGGGCCTGCGGCTGCTGGTTCTGTGCGACAGCTTCAACATCCCGTTGATCTGCTTGCAGGATGTGCCGGGATTCCTGGTGGGTCGACAGGTGGAACACAACCGGCTGCTCTACCGGGCGATGCGCTTTTACGAGGCCCTGATGTTGTGCAGCGCCCCGAGCATGACCGTGATCGTGCGGAAAGCTTTCGGGTTGGCATGGCAGGCCCTCAACGGTCTGCCCGGCCACACCCAGGGGTTGTATGCCTGGCCTGGCTCCGAGATTGGTTTCATGGACCCCGGAGTCGGCGTCAACGTCCTCTACGGGGATCGCATGTCGGAGCAGGAAAAGGCCGCCATGGCCGCCGAGATGGCTGCGGTGACCGCGCCCTACGGTGCCGCCGGGGTGATGAACATCGACGAGGTGATCGATCCGGCCAGTACCCGGGCCGTGCTGGCCCGCGGCCTCGGCCTGCTCGCTGGCCGGCGCGTTCCACCACTCGAGGAACGGCCACTGCGGACCTGGCCCACCTGCTGAGAGCGGCGTGGCCCAGTGGCCGGACCGGCCTCAGCGCCCGCCCGGTAGCAGCATGGCGGCGGCCTCGACGAGGTCGACGGCATCGAGCACCGTCACGCTGTGCGCGTCGAGGGATTGCACGCCATTGGCCTGCGCCAGACGTAGGGCCTGGCGGTTGATGGCCTGTTCGAACAACGTACGGGAGAATCGGGCGTTGCCGAAGCGCTCGTTGCGCACCGCCCGTTCGAAGATTCTCGTCAGCGTCTCATGAGCATTCGCTCCTAGCCGGTAGTCGGCGTCGGTGGCGATCTTTTCGGTGATGGCGACTAACTCGGCGGTGGCGTAGTCGGGAAAGGTGATCTCCCGAGCGAAGCGGGAGCGCAGGCCGGGATTGGAGTTCAGAAAAGCGTTCATGAGCTTCGGGTAGCCCGCCGCGATCACCACCAGGCGATCGCGGTGGCCCTCCATCCGGATGAGCAGCGTTTCCACCGCCTCGGCACCGAAGTCGTTGCTGTTGTGCAACCCTGGCGGGGCGAGCGCGTAGGCCTCGTCGATGAAGAGCACGCCGTCGAGCGCCCGACGCACAGCCTTGTTGGTCTTGGCTGCGGTGTGGCCCACGTACTGGCCCACCAGGCCGACCCGGTCGACCTCCACCAGGTGGCCCTTGGCGAGCACGCCGAGGGAGCCGTACATCTCGGCCAGCAGCCGGGCGACCGTCGTCTTGCCGGTGCCAGGGTTACCGAGAAAGGCCAGGTGCCCGCTGGTGGGTACGCCGGCCAAGCCGTGTTCCCGGCGACGACTCTGCACCTGCAGAAAAGCAATGAGGGTCCGAACTTGCTCCTTTACCGAATCCAGGCCGACGAGCGCGTCGAGGTCGGCCTGGATTTCGGCCAAGGGGCGCGCCACGACGGGACGAGTCCTCGGTAAACCGACCCGCCGCTGCTCGAGGTTCTCGATGGTGCTCTGCGCGGCACGGCGGGCCACTTCGCCCGCTTCCCGCAACCGTCGGCCGAGGTCCTCTGGTCGCCGCAACATCCCCGCGAAGCTAGCGGTGCTGGCACATCGGTGGCGTTGCTGGCCGTTTGGGGGACCGCTCGGTCAGACGCCGATCTGTTCGACGAGGGCCAAGTGCATCTTGGCGACCCGACTTGGCTGGCCGAGGAATACCGCGGCGCGCTCCGGGGACTCGGTGTATACCGCCTCGGCGGCGCGAAAAGCTGCCTCGTCACCGTCGTAGCTGACCGCCCACACGAACTGGTTCGTCTCGCGGTCCACGAAGCCAGCCTCGACCGTGAACCCGAACTTGGCTCGGACCGGGACGATGTTCGGGAACCAGGCGACGAAGTCGTCCATCATGCCGTCGTGCAACTCGTAGCGACGCAGCTGGGTGGTGGTCATGACAGGTGCTCCTCGGACAAGCTGGTCGGCCGGTCGGCCGTAGCGGCTGTTGGCACCGTGATCTTGTCAGTCCGGCTACCCGCTTGGCTAGGAGTGCGGCTGGAATCTGTCGAGCGCCTGTCGCGGCGCGACCGGTACGATCCGCAACATCGTGACCGCCGCCGCTGATGTTGAGCTTCATCGCCCTGTTCGGCTGCACCGTCTGACGTGGGCCGGGGAGGACGTCGGCGTTTTCGAGTTGCGCTCGCTCGACGGGGAGAAATTGCCGCCCTGGGATGGGGGGGCTCATGTCGATCTGGTCTTGGGCAACGGACTGGTCCGGCCGTATTCACTGCTGCCCTGCGAGCGTGCGGACACCTACCGGCTGGCGATCAAGCGCAGGGCCGATTCCGCCGGTGCCACTCGGTGGTTGTTCAGCCGCGGTCACCTTGGGGCGACGTTCAAGGTGTCTAACCCGCGCAATAGTTTTGCATTGCGTGATGGATCGGCGGTGCTCATCGGCGGGGGCATCGGGATCACCCCGTTGGTGTCGATGGCGGCGGCACTCGATGCCCGCGGCGAGCGCGATTGGCAGATGCATGCGTTCCTTGCGGGCCAACAAGATGGCACCTTGGCCGAGGAACTAGCCCCCTACGGGGACCGGGTGCGGCACCACGTCGAAGCCGGCTCCGTTTCCCCCGACGATGTTCGGCCAATCGTCGCCCAGGCGCCAGCGGACGCGCAGCTGTACTGCTGCGGGCCGACGGCGTTGCTGGACGCGTTCCGTGACGCCGTCGTAGGGGAGGGGGCCACGAACCGTGCCCATCTCGAGTACTTCGACCCGGTTGGCCCAGCCGCTCCGAAAGGCGGCTATACCGTGGTGCTGGCCCGATCTGGGATCCGCCTCCCGATCGCTCCTGGAACGACAATCCTGGGTGCGATGCGCAAGGTCGGGCTGTCGGTGCCTGTCATCTGCGAACGCGGCTTTTGCGGTGTCTGCGAAACGGCCGTACTCGGCGGTACGCCTCATCATCGTGATGCGGTGCTTTCAACCCAAGAACAGCAGGCAGGCAAGGCCATCATCATCTGCCGTTCCGGCAGTCTGACCCCTGAGCTCGTTCTCGATCTGTAGGAGTGACCATGAGCGCATCCGTTCCCGGCCTTGAGGCCAATCCCGCCGGTTATGTCTGCCTGTCTTTCGATTTCGACGGCCCCTCGTTGTGGATGCAGCGGCGTCAGAGCAATCCCACGCCGATGTCTCGGGGCGAGTTCGGTGCCATTGCCGTACCGCGCATCCTGCGGCTACTAGCACGGCGCAATATTTCGGCCACGTTCTTCATTCCTGGCCACACGCTCGAGACCTATCCCGACCTGTGCCGCCAGGTGGTCGATGCCGGACACGAGGTCGCTCTGCACGGGTATGCCCATGAGTTCAACCCCGGCCTGACCCCCGAACGCGAACGCTGGGTGATGCAGCGCAGCTTCGAGCTGATCGAGCAGTTCGCCGGTTCGACGCCGACGGGCTACCGCGCCCCCTCCGGGGACCTCACCATTCAGACCATCAACGCCCTGGTCGAGTTCGGCGTTCGCTACGACTCGTCGCTTATGGGCCACGACGTCTCCCCTTATTGGGTGCGGTCGGGGGACCGTTTCCCTGAAGACCGCCCCGTTGAATGGGGAGAGCCCGTCGACGTTGTCGAACTGCCCTTCAGCTGGACCCTCGACGACTACGTTCATCTCGAGTTCGTGACATTCCGCAAGATGCTGATGCCGGGCCTGCAGCGACCCCAGACGATGTTCGCCAACTTCGCCGACGACGTGCGCTGGATGGTGCGCGAGGTCGAGCACGGGATCTGCAACGTGGTGTTTCACCCGCAGGTCATCGGCCGTGGTGGACGGCTGCTGGCGCTCGAGGAGTGGCTCGATCAGATCAGCCAACTCGGCGTGGCGTTCGCCCGTATGGACAGCGTGGCCGAGGCGTTTCGGGCCGGTCGTGCCTTCGGGATCGAAGGCCAACGCGACTAAGCCCCGAATCTCGACCCGGCCGGTGGCCGTCAGACTCGCATGTCGAGTTGCACGACGTTGCCATCGTCGTCTTTGAACAGGGTCGTGGCCACCCGACCGGAACCGGCCGGCTCGCCATAGGCCTTGGCGTCGGTCGCATTGGGTGCAACGATGATCTTGAAGCCCGCCGCGGCGATGCGCTCGAAGCGCTCCTCGATGTCGTCGACCCAGAAACTGAAATGGTGGGTCCCCAGCTCGAACAGGCGCGGCGCGGCCCCGAAGGGCTCCCGGGTTAGTTGCTGATCCAGCACGATGAAGAAGTCGTGCGGGTCCGTCGCCCCCGGTCGCCGCAGATAGACCGCTCGGCGGCGTTCCTCTCGGCTCGGGCCGAAGCCGCCTTCCTCGATGTCGAGCGTGACCTCGAGGCCGATCAGGTCGCGATAGAACAGCAGCGCCCGATCCATGTCGCGTACACCAACTGCAACGTGTGAGATTCCGATGACTCCCATGGCTGTCCCCCAACTCCGCCCGCTCCCCGCGGTGGGCCATGTCTAGTCCGCTTGTGCGCTCGGGGCTTGCCAAACAGCTGCGTGCCCGAACCGCTCGGTAGGGTGCAGCCATGACGGCACCGGGCATCTCTGATCGACCGCACGCGCTGCTGCTGCATGGCATGGACGGCATCGGCGGCGTCTGGGACGCGGTGCGGGCCGATCTGGGCTCGAGTTGGCAGGTGTCCTCCCCGGACCTGCCCGGTCACGGCGGTGCCCCGCGCCTAGCCCGCTACGGCTACGTGCAGGCTGCCGCCGAGCTGTTCCGCCGGGTGGGTGACACCTTGCCCGGTTCCCCGATCGTGTTGGTCGGTCATTCCTTGGGTGGCGTCTTGGCCCTCTGCCTCGCCGCGGCGCACCCCGAACTCGACGTGCGCGGGGTTATCGCCTTGGGTTGCAAGACACGCTGGAGCGATGAGGAAATTGGTGCGATGGCCCGGGTGGCCGACCGTGGCCCAGCGAGCTTCGAGGACCAGGATGCGGCGCGGGACCGGTTCTTGAAGGTGAGCGGCCTGAGCGGCTTGGTGGGCCCCGAAAAGGCCGCGGCCGGGGTGCTCGCCGAAGGCGGACGTTGGCGGCTGGCGGTTGATCCCGAGGTCCATCGGATCGACACCGTCGATTTCGGCGACGTGCTGGCCTCGGTCCGCGGCACCGTACTGCTTGCCCGCGGGGAGCACGACCAGATGGTGCCCACGGAGGATCTGGCCCGTTTCGGCCTGGCGGTTCAGGTGGTGTTGGGAGCGGGGCACAACGCCCATGTTGAGCAGCCTGCGCAGGTGGCAGCGCTGGTGCGCAGCCTGGTTGCTGGGGTCCAATCATGAGCGGCGACCCAGACATTGCCCCGGCACCAGAGAGCGAGCAGGAACGGCTGGCAAGGTTGGCCAATCTCCTCTTTCACGCCGCCCGGCAGGGTGACGTCGGCCTGCTGCGCGAGGCGACGAGTGCTGGTGCCCCACCCGATCTGACCAACCAGAACGGCGACTCGCTCGTCATGCTCGCCGCCTATTACGGCCATGCCGAGGCGGTCGAGGTTCTGCTGCAGGCCGGCGCGCTCGTCGACCAGATCAATGACCGGGGTCAGACTCCGCTCAGCGGAGCGACGTTCAAGGGCTATGCCGACGTGGTCGAGACGTTGCTGCGCTTCGGGGCGGACCCCGGTGGCGGCAGTCCGCCACCGGTCAGCGTCGCGGTGATGTTCGGCCGGGAGGATTTGCTGGCCCTCTTCGAGGCCCAGCAACGGCCCAGGCCAGACGCGGGCGCCGAGGATGGTGGTACTTCGGGCCGCGGTTGAGATCGTCAGCGCCCGCTCAGTTAGCGGAGGTTGTTGTTGGGGCTGTGGTCGCCCGCCAGCCAGCGTCGCAGCTCGTCATGGGCGTCAGCGCGGCGGCGTTCGTTGATCGCCGCGGCGTCGGGCGCATCGACGGTGAACTCCAATGCCATACCGTCGGGATCGCCAACGTACAGCGAACGGCAATACCCGTGGTCGACGATACGACAGGCGATGCCATGGTGCGCTAGGCGCGCTTCGATTTCGGCCTGACCTTGGGCGGTGGCGGCTACCGCGATGTGATTCAGTGAGCGCGGTGTGGCCGCCGCGAGCTCGGCATGATCAGCCGGGTCAGCCATTTGGAAGAAGGCCAGCGCGGAGCCGTCGGCGAGCTCGAAGAAGGTGTGGCAATACGTCCTCAACTTGCCCCGCAGGTGTTCGCGTTCGCACCAGGTGGCCACCAGCGGGAAGCCGAGGATGTCTTCGTAGAAGTGGCGGGTCACCTCTTGGTCGGCCACCACGAAGGCGTTGTGGTGCAGACGAAGCGCAGCGTTGGTGATGGTGGCGTTCGATGTCATGTTCCCTCCCGGGGGTGCAGGCCCAGTCTTGCCCACCTACGCCGCGGCGCGGTAGTGCTGATCACTCAGCTTCCGCTGGCAGAGAAGTGCTGGTAGTCGAGCGGCTCGCCCCAGCGGCCGCCCCAGCCCCAGCCGACGGCATCGAAGGCTTGGGTCACGGCGTCGCCCTCGATGATGACACCGGGTGCCGCACGGCGATCAATGAAGGGCAGCGAGGCGGTATGGTCGGTCAGGCCACCCTCGACCCAGGGGTTCTCGATGGGGTTGATATCGATGGCCAGGCCTACTGCGTGGTTGGACCAACGCGTCGTCCCGGCAACGAAGCGGCAGTTGAATGCCGAGGTGTTGTCCGCCGCGATCGAGGTGGCGTCATCGCCGCCGAAGTCGTCGATGAGCCGCAAGCTGTTGATCGGATAGTGCGCCGTCCAGAGCGCGGCGAACACGTGAAACATGGCGTCGACCGCGTCGCGGTGAACCACGAGTTCGCCCGTGTTCGCCTGGCCGGTGAAATCTCGATAGCTCAGGCGCAGATATCGCAAGTCGTCCAGGTCAACCGGGCAGCCCGGCCGCCAGGAGCTGGGCTGCATGCGAGCGCGAAGGGCTTCATCGATGTCTCGGATCTCGAATCGGAAGCCCTGCGGCCCGGAGCGCACCAGCGTCGGCGCCGACGCCGCGCCGCCTGCTGGAACCGTCGTCACGGCCGGCGGGACCGCAGCCGTGGTTGCTGCGTTGCTGCTCGGCGCGGTCGTGGTGGCGGCGGCCGGAACCGCATCGGTGGAGCGTTCGGTGGGGGACGTGGCGCCCGGCGTTGGGTTGGGGGCGCCCGAGTGCTCGCCGCAGCCGAGGGCGATGAACACCGCGGTGAGGATGGCCCCCAGGGCGGTTCGCGGTCCGCTCATGAGCGCGGGTCACCGATCATCGGGTTCGAGCACAAAGTCGTATTCCAGGGTGAACACCACAGATCCGTCCGCGGCTCTATGTGGGGTGAAGGTGCGTACCAACGATGGCTTCACCCCGAAGACCGCATCGGAGTCGAGGTAGCCACGGTCGGCGTCGAACAGGTGGGTGACGACCCTGCGGTATCCGGCGGCGGAGACGATGGCATGAATATGTGCTGCCCTCCAGGCGTGGCGCCCTTTCGCTTTCAGGAGCGCACCGACGGTGCCGTCGGTGGGTACCTGGTATTCGACTGGCCGCGCCGTTACCAGTTCGTAGCGGCCCTCGGCCGAGAGCAAGATGAACTCCTGGCGGGTCAGTGTGCAGGCTTGGCCAACGGCGGTAAGGAACTCGATGCCGGCCATCCATTCGTCCTCGCTGAGCCGCATCTCCCAGGCGCGCGTCGCCCGTGCCCGCGAGGTTATGGACAACCGCCTCGGTGATCTGGTCCGCGGCTTGGTTACTGGTGGTCGTCATGGGCCATCCCCTCCGGTATTGGATCGGCCCAGATCGTCGGCCCGCCGGCCCGTGTCGTGCAACCTACCGAACCGAATGTGGTCGCCACAGGCTAGACAATGTGCCATGGAGACTCGCGCTATCGGAATTCTCGACGTGTCCGTCGTCGGACTTGGGTGCAACAACTTCGGCATGACGATCGATGCTGATGCGACGAAAGCGGTCGTCGATGCCGCCATCGATGCCGGCATCACGTACTTCGATACCGCCGAGTCCTATGGGAACGGCCAGTCGGAGGAGTTCTTGGGCCGGGCATTGGTCGGTCGGCGAGACAAGGTCCTCGTGGCGACCAAGTGGGGTTTCACCGCGTCGCCCGAAGAAGGTAAGCGTTGCGGTGCCCCGGCCCACGTTCGCCAGAGCCTCGAGGCCAGCCTCACCCGCTTGGGCATGGACTACGTCGACCAGTACCAGTTGCACCGACCCGACCCCGACACCGCGCTGGCCGACACGCTCGGCGTGCTCGCCGAACTCCGCCAGGAGGGCAAGATTCGCGAGATCGGCTGCACCGGCTTCAGCGCGGCCGAGTTGCGCGCCGCCGCTGACGCCGCTGTTGGTGCTGCGCTTGCGCCGTTCCCAGCGGTGCAGAACCACTACAGCCTCATCACCCGCAGCCCCGAAACCGATGGCGTTTTGGACCTCTGCGGCGAACTCGGGATCGGCTTCGTCCCCTACTTCCCGTTGGAGTCGGGCCTGCTCACCGGCAAGTACAAGGCGATGGATGCTTTGCCGGAAAACTCTCGGCTGTCGCGTTGGGGCAAGCGCGGCCGGGCTTTCATCGATGAGGACAAGCTGGTGATCGTGGCGAGGCTTGAGGCCTGGGCTGCGCAGCGGGGCCACAGCATGTTGGAGTTGGCGATGAGCTACTTGGCCTCCAACCCGGTCGTGTCCACAGTGATCGCAGGGTGCACCTCGCCGGCCCAAGTGCACTCCAACGTGGCTGCGGCAGGCTGGGCCCTCACCGCGGCAGAGCGGGCTGAGGTACGTGCCCTCATCGACCGGCCGGCGTGATTCGCCCAGACCGTCGGCTCGGTCGTTGCGCAGGCGTTAGCTTGTTCGAGGATCAGGGTCCGTTGACCCGTAGTCCATCCACGGGAACCAGCAACCTCTGCTCGGTAGAGGGAAGGATCAAAAAATGACAGTCAAGGTTGGCGACGCGATTCCGGATGTCCAAATCCACACCATGGGCGCCGAGGGACCCAAGAAGATCAGCTCGGCCGAGGCGCTCGGGTCAGGCAAGGTCGTGTTATTCGCCGTGCCAGGTGCGTTCACCCCGGGTTGCTCGAAGGTGCACCTGCCCGGTTACGTGCAAGATGCCCAGCAGTTGCTCGACAAAGGCGTTGGGACCATCGCCTGTGTAGCCGTCAACGACGCGTTCGTCATGTCGGCGTGGGGCGAAGCCCAAGGTGTCGGCGACAGCATCCTCATGCTGGCGGACGGCAACGGTGTGTTCACCGCGGCCATGGGCCTGGTCATGGACGGCAGCGGCTTCGGGCTCGGGTCGCGCTCGCAGCGTTACGCCGCCGTTGTCGAGGACGGCATCATCACTCAGCTACTGGTCGAGCCCAAGGGTGGCGTCGACGTCAGTGCCTGCTCGAACATCCTGAAGCTGCTGTCCTGAGCGATTTGGCGTAGGACAGGTTTCGACATCGCTGGTGGTGCGGTGTCACGCTGCTGCACCGCACCGCCCGTGCCGTCCCCGAAAGGCGTTGCCATGAGCTTTCCCTCCGACCTTGAGATTGCCCGCGCCGCCAAGCTGGCGCCGTTGAGCGATATCGCGGCCCAGATGGGTTTGCCCACCGATCTGCTTGAGATGCACGGCGACGAGGTGGCGAAGATTCGCCTCGAGGCGGTCGAACGCCTTGCTGGCCGTCCCCGGGCCAAGTACGTGGTGGTGTCCGCTATTACGCCAACCCCGCTTGGGGAGGGCAAGACGACCACCACCGTCGGTTTGGGTCAGGCCATGAAGTTGATCGGCAAGCGGGCAACTCTCTCCTTGCGCCAGCCCTCCATGGGTCCGACCTTCGGTATCAAGGGCGGCGCGGCGGGCGGTGGCTACAGCCAAGTCGTGCCCATGGAGTTGCTGAACCTGCACCTCACCGGCGACTTCCACGCGGTCACCGCGGCGCACAACCTGCTCGCCGCCGTGCTCGACAACCATCTCCACCAGGGCAATGCTCTCGACCTCGACCTGCACAACATCACCTGGCGCAGGGCGCTTGATGTCAACGATCGAGCGCTGCGCAACATCATCATCGGCCTGGGTACCAAAGAGGACGGGGTGACCCGCCAAAGCGGCTTCGACATCACCGCGGCGTCGGAGGTGATGGCGGTCCTTGCTCTGGCCACTTCGTTGGCAGACATGCGGGCGCGGCTGGGCCGAATCGTGGTTGGTTACACGAAGAGCGGTTCGCCGGTCACCGCGGAGCAACTGCATTGCGCGGGGTCGATGGCGGTGATCATGAAGGAGGCTCTCAAGCCCAACCTCATGCAGACGCTGGAGAACACCCCGGTGTTGGTGCACGCCGGACCTTTCGGCAATATTGCCCACGGCAACAGCTCGATCATGGCGGACCTCATCGGGATCCATTGCGGTGAGTACCTCATCACCGAGGCCGGATTCGGGGCCGATATGGGTGCCGAGAGGTTCTTCAACATCAAGTGCCGTAACTCGGGGTTGCAGCCTGACGCGGCGGTACTGGTGGCTACGGTGCGGGCGCTCAAGGCGCACTCCGGCCGTCATCGCATCGTCGCAGGTCGCCCACTGCCCGAGGCGCTGCTGATGGAGAACCCCGACGAGGTGCTCGAGGGCGCGGCCAACCTTCGCAAGCAGATAGAGAACATCGCGGTGCACGGTGTGTCGCCGGTGGTGGCCATCAACGCCTTCCCCGGCGATCACCCTTCCGAGCATGAGGCCATCCGCCGCGTGGCGGAGGCGGCTGGTGCTCGGGTGGCGGTGTGCGCCCACTTTGCTGACGGTGGCGCCGGGGCCACCGACCTCGCCCGGGCGGTGGTCGAAGCCGCGGAGGAGCGAACGACGTTCACCTTCTTGTACCCCGACTCGGCCACCTTGAAGGAGAAGATCGAAGCGGTCGCCACCAAGGTGTACGGCGCCGCCGGTGTCACCTACTCTGCCGCCGCAAATCGCCAGCTCGCCACCTACGAGGAAAATGGGTTCGGGGTGCTGCCGGTGTGCATCGCCAAGACCCATCTATCGCTCTCCTCGGACGCCACGCTCAAGGGTGCGCCGACCGGGTGGACCATGCCGGTTCGTGAGGTGCGGGCGTCTGTCGGTGCCGGGTTCGTGTATCCGATCTGCGGTGACATGCGCACGATGCCCGGCTTGGGAGCCAACCCCGCCGCCCACATCGTAGAGCTGGACGAGAACGGCGAGATCCAGGGCCTGTCCTGAGGTTGGGTCGGCCCGGCGGGGAAGTGCCCCCCAGCCGGCAGAGAACTGGGTGTTGGTGAGGGGTGCGCTACCGTGCGCGTCATGGCCGAGCGTCGCTACTGGATGATGTTGCCCGCTTCGCGCACCGCGGTGGAGACCGCCGAGGTGGCGCGAAGGGCCGAGGCCCAAGGCTTGGAGGGGGTGTTCTCCATCCAACTGGGCTGCAGCCCCTGGGTGCCGTTGGGTGCGGCCGCAGTCACGACGAGCGAGTTGCGACTTGCTACCGGCATTGCCCTCGGCTTCACCCGTTCCCCGTTGGAGACGGCGTTCTCGGCGATGGATGTCGATCACCTCACCGGGGGGCGGTTCACGCTCGGCCTCGGTACGAGCGTGCGTTGGTGGCACGAGGATCTTTACGGCGTCCAATACGACCACCCGGTGGCTCGGCTGGAGGAGGCGGTGACCATCATCAAGGCCGTCCTGTCCGGTCGTGGCCGGGACCTCGGCCGATTCGACGGCCGCTTCTATCAGGTTGATTTCTCCCGCCTGGCCCACAAACCGCCGGTGCGGCCGAACTTGCCGGTATGGATCGCGGCGCTGCGCACCGCGCTGGTGCGTCTTGCCGGTCGTCATGGCGATGGCCTCATCGGCCATCCGTCGTGGTCGGTGCCGTGGACTCTGCAACAGATCAACGGGCCTTACGCCGAAGCGCTGAAGGCCTCGGGACGAGATCGTTCGCAGGTGGAGATCAACCTGTGGACCGTGGTGGCGCCCAACCCCGACGTGGCCGAGTCGGTGCGCGACGCCAAGCTTCATGTCGCCAGCTATGGCTCTATCGCGCAGTACGAGCCGTACTTCGCCGCCCACGGTTTCGGCGCGCAGGCCCGTCAGTTGCAGGCCGCGGTGGCGGCCAACGATCGCCAGGCGTTCGAGTTGGTGCCCGATGAGATGGCCCGCACGTTCGTGCTGTGCGGCACACCCGATGAGGTTCGCAAGCAGATGGAACCCTTGTGGGAGGTGGCCGATTCGATCTGCCTGCAGCCACCCCCTTTGCGTTTGGACGCCCGCGCCGGGTACGACGAGCGAATCGCTGCCACGTTCTATGGCTGAGCTACCGACCCCGGAGAAACTGTCGGGCAGCACTGCTCCGGCGAGTGCCGCGGCCGCCATCAACCGCCGGCAGCTGTCGTGGCTGATCGCCGGGCTGATGCTCGGCCTGTTCCTGTCGGCCACGGAAAGTTCGGTCATAGCCACCGCGCTGCCGACCATGGCTGGCGACCTTGGCGGCGCGTCGAAGTTGTCCTGGGTGGTCTCCGCCTACCTGCTGACTTCAACCGTGGTGACGCCGCTGTACGGCAAGCTGTCGGACCTCTTTGGCCGACGCATCGTCTACCAGGCCTCGATTTCGCTGTTCATTCTGGGCTCGCTCCTGTGCGGCGTGTCCCAGACCATGACCCAACTGGTGGCGGCGCGTGCCGTACAGGGCATGGGTGGCGGAGGGCTGATGTCCCTCGCCTTTGTCATCCTGGGCGATGTCCTGTCGCCGCGCGAGCGCGGGCGGTACATGGGATTGTTCACCGGCGTGTTCGCTTTCTCATCGGTCACGGGACCGCTGTGGGGCGGCTTGCTTGTAGACACCGTGGGTTGGCGGTGGATTTTCCTGCTGATGCTGCCGCTGGGTGCGATCACCCTCGCGGTCACCTCGGTCGGTCTGCGTCTCCCGTTCATCGTGCGCCGGCGGCCCATCGACTGGATTGGCGCCGGGCTGCTGGTGGCGACGGCCACCTGTTTGCTGATGGTGCCCATCTGGGGCGGGCACACCTTTGCGTGGTCCTCGGCCCCGCTGCTCGGTGTGGCTGGCCTTGGCCTGGTGTTCGGCGTGGCCCTGGTCCTCCAGGAGCGACGGGCCCCCGAGCCCATATTGCCCTTGCGGCTGTTCTCCGATCGCACGGTGAGCGCCTTTTTCGGGATGGGGTTCGGCCTGATGTTCAGCCTCATCGGCGTGAGCACCTTCATGCCGCTGTTCCTGCAGGTGGCTACCGGCGCCTCGGCGACCCGTTCGGGTTTGATGATGGTGCCGCAGAGCTTCTCGATCTCGGTCACCGCCACATTGTCGGGGCTTCTCGTGAGCCGAACCGGTCGCTACAAGTGGACCTTGATCGCCGGCCCGATCATTGCCTCGGTGGGTCTGCTGCTGCTGTCGACCATCGATAGCACGACGAACGCCTGGGGTTTGGCCCCCTACTTGGTGATCATGGGCTTCGGTACCGGCCTGGCGTTTCCCAACATGACCGTCGGCGTGCAGAACGCCGTTGAGATCACCGACCTCGGGGTGGCCACGTCCACGTCGAACTTCTTCCGCAACATGGGCGCCGCCTTCGGGGCAGCCTTCCTGGGGGCTTTGCTCAACGCCAAGCTCGGCGATGCCTTGATGGTCCGGATCCCTGCGGATCGTCTGGCCGAGGTCGGTGGTGCCGAAGGGCTCATCCGCAGTCCCAAAGTGGTTCGGGAGCTGCCCGAGGACCTCCATGCGGCAGTTGTCGCCGCGGTCACTGAGTCCGTCACCGGCGTGATCCGATGGGTGGTGCCGCTCATGTTGGGGGTGTTCCTGCTCGCCCTGCTGGTCAAGGAGAAGCCGTTGCGTACGACCTCCGCGCTCGGCGGTGCCGAGTCACGGTCCCAGCCGGTACCGGCGACAGCGGCGGAACCTGCAGCCCCCTCCCGGTGACAAATACCTTTGGGGGGTATAGAACGCCCAGGCTGGACAGGCCCGCTAGGCTGCGGGCCAATGATCGAGCTCGTGACCACAAGCGGCCTGTTCGCCCTCGACGGCGGTGAATGGGAGGCGACCAACAACGTCTGGCTAATCGGCAACGAGCGAGAGGTAGCGGTCATTGATGCCGCCCACGATCACGAACCGATCGTCGACGCAATCAACGGTCGCTTGGTTCGGGCCATTATCTGTACTCACGGTCACAACGATCACATCAACGCCGCGGTGGCGCTGAGCGAGGCGACCGACGCGCCGGTCTACCTGCATCCCGACGACTTGATGTTGTGGAACGACGTTCATCCCGGCACCAAGCCAGACCAGACACTGAACCACGGCAAGACCTTCCGCTGCGGTGGGACCAAGCTCGTCGTGTTGCACACCCCCGGCCACAGCCCCGGCTGCTGCTGTTTGCATGCCCCCGGTGCCGGTGTGGACGGAACCGACGTGGTGTTTAGTGGTGACACCTTGTTCTGCGGTGGGCCCGGCGCGACCGGACAAAGCTTCAGCGACTTCGGAACCATCGTCAACTCGATCCGGGCCCGTTTGCTGTGCCTTGCTCCCCATACCGTCGTGCATACCGGCCACGGCGAATCCACCACGATCGGGGCTGAGGCGCCGAAACTCGAGGAGTGGATCGCTCGGGGTTACTGATCGCAGGGCCCTGAACGCCTTGCCTGGCCCGCCGACGCGACGGCGGCCGGCGCCCTTTTGCGCTAGCAATGGACCATGGGGTCTGAGCCGCCATTGAGCCCGGTCACGGTACCGTCCAACGGGCGCGATGTTGGGCACCGCATCCATCAGCAACTGCCCGACACGGTGCGCGATTCGGGCGGACTTGACGCCCATGGGAGGGCGATGTTGTCATGACCAGCCCCGAAACCCGCTTCATCGAGTTCGTTGGCGCCGACGGCCGTACCGTTTGGAAGGTCGATCAGGGGTTCTTGCACTCCCGATGGCGCTGCATCTGGGGTGAGGGCTGCCAGGGGATCGAGGATGTTGCCGCTCCCGACGCCCACCTCGGCTGCTGTTCGGTTGGCGCCAGACTCGGAGATGAGGAAGAGGCGATGACCATCGCGGCGCTGGCGGCATGTTTGCTGCCCGAGCAATTCCAGTATTTCGAATCCGCGGCCTTCGATGGGGTGTTTGCCGATGGCTCCGGCCGCAACACCCGTGTGGTTGATGGCGCCTGCATTTTTCTCAATCGGCCGGGGTTCGCCGGAGGGATGGGATGTGCGCTGCACCTAGCGGCGGAGGATGACGGCGTCGACCCGTTGGACTACAAGCCGGGGGTGTGCGGTCGTTTGCCGCTGCGGGCGGAGACCCTGCCCGATGGCGAGGACGGCTCGCCCCGCATGGCCCTGCGGCCATGGCGTCGGGACGACTGGGGGCCCGGTGGCTCCACCATGGCGTGGTGGTGCACCGAGGCCGCAGAGTGTTTCGACCATTCCGAGCCGGTCGTGGACTCGCTGGCGGAACCGTTGCGGCGATTGCTGGGCGACGCCGACTACGACCGCCTTCGTGAGCACCTTGGGGCCGAGGAGAGGGCCGGGGACCCTGACCGCGCCGCCGCACCGAGCACGACGTCCGATCCGCCCAGCTGACTACCGGCGTGAGCGGGTTGGGGCGCCGCGGCAGGCAAGGGTCGAGCGCTATGGTCCGCCACCATGGTCGATGCTGGGCAAGGCTTCGTTGCCGAGCAGGTTGCCAAACTGGGATCGGTGGTTGGCCTGGCCCTCGAACCCGTCGATGTGCAGGCCCCCGGCTTAGTGCTGCCCGGACCCTTCCGGGTCGACGTGGCCGCCGCGGCAGTGGTGGGGGCCGCCACATCGGCGATCGGCGCGGTGTGTTACGAACGCACGGGCCACTATCCAAAGGTTCTCATTGACAGCCGTGCGGCGCAGGTCGCCTTCCGCTCGGAACGGTACTTGCGCCGTGACGGCCGATCGGTGGGTGAGCTTTGGGCGCCGCTGTCGGGGGATTACCGCTGTGTGGACGGCTGGCTCAAGGTTCACGCCAACTTTGCCCACCATGGCGACGCGGCTGCTGTCGCACTGGGGGTCCCCGCACAACGTGAGGCGATTGCGGCCCGGTTGTCCACCCTGCCAGCGCTGACCGCCGAGGAGGCGGTAATCGAAGCCGGAGGGGTCGCGGCGGCGTTGCGCCACGCCGCGTCGTGGCGGGCCCATGCGCAGGGCCGTATCGAGGCCGCGACGGCCCCGGTACGGTTGCGTCGCCTCGGTGAGCGGGGCTTGCGTCGTGCGTCGCCGCGCCCATGGCCGGATGCATCGCTTGATCCATTGGCGCCAGGTGGCGCACGGCGTCCGCTGGCCGGGTTGCGGGTGTTGGAGTTGGCCCGCGTCCTTGCCGGGCCGGTGTGCGGCCGGGTGTTGGCCGCACACGGGGCTGATGTGCTCACCATCGCCGCGGGCCACCTGCCCCAGATCGAGCCTCTGATGCTTGACACCGGCTTCGGCAAACGGTCTGCCTTGCTCGACCTGCGGGTGGCCTCGGACCGCGCTGCCTTTGAGGAGCTACTGACCGAGGCCGATGTGCTGGTGCAGTCCTACCGACCGGGGGCACTGGGCAAACTCGGGTACGACACGGCGGCGCTGGCCGCACACTCGCCCGGTTTGGTGGTGCTCGACGTGCAGGCCTACAGCAGCGGCGGACCGTGGTCGGCCCGACGGGGTTTCGACAGCCTGGTCCAGATGGTGTCGGGCCTTGCCGCAGAGGCTGGCGGAGAGGCGGGGATGGCGGAGCCGGTGCCGTTGCGCTGTCAGGCCCTCGACCATGGCAGCGGATGGTTGGCGGCACTTGCCGCCGTGGCCGGGATCATCCGGCAACGCCAGGAGGGCGGCTGCTGGCACGCCGAGATCTCGCTGGCGGCAACGGCTTGTTGGCTCGATGGGCTAGGCCGTCTTGAAGGGCCTGGACTGACCGACCCGGGTCTGGCGGAGGTGGCGCCGTTCCTGGTGGACACCATCGGGTTTGGTCCGAACGGGACCGAGGTCGCTCTGCGCCATGTCGCGATGCCGGGCACTTTGGACGGCGCCACGGTGCGTTGGGACTCACCCCCGCCGCGGTTGGGATCATCGCCACCGTCGTGGCGGCGAGGTTGACGTCTGGCTTCTCACGCGTGGGGGCTGGCAGGCTGTCACCGTGCCGAACCCCTCCAGCCAACGTGGCACTGCCGCGCAACCCCTCGACGCGGATCGCCGGATGCGCCCTTCTCCGACCCGGCTCGGATGGGTCCGCACGTCGCCGTCGGTCGTGGCTGGGGTGGCGATGGGCGCCGTCGTCTTGGCCTGGGGAATGGGCCCGCCGATCTCGAAGCTGATCACCGCGCCGGCTCTCGTCACCGCCTTCAGTCGGCTGTGGCTGTCAGTGCCGCTGCTGCTTGGCTGGATGTATGCGACCGATCGTCGCTTGAGTTGGCGGCTGCTGCGGCTGACTGCCCCGGCGGGGGTGCTCTTCGGGCTGAACATGTGCCTGGTGTTCTCGGCCTTCCATCACGCCTCCATCGCCACGCTGTCGGTGGTAGGGGCGTTGCAGCCGGGGATTGTGCTGTTAGCGGCCGGACCGCTGCTGGGGGAGCGAGCGACGTGGTGGCACCGGAGCTGGACCGCTGTCGGGGTGGGCGGCGCGGTGTTTGTGGTGCTCGGTGCCGGTTCGGCCATGCGTACGTCCTCGGTGGGGATCGTGCTGTCGGTTGGGTCCATGGTTTCGTTCACGGCGTACTTCCTGCTGACGCGTATCGCCCGGGCCCGGGCCACCGAACCCATCGACGCCATCAGCTGGATGGCGGGCGTCACGATCTTTTCGGCGATCACGGTCACCCCGCTGCTGCTGCTGACCGAGCCACTTTCCGGATTCGGTCAGATCGATGGCCGCGATTGGCTGTGGTTGGCCTGGGTGATCATCGTGACTGGCATGGTGGGCCATGTCCTCATGGCCTGGGTGTTGCGCCACATCAATGCGTCCAAGGCATCGCTGTACCTGCTGTCGATGAACGTGGTTGCGGTGCTCGCGGCTTGGCCCATCCACAACGAGCCGCTGACGGCAGTGCAGATACTTGGTGGTATGGTGGTGCTTGGAGCCGTCGCCGCGGTTGTCAGTCGGCCAGCCACCAAGGTGGTGCCAGCCGTTTCGACCGTGTCGGATGAGATCGAGGGACTGCCCGTCTCGGATGGGTCCGCAGGCGCCGCTCACGCCCGGCAGTAACGCCAATCAACCGGCCGGCCGCCGACGTAAGGCATGACCCCCCAAAACGGCATCGGGTCCGCATCGAAGACCATGGGGAGGAAGTGACGGTCGCCTTCCCACATCGGCAAGGCCGCAGCGGCGCGAATGGCCGGGTCGTCGTGACAGGCGTCGAGGAGGCGGGCGCGGGCCACCCATGACAGCGTGCCTTCGCTGTTCAGGGCCGGGACCTGTCCACTCCAGCTGTGCACCACGAATATGAAGCCCAGCCAATCTTCGCCGTTGGCACCGAATCCCGGCCAGCTGATGCTGCCTCGTAAGGCGAAGGTGGTGAGCTCGATCGAGGCCTCCTCGCGTAACTCGCGCCGCAGGCTGCTGACTAGGTCCTCGTTCGGCTCGAGCTTGCCGCCGAGCCCGTTGTATTTGCCGAAGTGCTCGTCATCGTCTCGGGCGTTACGGTGCACGAGCAGCACGGTGTCGGTGAACGCGTCCCACACGTAGGCCAGCGTGCCCACGATGGGGCGGTACACCGAGCCCTTGCTCACAGCTCGGTTGGGCGGTAGTACGTTCGCGGCCCCGAGGATTCGATGTCGACGAGCCAGTCGCTGTCGTACTCCCAGTCCTGGCCGTCTTGGGGGCCCTGCCAAAAACGTCTGAATGGCCCCTCAGGTCCGGTCAAGCTCCAGGCCTGACGCTTGTAGGTCCAGTTGTCCGGCGCGAGGTGGTGGGCGGAGCGGAAATGGGCCACGGCGCGGTCATGGTCGCCGCCTCGTTCGAAGTGCTGCGCCAATTCGAAATGCGCTGCGGCAGCAGACCCGTCGACGTCGCGATCGCCCGATCGAGCCATCACCTCATCGGCGGAGAGCACGAAGCGCGAGCGTGCCCCGTTGCGAGCCCAGTCGCGTACGGCGTTGGCGTATTCGTCGGCGGTCCAGGACACGATCTGGGTGGCTTGAGTGGCGATGGCCGTTATGCGGGCATCACCGGAGTCCAGGAGTGGACTACGGGCACCCGTCGCTCGTGGTGCCGGCCAGGCCGGTTCTGCCGGTCGCACGATGTTGAAGTGCTCGTCGATCCAGACGGCGTTGGGGATGTTGACCACACCGAATGCCGCATCCACCTGATGGGCGACATCGAGCAGCGTTGGATGTTCGGGCTGGGCCGCTTCGACGAAAGCTCGACCTTCCTCGGACCCGAGGGTCTCGAGGCAGACCGTGACGATCTCCACCCCTAGGGGGGCGACCTCGGCGCGTAAGGCCTGCCAACCTGGCAGGTCGCGGGCACAGCCTCAATAGGGCGCCCAGGCTACGAGCACCATGCGGGTACCCCGTAGCGACGACAGGGCGAAGGCCTTGCCGTCGAAGGTCTGCAGCTTGAGATCTGGCGCAGCGACAGTGGCCAAGGCCCGTCCGCTGAAAGACTCGGGTCCGATTGCCCAAAGGCCGCCGCCCTCGGCCGGTACGACTGCCATCCCGAGCCGATCGGCCACCGTCGCGGCGTCAACGCGTTCCTCGCGGTATGTGCCTGGTGCTAGGGGCAGGCACAAATCGCCCTTGCACGCACCATGGGGTTCGATCTTCCAACCGGTCGCCTCGGCAAACGCCGTGCTGGTGGGGAACAAGTCAGGCAGCAGCATCACCCGAACCTATCCAGTGTGGTGGCCTAAGGTCGGGTTGGATGCGTCTGGACCCTGAGCAGTGTCGTCGTCACGTCGTTGGTGCCCGGTTTGCCGTCCTGGCCACCCAAGGGCGCGACGGAGCAGCGGACCTGGTACCGATCACCTTTGCCTTGATCCGGTTGGGATCGACGGACTTGCTCGTCAGCGCGGTGGATCACAAGCCGAAGTCGACCTCCCAGTTGGCGCGGCTGGCCAACATTCAAAGCCGGCCGTTGGTCACGGTGTTGTTCGACCACCGTGATGACGACGACTGGTCGGCGTTGTGGTGGGTTCGGGCACGCGGACCAGCGACGGTGAGGCCACCGGGATTCGCGCTCGAGGCGCTGGTTGACCGCTACCCTCAGTACCGATCGAACCCGCCGCACGGTCAGGTGGTGGCCGTCGAGATCGCGACCTGGCAGGGCTGGTCGGCCAGGGATGGCCTGACGACACCAGGGCATCCACGGGGTACCGCTTGACGAAAGCCATCCTCCAGCGCGGGCACTAGACAGCAGTTGGTTCGCTAGGTCCGTCGGTGGTGCGACGGTGTGCATCGCCAGCGCCTGCAACGTGAGCGAGCCCAGTGCCCGCAGTGCCGGGGGCACTGGGAGACACGGGGCTCGTTCACTACATTGCGTTGCGTCCTTCGGCGGAAGGCTCAGGCCTTTTTGGCCACCCGAGCCTTGGCCGGCGCCTTGGCGGCAGCTTTGACGGGTGCCTTAGCCGGTGCTTTGGCGGCAGCTTTGACGGGTGCTTTGGCCGGTGCTTTGGCCGGTGCTTTGGCCGGTGCTTTGGCGGCAGCGTTGACGGGTGCTTTGACGGGTGCTTTGGCGGCAGCTTTGACCGGTGCTTTGGCCGGTGCTTTGGCTGCGGCGGGTGCCTTGGCGGGTGCTTTGGCTGCAGCTTTGGCGGCAGCTTTGGCGGCAGCTTTGGCTGCAGCTTTGGCGGGTGCGGCAGCTTTGGCGGGTGCTTTGGCGGGTGCGGCAGCTTTGGCCGGTGCTTTGGCCGGTGCTTTGGCGGGTGCTTTGGCTGCTGCGGCAGCTTTGGCGGGTGCTTTGGCCGGTGCTTTGACGGCAGCGGCGACCTTCTGCAGTTTCGGTGCGGGGGTGCTGCCGAGCACGGTGTCCTTGTACGACTTCAGCGCCGTAACCTTGGCCACCTTCTTCGCTGGGATCTTGACCGGAGCACCGGTGGCAGGGTTGCGGCCAACTCGGGCCTTGCGCTGAACCTTGGTGAACTTCGCGATGCCGGGAAGCGTCACCGAGTCGTTCTTGGCGACTGTGGCGAGCAAGACATCGCCAAAGCCAGCCAATACCGCGGCGACTTGTTTCTTCTCGACGCCCGTGTGTTCGGTGATCTTCTCGATCAGCTGCGTACGGTTCATCTGGTCTCCTCTTCGGGTCTCCGTCTAGTTCTTCGACCAAACAGGGTGAATCTTGATGTATCAGCACGTGCAATGGGCGGATACTGAGGTCAGGTCAGTGTGTTTATGGGCACACGAGGGTGCTCCTGAGTCGAGTTTCGGCCTTTTTCTGCCTATTTGGCTGGGGTTTGGCCCTCGCCAAGTGTCAGCGCATCGTTAGCCGGGCACCCAGTCGAAGGGGCCGCAGCGGACAGAGACCGCTCTGTCGAACGGAAAACTCGACCATACCGCGCGGTCAACATCGGTCCGAGACCGGGGGCAAAGAGTGTGGGCGCGAGTCGGCACACGAACCTTGCCGGACATTGGGTCCTCGGACAAGGCTCGAGTTAGCGCGTCGCGGGTAGACGTCATCGACCGTTCGTGACGCGGTTGACTACGCTACGGCCGAGTTCGTGCGGCCGGGATGCTCCCGGCAGGTTCCAGACCGCAGCTCACCCAACTCCCAAGGGGACCACATGAAGATCCACGTGATCGCCGACAAGTGTCAGGGACACAATCGGTGCTACGTGCTTGCTCCGGAACTGTTCGACGTGGACGACTACGGCTATGCCACCGCGGCCAATGACGGCAATGTGCCGGCTGGGATGCAGGACAAAGCCAATCTGGCCATCGCCAACTGCCCTGAGCGCGCCATCGAGATTGTCGAACCCTGAATCGACGCCGTAGTCGGCGAAGCCGACGGTCGGGTCGGCTTTGGTGGGGTCCGTCAGCGGCGAAGCCAGGCCGCGACGGCGTTGGTGACCGTCGCGTCCCACACATGGCCACCGTCGTGGTGCACCTCGGTCACCATGCAGTCTTGACGGCGGAGCCGTCGAGCGAGCAGCTCGCCGTGGAAGGGATCGACGACCTCGTCGTGCATGCCGTGCACGACGAGAACTTCGGTGCCGGCGGGCAGCGAGACCGCGTCACCGGGAAGGAAGGCCGCGACCACTGCCACCGTGCACGCCGCTTGGTGCACGGCTTCGGTGAAGCGCTGCGCCGCCCGTAACGCCACCGCTCCGCCCTGGGAGAACCCAGTGATGCATACCCCACCGGTACGCATTGGAATCAGCTCCAAAATGGTCCTCAGTGTGGAGTCCGTCGGTGCATCCTCGTGCGGAGCCCACCACGCTCGTCCTCCGTCGGGCAGGAGGTGTGGTGCCGGGGGGCAGATGATGGTCCAAGTCTGGTCGGCCGCGAGTTGTCTCCCGAGGGCCGCGAAAAGGGTGGCATCGTCACCATGCCCGTGCAGTAGCACGAGCACTTGTCCGGCGGGTTGTAGCTCATCGTTGGTGCCGGGAAGTGACGACGGTGGGTTCGGCATGAAGGGCCGAGCCTAGGTGCCGCTCCGGCCAAGAGGTTGACGGCGGCGCGGCGCGGCGAGTTTCATGAGGACGTCACATCAGGAGAGGTCCGGCCTTGGTCGGGCCTGGATGCGGCCCGTTGAGGCAACGAACGTTTCTGAATCCTTGGGGATTGTGTGGACCACCCTGGTTCCGATGTTCGCGGTCGAACGGATTGTGGGCGCAGAAGGTCCCTCCCGGAAAGAGAAAATCCATGGTGGCGCGCGAGACCATTGCAATCACGGCCGGTCGTAACGATGCCGGGTCGGCCCTCGCCCCGGCGATATGGGCGAGTTCGACCTTTCAAATGGCGTCGTTGGCAGACGGGCGCGCCCAAGCCATGCGGCCGCGCACCACTCGGTTCTATGGGCGCCACGGCAACCCCTCCGTTCGAGCGTTCGAGGATGCTGTGGCCGCGCTCGAGGGGGCGGAGGCGGCACTGGCCTTTGCCTCGGGGATGGGAGCGCTGTGCGCGGTGGTGCTCGGGCTGTGTCGGCAAGGAAGCCACATCGTGGCGCAGCGGCAGGCCTATGGGGCTACGACGCAGTTACTGGCGGGGGTGTGTCCCCGTTTCGGGATCGATGTGACCTTCGTCGATGTGACCGTGGCGGGCGCATTCGCGGCGGCTATCCGACCAGGCGAGACGATGCTGGTACTGGCGGAGACTCCGGCCAATCCCCGGCTCGACCTCGTCGATCTCGACGAGCTTGGGAGTTTGGTGGGCCCGATCAAGGTGGTCGATTCGACCCTGGCCACACCGATGGGCCAACAGCCGTTGCAGCATGGCATCGATTTGGTGCTGCACTCCGCGACCAAGGCCATGGCGGGGCACAACGATGCAGTGCTTGGGGTGCTCGCCGGCGAACGAGAACTGATCGAGTGGATCTGGGGATTTGCGGTCCTTCAGGGGGCCACGGCGTCGCCCTACGACGCCACCAACGCGCTGCGGGGCCTGCGCACGCTCGGCGTGCGATTTCGCCAGCAGAGCGCCACCGCGGTGGCCGTGGCCGAAGCGCTCGAACGCCATCCGGCGGTGGTGGAGGTACGCCATCCCGGGCTGGCCTCCCATCCGCGCGCCGACCTGGCCCGACGCCAGCTCCGACTCCCAGGCGGATTGCTCAGCTTTGAGCTCGCGGGCGGGTTGCCGGCCGGCGAAGCGTTCATGGGAGCCGTGCAACTCTGCCTCGCGGCGACCTCCTTCGGTGGGCCAGAGAGCTTGGTCACCCACCCCGCGTCGACGACCCATGCCGGGTTGAGCGCAGAGGAGTTGGTGCAATCGGGCATTACCCCGGGCACGATCCGGCTTTCCTGCGGCCTGGAGGACACCGAGGACCTCATTGCCGACGTGATCGGGGCGCTTGATCGCGTCGCCGCGGCCGACGACATTCGGCCCTCGCCCACCGCCTCGGCGCCAGACTAAAGTCGACTTAGTTAGTCATAATTTTGTGCCTACGACCGGCATGCAGCAACGAAAGCGAGAGACGATGGCCATTCAGTTGGGCGACGTGGCCCCCGATTTCACGGCGGAGACCACCCAGGGCACGGTCCGCTTTCACGAGTGGCTCGGTGAGGGTTGGGGGGTGTTGTTCTCCCACCCCAAGGACTTCACGCCGGTGTGCACCACCGAATTGGGCATGGTGGCGAAGCTCAAGCCGCAGTTCGATCGGCGCAACGTGAAGGTGATCGGCCTCTCGGTGGACTCGGTGGATTCCCACGAGCGTTGGGAGGGCGACATCGCCGAGACCCAGGGCACCGCCGTGAACTTCCCGATGATCGGTGACCCCGATCGTGTCGTGTCGAATCTGTACGGGATGATCCACCCCAACGCCAACGACACGCTGACGGTGCGTTCGGTGTTCGTGATCGGCCCCGACAAGAAGGTCAAGCTCACCATCACCTATCCCGCGTCCACCGGGCGTAACTTCGACGAGGTGCTGCGGGTCATCGACTCCCTGCAGTTGACCGCACAGTATGCCGTGGCTACCCCGGTGAACTGGACCGACGGCGGGGACGTGATCATCGCCGCGTCGGTGAGCGACGAGGATGCCAAGGTGCGTTTTCCCGGTGGCTGGAAGGCGCCCAAGCCCTACCTGCGCATTGTGCCGCAGCCCAACCGGGGCTGAGCCATTGGTGGAGCCGGGGCGGTGCCGCCACGGCTCCACGGTGGTGTGCCCTGGCCTAGGGTGTGGCGATGGCGAACTCCGACACCAACCCGAAGGTCCGCAGCATCGATACCGGTACGTCCTTCCTGCTCGGTGAGATCGCCGACGGTGTGGCGACGTTGCGCCTCAACCGGCCTGAGCGACTGAATGCCCTGCACCCGGAGATCTTCGATGGATTGGGCAAGGTCCTGCCGCAACTCGCGGTGGATGACGAGGTCGGTGCCCTCGTTCTGACCGGCACGGGCCGGGCGTTCTGCGCCGGTGGAGACGTCGCCGCGCAGTCCGAGCGGGCAGAGAAGAACGCCGCTACGGCCGGGCCGTCCTTCGAGGCCGGTGTGGCCGACCTGCGGCGTCGCCAGAACATGGTGTCGGCCCAACTCTACGAGTTTCCCAAGGTCACCATCGCCGCGCTGCCTGGGGCGTCGGCCGGGGCCGGTATGTCCATCGCGTTGTCATGCGACCTGCGCATCGTCGCCGAGTCGGCGTTCATGCTCAGCGCCTTCGCCAAGGTGGGCTTCTCCGGCGATTTTGGTGGGAGTTGGTTCTTGACCCAACTCGTTGGTTCGGCCAAAGCGCGTGAGGTCTACCTCTGCAACGAGCGCATCACCGCCTCGGAGATGCTGCGGCTCGGTCTGGCCAGCCGCGTGGTGCCCGACGCGGAGTTGGCCGCTGCCGCCCAAAAATGGGCGGCCTCGTTCGCCTCGGGCCCGACCGTCGCCTTCCGCTACATGAAGGAAAACCTGGTTCGCGCCACCAAGGCCGACCTGAGGACTTGCCTGGACGGCGAAGCGGTAGCGATGACCGCCGCGGCTCGTACGGAGGATCACCGCGAGGCGGCCAAAGCCTTCGTCGAGAAGCGCACGCCGAACTTCAAGGGCCGCTGACGGGCGGCCATCGGTGCCCACCTATCCCTGGGACGTGGTGCCGACGGTGACCTAAAGTGCGCATCGGTCGTGGGGATCGGAGGGAGGAGCACCGTGAGCATCCGAGGCAAAGCCGCCATCGTGGGGGCGTTTGAGCACCCGTTGCGGGACATCCCGCATCTCACGCTGGCGCAGGTGCATCGTGAGGTGGCGGCCGGTGCCCTCGCCGACGCTGGGCTTTCCTTCGCCGACGTCGACGCCTATTTCTGTGCTGGTGATGCGCCCGGTTTCGGCGCACTGTCGATGGCGGAGTACCTGGGGCTGAAGCCCCGAATCATGGACTCCACCGAGACGGGTGGATCGAGCTACCTCTTCCACGTCGGCCACGCGGCGGCGTTGATCGCCGCCGGCAAGTGCTCGGTCGCACTGGTCACCCTCGCCGGCAAGCCCCGCTCCGGTGGTGCGGGGCCTGGAGGATCCGGTGGGTTTGGTGGCTCACCGGAAGCTGGCTTCGAGAATTCCTGGGGCATCACCGTGCCCAACGCCTACGCCTTGGCGGCCCGGCGTCACATGTACGAGTTCGGCACCACGAGTGCGCAACTCGCCGAGATCAAAGTGGCGGCGTCCCAGCACGCCCAACACAACCCGGCGGCATTTCTGCGCGACGTGGTCACCGTGGAGGAGGTGCTGGACTCGCCCATGGTGGCCGATCCGTTGCACCGGCTCGACTGCTGTGTGATCACTGACGGCGGCGGAGCAGTGGTGGTGGCCAACGCGCAGATCGCCCGGTCCCTCGGCGGCGGCCGCCGAGCGGGGTGGATCCTCGGCCACGGCGAAACGATGAAGTCCACCAACAACGGCCGAATCGACCTCACCCATACCGGCGCGGTGTGGTCTGGCGCGGCGGCGTTCGCCGAGGCGGGGGTGACACCGGCGGACATCCGCTACGCCTCCATCTATGACAGTTTCACCATCACCGTGTTGCAGACCATCGAGGATCTCGGCTTCTGCGCCAAGGGCGATGGCGGACGTTTCGTGTCCGACGGGGCCTTGGTGGCGCCGTTCGGTGCCTTGCCGTTCAATACCGACGGTGGTGGGCTGTGCAACAACCATCCCGGCAACCGTGGCGGCATGACCAAGATCATCGAAGCGGTGCGCCAACTGCGCGGCGAAGCCCATCCGGCCGTTCAGGTTCCCAACTGCTCGCTGGCACTCGCCCATGGCACTGGCGGCAACCTCGGTACTCGCACCGGTGCCGCCACCCTCATTCTCGGCCAGCAAAGCTCATGAGCAACCTCCCCGTCCCCGCCCCGCGAGTCAACAGTGAGACCCAGCCTTTCTGGGACGGCACCGCCGAGGGTCGCTTGGTGCTTCCCCACTGTGACCGTTGCGCTTTCGTCATCTGGTACCCCCGTTCTTTTTGTCCCGAGTGCGGCTGCACGGAGGTCACCTGGAAGGCCGCGTCGGGCTTCGGCACGATCTACAGCTTCTCCATCACCC
The DNA here is from genome assembly GCA_945906305.1 of Ferrithrix thermotolerans DSM 19514. Classification (GTDB taxonomy): domain Bacteria; phylum Actinomycetota; class Acidimicrobiia; order Acidimicrobiales; family CAIXPF01; genus CAIXPF01. The sequence continues at coordinate 4,395 of CAMDQT010000005.1, read as the reverse complement.
GAAAAGGCCAAGGCGAGTACCGCCACGCCACGCCCTATGTGCTGGCATATGTCGAACTCGACGAGGGGCCGCGGGTGCTGACCAACGTGGTCGAGGACGACCCCGACGCACTCGAGGTTGGCCAGCGGGTGCGGGTGGTGTTCCACGACACCGGCCAGGGCACTGCGCTGTACCGGTTCTGTCGGGCCTGACCTAAGCTCGGGGCCATGGACCTGCGTGCCCATCTCGAGGATCTCGCCCAGCGGTTGCATCTTGCCGATGGCCATGGTGCCAAAGACCTCCGCAACGAGGTGCAACGAGCCATCGACGAGGATCACCACGACGGCCTCCGCGAGAGATTTTCCGAGGCTGCGGTGCACTTCGAGATCTCGCATCCGGAAATATCCGAGGCCCTGCTGCGGGTGGCAGATTTCCTCTCCGCTAGCGGGCTGTAGCCGCGCCCAGTGTCGCCCCGCCGGCGCGGCTGGAGCATCGTCGCCACCTTGGCGGTGACCGAGACGGTCTCCTGGGGGGTGCTGTATTACGGCTTCACGGCCTTCCTGAGGCCTATGACTGAAGAACTTGGTTGGTCGCGGGGCTCGATGTCAGCGGCGTTCTCCTTGGCGATGCTGACCCAAGGTGCCACCGCGATTCTGGTCGGCCGGTGGCTGGACCGCCACAGCCCCCGGTTGCTCATGACCGCAGGCTCGTGTGCCGCGACGGTCGGGGTGCTGGTGTGGTCCGAGGTGCATCGGTTGTGGTCATTTACGCTGTTGTGGGCGGGGCTGGGCGTCGTGATGGCCACCGTGTTGTACGAACCGGCGTTCACCGTGGTGACCAAATGGTTTCGGGCGGATCGTCGTGTGGCCCTCACGGTGATCACGCTGGTCGCCGGGTTGGCCTCGACGATCTTCCTGCCGGTGGAGAACGCGCTGATCGAGGCGTATGGATGGCGCCGGGCCCTGGTGGTGCTGGCCGTCCTGCTTGGGGCGATAACCATTCCGTTGCATGCGGTGGTGCTTCGCGCCTCACCACCGGGCGGTGTGGATGGTCCGCGGCCAGATTTTGGTGCTGACCCCTTGCCTGACGCCGCGCCCGGAGGCGCCGCGTCAGGCAAGGCACCGGTGAGCACCGATTGGGATATGCGGGCTGCGCTACACAGCAGGACGTTCTGGTTTCTGGCCGCCGCCTTCGTGGCGTCGTCCTTCGTCACCTCGGCTTTGGTCGTGCATCAGGTGGCGATGCTGATCGATCAGGGTCATGGCGCCGCATTCGCGGCGGCGGCAACCGGCGCGCTCGGCGCCATGCAGGTGCCCGGACGATTGCTGTTCGCACCGATCCAACGGGTGCTGTCACGGCGGGTGAGCACCGTTGTGGTGTTCGCCGCGCTTGCGGTCGGAGTTGCCATTTTGTCGCTGTCTCAGAGCGTGGGGGCCGTGTGGTGTTTCGTCGCGCTGTACGGCATGGGCCGTGGCATGAGCACCTTGTTGCGGGCCACCCTGGTGGCAGACTTGTTCGGTGCATCGCACTACGGGGCCATCAGCGGAGTCCTCAGCGCCTGTACGACGGTCGCGGTGGCTGCGGGCCCGGTGACCGCCGGGGTGTTGTTCGACCTCACCGGCAATTACCAGCGACTGTTGCAGGTTCTGTTGACGCTGGCCGTGACGGCAACGGTGTTCAGTTCACTCGTGGAGCGCAAGCCGACCGCGGCGGTCGGCGCTGGGCTACCGTCGCCGCCATGAGCTCTCGCACCATCGACACCGGTACTGACCATCTGCAAGCGGAGGTCGACGACGGCGTAGCCGTGCTGACCATGAACCGTCCCGATCGACGTAACGCCCTTTCAGAGGAGATGCTGATGGGTATGGTGGCCGCTCTGGCCGAGTGCGCGACCGCGGCGGATGTGCGCTGTGTGGTGCTCACCGGCGCGGGTGGTGCGTTCTGCGCCGGGGGTGACGTCAAGGGCATGGCCGAGGGTTCGGCGCGCGGGACGGGCTCGGTTGCCAGCTACGACGAGCGGGTCGGCCGCCAGCGCCTCGATCAACGTGCCACCTCCGGTGCGCTGTGGGCGATGCCCAAACCCACCATCGCTGTGCTACCCGGCGCGGCGGCTGGCGCGGGTCTGTCGATGGCCTTGGCGTGTGACTTGCGCGTCGCGGTAGACCGCGCCGTGATGACCACGGCGTTCGCCCGAGTGGGGTTCTCCGGTGACTACGGCGGCACCTGGTTCCTCACCCAGTTGGTGGGCGCGGCCAAGGCCAAGGAGCTGTACCTGCTCTCAACCAAGCTCGACATGACCCAGGCCCAGGGCCTCGGTCTGGTCAACTTCGTGTTCCCCAGCGACGAGTTCGAGGCGGGTTGGCGCGGTGTCGCGCAGCAGCTAGCAACGGGCCCATCCATCGCCTACCGCTTCATGATCGAGAACATCAACCGTGCTGCGGCCGGGGGCGAGTTGCTCGATTGCATGGACCTAGAGGTCACCCACCACATGCACTGCGGTCAGACCGAGGACCATCTGAACGCGGCCCAAGCCTTCGTCAACAAGCAGGAGCCAGTTTTCCGAGGCCGCTGAGTGCGGCGTGATCCGCGAGGACTCAGCGCAAGTGGGTGTCCGCCACCTCTTCGACGAACGCCAGGATCCCATCACGATCGACAGCGGCGCCTCGTTCGCTGCCGGCCGGGGGGCGAGCCAACAGCACCAGTCGGTTGACGCCAAGCTCGGTGAACCGTTCGACCGCGGCCACGTCGGTTCGACCAGTGGGGGTGACGGTGATTTCGAGTTCGCCGAGATGCGCCGGCCGCTCGTAGCGTGCCGCGGCCTTCCGAAGGCCATCCACACAGGCCGCAGTGCGATCGGCGTCGAGGGCGAATCCGTACCAGCCGTGGGCGTGGGTAATCGCTCTGCGGTAGGCCGCGGCGGTATGGCCACCCATCACGATGGGCGGCGACGGTTGCTGCACGGGTCGGGGGTGAGCGTCAACTCCCTCGAAGGACACGTAGCGCCCGTGATAGGCGGGCTTCTCCATCGACCAGATTGCGGTCATGGCCTCGAGGTACTCAAGGGTTTTGCCGTCACGATCATCCATGGAGATGCCCAGCGCTCGAAACTCCGGCTCGAGGTAGCCGACGCCGACCCCGAAGATGAACCGGCCTTTGGACAGCACGTCGAGCGACGCCAACTCCTTCGCCAGCACCAACGGATTGCGTTGGGGGAGGATGATGATCCCGGTTCCCAGGCGAATCGTGGTGGTCACTGCCGCGGCGTAGGTGAGGGCGATCGCGCCGTCGAGCATGCGACCTCGAGGGGCCACCGGCGACGGCGGTACCTGCGGATCGGGCAGGACCACGTGTTCGCCGGTCCAGAGCGATTCGAATCCAGCGGCTTCGGCCGCCCTGGCCACCGCGGCCAGGGTGTCGGGGTGGCTGCAGGCGGTGTTGTTGATGTTGAACAATCCGAACTTCATCTGCATTTCGGCACCTTAGCGAGTGGACAAGTGTCACACCGCTAAAGCGACATCGTGTGGGGAAAGTGCTGGTCAAGCCCATGGTTGACGTGGCAATGTGATACGGTTCGTTGCCCGTTGGGCAGAGAACCCGTCCAATGATCGGGCTGACACCACCAGAAATGAGGTGATGGACGCCTGTGGTGGTCGTCTTGATGACGAATGCCAGTTCGACGGGAACATGCAAGTACTCGGCGTTGTTGTCGAGGATCGATACGGATCTCGGTTCCCCCACTTACCGGGCCGCCCTACCTCCGAAGAGTCAGATCGTGCCATCAACTGAACAGATGACGGAAGACCTTGTTCGGGTCTACCTCAACGAAATCGGCAGCTACCCGCTGCTGACCAAAACCGACGAGGCCGACCTCGCGCGCTGCATCGAAGCAGGCCGCGCCGCCGAGGCCGAACTCCAGACCCTCACCCCGGGCATCACCCCCGCCCGCAAGCGCACCTTGCGGCGAACGGTTCGCGAAGGTCACGACGCCCATCAGCGTTTTGTGACCTCGAACCTGCGGTTGGTGGTGTCCATCGCCAAGGCCTACCAATCCTCCGGGATGCCCTTATTGGACCTGATCCAGGAGGGCAATCTGGGGCTTATCCACGCCGTGGACAAATTCGATTGGCGGAAGGGCTTCAAGTTCTCGACCTACGCCACGTGGTGGATCCGCCAGGCCATTCAGCGTGGCGTGGTGGCCGGAAGTCGCCTGGTCCGCTTGCCGGCACCGGTTCGTGACGACGCGCTGCGCCTGCAACGGGCCCGGCTCGAGCTTGAGGCCCGGTTCGGACGCGAGCCGACGGTGGAGGAGTTGGCCAAAGAAGCGCTGGTCACCGTGGATCAGGTCACCTTGCTTCGCCGCTATCTCAGCGAGCCATCCTCTCTCGACGAGCCGGTAGGCGACGGCGATGCGGTGCG
>CAMDQT010000004.1 GCA_945906305.1 Ferrithrix thermotolerans DSM 19514 | reverse complement strand
GACCACGATCACCTCGTCGAACCCCGCAGCCATCACCGCGTCGAGGGCATGACACACCACTGGCCGACCATCAAGGTCGGCCAGCAGCTTGTGGGTTGCACCCGCGAACCGGCTCCCCGCTCCAGCGCAAAGCAAGACCGCGGCCACCGTCATGGGAGTTGGCGCTCAGTACGAACGGGGCAGACCCAGGACATGCTCACTCACGAAGTTGAGCACCATCTCCTGGCTGATCGGGGCGATTCGCATGAGGCGAGCCTCTCGCCAGTACCGCTCGACGTTGTACTCCTTGGCGTAACCCATGCCCCCGAGGGTCTGCATGGCCTGATCCGCGGCCTGGAAGCCGGCGTCGGCACACAACCACTTGGCGATGTTGGCGCCCTGGCCGACCATGGCGGTCGGAAAGCCCTGGTCGTACTGCCAGGTGGCCTCGCGCAGCACCAACTCCGCCGCCTTGAGCCGGTTGTACGCCTCGGCCAGGGGGAAGGCCAGACCCTGGTTCTTGCCGATCGGTCGACCGAACACCACCCGCTCGTTGGCATAGGTAATGGCCCGTTCGAGAGCAACTTTGCCGCAACCGAGTGCCTCAGCGGCGATCATCATGCGTTCGGGGTTCAGCCCGTCGAGGATGCAGGAGAACCCCATCCCCTCCTCACCGACGCGATCCTCGACCGGCACCACGAGATCGTCGTAGACCACCTCGCAGCTCACCACCGCATTGCGGCCGACCTTGGGAATGGGGGTAATGGTGACCTCGGGTCGTTGCAGGTCGGCGAGGAACAAGGTCATGCCGTCGGTCCGACGTTTGACCTGGTCGCGAGGGGTGGTGCGGGTGAGCAACAGCACCTTCTCGCAGTAAGGTGCCTTCGTCGTCCACACCTTGCGACCACGGATCTTGTAGTGGGTCCCGTCCTCGGACAGGGTGGCCCGGGTGGTGATGGACGAGGTATCGGTACCGGCATCGGGCTCGGTCACCCCGAACGCGACGTGCAGCTTGCCCTCCGCCACCGGCGGGAGGTATTTGCGCCGCTGCTCCTCGGTGCCAAACTTCACGATCGGGTTCATGCCGAAGATCGATAGGTGGATCGAAGAGCAACCGTTCATAGCCGCACCGGAACGAGCTACCTCTTCGAGAATGATGGTCGCTTCCGTAATGCCCTGTCCGGCACCGCCATACTCCGTGGGGATGCATACGCCGATCCAGCCACCTGCGGCCATGGCGTTATAGAAGTCCCACGGGAACTCGTGTTTCTCGTCCCGCTCCTGCCAGTACGTATCGGGGAAGTCGGAACAGACCTTTCGGACGCCCTGACGGATGTCCTCGTGGTCGGGATTCGCTGCGAAGTCCACGGTGACGCCTCCCAACGGTGGCACCACGCCGACCGTTACCTTCCCGATTATCGTCATCTCGGTGCTGCTCGACCAAAGCGCAGCGAGTCGCGGGGGACCCGTCGGGCAGCGGAGTTGCGCTCAGCTCGAGCCTTTGGGCAGTCGATGACACCAAGATGAGGGTTCAGCTCGACCTCGACGTGCATCAGCCGACGCCGGGGTGCAGAGGCGCTACGCCAAGCGGCACCTCGTACCGAGGCCGCGAACGGCCGAGTGCTTAGTGGATTGGACCGGCGGCGTCGCGGAGGTTGGGTGCGGCTCGGCCAGTTCGAAGGGCGATGATCTCGGCGCTGATCGACACCGCGGTCTCCTCCGGCGTTCGCGCGCCGATATCGAGTCCTATCGGGGACATCACCCGGGCCAATTCCTCGTCGCTCACGCCATGCTCACGCAACCGACGGGTTCGGTCCTCGTGAGTGCGCCGGCTGCCCATCGCGCCGATGTAGCCGGCATCGGTCTTGAGCGCCTCGATGACCGCAGGCACATCGAACTTCGGGTCGTGGGTCAGCACACAGATGGCGTCGCGCGGTCCGAGCGAAGTACCCACCCGTTCCAACAGGCGGTGCGGCCAGTCGACCACCACCTCGTCGGCACCGGGGAATCGCAGGCGGGTGGCGAAAACTGCACGAGCATCACACACCGTCACCCGGTAGCCAAGGACCTTGGCCACTCGGGCCAAGGCCGCGGTGAAGTCGACCGCTCCAAAGATCAACATCTGCGGTGACGGGGCGAAACTCTCGATGAAGACGCTCAAGGTCTCTTCGCGCGCCTGTCCCTCAGCGCCATAGTGACGGACCAGGGTCTGGCCGGCGGCGAGCTCACCGAGGACGTCGCGCTGAACTACCCGATCCAGATCTGCGTGACCGAGCGAGCCCAGTGGCGGCTGGCCCGGTCGGACGAGCAGCTTGGCGCCCACCCGATCGTTGAGAGAATCGATGACGGTGGCAAGGGCCACCGGTCTTTCGGCTCGGATCTCCTCCTGAAGCGCTTCGTAGAGCACGCTCACCAGTCCAGAGGCTCAATGAACAGGTGGATGGTTCCACCGCAAGTGAGGCCCACCGCGAAGGCCTCGTCGTCGGAAAACCCGTAGGTCACCTGCCGTCGCTCGCCGGTCTGGAGGATATCGAGAGCCTCGGTGACCACCGCGCCCTCAACACACCCGCCCGAGACCGAGCCTGCGACCTCGCCGTCCTCGTTCACCGCCATCGCGGACCCGGGCAGCCGGGGACCGGAACCTTGCACGTTGATGACACGGGCCACCGCAACCTTTTTCCCTGCGGCGCGCCACCGGTCGATGTCGTCGAGGATTTCACGCATTGTCGGTCCTTTCGTTGCCGTCGTCGGGGACGGGACCACAGACAAGACCCAGCATCGGCCCGTTCATGCCGCTATCACCCGGGCCAACTCCTCCAACGATGCCAGCGAGTGACCCTCGATGAACTCGTCGACGTGAGGCAGAGCCGCAGCCATACCTTGTGCCAGCGGTGCATAACCGGGGGTGGCCTTGAGGGGATTGACCCAAATGACCCGGAACGCGGCGCGCTGCAGACGCCTCATCTCCGCGCCGAGCACCACCGGTTCACCACGGTCCCAGCCATCGGAGAGCACAACCACGATCGCCCCTCGAGCCATGCCCCGCACGCCCCACAAGTTATTGAACGTCCCGATGGTCTCGCCCAGCCGGGTGCCACCGGAAAAATCCACCACCGCCAGCGCCGCTCGGCCCAGAGCAGCATCGGGGTCGTGGGTCTGCAACTCACGGGTCATGCGGGTGAGCCGGGTTCCCATGGCGAAGGCTTCGACCTTGGTTCGACCCACCACCGCGGCATGCACAAAGCGCAGGAACGCCCGGGAATACGGCTCCATCGACCCGCTCACGTCGAGCAACAGGACCAGCCGACGGGGTCGATCGCCGTGGGTCACGTAGGAGCGACGCATCGGCTCGCCCGAAGCCCGCAAGGCGTCACAGACGGTGCGACGCAAATCCAGACGTGTCCGGTCGGAGCCTTTGGCCTTGGTCCATCGCCGTGAGCGACGGCGGGAACCGAACAAGCGCAATTCGCTCATCAGCCGTCGCGCCTCATCCAACTCGGCGGTGCTGCACAGGGCAAAGTCCTTCTCCCGCAACGTCTCCATCCCGGAGTAGCGCACCTCCAACACGATGGCGTCGCGTCGTTCGGGCTCCTCGCGCGAAGGGGCAGGATCCTCGCCGTCGGGGTCATCGAAGACCAGGCTGATTTCTACTGGTGGTTCGGCAATGACGAGGTCGACCAGCCCCGGACCACGGAAGAAGGACCGGAACACCGTGTCGTAGGTGGCGATTTCTTCCGGCTTGCGGATGAGGGTCACCCGGCCCGCCCAGTACAGGGCCTCGGAGACCTCGAGGTCGAGTTCTCCGAGAGCTTGCACGTAGCTGATGGCACTTCCTAACGCCACGGTCACCCCGGCCTGGCGCAGCGCCCGCACAAAGGCGACCGCTACGGACTCCGGGGCGCTCTTCACCTCGACGACGGACACCGGTTCAACCTTCGCGCCGGATCGCTCGCTCCACCAAGGAGTCCAGTCCGTTCGTGCGAACCCGGTCCTGGTCCTCGCGGTATTTCAACACCGCGCCCAGCGTGACATCCACTGTGGCAGCGTCAATCTCGGTCGCACCCATCACGGTCAGGGCCTGCGCCCAGTCAAGCGTCTCAGCGATCCCCGGCGGCTTATAGAGGCCCATGTTGCGCAAGGCCTCGGTGGCCGCCGCCACCTGACGGGCCAACTTTTCGCTTACCCCAGGGGCCTTGAGGGTCACAATCGCAACTTCCCGCTCGTAGGCGGGATGTTCGACCCAGTGATACAAACAACGCCGTTTCAGTGCATCGTGCACGTCACGGGTCCGATTCGAGGTCACCACGCAGACCGGCGGGACCGCGGCCCGGAACGTCCCGAGCTCGGGAATGGTCACCGAGTAATCGGACAAAATCTCGAGCAGGAAGGCCTCGAACTCATCGTCGGCACGATCGACCTCGTCGATCAGCAGGATCGGCGCTGGCCCCTCGCCGTGGTCTACCGCCTGCAGCAGCGGCCGGCGCACCAAGAACCTCTCCGAATACAGCTCATCTTCGAGTTGGTCAGCGTCGAGGCCCGTCGCTCGACCCACCGCCTCGGCGGTGCGCAGGTGCAACAATTGACGGGAGTAGTCCCACTCGTAGACCGCTTGGGCCACATCAATGCCCTCGTAGCACTGAAGCCGGATGAGACGGCCACCCGTCCATCGGGCGAGGGCCTTGGCCACCTCGGTCTTCCCAACGCCAGCCTCGCCTTCGAGCAACAGCGGCCGTTGCAGACGCAAGGCGAGGAAAACGGCCGTGGACAGCCCCTCGTCGGAGAGATAGCCATTGGCCGCAAGGCCCGCGCTTACCTCCTCGACACTGCCGGGCTGAACAGCGAGCACGGAGCCCGGGAAAGGCGATGTTGGTTCCTGCACGGCTGCTCAGCGTAGGTGATCGACCGGGACAATCTTTGATCACCGCCAGCGCTTGGAGGTCCGACGCGACTTGGGACGGGGCTGGCACCCCGTCCCAAGTGGAAACCTCATTGCCGCGGCGGAACTCAGATCCCGGCAGCCTCGAGGGCTCGTCGGACCAGCACCTTCGCCAGGTGGCGGCGATAATCGGGGCTGGCGTTGAGATCGCTCGGCGGCTCGGTACCCTCAGCGGCCAATTCGGCCGCATCTTTGGCGGAGGCGCCCTGCGCCAGGGCCTGCTCGACCGCGGTGGCGCGCAGTGGCGTCGAACCCATGTTGACCAAGGCAACCCCGGTGGTGCCGTTGCGGATGACGGAACAACCAACGATGGCCCAGTCCTGAGCCCGGCGGTTGAACTTCTGGTAGCCCCAACCCGCGCCGGGGGATTTCGGCACCCGGATCTCGGTCAACAACTCGTCCGCAGCCAGCGCGCTCTCCAGAAACCCCTGGAAGAAATCGGCCGCCGCGATAGTCCGCACCCCGCCGGGGCCCTTGGCCACGAAGGTGGCATCGAGCGCCAACAACGTTGCCGGCAAATCCGAGGCCGGATCAGCGTGGGCCACCGAGCCGCCGATCGTGCCACGATGGCGGACCTGGTTGTCACCAACATTGCTTGCGGTGTGAGCCAGCAGTGGCTGCTGGCTGGCCAGCAGCTCGCTGATCTCCACGTCGCGATGGCGAGTCATCGCGCCGATGGCGAGGTGATCGCCGGCGTCTCTGATATAGGAGAGATCGGTCAGGCGACCCACGTCCACCAGCACTGAAGGCACGGCGAGCCGCAGCTTCATGAGCGGCAGGAGCGAATGCCCGCCCGCGAGCAACTTGGCGTCCTCGCCGTATTCGGTGAGCAGCGCAATGGCCTCGTCAGCCGAACCGGCCCGCTTGTAGTCGAATGCGACCGGGATCATTTGGCACCGACCTTTCCTTCAGCGGCGGCAAGCACGGCCTTGACGATGTTGTGATAACCGGTGCAACGGCAAAGGTTGCCCTCCAGCCCCAAGCGCACCTGCGTCTCGGTGGGGTTGGGGATCTCGTCGAGCAAGGACACCGACGCCATGATCATCCCGGGCGTGCAGTAGCCGCACTGCAACGCGTGGTTCTCATGGAACGCCTGCTGCATCGGGTGCAGCTGGTCGCCGTTGGCCAACCCCTCGATGGTCTTGACTGTCTGCCCATCGGCCTGAACCGCGAGCATGGTGCAGGACTTCACCGATTCACCGTTGAGGTGGATGGTGCAGGCGCCGCACGACGACGTGTCACAACCAACATTGGTGCCGGTGAGACCGCAGTTCTCCCGGATGTAGTGCACGAGCAACAGTCGTGGTTCGACGTCATCGCTGTACGTCGTGCCGTTGACCTCGACGGTGACCTTCACGCGGGTCTCCCTACCTGAGTTCCTGTATTGGATCCCCTGCAATCCAGATGGAGCAGATGGACAGCGGTGACCTTAGCTGACGTTTTCGTCACATGTCAGAGGCGACACCGGTGATCCACTCCGAGCACAGGGTTGGACGGCACGATCGGCCTCGGCGTGCATCGAGACGCGGCAAAGGACCAAACTCCGAACATGTCAGTCGATGCCGCGGCCCGTGCCCGCCTGCTCGTCCAGGAGATCCTTCACCCCGATGAGATGAATGCCTTCGCGGCGGCGTGCCTCCCAACCGAGCCGACCGATCTTGCCGGCCTACGGCTACGAACCCAGGCCTACCTGGCGTGGGCGCGCACCGAGGCCCAAAGGCGGTACACCGTAGACCTCGACACCGCCGCCACCATCGCCAAGACCCTGACCATGCTGCTCGACGAACCCGACCAGTACGACGTGGAACAACGTGCGCTGCTCCGGGGCGCCGTCGTCTACTTCATCCAAGCAGACGACCCGGCGAACGATCTCACCGACGCCATCGGTTTCGACGACGACGTTCGAGTGCTCAACGCGGTACTCGATGCCCTCGGTCGGCGGGATCTCCTTATCGCCCCTTAGGGGCCGCCCCCACCATCACGGCGTGACAAGAAGCAACGGCCAGCCATCGGGCAGGCGAACATCATCGATCTCGGGGGTCACGAGGTTGTAAGACTCCCAACCAGGGGGCACGTAGCCGTACTTTTCGCGAGACAACCGCGCAATCTCATCGGCATCCTGCAGCCGAGCGAGCCTCAGCTCCAGCCGGCCGATCTCGGTTTCAACCCGCTCCAAACGTGCCTGGCGAACCTCGGTTTCATGGCGTTGGGCCATGATCGAGCGGGCGGGGAACGAACTCACCAATGCCGCGCCCAACAGCAGGACGGTCAGCGTTGCCACACCCAACAAGCGGCGACGGCTGAGCTGGGAAGCCAAGGCGACAAGCCCTTAGCCGAAGCTCAGGGCAGCACGGCCCCAGTACGCCGCGGTGGAACCCAATTGCGCCTCAATGCGTAGCAATTGGTTGTACTTGGCGACCCGGTCGGACCGAGCAGGCGCACCGGTCTTGATCTGACCGCAGTTGGTAGCCACAGCCAGGTCGGCAATGGTCACGTCCTCGGTCTCACCGGATCGGTGCGACATCACCGCACGGTAGGAGGAGCGCGTCGCTAAGGCGACGGCGTCAAGGGTTTCGGTGAGCGAACCGATCTGATTGACCTTCACCAGGATCGCGTTGGCCACCCCGGCATCGATGCCGCGACCCAAACGGTTGCAATTGGTCACAAACAGGTCGTCGCCGACCAACTGCACAGACGAGCCGATGCGATCGGTGAGCAGTTTCCAACCGGCCCAATCATCCTCGGCCATACCGTCTTCCACCGACACGATTGGGTAGCGGGAGCACCAGTCCGCCAAGAGGTCGACCATGCCTGCCGAATCGAGCACGCGGCCCTCACCGGCAAGTCGGTACCTGCCCTCGGCGTAGAACTCCGTCGAGGCCACATCGAGGGCCAAGGCCACCTGCTCCCCCGGGACGTAGCCTGCCGCCTGAATCGCTTCGACTAGCAATTGCAGCGCAGCCTCGTTGGACTCCACGTTGGGAGCAAAACCACCCTCATCGCCCAGAGCGGTCGCCATATTTCGATCGTGCAACAACTTGCGCAGCGTGTGATAGCACTCGACGCCCCAGCGCAAGCCCTCCGAGAAGCTCGATGCACCCACCGGCATCAACATGAACTCCTGGAAGTCCACGTTGTTGTCGGCATGGGCACCGCCGTTGAGAACATTGAGCATCGGTACCGGCAGAACGTGGGCGTTCGGGCCACCGAGATAGCGCCACAAGGGAAGTTCCAACTCGTCCGCCGCGGCGTGTGCAACCGCCAGGGACACCCCGAGAATGGAGTTGGCGCCGAGACGGCCCTTGTTATCCGTACCGTCGAGTTCGATTAATGCCAGGTCGACCCCGCGCTGATCGAGGCCGTCGAAACCGCAAATGGCAGCGGCGATTTCGTCGTTGACGTGGCCGACGGCCCGAAGGACACCTTTGCCCCCGAATCGGTCGCCGCCGTCACGAAGTTCCACCGCTTCAAACGCCCCGGTTGATGCGCCGGAGGGCACCATGGCCCGGCCAAGCGCACCGGAATCAAGGAGCACCTCGACCTCAACGGTGGGGTTCCCGCGGGAGTCGAGGACTTCCCGCCCGATGATCTGTTCGATCGCGGTCATGGTTTGCTGCACTACTCCTTGGTCGGACCCTTAAACGTTAGCGGGGCCAACTGAGCCTCCTGCGCACCCCGTTACTGAGAACCCGATGCCACGACACGGCGCGCCGCGCTACGCAAACTGGCTTCGGCCAGATCAAGAGCGGCCAACTCCCGACCCAGATCAACAACCAGTCCGGCCTTCACCGCCCGGCTCAACACCTTCTCCGCGTACAGGCGAGCCGGAAAGGCCGCGGGGATACCGTCAAAGGGTCCCGACCGGCCCTTTTCCTGGGCCTTGATCTGGTCCCAGTTCCGTACCACCTCATCGGCGCTGTCCGCCACGATGCCGCCAAACACGTGCGGATGGCGACGAACCAGCTTGTCGTGCACCACGCGTGCGACATCGGCCAACGTGAACCAGCCTTCCTCGGCCGCGATCGTGGCGTGAATCACGACTTGGAAGAGCAGATCGCCGAGTTCTTCCTCGAGTTCTTCGACGCCGGCGCCCTCCTCGGGGTCGAAGTGGTCGATGGCATCAAGCACCTCATAGGCCTCCTCGATCACGTAGGGCCGGAGGCTCCGGTGGGTCTGCGCAGAATCCCACGGGCAACGTTCACGCAGCACCCGCACCAGTTCGGCGAACCGGGCGATTTCCATCGCCACCGGCGCAGCAAGATGAGGAACCCACAATGAGGTGAGGTGGTCCGGCTCGATCTCCCGATCGATATCCTCCCAGGCCACCTCGCGAACGACCTCGTCGGACAGACCCAAACGCTGCAGCACGGTCACCGTGGCTTCGCCTGGATCGTCGACCGCCAGCTTGATGGCGGACAGGACATCGCGATGATCGCACTGGGAAATCAGCAACGGCCCCCGCTCCCCCGCGGCCTGCGTGGCGAAGCAGTGGCCATCTACCAGCCGTACCCCCAGGGCGCAGGGATCGACACCAAGCCGCGCCCACGCGACATCGAGGAAGGACATCGCGGGGTGGATACGGACCTCCACGTTGGCAGCCTGACGGAGCAACTCGACCGTTCGCTCCGCCACCAGCGGCGAGCCAGGAACCACATAACACACCGACCCATGCGTCGTGGCCAGGTCGACGAGTCGGGTGACGATCTCGTCGTACACGTCATCGATTCGAGCTGCTGATTGGTACACCGAGTCGAAGCTGTGGTGCTCGCCGATGCCCGCCGCGGCGGGGTGCCGGTCGGTTCGGGTCCAGCGCAGCAACGGCGCATGACGGGCGACGACGGCCAACGATGCCGGGCTCAAAAGCTCGACGCCAGCCGGGCCGAGCCCGACTACCTCGACTCTGGGCCTCGGAGCGGTGGTCATTTGGTCGTCGGCGCGGGGCCCGACCCCATGGTCACCCCTTCGACGGTGACGCCCAACGGAATTACCCGGCCCCCCTCGCGGTCCCAGGTGCCGTAGCGCGGGTCCACCTTGATGGTACGTTCCCCCCACTGTTGCATCAGCCAGTCCTGCAACGCGGCAAACGGCTCAGGGGCCAGGGCGTTGACAATGTCGTCCCGGGCTTCCGCAAAGGACCGGGAGCGACGGTCGGTCACCACGAGCACGTGATAGCCGAACTGGGACTGGACCGGGCCCTGCACCACACCAACGGGACCGTTCCACACCGCGGCGTCGAACTCGGGCACGTAGACCTCATGGGGCGCGCATCCGAGGTCACCGCCATCGGCCCCCGAACCAGTGTCGATCGAACGGGCCTTGGCCAGTGTGGCGAAATCCGCGCCGGTACCCAACTCGGTGACGATCCCTTTGGCCTCGTCTGCGGTCACGACCAAGATGTGCCGCGCGCATGCGAGGTCGAAGCGGGCCGGGTCGCGGTCGAACTCGGCCTGCACCTCCGCATCGGTGGGTGGCGGTCCTTGCAGTGCTTGGTCAAGGGTCACATAGACGGCATAACGGTCCGCCAGAACCTGCTTGTACGCCGGCTGACCATCGAGCGCGTCGCCGAAGAAGGCATCGACCTGGGTCGCGGCCAGCGCTTTGGTGGTCTCGGCCGCCTTCAGACCTCGACGAGTGAGTTCGTCTTCGATCAGTCGCACGGCGATTTCCGTGGACAGCATGTCGGCCACGATGGCCGGATCGGGCTGATTGGTCCCCGCCTGGTTGAGCTCGGCCGTACCGAAGGCCTGCTCGAGAGCGGCAGGAGCGGCGCCGAACACCGCCAACGTGGCCGCGAGGACCGATGCCTTAAGTGGGCTGCCGTCGATGTGCGCGGCGTTACCCCCGAACTCGAAGGTCACGGTAGCCGCCGCACCATCGCTGGAGTCACCGTCACTCGTACAGCCCGCCAACAGCGCGATTGCCGCCAAGCTCGATACGGGGACCCAACGCCAACCGAGGGCGCGACGACAGGGGCGAGGGCTCTTATGCCGCCCGCTCACTGATCAACCAGCAACTCGGACAAACCCCCACCAAATGCCGGCGGCGCGTCGGGCACGACCTCGAAACTGGCCGAATCCCAAGCGCCATACCGCGGATTGACCTGCACCTGGTACGCGCCGAACAGTAACGACACCGTGTTGGCCAAATCCTCCTGAGCCACATCGCCCAACAACGCATTGGAGTGCACAAACCGCTCGGTCAACCGCGCCACGAACGCCGCGGGGAGCTTCGCGACCAACTCCTGGGACCCGAGGGCCGTCGTCAATTCGGCCAGCACGAGGTCGCGCTGCTGCTGTGCCTGCTCTGCGGTGAACTGCTTGTCCGATGCCCGGTAACCCGCGGCGAGAATGACTTCAGCGATGCGTAAGGTCAGCAGGTTTGCCGTGACCGCCGAGGGCATCGGTTCGCCCTGCGGTGGGACACTCAACTGGAAGGCCGCCGCCAATTCGGGGTTGTCGCGCATCATCCTGAGATCCTCTTCGAGGTCCGAGGTGGTGATCTCCGTCCCGTTCACCGTGGCCGCCGGTGGTCGCCAGTTGCAGCCGGACAAGCCGACCAGCAGCAGCAACGACAGGGCGGCGCCGAGGATTCTTCGCACCGAGGCTCCTTGCACGATCACCTGAATTTCGACTCAAAGGACCCGGCGCGATACCGGAGCGGGCTGCTCGGGGACCCTTGGCTCCCCGACAATTTCGATGGCGGGAACGATAGTGCCCAAAGCTTCAACGATGACCACGGCCGCCGTCGAAGCCTTCGCCAATGGCAGCTGAACCTGCTCGATGTCGGCCTTGACCACTGCGCCTTTGAACAAGCGCTGCACCTTCAGGGTCTGGGACGTCTTGAGCGGCAACGGGCTGATCCGGGCCACATAGGCGGACTTGGAGAATGCCGGGCTCTTCACCACGGAGACCTCTCGTACCCCGGTGCGATGGCATTCTGCCCGCAGCAATGCCACCTCCAGCAGCGCCTCTGCCGGGGCCGGTACCGGCCCGTAACGATCGACCCACTCGGTGCGGATGTCCGCCACGGTCTGCGGGTTCTCGACCGAAGCGAGGCGTCGATAGGCCTCGATACGCAGATCCTCCCGCCCGATGTAGTCCGCTGGCAGATGGGCGTCGACGGGCAACTCGATCTTGATTTCGGCTGGCACCTTGACCGGCTCGCCGTTGAGTTCGGCCACCGCCTCGTTGACCATCTCACAGTAAAGGTCGTAGCCCACCGCGGACACGTGGCCGCTCTGCCCGGTACCGAGCAGGTTGCCGGCGCCTCGGATCTCAAGGTCGCGCATGGCGATCTTGAAGCCGGACCCGAGTTCGGTGGCTTCAGCGATGGTCTTGAGCCGCTCGTAGGCCTCCTCGGATAGTTCACGATCCTGCGGGAAGAAGAGATAGGCGTAGGCCCGCATACCGGCGCGACCCACTCGGCCGCGGAGTTGATGCAACTGCCCCAGGCCCATCAAATCAGCCCGATCGACCACCAACGTGTTAACCGTGGGCATGTCGATACCGGACTCGATGATGGTGGTGCACACCAGCACGTCGTAGTGGCCCTCCCAGAAGTCGAGCACCACCTTCTCCAGCGAACCTTCGTCCATCTGGCCATGGGCGACGGCGATACGTGCCTCCGGCACCAACTCGCGAAGACGATCGGCATGTACTTCGATGTCCATCACCCGGTTGTGCACGTAGAAGACCTGGCCCTCGCGCAGAAGCTCCCGGCGGATGGCCTCGGCCACGGCCCGCTCGTCGTACTCACCGACATAGGTGAGGATGGGCTGGCGATCAGCCGGCGGCGTGTTCAACACCGACAGGTCGCGAATGCCCACCAGGGACATTTCAAGGGTGCGGGGAATAGGCGTGGCGGTCAGCGTCAGCACGTCCACATTGGTCCGCAGCCTCTTCATCGCCTCTTTGTGATGTACCCCGAAGCGCTGCTCCTCGTCGACGACCAACAGCCCTAGGTCTTTGAACAGCAGGTCTTCGGAGAGCAACCGGTGGGTGCCAACGACGAGGTCCACCGCCCCCGAGGTCACCCCTTTGACCACCTCGCGGGCCTGGGCATTGGTGAGGAACCGCGACAACACCTCGACCCGGATGGGGTAGGCCGCGAAGCGATCGGCGAACGTTTGAAAGTGCTGTGCGGCCAGCAACGTCGTGGGCACCAACACCGCCACCTGCTTGCCGTCCTGGATGGCCTTGAACGCGGCACGGATGGCGATCTCGGTCTTCCCGAAGCCGACATCGCCGCAGACCAGACGATCCATCGGCGCACTGGACTCCATGTCGGATTTGACCTCATCGATGCTACGGGCCTGATCGGGGGTCAAGGTGTAGGGGAAGGAATCCTCCATCTCCTTTTGCCACGGCGAATCTTGCGGGAACGCGTGACCCGCGCTGTGGACCCGCTTCTGGTAGAGCACCACAAGCTCCTGGGCGATCTCCGCCACCGCAGAGCGGACTTTGGCCTTCGTACGGGCGAAGTCGGTGCCACCGAGGCGATGCAGACTGGGTGAATCCCCGCCCGTGTAGTGACGGATCGCGTCGATTTGATCGGAGGGGACGTAAAGCTTGTCTCCGCCCTTGTACTCAACGAGCAGATAGTCGCGCTCAGTGCCCCCGATGGCTCGGGTGACCATGGCCCCATAGCGACCCACACCATGTTGATGGTGCACCACGTAGTCACCGGGCTTGAGGTTGTCGAAGAAGCCCTGCGACTCGCGTTTGGCCCGCGGTCGCGCTTGACGATGCGCCCTACGCCGACCAGTGACATCCGCCTCGGCCAGGATGGCCAGCTTGATTCGAGGCAGGATCGTGCCTGCCGACAGTGGTGCGACCACGATCGAACCACCTGGCTTGGCCGGATCGTGGCCTTCCTCGAAATGCAGACCCACCTTGGACAGCAGGTCTCTCACCCGATTGGCCGAACTGGGGCTGTCCGCCCCGACCACGACCCGGTAGCCATCGGCGAGCAACCCGGTGAGCTGGCGAACCAGCGGCGCCCCGTCTCCCGCGACAGGGTTCCAGCCTGCCGCCAGCACCGTGGCGACATTGGGGCTTTCCGGCACCGTGGTGACCGACCACGCCGGCGCGTCGGTGTGAGCCAACAGCCGGTCGAAGGGGACATGTAAGGCCGGCAACTCCTGATTCTCGGGCACCTGCCATGCCTTGGCCAGCGCCCGCGCCAGATCGTGCTCCTCCGCCGCGACGTCGCGGGCTCGGTCGCGAATACGGCGGGGTTCGATCAGCACGATCTGCGCCGTCGGGGGCAGCAGGTCGACCAGCACGATCTCCTCGCTGGTCAGCCACGGCAGCCACGACTCCATGCCGTCGAAGAGTTCTCCCGCCGCGATGCGCTCCCACTGGTCGCGACCCCAAGGTTCGCTTCGCAAGAGCGATTCGGCTCGTTCCTGCACATCGGCGGTCGGAAGCAACTCCCGACAGCCGAAGATCTCGACCTCGGCCCGTTCAATGGTAGAGCGTTGGTCGGCCACGGCGAACTCACTCAGCCGGTCGACCTCGTCGCCCCACAGATCGATCCGCACCGGCACGTCCGCAGTGGACGGGAACACGTCCACGATGGAGCCGCGCACGGCCACCTCACCCCGGTTCTCGACCTGGTATTCGCGGCGATATCCGAGGTGCACCAGACGTTCGACCAGCTCGGTGGGATCGACACGGTCCCCAGGGCCGATGATGATCGGATCGATCTCGCTCACGTGCGGGCCGAGCCGCTGAACCACCGCACGCACGGGGGCGACCAGAATCCGAGGGGCCCGCTGAGGATCTGACAGGTGCCACATCGTGCGCAGCCGGCGGCCCATGGTCTCCACCGACGGGCTCACCCGCTCGAAGGGCAGCGTCTCCCATGCGGGGAACGTGTCTACCTCATCGGGCCCGAGAAACGACGCCAGATCGCCGGCCAACCGATCGGCATCGGCACCCGTAGGCGTGATGATCAGGAACGGATGCCGCGACGACGCCACCGCGATCCCGGCCAGGGTCACCCCCCGAGCCGGTTCGGGAACGGAAAGGGTGGCAGACGCACGGCCCAGCACTTCAACGAGCGCCGGTTCGTGTTTGAGCAGCGGAGGTAAGGCGGCCAGGAGCACCGTTGAAACAATCTACCGGCGCGGCAGACCGCGACCTCATCCGCGGCGCCAGCAAAGTGCACCGCGCCTAGGGTTCGGCCCATGACCTCTTTCGCTGTTGTCGGGGCCGGTTCTGTCGGCGTGTACTTCGCAGCCCACCTCGCGGCAGCCGGACACGACGTTCTGGCGTGCGTGCGCCGCCCGTTCGATCGTTACGTCGTTGAGTCCCGCGAGGCCCCAGTCGAGGGCCCGGCCCGGGTGCTGACCGACCCAGCAGAGGTTTCTGGCCCGGTTCCGTGGGTGCTTCTCACGGTCAAGGCGCACCAAACGGCTGGCGCGGCGGGCTGGCTGGCGCGGCTCTGCGGACCTGATACGACGGTGGTCGTGGTCCAGAACGGGGTCGAAGGGGTGGAGCGAACCACGCCGTTCGCCGGAGCGGCGAGCGTGCTGCCCGGCGTGGTGTATTGCGGCGCGGAGTTGCTCGAACCAGGCCGCATCCGCCATCACGCCCGCCACACGATCTTCACTCCCGACCTGCCGATCGCCCATGAGCTCGCGAGCCTGTTCCCACCGCACACGACCGAACTGGTGCCCACGGCGAGCTATTTGGACGAAGCGTGGAGAAAGTTGGCGACGAACACCGTCGTCAACGGCATCACCGCCCTCACCTTGCGCGACATGTCGGTGATGGGCGAAGCGGGAATGACCGAGTTGGCCATCGCCATCGGCGGGGAGGCATTTGCGGTGGCGCGGGCCGAGGGGGCAACGCTCGACCCGGCGTCGCTGCCTGCCCTCGCCGCCATGTTGGCCCAGGCGCGTAGCGGTGGCACCTCGATGTTTTACGACCGGAGCGCAGGCCGACCCCTCGAGCATGACGCGTTGTACGGCGCGGTACTACGCGCCGCCGCCCGTCACGGCATCGAGGTACCTCTCCACCGGACGCTGAACACGTTGCTGGCGGCGTGTGGATGACGTGTCGCCAGCCCCGACGAGCACCACACCCGACGGGTTAGAGGTCGTCGCGGTTGTAGATCACCATGGCGGCGTCGACACCATCCTCGAGGATCTTCTCCACCGCATCCGCGGCGCGCTCGACCGCCACATCGAGTTCAACCCGGTCGGCCTTGGAGGGCCGACCTAGCACCCAATCCACCCCGCGTCCGGGTGGTTTGCCGATTCCCACCCGTACCCGTAGGAAGTCGGCGTGGTGCAGGTGGGCCTGGATCGACTTCAAGCCATTGTTGCCAGCTAGGCCCCCACCACGCTTGAGCCGGATCTTTCCCGGAGGAAGATCGAGTTCGTCGTGCACCACCACCAACGCCTCGGGGGTGAGTATTCCATGGCGCCGCCACAGCTGGCGCACCGCCGCCCCGGCATCGTTGTAATAGGTGGTGGGAAAGGCCAAGGCCATTCGCTTTACCCCCAACCGCACCTCAGCCACCGTCGCAAGTTCCTTCGCCTTGCGCAGGGCAACGTGATGACGGCGAGCAAGCGCCTCGAGTACCTCAAGGCCGACATTGTGCCGAGAACCGGCGTACTGCTCCCCCGGGTTTCCCAACCCGATGACCAACAGGTCCGCGGGTGTGCCCCAGCGGGCGTCCTCAGCTCTCGCTGGAGACTTCCTCAGCATCGTCCTCGCCGGACCCTTCCCCGTGCACCTCGCCATGATGACCCACCGGGGTGCCACACACCGCGACCACCAGATGGGGGTCACCGTGCACCCGCACGCCAGCGGGGAGCTGCAGGTCACTGATCCACAGCTCTTCACCATCGGCGATGTGAGACACGTCGACGGGGAGCTCGGTCGGGATGGCACCGGGCTTGGCGGTGATCTGTAGGTGGTGAACCAACAGAACGATCTTGTCGATCAGCGATGCGCCGAGTTCATCCATCCCAGCGAGCGCCAACTGCACCTCAACCGTGACCTCCTCATCGGGGTCAACGGCCAGGAAGTCGACATGCAGCACGTCACGACGCACCGGATGGCGTTGCAGTTCCTTGACCAGGGTCAGGTGCTCCTTGCCCGCCACTCGCAGGCGGATGGGAGCGGACACACCGCCTTCAGCGTTGAGCGCCCGCCGCAGCTCGGGCCATTGCACAGACAGCACAACGGGCTCCATGCCCATCCCGTACAGCACGGCAGGGATGGTGCCCTCAGCCCGCAGGCGTCCCGATGGGCGCGAGCCCTTCTCGCGACCGGTCTGTGCTTCCAGCACCTGGGACATGGCGTGCTCTCCTCATCGGGTCCGATAAACGGCGCTCCACTCTAGCCACGCCGTGCACGCCGAGCCAGCGGGACCAACCACCAGCTAGACGTTCGTTGTGGTCAGCTCTGATTCTGGCCGTCGAAAATCTCCGAGACCGAACTGTCCTCAAACACCGCTCGGATGGCATCGCCGATGATGCCGGCCACGGAGAGCTGTTCGATCTTGTCGATCTGCTTGTCGGCGGTGAGGGGCAGGGTGTCGGTGACCACGACCTTTTCGATCACCGAGTTATTTAGGCGCTCGATGGCTGGACCAGACAGCACAGCATGGGTAGCCGCGGCGAACACTCGGGCCGCACCCGCACGCGTCAACTGCTCTGCGGCGGCCACCATGGTCCCCGCGGTATCGATCATGTCGTCGATCAACACGCAGGTCTTGCCCTCGACCTCACCCACGAGTGCGAGCGCCTCGACGGAGTTCTTCTCCTCCTTGCGACGCTGCTTGTACACGAACGCCAAGCCGGCATGCAGGGCATTGGCGTAGCGCGCCGCCACCTTCACCCGACCGGTGTCGGGTGACACGATCACGAGGTCCTCACCAAAGCGCTGCAGATAGTCCACCAGGACCGGCATGGCGGTGAGGTGGTCAACGGGACCGTTGAAGAAGCCTTGGATCTGACCGGAATGCAAGTCGACCGAAAGCAACCGCTTGGCCCCCGCCGCCTCAAACAGGTTCGCCACCAGGCGGGCCGTTATGGGCTCTCGGCCAGAGGACTTGCGATCTTGCCGGGCGTAACCGTAAAAGGGCATGACCACGGTGATCCGCTTGGCCGAGGCGCGTTTGGCCGCGTCGACCATGATCAGCTGTTCCATCAGCGCGTCATTGAGCGAACCGACATCGCTGTTGCAGTGGGTCTGGATGATGAAAAGATCCCCGCCCCGGATCGACTCCTCGAACTTGCAGTGAATCTCGCCGTTGGCGAAGTTCGCCGTGTTCGGTTCGAGCAACTCAACCCCAAGATGACCGGCGATCCGCTCGGCCAGGGGACGGTTGAACCGTCCCGAGGTGATTTGCAGTCGTTTGTTCGCCGGTAGGGTGGCCATTCGACTCATGCCCAAATTTCCCATCTGCGTCCGTCCACGGCGACAGCTTGACAGATGACGACCCACGGATCAGCAGCCGGATGCGCAACCGTCGGCCAAGAGCCGCTTCACTCGCTCATCTCGACTGTGGTGAACGGCTCGATGCGGGCCGAGTCCGGCACCTGTGCACCGGGTTTGAGGCACGCAAAAGGGCCCACCTCCGCCCCCGCGCCGACCTCCGCATCGTGGCCGACGGTCTTCTCGACCCTGGCGCCGGCGCCAACCATGCAATCAACCAGTCGCGTGTCGGGGCCGACCTCGGCACCCTCACCGATGACGGTGCGGCCTTGCAACAAGGTGTTGGGGAACAACGTCACGTCACGACCGAGTGACACCGTGGCATCGATATAGCAGGTTGCCGGATCGAGCATCGTTACACCGGCGGCCAGCCAGCGATCATTGATGCGGCGCCGGAGTTCGGCCTCGACGAGGGCCAGATGCAATCGGTCGTCGACCTCGGCGGCCTCGCTGAGGTCTTCCATCTCCACCGACCCGACGCGGTAGCCCGCTCGATGCAGCACGTCGACCACGTCGGGCAACCGGTACTCGTGGTCGGCGTTGTCTGGGGTTAGGCGCCGCAAGGCGGCACCGAGGACCCCTCGGCGGAAGCAGTAGACCGACGCCGACACCTCATCGAGCGCGTCGAGTTCACGATCCTCAGCCGCTTCGGCCGCATCGACGATGCGGGCTACGGTGCCGTCCTTGGCCCGCATTACTCGGCCGCGACCGGCACGATCATGGGGCCTCACCACCAACACCGTGCACGCCGCATCGGCCGCTTGGTGCGCACCCACCAATTTCGCCACCGACGCCGGGGTCAGCAACGGCATGTCAGCGGGCAGCACCACAATGTCGCCCTCGCCGAGGTCGTCATCGCCAAGCGCAGCGAGCGCAACGGCGAGCGCATCGCCCGTGCCACGCGGCGCGCCTTGTTCCACGAACTCGATCGGCAGATGGCCCACATCGTCCTGCAAACGCTTGGTCACCCGCTCGGCGGCCGAGCCGACGACGACCACGGCACGATCCACCTTGGTGCCAGCTAGGGCATCGACCACGTAGAGCAGCATCGGTCGGCCGCAGAGTAAGTGCAGCGGTTTGGGCCGCTCCGAGCGCATGCGCGCCCCCTGACCCGCCGCCAGGACAACCGCTGACAACGAACGTTGCATCATCTCGGGGACCTGCGTCGATCGCTCATGGCTGGCGGGGCAGGAATCGAACCTGCAACCTCCTGATCCAAAGTCAGGCGTTCTGCCTATTGAACTACCCGCCAACGGTTTGCAGAGTGCCTACGGTAGTGCCTCGGCCGCCGCAACAGACACATCGCTGAACCGAGACCGCCGGGTTACCAGCTTCTTCGCCGGTCCATCCCCGAGAGCCCCGCAAATCTTCTCCGCGCTCGGCACGAGTTCGCAGGCGAGGGGCGGGGGACGCTACGGTGTCAAGCCTCATGGGATCGTTGATCAAGAAGCGCCGTAAGCGCATGCGCAAGAAGAAGCACAAGAAGATGCTGAAGCGAACCCGCTTCCAGCGTCGCGCCAAGGGAAAGTAAGCCTCAGCGGCCAAGTGGGCATTCTGCGTTCGTTCCCGCTCGGCTGATCGACAAGGCGTTCGGCCTTTCGCGGGTGCACCAGGTACCGAGCTGTCGGCTCGGGCTTCTCGCCGTTGAACGGCGAGTGACCGTGACACGCTCGACGGCGCGACGATCCGCGCTTAGGGCGTCATGGTCGACACGACCAACCGTCCCTCGCCGGGAAAGCGTCCCTCGACGAACCACGTTGAGCCACTACCGGCAAGTCTCGGCCTCCTACCGGTGGCGGCGTGCAAAGCGTCGCGCCACTCGGCCAGTCGGGGTTCGACGTCGAGTGCGGCCGGCTCGAGATCGTTGCCGTTGTCGCTACGCGGTCCTCCCAGCCGATCCCAGGCCCGGTAGACCGCCACCGTGGAGCATCCGAAGGGTGCGATCAGCAGCGTGTAAGCCTGCTCAATCGGCTCCAGCGGCTCGAGCTGTTCACCGATGCCGCGCACCCGGGCATGCCCGTTGAGCAGGCAAAATGCCACGTCAGCACCAAGTGCGGCGGCCCCGACAAGATCGGTGTAGCCGGCCCAACGCAGCACAGCCGCAGCGTCGGCGGACCCGCCGCCGAGTCCGGCGCCGGCGGGGATACGCTTCACCAACTGCACCGACGCCTCCCGGCCCACCAGTCGTAGTGCCCTGGCCACCAGGTTGTCCTCGTCGGCTTCGATCGCCAAACCGCTCCGGCCCGTCGCGGGCGGCTCAAAGGTCAACGTCATGGCATTGCCGGGGCCGACGATGAGGGTGTCAGCGAGGTCGAGGCTGACCATCTCGGCGTCGATCAGGTGATAGCCATCGGGACGCACGCCGACAATGCGCAGCGAGAGCGTCAGTTTGGCCCAGGCCCGCAGCACGGTCGGGCCGAGGGCGAGATCCGAACCCGGATCGGTGCGTTCAGACGGACCTCGGCCGGGCTCGTTCATTGGGCCGTGACGCTAGTGCTCGACTGGGTCCCGCCCGTGCAACGCCTCGGCGAGCGCGACCCAGTTCGCCAGTGACAACTCTTCGGGGCGGGCCTCGGGCCGCACCCCCGCCGCCCTGGCCCGAGCTTCGAAACCAGCATGGGAGACCAACGAGCGGCGCAACATCTTGCGGCGCTGTCCAAAGGCCTGCTCCAGGACCGCGAACACTTGCCGCGAGTCCAACCCTGTGACTGGAACTGGGCGCCGGACCACGCGGAGCAGGACCGACTCCACCCGTGGAACGGGAACGAACACCGTGGCCGGCACCCGGCCAACCACCGCCGCTTCCGCCCACCAGGCGCGCTTCACACTCGGAATGCCGTACGTTCTCGACCCTGGACCCGCCGCTAGGCGCTCGCCGACCTCCCGCTGGACCATCACCAACATCGACCCCACCGCGGGCACCTTCTCCAGCACCTCGAGAATCAACGTGGTAGCGATGTTGTACGGCAGATTGGCCACCATGGACCAGGTGCTTCCCGGCGGCTGAAGGGCCTGTACCCAGCTCAGGTGGAGTGCATCGGCCTCCAGCACCGTGACCGGAAGCCCTTCGAGGACCTTGCGCAGTACCGGCACGACGTAGCGGTCGGTCTCAACGGCGAGCACCTCGGCTCCAGTCTCGGCCAGCGCCAAGGTGAGCGATCCAATCCCGGCGCCGATCTCCACCACCCGGTCCCCGGACCGCAGTCCGGCCAGACGGGCGATCCGGCGCACCGTGTTCGGATCAGCCACATAGTTCTGGCCGAGCGCCCGGCTCAAGGTGATGCCAGCTCCGTCGAGCAATTCCACCAACTGCCGCCGGCTGTGGGTCACGGTGCCAGTCCATAGAAACGGTTCGTGTTCGCCCAGGCGCATGCGGCCAACTCTTGGATGGCAACTCCTTTGAGGGCGGCCACCGCCGCCGCGGTGTGCACCACGTAGGCCGGTTCGTTGCGCTTGCCCCGCAACGGAACCGGCGCCAGGTACGGGGCATCAGTCTCCAACAGGATCCGGTCGAGCGGACACGCGACCGCTGCCGCCCGCACCAGGTCTGCGGTCTTGAAGGTGACGATGCCCGAGAAGGACAAAACGGCACCGAGATCGAGGCAACGCACCGCCTCGGGAACTCCGCCGGTGAAGCAGTGGAACACCAGCCGATCGGGCACCCCCACCTCGCGCAGCACGGCGAAGGTGTCCTCCCAGGCATCACGGGTATGGATGACCAACGCACGGTCGAGCCGGTTGGCGAGAGACACCTGAGCCGCAAACACCTCCTGCTGTGTCCGCCGGGGGGAGTGCTCGTAGTAATAGTCGAGGCCACACTCGCCCACGGCGAGCACGACCTCATCTGCTTGCAGGGCCTCGATCACCTCCAGGCCACCGCCGGCCGCATCGTGGGGATGGATACCGGCCGTCGCCCACACCACGCCGGGATGGGAGCGGGCCACCGCCGCAGCTTCGAGCGAGCGTTCGGGGTCAGTGCCGACCGTCACCAGGCGGGTGACTCCGGCCTGTAGCGCGGCGGCGACGGCGCCAGCAGCGGCTTCGCCGGGTTCGAGGTGGCAGTGATGGTCGAAGAACCGCGTGGTATCGGTAGGCCCAGTCACGCCTGGACCCTGGGGAAGAGCGATTCGCCCTTCACCACGGGCAACCCACCGGGGTACCCACCCCAGACGGCGGACTCGGGAAGTCGCTCGTCAGCGACCAGCCCGGCCAGACCGAGACGTTCCCAGATCGCCTGCGCCGTGGACGGGATCGCCGGCGAAGCCAACACCGCCACCAGGCGCAATGCCTCCAGCGCATCGCCCATCACCGCATCGACCGCGGGGCCCGGCTCGGCCTTCCAGGGCTCGTTGGCCTCGAGATGGGCGTTGGTCTCGCGCACGATGCGCCAGGTCGCCTCGAGCGCAACGTTCGGTTGCACCTCGGCCCATGCACGACTCGCCGTCTCAAACGCCGTGGCGGCGACCTGAGCCAAGGGCGACCGCGCCGAGGGAGCGGGACCGATACCACCGCACTTCTTGGCCACCACCGTCGCGACCCGAGCAAGCAGGTTTCCCAGATTGTTGGCCAAATCGGTGTTGTAGCGAACGACCATACCCTCGTAGGAGAAATCACTGTCGGGCCCGAAGCTGGGATCGCGCAGGAAGTGGTAGCGATAGCCGTCGACCCCGAAGGTCTCCACCAAGTCGGCGGGAGCGATCTGATTGAGACGGGTCTTGGACATCTTCTCACCGCCGACGAGCAGCCAGCCATGGACGAACCAGTTGGGCGGCGGCTCCAGGCCGGCCGAGAGCAGCATGGCCGGCCAGTACACGCAATGGAACCGGATGATGTCCTTGCCGATCAGGTGCCTGCAGGCTCCCCACCAGTCGACGAAACGCTCGTTGTCGCTTTCATAGCCGATTGCCGTGATGTAGTTCGTCAACGCGTCGAACCACACGTAGGTGACATGAGCCGGATCCCACGGCAGCGGAACCCCCCAGCTCAGCGAGGTGCGCGAGATCGAAAAGTCCTGCAAACCTTGTTTGATAAAGCCCAGCACCTCATTACGGCGGGTCTCGGGCGTGATGGCGTCGGGATGGGCCTCGTACCAGTCCAGCAGGCGTTGCTCGAAGCGAGACAGCTTGAAGAAGTAGTTCTCCTCAGTGACCGCTTCAGCCGGCCGGTCGTGAATCGGACAGTTGCCGTCATTCAGTTCGGCTTCGGTGTAATACGCCTCGCACGCCACGCAATACAGGCCCTCGTACACGCCAAGCTCGATGTCCCCGGCGTCACGACAGGCCTGCAACAGCTTCTCCACGGCGGCGTAATGACGCGGCTCGGTGGTGCGGATGAAGTCGTCGTTGGAGATGTCGAGCAGCGTCCAAGTGTCTTTGAACCGCTCGACCGTGCGATCTGCCCATTCACGGGGGGTCACCCCGTTCTTCTCCGCCACCTGGGCCACCTTGAGCCCGTGTTCGTCGGTGCCGGTCAGG
Source organism: Ferrithrix thermotolerans DSM 19514 (assembly GCA_945906305.1). Lineage (GTDB taxonomy): Bacteria > Actinomycetota > Acidimicrobiia > Acidimicrobiales > CAIXPF01 > CAIXPF01. The sequence goes on along the minus strand of CAMDQT010000004.1, from coordinate 135,243 downwards.
AACCAGACGTCCTCGCCATGCAGACGATGCCAACGCGCCAACGCATCCGCCGTCACCGTGGTGTAGGCGTGCCCGATATGCGGCGCGTCGTTGACGTAATAGATGGGGGTGGTCACATAGAACCGGGCCACCCCCGAACACTAGTGGTTGAGGTAGCGGTCGCCCTTACGCGGCGGCGGTAGACATCAATCACCGACCGCCCGCAGAGCGGGCGCAAGCTCGCCCGAGGTGTCCAGCCCGGCCCGGGTACGGAGGTCGTCGACCTTGTCCAAGCTTCGTTGGAGCTGACGTCGACGCGGACCGGCCAATTCCTCGTACGCCTTTGACGTGGTTTCCAGTCTGCGTCCGAGGCCGTCCACGGCCTCGGAGAACTTCTCCCATTGCGCGCTGAAGCCGGCCAGCACCGTGAGAATCTCGTCGGAGGTGCGCTCGAGCGCGACGGCTTCGACGGATTGGCGGATAACCGCCAGCACCGCGAACAACGTGAACGGCGAGCACAACACCACCCGTTGGCGCAGGGCATCGTCCACGAGAGCTGGGTCCTGTTCGTGCACGAAGCCATACACAGCCTCGTTGGGGATGAACGCGAGCACGTAGTCGAGGGTCTCGCCACGCTCGATGTAACCCCGACCACCAAGTTCCCTGATGCGCGCCCGCACGTCACGACCGAACTGCGTGGCGAATGCGGCCCGCTCGCTCTCGACCCCGGTATGGAGCATGCGCAGGTAATTGTCGATGGGGAACTTCACATCCATGTGCAATTTCCAGCCATTGGGCAGCAGGAAGGTGAAATCGGGCACGGTGCCTCCGGCGATGGTCACCTGCTTGCGATAGTTGACGCCCTCGACCAGGCCAGCAAGCCGCAAGATGTCCTCCGCCATGCGCTCGCCCCACTGGCCGCGGGCCTTCGGGCTTGACAACGCGTCACGCAAAGACTGGGCGCTCACCGCCAAGTCGGCGGATTGTCTGGCGTGCTCGGCCAGACCGTTGACCAACTGTCCGTGCTGCTCGGCACGTTCCCTTTGCAGGCTGACCACGAGTTCGTTGACCCGACGCAACTCGCCAGTCATTCCGGTTATCTGGCCTTCGATAGCGGAGTTACGCAGTTCAACATGCTGGGTGCCCAAATCCAACTGGCTACCGAGCTTGTCTGCGGCGACCGCCATCACCGCTTCGATGTTGGCCGCCATCTGACGCTCACGCTCGTCTTGCATGACCCGAAGTGCCGCTTCGGCGGACTCGCGCTGGGTGATGACCAGCTCGTGCTGCCACTGGCGCATCCAACGTTGCGCCGCCAGCAGCACACCCCCAACGACGGTGGCAACCAGCAGCACCACAATCACGACGATGAACAGCAGGGAGGATGTCATGGGGCCATCTTGCGCCCGGGGTATGACACTGAAGACGGTTTGGCCTCCGCTTGGATCGGCGGCGACGGATCCGATCCTCGTTCCGGCGCAGGAAAATCCTGCCGCTGGCGTGGCCGAGCTCGCATCGCCGGGCAAACTCGTGCGATGGGAACCACCGTGCTCTACGCATGCCAGAACCACGTCGCCACCATCACCTACAACCGTCCCGAGGCGCGCAATGCGATCAACGGCGAGTTGCGCCGCGACCTCAACGCCGCATGGGCCACCTTCCGCGACGACGATGACGCCTGGGTGGGCATCATCACCGGGGCTGGTTCGGCTTTTTGTGCCGGGGCTGACCTGAAAGATCCCTCCGGCGCCGTGGGAGCCGGGGGGCACAGCTTCTGGGAGATCCCCTCGGCCCAATCGCTGGAGTCTGGTCTAGAGATCTGGAAGCCGGTGATCGCCGCGGTCAACGGACCAGCTATCGGGTTCGGCCTTACGATGGTGGCATCTTGCGACTTCGTGATCGCCTCGGAGCGGGCCTCGTTCTCCTTCCCGGAGGTTCAGCTCGGCGTGCCGACGGTGCAGGGATCAGTTCGGATGCCCCGGCTCATCGGCTGGCAGCACGCGATGGAACTGTTGCTCATCGGCGACCGTGTCTCGCCTGAGCGCGCCAAGGAGATGGGCCTCGTCTGGAAGATCGTGGCCCATGACGAGTTGATGACCGAGGCCCACACCTTGGCCAACCGTCTCCTCAAGGCGGCGCCACTAGCGGCTCGGGCCACCAAGGAGATTGCCCGTCGCGGGCTCGACCTGTCCTTGGTCGAAGCGGTCCGCTTCGGTGAGACGATGCGACGGGTCGCCGCCCAAACCGAGGACGCGAAGGCCTTCCGACCTAGTACCGCGAGGGGTGAAGGACCCCAATGGCAAGCCCGCTGAGGGTGCCGGGCTGCCGCCGGCGCTGAATCAGCCGCCGATCGAGACCAGGTCGTTGTCCCGGCTGAAGCGAGTTGACTCGTGCATCACGGCGAGGTGCATGCGGGCGAACGTGCGGCCGAGTCCGGCGCCCAGATCCCAACGGGTCGATCCGAAATACGGCGAACGCAGATACTCATGGTGTTCGTTGTGCATGCCCTCACCACAGGTGAGCAACGCCAACCATCGCAGGTTCGTCGCCTTGTTGTCGTGAGGCCTACGGCCAAACCAATGCCCAAGGCCGTTCACACAACCACCGAGGAAGATGTACAGCACCGTATGGACCACCGCCACGATCGCTGCCGTGACCGGTCCAAACAACACCACCAAGAGGCCGGTAGCAAGGCTCACCCCGACCATCCCATGGGAGAAAACCAACCGCTCCCAGCGATCCTGATCGAGGTCTCTGGCATAGGTGGCGAGAGTTTCCGGCTTGTTGGCCTCGCGCCGGTAATAGACGACGTTACCGAAGGTGACGCGCCACACGCCCTTCTGGATCGGCGAATGGGGGTCCTGCGGTTCGTCGGAAAACACATGATGCTTGCGATGAATCGCCACCCATTCGCGGCGATCGATTCCGATCGTGAGCCACAAAACGGCCCGCATGACGAACTCCAGCGGTGCGGACAGGGTCATAGACCGATGCGAGAGCGTGCGATGCAAGTACATGGTGGTGACGACATTGGCGAGCTGCGTAATGGCCAGGGCCAGCAGCAGCGCCACGAAAAACGGAACGCTGAACACGACACCACGCTAGTGGCGCGGCATCGCCGCAAGTCTGCTCTTGACCGCCGAGCGAGTCTCCCCAGGGATGGTCGGTGCGGCGTCGAGGCCACCACGTGAACCAGCTAGCCCAACCCGATCAACTTGGTTCAGTGGGCGCCGAGCGGGCCGCAGCAGCCAACCTGACGGCGATGGCGTACCCCTCACGGCGACTTACCCCGAACTGACCGGCCACCTCGACGGCTACCTCTTTGACCGAAGAACCCTGGGCCAATCGGGCGGCAATGACGGCCTCAAGGTCCCCGGCTCGGGGTTCGGGGGCAGGTGGCGCGCCCTGTATGACGATGACCAACTCGCCCCGCGGCGATGCTTCGAGCGCCCACGCCGCAGCCTGTCCAACACCACCGCGCCACCATTGCTCGTGCAGCTTGGTCAACTCGCGGGCCACAACAACGGGGCGGTCGGCACCAAACGCCGCAGCAAGATCGGCCAGTGTCGCGGCCAGGCGGTGCGGCGACTCGTAGAAGACCATGGTCCGCGGTTCTGCCGCGAGCCCCCCCAGACGGGCCATTCGCTCGCCCCGGCGTCGGGGCAGAAAACCCTCAAAGCAGAACCGGTGGGTCGGCAGTCCGCTACCGGCCAGCGCAGTCACCACGGCGGAGGGCCCTGGCACCACCTCGACGGTGTAACCCCCCGAGGCGACGGCGGCCACCAGACGCTCTCCTGGGTCGGAGATCCCCGGCATACCGGCGTCGGACACCAGCACCACTCGTTCACCCCGTTCAATCCGGGCCATCACCTCCGCCGTGCGGGCGGTTTCGGTGTGATCGTCCAGTCGTAACAGCGGGCGCCGTTCGATACCCGCCAAGCTCAGCAACCGTCCGGTCCGGCGGGTGTCCTCACAGGCGATCAAGTCCGCCGTGCCTAGTTCGTGTACGGCACGCGACGAGAGGTCGCCAAGGTTACCGATGGGTGTCGCCACCAGCACCAATGCCGCACGTCGGAGAACGTTCACCCCGCAGCCGTCAGCCGAACCAGCCGGACCGTTGCGTGCCAGGGGCTCAAACGGACACCGTCGAATGGCCGACCGGACGGATTACCGGTCGGCTCACCGTCGACACCCGAGCCCCAGAGTTTCCATGGGGTCCACGGGGTCCACGGGGTCCACGGATCAGCCGATGACGTGCCTCCTGCCAACGCCGACCACCGGGCCACGCCGCGGGCGGCGGGAGCGCCTCGCCGTGAACCGCGAGTTCGTCGCCGACCTCGAGTCCCCACCGTTCGAACGTTCCCCACTCGGCCTCGAGGACCATACACGCGCCCCGAACCGGTCGTGCCAGGCGGTTCGGCACCAGGCTCGTGATATGCACGACCCGTAGATCACGGTCGCAGAAGGCAACATCGAGGGCGAAGCGCATGCCCACGGAATGCACCGAACGCGCCGGCCGTAACAGCAGCGCACCGTCCAACCGGTCGCGCCCGAGCAACCCGCGTAGACGGGAGCGGAAGGTGTCTGCCACCTCCAGCGATGCCAACACCGTTGTGTCCCGCACCAGCCAGGCCATCGACGGACAGCCTACCGTAGAGGCGTGGAGCCTCTGGAAGCACTCGAACGGGTCGTGTACCTCCTCGATCGATCGCTGGCACCTGCGGCCAAGGTGAACGCGTTCAGGCGGGCAGCCGAAATCGTGGCTGCGCTGGGGCCCAGCGCCATCGCCGCCCGCGTGCAAGCGGGAACCCTGGCCGAACTGGCCGGAATCGGCCCCTCGACCGGCGGCGTCATCATCGACGCCCAGCAGGGCAGGACCCCGGCCTATCTCACCCGTCTCGAAACCGACACGGTCGTCCCCCTCGGACCGGGCCGTGATCTACGACGAGCGTTGCAGGGTGACTGCCATAGTCACACCACGTGGTCCGATGGTGGCGCCACGCTTGAGGCTATGGGCCGCGCCGCGCAGGCCCTTGGCCACAGCTACCTGGTGATCACCGACCATTCCCCGCGTATGGCCATCTCCAGAGGCTTGCACGCTGATCGCCTCGCCCAGCAACGCGCTGAACTCGAAGCGGTCAACGCCGTGTTCGCCGCGGAGCGCACCCCTTCACTCGCCCAATTCCGCCTGCTGCATGGCCTCGAAGTCGACATCAATGAGGATGGCAGCCTCGACATGGACGACGTGACGCTCGCCCAACTCGACCTCGTGGTAGCCAGCCCACACGTCAAGCTGAAAATGGATCCCACGGCCATGACCCGCCGGCTGGCGCTCGCCGCCATGCACCCCCACGTCGACGTGCTCGGTCACTGCACGGGACGGAAACTACCGCCTCACGGGAATAGGGCGGGAGCCCAATTCGATGCCGACCTGGTGTTTGCCGCCTGCGCCGAACACCGCACGGCGCTCGAGATCAACACCCGCCCCGAGCGCCAGGACCCCCCGGAAGAACTGCTACATCTCGCGCTCGAGTGGGGCTGCAAACTGGCCATCAACAGCGATGCTCACGCCCCGGGCCAGCTCGAATGGGTCAACTTCGGTTGCGACAAAGCCGCCGCGGCCGGGGCGGACTCCAACGACGTGATCAACACCTGGCCCGTCGACCGCTTGGTGGCCTGGGGCCAACCCCAGTAGTGTGTCCGGTCCTATGTCGAAGAAGACCACCAAGCGGAAGACCAACGCCCGTCGCAAGAAGGCCAACCACGGCGTGAAGCCCAACGCCGGACGCTGACCAGGACCGACGCCTGGCCCCTCAGTGCCCCGCGGCGCCGGCCATGATCAGCCCAACCGTCTCGCGGGTCGCAGACTTCGCGTCGAGCACCGCAGCGACCCGACCCTCCCGAATCACCGCGATGCGGTCGGACAAAGCGAACAGTTCCTCGAGTTCGGCCGACACCAGTAACACCGCCACCCCTCGATCGCGAGCAGCAACCAACTGTTGGTGAATGAACTCGATCGAGCCCACGTCGACCCCCCTCGTTGGTTGGGCGGCAACGAGCAGCACGGACTCACGGCTGAGTTCTCGGGCCACGACCACCTTCTGTTTGTTGCCCCCCGACAGCGCATCGGTGCGGGCGTACACACTCGGGGTACGGACATCGAAATCAGCGATCAGCTGGCGCGCCCAGCGTTGGATGGCGGCGAAATCGCGACGACCCCAGCGCGAAAAGGGCGCCTGGTCGAAGCGATTCAGCACTAGGTTCTCCGCTACGAAGTAGCCGCCCACCAAACCGTGCTTGTCGCGGTCCTCGGGGATGTGGGCCACACCGAGATCGTGCAGCGCCCGAACGTCGAGCCCCTCGACCTCGCGCCCCGCCAGCACCACCGTGCCGGCGCGCCTCGGGCGCATGGCACAGATTGCCTCCACCAGTTCGCGCTGCCCGTTGTCCTGTACACCGGCGATGCCGAGGATCTCCCCCGCCCGTACGTCGAGATCTAGGCCGCGCACGGCAAGACGGCCGCGATCATCATCGACTTCGAGCCCGCGGATCTCGAGCACCGTTGCCCCAGGCGTGGCCGGTTCCTTGTCCACGTGCAACACCACCGGGCGGCCCACCATCAACGCCGCGAGGCCTGCCTCGTCGGTGTCAGCGGTGGCGACATCGCCCACCACCCTGCCATCGCGTAGAACCACGACCCGGTCCGTGCCGTTCATCACCTCGCGCAGTTTGTGGGTGATGAAAATGATCCCGACACCCCGCTCCGCCAACTCCGCGACTATGCGCAGCAACTCGTCGGTCTCCACCGGGGTCAGCACGGCGGTTGGTTCGTCGAGGATCAGAATCTCCGCCCCGCGGTACAGCGCCTTGATGATCTCCACGCGCTGCTGCATACCAATCGGTAGGTCCTGCACCACGGCATCAGGCTCGACCGCTAGGCCGAAACGTTGGGACAGCGCCCGGACCTCGGCAGCGGCCTTTCGATGGTCGAACAACCCACGGCGTGTGGGCTCCGCACCGAGAACCACGTTCTCCGCCACCGTCATGACTGGCACCAACTGGAAGTGCTGGTGCACCACCGCGATGCCCCGGCCGATGGCGTCTCGTGGCGAGCGCAAGCGGACCACGTCGCCACCGATACGGATCTCCCCGGCATCAGGGCGCAACAGCCCCACGAGCATCTTGACCAGGGTGGACTTGCCCGCGCCGTTCTCACCAAGCAATGCCAGCACCTCGCCGCGGCGAAGTTGCAGGGTCACCTCGCTGTCCGCCACCACCGGTCCGAATCGCTTGGTGAGCCCCCGCACCTCGAGCACCACGTCCGCGCCTGGCTGCTCTTCGCTGTCGCTCATGCGGACCGCCTCACGGATAGGGCCGGCCGGCCGCAGCCGGAGGCCGCACCCGGGTACTGAAGACTGCCAGCACGACGATGGTCGTCCCATAGGGCACCATGGCGACAAACTGCGGGGGAACATCGATCACCTGATCGAAGTTCAATTGGTTGACCAAACCGCTCAGCAACCCGAAGAGCAACGCCGCCGTCCAGGCCAGCATCGGCCGCCAACGACCCATGATCACGATGGCCAACGCCAGGAACCCTCGCCCCGCGGTCATGGCCCGATCGAACGAACCGGTGATCTCAACCGAGAGCATCGCACCGGCCAACCCCGCCAGCGCGCCACCCAACATCACGTTGCCGTAGCGGTACCTCGCCACGTTGACCCCCACCGTGTCCGCCGCACCGGGATGTTCGCCCACGGCGGTAGTTCGCAGGCCCCACGTGGTGCGAAACAACGTCACCTGTAGACCGATGACGACGGCAAAGGTCAAGAACGCCAACGGTTGGGCCCGGAAAAAAATGGGCCCCAGTAACGGCAGGTCAGCCAAGAGGGGAATCTGCCAAGTTGGCAGCGAACCAATGACGAAACCAGGCCGGTAGAAGAACGTGGTGAACCCCATCGCGACGATGTTGATCACGGCCCCGGCGATGATCTGGTCGACCCGCCAACTCACCGCGCATACCGCCAGGAACGCCCCGCCAAGCGCACCGATGATCGCCGCCGCGAGCACCCCGAACACCACCCCGAACGCGGCAGCACCGAAGAATCCGGCAAAGGCGCCCAGCAGCATTTGACCCTCGATGCCGATATTGATGACCCCGGTGCGCTCGCACAGGATCCCGCACATCGCCGCCAACGCCAGCGGGGTGCAGGAGCGGACCGCGAATCCCGCCACCGCCGCAGCGCGAAAACCCCAGATGGCGTACGCCAAGAAAGCCGCTACCAATAAAGCGGCCGCCACGCCCAGCGCCGGGGGTGGCCGACGACGGACCCAGGCTGGCCTCACGAGCCCCAGCCTCGGGTGAACTGAACCTCTGCCGTACTTAAAGATGGCGGCATTCGCAACAACCAGCGCAGCAGTAGTGGGGCAGCAACGAGCAACAGGGCGACGCCCAGCACGACATCGACGATCGCTGGCGCCACATGGGCGCCAGCCTGCAATTCGCTCGAGGATGCCCGCAGAGCACCAATGAACAACGCCGCCGGAACAACCGCCCGCGGCGAGACCCGGGCCAGCAGCGCGATGGTGATCCCGTCGAAGCCCAGCCCGGCGTTGAACCCCGGTTCGAACCGGCCGACCACCCCAAGGCTCTCGACCGCACCGCCGAGCCCGGCTAGGGCACCCGACAGGGTCATGGCTGCCACGGTCACGGCACCAACGGAGATACCGGCGTAGTGCGCGGCGTGTCGGTTGGCCCCGACCGTTGCCAGACGGAACCCGAAGGTGGTGTGCTCCAGCATGAACCACACCGCGACGGTCACCAGCATCGCCAGGACGAACCCCGTCGGCAAGCCTGCGACACGCCCCATCCGGGCGGACCCAACGATGGGCGGTGTCCGCGAGATCACCTGGCCCGGCTCCATCCAGGGGCCACCGGCCAACCAGTCGGTGAGGTTGAAGATGATGGTGTTCAACATGATGGTGACAATCACCTCGTGCACCCCACGCTTAGCCCGAAGCACTCCCGCGAGCCACGCCGGTAGCGCGCCGAAGACAACCCCTATGAGCAGACAAAGCGGCAGGTGCACCAGCGGCGACAAGCCGGCGAAGCGGTACCCCGCATAGGCGGAAGTGATCGCGCCTACCAACAACTGGCCCTGCGCTCCGATGTTGAACAGACCAGCTTTGACCCCGACGATCACGGCCAAGCCGGCGAAGACGAGCGGCGTTGCCTTCTCGAGCGTGGCGCCAATGGCGTCTGGTCCCGAGAAGGCCGCAACCCATATCGCCGTGGCTGCCCCGAGCGGCGAAGAACCATCGACCGCCACAATGACGGCGCCGATCGTCAACGCCACCACGACCGCCGCGACCGGCAGAATTGCAGGCCGAAGCCGGTCGAGGTTCATCGTCGATGAGGACCGATCAGTTGACGCCGGTCGGGATCTTGCCCGATCCCACATCGCGGACGATGACGTCCATCTTCGTCTTCACCTCCGCGGGGATCTTGGCGTCGAAGTCGTGGTACGAGGCGAGGCCAACCTCGCCGCGGAAATTCCCGCCTTTCGCCGTCCCATTATGAACCTGGCTGATGAGTAGGACCACGCCATCCTTGATGCGCTTTTCAGCACTGGTCACCAGGCACGCGTGCGCCCCGGGCATGGTTTCCCATTGGTCGAGGTCAACCCCGACGCAATACGCCCCGGCCTTCTTCGCCACCTCGAGCAAGGCGCCGTTGCCGGTGTTGCCACCAGCGCCAAAGACCACATCGGCGGTGTTGTCGAGCGCCTGCTTGGCTGTCTGCGCGCCCCAGGTCGGGTCGTTGAAAGCGACGTCAAGTCCGCCAGGGTGATACGTGGTGAGGACCTTCACCTTTGAGTTGGTGTACTTGGCGCCATTCTCCCAGCCCTTTCCGAAGGCCACCACCGGCGGAACCTTGTCCGTGCCGAGCACGGCGGCGACCACGTTGGTCTTCGTGAGCAAGCCTGCTAGCGCGCCGGCCATGAACCCGGCCCGGTCCTCGTAGAACACCAACCCGGACAGATTTGCGATCGTGGTGGCTTGAAAGGCATCGACCCCGATGAAGTGAATCCCGGGGTTGGCCGTCGCTGCCGTTGCCGCGGCGTCGGCGAGGGCGAAACCGACCGTCACGACGACATCGACCTTGCGGTCGACAAAGGACTGGATGTTCTTGGCGTAATCCTTGGGGTCGACGGTCTCGATGTACTCCGCACCGCCACCCACTGCTTTGGCTCCCGCCGCCGCACCTTCCCAACTCGATTGGTTGAACGACTTGTCATCGACCTTGCCCACATCGGTGACGAGGCCCACGCAAAAAACCTCTTTCTTGGCGCAGTCCCCACTAAATCCCTTGACCGCGGTCGATTTGTCCGCCGACGAGGCATCGTCGCCACCGCATGACGTCACCCCCAACAACAGCACCAGCAACCCTGCCGCAGCGACACCCGTTCGTCTCATTTGGACCGGTCCTTTCGACGGCAAAACTCTAGGCCAACGGGCACCCGACGGTAGGACTATCCTGGTGACGTTCACCCTTCCTGCGATCGCGGAGTTGACGTGCTCGCCATCATCACCGGATCCGGTTTGTACGAGGTTCCGGGTCTACGCGCCGCCCAGCTCGAGATGGTCGAAACACCCTACGGTACGGTCGGCGTAACCGTCGGTACCTGGCAGAACCGGCCGGTGGCCTTCCTCGCCCGCCACGGCCCGGGGCACACCGTTCCCCCCCACCGGATCAACTACCGAGCCAACCTGTGGGCACTGAAGCAGGACCTTCCGGTGCGCCACACCGACATGACCGAGCCCTATGACCGGGAGTTGCGCCAGCGTCTCGGCGCCGCCGCCGCCGACCTCGCGCCGGCCATCACCCTCGACGCCATCATCGCCACTTTGGAAGGGGTCCGCCCCACGCTGTCGGCACTCAATGCGGAGGTGACCCGCCGGTGGAACACGCCGAACTGACCCTTCGCCGGCAGCTCATCGACACCTGCGGGGCATTCGGACCATCAGGTCTGAGTCAAGGCACTTCGGGCAATGCCTCAGCGCGCTGGCAGAATGGGATGCTCATCACCCCCTCGGCCATGGACTATGCCCGTATCCGTCCGTCGGACATCGTCTGGATGGGACCCGACGGCAGCCGGACCGGGCACCGGGCGCCAAGCTCAGAGTGGCGCTTTCATCAGCGCATCCTCGCCGAGCGACCCGATGCCGGAGCAATCGTCCATGTCCATTCCCCCGCAGCAACGGCGTTGGCCTGTCTTCGGCTGCCCATTCCCGCGTTCCATTACCTGGTGGCTGTCGCCGGCGGCGACAACATCCGCTGTGCACCGTATTTCTTGTTCGGTAGCGACCAGCTCGCCGACGCGGTCATCGAAGCGCTCCACGGTCGATCCGCAGCCTTGTTGGCCAACCACGGCCAGGTGACGGTTGGGGCATCGCTCGACGCCGCCTTGCGCCTAGCCCTCGACGTGGAGAGCCTGGCTGATCAGTACCTGCGGGCCCGCACGGTGGGCGAACCGCGACGCTTGACCGCACGACAGATGCGCGAGGTACTCGACCGTTTCGACCGTTACCGCAACGGCACCCTCGACCGCGTCGAGGATGGTCCGACACCGCGCTGACCGCTCGGCGTCGGGCTGGCCGCTTACGACGCTCCCTCGCAGTCGGTCAGGTTGTGCGCCGCATCGACCGGCGGCGCCATTCGCTCTCTAGGCCGAAGGCGACGATGGCATAGCACCCACCCAGCACCACGTCGAACACGTAATGCTCACCGCTGATGACCAGTGCCACCGACATGGCCAGCGGGTAGGCGAACAGCAGGAGCCACCAGCGACACCGACAGCGCCGGGAGAAGAACAGCGCAGTCAGCGTGGACCAACCCGCATGCAAGGAAGGCAACGCCGCCACAGCGTTGCCGAATCGTGGTCCATAGCGAATGAGCACCGGGCCGAGGTCGAGTCCGAAGGTATCCATACCTCGAAGGACGACACGATGCACCGGTCCGATCAGGCCGTCTCGTGACGCCATCCAGGGGGGTGCGGCCGGCACCAGGATGTAGGTGAGCAGACCCATCGCCGTGAGCACCAGCAGCGCATGTCGATAGCGCCCGAAGCCAGGCCGGTCGAGCACCCACAACACGCCCAAAACCGTGAACGGCACGACAAAGTGGGACAAGTACACCAGTGACACCACGACCTCCCACCAGCGCGCCGACCCTGCGTAAGGTCCCAGCCGCTCTTGGGCCAGTACGGAGGGGATTTCGCCGAAGGCCATGATCCGTTCGATGCGGATGAGCACCTCGCGCTGCACCGGCATGCCGAGGGTGTCGGCCAGGCCGCGGGTGAGGTCGTAGGCCGTGAGCACCAAGGCCAACGGCACCCAGTCTTTGGCGATACGGACCACGCTGCCGTCAGGTCGACCGACTGAGGCGATGACTAGTGCGCCTAGTACCCACCCCAGCACCTGGAGTCGTTCGAGTGGCACCCCATTGACCCTCCACCACCCCAACACGAACGTCGCGTAACAGCCCAGCAGCACAACCCGACGCCGACCGATGCCAGACTGACGACGCATCCGATGAGCGGTGGCGGCGGGGGGGTCGCGGGGCTGGTCACCGTCGGGGCTGGGTGAGGCAATCGGCATCGGGCCAGACATCAGACCGCGACGATGTCGACCGAACCGCGTCCTTGGACCTGGCAGCTGCCCCCATAGGTTCCCGGTAGGCCACCAGTGACGACGCGATGTTCGGCCCTCTTCTCGTCCCTCATGGCCAGCCCCACGCTCGCTCAACGTCGAGTGCACCGCGTCTCAGCACGCTCTGGGTGGGTGCAGCCCACCCTCGCCACCAACCTAGCTGGGCGGCCCATTCGAGCAATCGCAGCCCGAAACCCCCGCCGCCTCGCCATGACGCTGCGGTGAGGGCCTCGAACCGCGTCTCAGGCGGGCGGGTCGGCGCTTTCCCCCGTCAGCACAGGGCCCGAATCTGAGATCTCGTCGCACATGTCCGACCAGAACCGTACGGCGGCTCCGACCATGGCCAGTACGTATTGGGCCCCCGGGCCATCCATGTTGGCTCCGATTTCCTCGCCCAGGGCTTGCCACGCTTCGAGATGGTCGCCAGCAACGTGACGGAGTTCAGCTGGCTGCAACTCGGAGGCATAGGCCAGCTTCAACAAACCGACATCATGAAAGTCAACCCGGTCTCGACTGGGCATTCGCAGCCACCGCACCAGCTCACGGCGACCCTCCTCGGTAACGGTGTAGCTCAGGCGCCGACGGCCGCTGCCCTCCTGCTGCTCCGTGAGCAGTCCGGCCCGGGCCAAACGAGCGGCCTCGTCATAGATCTGCGAGTGGGGGACCTCCCACAACGGGCCGACGCTGTTGGCCAATACTCGCTTGAGGTCGTACGGCGAGGAGGAACCCGCCTTCGCTATCGCTCCCAGCAACGAATACGAGGTGTTCGTTAGTCGGGGCGTGGTGGTGGGCACACCATTGACCGTAAGGATCCGATGGTGGTCCAAGAATGGGACCGGTGACCCATTACCTATTGGCACTGGGCCCGGGGACCCGGGCCGATCGTCACGACGGCGCAAGCAACGCGGCGAGTTCGGTCTGCAGCGCATCGAGCCGAGCTTGCGCCGCCATCCGGGCGGCGTGATAGCCCACGGCGGTCGGGGCCACGGGCTCCAACACCTCGAGGTACACCTTCAACTTGGGCTCGGTCCCGCTCGGCCGGATGAGCACCCTGGCCCCATCGGCGAGTTCCCACACCAGCAGGTCAGTCCTACGGGGTGGGGGCTGGGTGAGCAGGTCTTCGCGGCGCGAGACCGCCACCCCGCCCAGCGAACCGGGTGGGGCCACCCGCATGCGCTCCATGATCGCCGCCGCGGCCGCCGCTCCGCTCGAGCCAGCCCCGAAGCGCAAGGTGTACCCGGCGGTGGCATGCAGGCCGAACTGCCGGGCCAACAGTTCCAGGCGTTCGGACACCGTGATGTTCTCGACCAGGCACTCGGCGACCAACTCGGCGAACACCAATGCCGCAGCGATGCCGTCCTTGTCATGCACCGCGGCACCCACAGCGAACCCGAGCGCCTCCTCGTAGCCGAGCACAAACCGCCAAGTCGGGTTGTCGATCACCGGCCGGACAATCCACTTGAACCCGGTAAGGGTCTCCGCGTAGTGGACCCCGTGAGCTGCTGCGAGCCGGGCCAACAGCCGAGAGGACACCACGGTGGTCACCACGAGTCGCTCGCCTTGCCGGTCGCGATGCCGTAGGAGGTGATCAGCGAGCAGCACACCGATCTCATCGCCGGTGAGTACCCTCCAGCATTGCGGGCCGTCGGGCACCGCCACACCCAACCGGTCCGCGTCAGGGTCGTTGGCCAGCAGCACGTCGGCGCCCACCGCTCGAGCCAGATCGAGCCCTCGGTCGAGGGCACCTGGTTCCTCCGGGTTGGGAAAGGCCACGGTTGGAAAGCTCGGGTCGGGCTCAGCCTGCTCGACGACCACATGAGCCCGAGGGAAGCCTCCCGCCGCAAAGGCGTCAGCCGCGGTTTCCGCCCCCACGCCGTGTAGCGCGGTGTAGGCGATGGTTAGCTGCCGAGCGCCGCCGGGGGTCAACTGCGCCACCACTGCCTCGACATACGCCTGTGACACCGACGGTGCCATGACGGTGATCGCTGGATCATCCGCAGCCGCCAGCGCCACCTCAAACCCAGCGGCAGCGATGTGTTTCGCCACCTCGATATCGTGCGGCGACACCAGCTGAGCCCCATCGCCGAGGTACACCTTGTAGCCGTTGTCCGTCGAGGGGTTGTGGCTCGCCGTGACCATCACCCCGGCGTCGGCCCCGAGGTGACGCACGGCGAAGGCCAGCAGCGGGGTTGGGCCACAGCGCTCGAAGAGCACCGCCCGTCCTCCGGCGGCGGCAATCACCGCCGCAGAATCGATGGCGAAGATGTCGGACTTGTGCCGGGCATCGAAGCCGACCACGACGAGGGGCTCTAGGTGCCCCTGCTCCTGCAGAAAGCTCACGAGGCCCGCAGCCGCGGTGCGTACCACGAGACGGTTCATACGCATGGGTCCCGCGCCGAGCGCGGCGCGCAGGCCCGCAGTACCGAAGGCCAGCCGGGCCGAGAAGCGCTCGGCGAGTTCGTCCCAGGCGT
This sequence comes from Ferrithrix thermotolerans DSM 19514, assembly GCA_945906305.1. Lineage (GTDB taxonomy): Bacteria > Actinomycetota > Acidimicrobiia > Acidimicrobiales > CAIXPF01 > CAIXPF01. The sequence continues at coordinate 120,082 of CAMDQT010000004.1, read as the reverse complement.
GTTCGGCCTGGAGCCGCTCCAGCTCGGCCCGCGTCTCTGGGTCTGGATCGCACGCGGCCCATGCCGCGACTTGACGCCGCAGGGCGAGGTGCGGACCAAGACCCGAACTGTCGGTTCCCGGGCCCGCCTCGTCACGAGTCGGACCAATCTCTGCCATCACCGGCACTCTACCGACCTGAGCTTTTCGGCCTCCCAAGTCGAGCGAGAACGGCGGAGTCGCGTCCATCCCCGTTCGCCGGTAGCATCTCGTCTCCAATGCTCGATCACGTCTTCACCGACGCCATCGCCGCCCTTCGCGAGGCGCTGGAGGCCGCTCTGCTCGAACCGTTGTCGGTCGAGGAGCGCTTCCACGCCGACGTGCTGCTGGGGGACCTTTCGTGGCAGACCTCGTACTGCCTACCCGGCGAAGGACTTCCCCCGCGGGTGCAGGCCGACATCCTGCTGGAGTGGTCAACCTGGTCACAGGCCAATTACCGCAGCTGGCGGCTGGGCGAGCCGACCACCGGGCGACCGCGCATCGCGGTGGAAATCGTGCTGCGAATCCAACGGCTGTGCCATCAGCCCGACCCGGCGCAGATCCAGGCCATCCTGCCCGAAGAGAGTTCGCCCATGGGCATGGTTCGCCTGGCCCGTTCGGGCCCCCGCATCGAGATCGCCTACGACGGCGCCCTCGAAGACCCAGAGCACGCCATCGAGTTCAGCTTCGAGGGCATCTACGAGTTCGATGAGGCCACGCTCACCGATCCGGCCATGCTCGACGAGCACTTCGCGTCCGTCGGCGGCTGGGTCACCTCGACCTTGGTGCGGCTGGGCGATCTCGAACTGGAATACCTGCCGCCCGACGAGCACGAGGAGGACAGCACATGAGCAATGACCAGTCTCAACACGCCGAGGACGAGCAGACGGTGCTCTACGAGGTAACCGACCGGGTGGCGGTGGTAACCCTCAACCGCCCCGAAGCCCGCAACGCCTTGTCGTCCGGCCTACGGCGTATGTTGCCGCGGGCCATGGCCCGCGCTGAAGCGGACGAGAACGTCGACGTGGTGGTGCTCACTGGCGCGGGAGCGGCGTTTTGCGCCGGACTGGACCTCAAAGAACTCGGCGCCCCCGACTCCAAGCTCGCCAGCAGCGTGTCCAAACCGGAACGTACGCCACCGGGCGGGCCCTGGGCTCCCATGACTAAACCGGTCATTGGAGCTGTCAACGGTGCCGCCATCACCGGTGGTTTCGAAGTGGCGCTGAACTGCGATTTCATCGTGGCCTCCGACCGCGCCCGCTTCGCGGACACCCACGCCCGCGTCGGGGTGATGCCCGGATGGGGGCTGACCGTGCTGTTGGCCGAGGCGGTCGGCGTGCGCCGAGCCCGCGAACTGTCCTACTCCGGAAACTTCCTCGCCGCCCACGAGGCGCTCGCCTGGGGGCTGGTGAATCACGTGGTCGACCATGACGAACTCCTCCCGTTCTGCCTTCGATTGGCCCAGGACATCACCGGAAACGACCCGAGCGGCGTGCGCCGGATGAAGGTGACCTATGACGCCGTGACCGCCGTCGCGCCGGGTGAAGGTTGGCAGGTCGAGGCTCGGATGGGACGCGAGTGGGCTGCACAGCGCATGGACCTGAGCCAGCTCGAGCAGCGGCGGCAGGCCATCGTCGACCGGGGACGCTCCCAGTTGTGAACGACAAGATGCGGCCGGCGATGTTGGGGCGAACGGTCCTGGCCGAGGAGTACGGCCAGCTCGACACCTTTCCCGCGGACCCTGCCCAAACCCTGGTGGAGCTATGCGGCGATGAGCTCACCGCGCTGTGCCCTGAGGTGGCCGCCTTCCAACCCGACTTCTATCGCTGGACGGTGCGATACCGACCCAACCAACTCTGCATCGAGACCAAATCGCTCAAGCTGTACTTGCTCACCTGGCACGACCAGCGGATCTTCGCCGAGCACCTCTGCGCCCGCATTGCCCGCGACCTCGCGGCGGCCGTGGGTGCCGAGGTCACCGTGCGCTTGACGCAGAACAAGCGCGGTGGGATCGAGACGACCGCGGAAGCTGTGGCTGGTCCAGCCGGCCCACCCGCCGCTCAGGGCGAGTAAGCCAGCGACAGTTGAGCGGGTGGTCTGGCGCTCACCTGGTCGGTGAGGGGACCGCGGCAAACAACTCGGCCAGCGAACGCTCGGGGCGCGGACCGGTGTGGCTGATGCACTCGCCGGCGGCGATAGAGCCGTACCAGCCGGCGGTGAAGAGGTCCTTGCCCCTGGTGTAGCCGTAGAGGAACCCCGCGGCGTACAGGTCCCCCGCTCCCGTCGTGTCGATGACCGAGCCCGCGGACCAAGCCGGCACCTGCACCACTTCAGCCGCGGTGAGCACCACTGACCCTTCGGCACCGCGCGTGACGCAGGCCACCTCGACATGTCCACGCACACGTCGAAGCGCCTCGGCAACATCGGTGGTTTCATACAGCGAGCAGATCTCCGCCTCGTTGGCAAATACGATGTCGACGTCGTGTTCGACCAAATGGCGGAACTCCGCCCGATGACGGTCCACGCAGAACATGTCCGACAGGGTCAGGGCGACCTTCGAACCGGCGTCCTTCGCCATGGTCATCGCCTTGCGGATGGCGGCCTTGGCCGAGTCGACATCCCACAGGTAACCCTCGCAGTAGACAACACGGCCTGCCGTTATGAGGTGTTCGTCGACATCGGCTGGCTCCAGCAAGCTGGAAATGCCCAAGCACGTGTTCATGGTCCGTTCGGCGTCGGGAGTGACCAAGATCAGACAACGGGCGGTTGGGGGGCCCACCGTGGCGAGAGCCTGCTCATAGACCACACCGGCCGCTCGGATGTCATGGCGGAACACCTCACCGAGTTGGTCCTGGCGCACCTTGCCCACGTAGGCCGCGGTGCCACCAAAGCTGGCCACGCCCGCCATAGTGTTGGCCGCTGAGCCACCCGACGCCTCGATGGCAGGGGGCATCGAGGCGTACAACTCGATCGCCCGGTCGACATCGACCAGGGTCATGGACCCTTTGGGCAATGAGTTGGCGACGATGAACTCGTCCTCGACGTGGGCGATGACATCAACGATGGCGTTACCCACTCCCACGACGTCATAGCGTTTGGGCGGCACTACATCTCCCCGCATTCGACGTATTTGACCGGCCGAGACCGGCCGGGGCTGCTCAGGATGGCTCACGCTACCGGAGGCCAAGGGCCGCCCCGCGGTCTCATTCGACGGGTTCGCAGGCCAGGCCGCCGCGGCCAGCACCCGCCTTCAAGTCGGCACGCCGGACCGTCGATGAAACTGGGGTGAAGCCTGCCCCTCGACGACTGGCCCGCGGGACCACCCACCGCCTTGGTCGGGTCGCGACCGACCAACAGATCGCGATGCCTCGGTGATGTCGAGCGTGGTCTTGGACTCGGCCGCGTCGCTTCGTGGCTTCGCTGCGGGCGGCTTAGTTGGGATGCTGTTCGGCGGGCTCGCCGCCATGCTGCTCGCCCGGACCATTCCCGCCATGAATCGCTATCTTTCGCGACCGATCCGGGACAACGGGACAGCCGCCACGAGGTCAGATCAGCAGGTAGTCGAAACACCTGCCTCAAGCGGACAGACCTTGCCCTGGGTTGGGTCTCGAATCAGCGCCCACCAAGCGGGTGGGCTGGTGCGGTTCCGCGAGAACAATCCCAGAGGCACGGCTCACGCCACTGAGCCCCCCGTTACGTTCGACGAACAATCGCCACACCGTGCAACCCTCGCCACCCCCCCGCTGCACCCTGCGCCGCCGTTGCCTCCCGGCGAGATGTACGCCGAGGACGCGGGCCTCTACTCGCCCGCCGCGCTCGCCGCGGCGGCTCCGATGCCGCCCGCCTATCCGATTTCGCCGGAACCGGCGGAGCCCGCCGCCGCCCTGCACGCGCCCCCGCCACCGAGCACCGCCGCCCCAGCGCTACCAGCGCCGCCCATCATCCGTCCCCGGCATCTCGGCGGATCGAGCGACCCGCGCCCGCGCACCTTTCCCGACGAGGCCATTCACCCGTTGTACTTGCCACGCGTACCGGCCGTCATGGCCGAGGTGGCCCGTTTACCCCAGCGCCGACGCGACGACTTCCTACCCGATGTGCACCCGCTCATCGAACCGCTACCCCAAGCCGAACTTCCACCCGGGTTCACCGACCCCATCACCGGCTTGCCCCTCGCCGAAGCGATGCGGGCCGACATTGAGATGCGAGCCAGCGACTTTCGGACCTTTACCGTCGTGGTTTGTCACCCGATGTTGGCCATGATGACCCCCGGCGGCACAATCGACGCCTCGCCGAACGCTCCGGTCGATCAGGGTGAGGTCCGGATCTTCGCCGCGGTCCTGCGAGACGCTTTACGGCAACGAGACATCGTTGGGCGCTACGACAGCCGCCTGTTTCTGCTGTTCCTGCCTCGCTGCAAGGTGGAGGAGGTCGACATCCCGATGCACCGCATCCGGACCAAGCTGCTCGCCGCTCAGCCAGACGCCCAGCGGTGGGTCGACATCGCCTTTGGTGCCGCTGCCGGGCAGGTTGACGAGTCCCTCGACGCCCCCTTGCGCAGGGCGTACGCCGACCTGTTGCGACGCAACGTCGAACCGGCGTGGTTCCTGCTGAGCTGAGCTGAGCGGACCCGCAGTACCGATGGGCACATCTGCGTCTCAGCGAGGACGCAGTTAGGCTCCGGCGGTGACCGCCAATCCGCACCGGCTTTCCCGCAGCGTCCAACCGATCCATTACCAACTGGTTTTGGAACCGGACCTCGGTGCCGCCACCTTCGGTGGCGCCCAGGACATCCGCATCGCGGTGAATGAGCCCGTCAACGAGATCGTCCTCAACGCCGTTGATCTCCTCGTCGAAGAAGCCTGGCTGATCGTTGACAGCGGGGAGCGGCTGGAACTCGTTGTAGATGTCGACCCTGCCACCGAGCGGCTCACCCTGCGCTCCGATCGGGTGCTCACCGTCGGCACCCACCACCTGCACACCCAATTCCGAGGCGAGCTCAACGACAAGCTCCGGGGGTTTTATCGCTCGACCTTCAAAGACCACGAGGGCCACGAGCGCACCATCGCCACCACGCAGTTCGAGTCGACCAACGCCCGCCGGGCCTTCCCCTGCTGGGACGAACCAGACTTCAAGGCCACCTTCGGGGTCACGCTCACCATCGACCCCAACCTCTTCGCGGTGTCCTGTAGTAGCGAAAAAGGCCGGACGACAAGGCCCGACGGCCTCGTCGAGGTGGCCTTCGCGGACACCATGGTGATGTCCACCTATCTCGTGGCCTTCGTCGTCGGGCCGCTCGAGGCCACCGCAGCAGTCAACGTCAACGGCACGCCGTTACGCGTCGTGCATCCGCTCGGACAAGCCCATCTCACCGCTTTCGCCCTCGACGTTGGCACCTTCTGCCTGCGCTACTTCGAGGACTACTTCGGTATCGCCTACCCAGGTGACAAGCTGGACCTGGTGGCGGTACCCGACTTCGCCTTCGGCGCGATGGAGAACCTCGGCTGTGTCACCTTCCGCGAGGTACTGCTGCTGATCGATCCTTTGGCGGCCACCCAGCCGGAGTTGCAACGAGCGGCCGACGTCATCGCCCACGAGATCGCCCACATGTGGTTCGGCGACCTCGTCACCATGGCGTGGTGGGAGGGGCTGTGGCTCAAGGAGGCCTTCGCCACTTTCATGGAGATGAAAGCAACGGATGCCTACCGCCCGGATTGGTGCCGGTGGGTCGACTTCGGGCAATCGAAATCGGCCGCGTTCGACACCGACGCACTGGAGAGCACCCGGGCCATCGAATACGAGGTCGTTTCACCGGCGGATGCCGAGGGCATGTACGACATCCTCACCTACGAGAAAGGTGCCGCCGTCGTCCGGATGCTGGAGCAATACCTGGGAGAGGACGCGTTCCGTCGAGGGGTGCAGCTGTATTTGACCCGTCATGCCTACGCCAACACCCGCACCACCGATCTGTGGGACGCCCTCGAGGAGGCCACAGGACAACCGGTACGAGCAGTGATGGACAGCTGGATCTTCCAGGGCGGCTTCCCCATGGTCTCCGGCGAACTCGCGGCAGGTCGACTCACCATCAGCCAAGAGCAGTTCCGTTACCGCGACGCCGGGCCGAATCGCTTCGGCGTACCGATCATTGTGGACGCCGTCCGCGGCGCCCACCGCGAAACGCATCGTCTGCTCCTCGAAACGACTCAGACCGAACTCGACCTCAACGGGGCCGATGCCGTGGTCCTCAACGCGGGTGCCCACGGCTTCTACCGCAGCCGGTACCTAGGCACCGGCCTCCAGACACTCACCGCCGTCGCCCAGGAACTGCTCTCACCCGTCGAGCGTTACACCCTGATCGACGATGCCTACGCCGCCATGTTGGCTGGACATGTCCACGCCACCGATGTCCTGGCGTTGTGCCGGAACCTCGCCGGCGACGACGATCTCACCGTATGGCAGCGCATCGCCGGCGCCCTCGGTGGTCTGGCCCGCCTGCTCGACCAGGACGAACTCGCTCCCTTCCAGGCTGCGGTGCGCGAACTGTGCGTACCGGCGCTAGACATCGCGGGCTGGGAGTCGGCCGAGGGCGAAACCGACCGCGAACGCGAGCTTCGGGCGGCCCTATTCGCCCTCGCCGGAACCACCGGCGACGATGCCTCGATCGGCGAACGGGCCGCCACGCTGCACCGCTTGGGCACGACCGACCCGTCCCTGGGCGCGGCCGCGGTGGCGGTCCTTGCCCACCGAGGCGCCAGCACCGACTGGTCGGACTTCCGCCGTCGTCTGGAGAGCAGCACGACCCCCCAGGAACTGCGCCGATACACCTTTGCCCTGGCCGATTTTCCGGCTTGGGGGCTCACCCAGTCTGCGCTCGAACTGTGCCTCGATGGGGCGATCAAATCCCAGGATGGGGCGTTTGTGGTGGCCCGCGCTCTTGCCAACCGCACCGTTGCCGCCTCGGCCTGGGCATGGGTCGAAGCCAACTGGGACGCCTTGAACACTCGGTTGCCAACCAACACCATCTCGCGCCTGCTCGCCACGATCACCACCATCACCGACCCTTCGCTCGCCGGTGCCGTCGACGCCTTTCTCGACGCTCACCCCATTCCCCAAGGGGCGAAAACGGTCCGCCAGAACCGAGAGAAGATGCAGGTGATGGTGGCCTTGGCGGCACGCGAGCGGGCTTTGCTGGCCGACTCGTTGCGCTGAGCGTCACCGTCGGTGTTGAGGTCGCCGGGTTGGAGCGGGTCGGCCGTCCTCGGCTCACCCCATGACGATGAGCGGTAGCACACAGTGCAGCGAGTCGGGACATACGGCGCGCGTCAGGCTCCAGCCCAGCAGTTGGGACCGCGCCACGTGCTGCACCGCCACCACCTCACCGTCACGGGCCACCACGGGCTCGTCGGTGCGCACGAGGTAGGCCTGGCCGAGCAGACAAACCTGGTCGTCGCGGAAGGCAAACGGCCCGCCCAGCGGGGCGAGCAGGACATCGTCGAGGCCCGCCTCCTCGGCGAGTTCACGTCGAGCGGCCACTTCCCAAGTCTCTCCCGCGCTAAGCACCCCACCAAAGCAGACATCCCAGGCGGAAGGCCACACGTCCTTCCAGGCCGCGCGCTGATGCACCACGACGCGATCCTGACCGTCCACGGTCACCACGAAAACGGCCCGGTGACGCAACCGCTGCCGCCGCATCTGTTCCCGCGGGACAACCGCCAGCACCTCGTTGTTCTCGCTGACCCAGTCGACGTATTCGCCCACTTGGGTCACGTCCACGCCGCGGCCAACTCCCTGGCCTCCTCCCACGGACAGCGGCGGGCGATCAACGAGCGGCATTGCACGACATGACGGGGCCGATTCATACCGAAGGCGGCAATGAGACGACCTTGTCGACGGTACAGGGCAACGAAACGACGTTCTTCCAGCGTGCCGCCCGCTACCTCCATGCGGTCAAAGCCGGTGCTACGCCCAGCCATCTGCATTTTGCGGTCGTATTGATCGGACCAGAACCACGGAACCGGAGCGAACACTGCTCGGGGGTCCCAGTCGGTGCCTGCCAACAGCCGCCGAGCGACGAAGGCCCCCATATCAATGGCATTGTCCCAATGCTCGACGCGCATCGAGTCACCGAAGAACAGCTCGTTGGGCCACCGGGCGATGTCGCCCGCCGCCACCACACCAGCGGCGGCTAGACCGGTGGCGTCGCAGACCACACCGTCCTCGAGCAGCAGGCCCGACCCTTCCAGCCAGCGCGTCGAGGGGGCAACCCCGACGCCCACCACGACCACCGCGGCATCCACCGTGGTCCCATCATCAAGGCGAACCGCTCCCGAGGAGTCCCGCCCAACTACCGCAGTGCCCAGCCGGACGTCAACGCCATGCTCGCGATGCAACGACGCGCACACGGCCCCAATCTCGGTGCCTACCGCCCGTTCGAGGGGGACCTCTGCTGCCTCAACCAGCACGACCTCGCGGCCGGCCTGACGGCAGGTCGCAGCAACCTCGGCCCCGATGAAACCGGCCCCGACCACCAGTACCGGACCGTTGCGTCGATCGAGGTCGGCCCGCAATTCACGGGCGTCAGCCACCGTGCGCAGGACATGGACACCATTGCCCACGGGCAGCGACGGCAGGGTGCGAACCTCGGCGCCACCGGTCAGCACCAGCCCGTCGAACGCCACCTCGGTTCCGTCATCGAGATCGACGACCCGATCCCCAAGCCGAAGGCGGACGGCGCGCCGACCCAAACGCCAGGTGATGGCCAGCGCCTCGCTATCGGCCACCCCACCCAGGGCGACCTTGGCCTCCTCGCCCGTGGCCAGAAAGGCCTTCGACAACGGCGGCCGGTCATAGGGCGGCTCGGTTTCGGCCCCGACCAGGGTCAGTTCGCCGTCGAAACCCTCGCGGCGCAGCGTGGTAGCCGCATTCCACCCCGCTAGTGACGCGCCGACCACGCAGATACGACGCAACGCCGCTCAGGCCTCGACGATAGTTATGGCCTGCTTGGGACAGCGGGCCACGGCTTCCTCAGCCTTGGCCCGGTCGCTATCGGGCGGCGTCTCGTTGAGCACGTACAACAAATCGTCGTCGCGCACCTCGAACACCTCGGGCAGAACGGCCATGCACACGGCGTTCGACTCGCACAGGTCCATATCGACCACCACTCGCCAAACCATCTACATCCTCCCGAGGCGACGTCGTTCGCCGTGATGTTAGTGCCATCCTGACGCTCCTTCGTCGAGCGCGATCGGCAAGTTCGAGCCCGAGGCCAGCGGCGCTTCAGCGCCGGCGACGAAGTTGCCTACCATCGACTCGTGATCGTCAGCCATCCCATCAATCGCTGGCGCCTGCTCGGTCGAGCACTTCGCCGCCGCTGCCCCCAGTGTGGTGGGTCCGACATGTTCGCCCACTGGTTCAAGATGAACGAGCGCTGCACCACCTGCGGTCTGGCCAGCGAGCGCGTCGAAGGCCACTTCGTGGGGGCGGTCGGGTTCAACACCATTTTCAGCTTCGGCGTGTTGCTCATCGTCTTGCTGCTGGGGACTTGGGCCATGTTTCCTGACTTGAACGTGCCCCTCCTGCTCGGAATCTGCTTCGCCGCGGCGGCGCTGACCCCGTTGCTGTTCTGGCCCTTCTCCCAATCGCTGTGGCAGGCCTTCGACCTCGGCTGGCGCCCGGCGCAGGAATCCGAACTCGACCCGCGCTACACGGCCACCTTGGCCACCGCCACGCGCCGAGCTCCAGCGGCGCCGTAGCCGCGGCTCAGGGCCGCTCGGGCCCGGAGAGGCCTCAGACGCTGAACTCGACGTGGGCGGCGATGGCATCCCCGGCGTCGTTCAACCAGCCCTTGGACCGGGCGTAGCCGAGCATCGCGGCGAACTCGTCGGACCAGCCTGCAGCGACACGATCGGCGGCAGCGGCCTGCACGGCGTCGACGCGTATCCACACGTGGTCCGCGGTCGCCCCCACAGCCCAAGGACCGAGGGCGTCAGCGACCGCGGCCAAGGCCGTTTCGGGCACCGCACAGAGCACGTGGAAGCGCTTGCAGTCCTCGGGCTCGACCAAGTCGACCTCGCCGTTGGGACCCTTCACATGCACGTACACCGCTGCAGTCTGGCACAGCGGGTTGTGAGGCTCGATGCGATTACCCCCCGGCCCATCAGCGCGGCGAGAATTGCGCGGTGCATGGTCGTCGTCTCTGCCGCTCGATGCCGGGTCCCGCCCAGTGGGCCATGGCCGTGCTGTCGGTCTTCAGCACTGTCGCGTTGGCATCGGGCTGTGGAACCAACAGTGGGCGGCCCGATGGAATTACCGATTCCGCCACCGAGCAGGTGAGCGTCACCGTGCCCAACTGGTTTCCGTCCTCGTTCCCCTCACCCAAGGGCGGCGTGATCGTGTCTGTCGTGTCCGAGCCTTCCACCGGCAATGACCAGATCACGTTCGGGCGTTCGGTCACCTGGCGGGTCGACAAGGCATTCGACGAGGTTCTCAAGGATCTCGACGCCGTACTGCGCAACCTCGGATGGATCCCGACCGAGCGTTTGGCCACCGAAGACGAGGCCGACACCCAACGGACTTCGGTGTATCTCGAGAATGGAAAGGTCGAAGTGATCAGGGTGTTCACCGATGCGAGCCTCAGGGGTACCCGTATCACTGTCGAACTCCCGGCCTGAGTCATGAGCCCACTTGAGGCTCTCGACTTGGTGGCTCGCCGCGACCTTCCCGCGCTGCACCTCGAACCAGGCGGGGCCGAAGATCGGGTCTTGAGCTTCGCGGAGTTGCACGACACGGTGCGCCGCCGAGCGGCACGACTACGGACTTGGTCCCACGACGTGCATTCCGGGCCCGGCCCGGCCCCAGTCTTGGCGGTAGACGCCCACCGAGGGGCCTTGCTGCTCATCGAGTTGCTCGCCGCGTTTGAAGCAGGGCTACCGGCGTTGGCCCTCAACAACGGCTGGTGGCCCCGCGAGCGCGACGCCGTACTCGAGCAGGTGAGGCCAGGCTGGATGAGCGGCGGAGATCCCGGGCAGGTGCCGACACCCGTCGGCTTGGGCCATTCCCACGCGCTGCGGCCCGATGCCAGCGCGGCGGTGGACGCCGCATGGTGGCTAGCGTCGACGGGCAGCGACGGCGACCCCACCCCCTATGTCTTCGACCGGGGCCAGGTCAGCTCCTGGATGGCGCCTGGGGGGACCTTGGGCGGGGACCTGAAACCGGGCTCCCGGGTTCTCGTCACCGGCGAGGTGGCCCATGCCCCGGTGCTGCGCATGGCCCTGTCGGCGCTGGCCCACGGGGCTGAAGTCCAGATCACGGACCGCACCCATTTCGGCGGGCTGCTCGCCCATGGGCACTACGACCAGGTGGTGACCACGCCGGTGCTGCTTCGCCGGACCTTGCGACAGCTGCAACGTCGCCAACGTCGGCTGGTCGGAGTCAGTCAGCTGAGCCTGCACCAGGGCCCGGTTCGACCTCACGAACAGGTCGACTGGCCTCAGCGCTTCAGCGGCTCGGTTCGGAGCTGGCTCAGCGCCACCGAGGCCGGAGGTTGGCTGCTCCAGGACGGCCACGTCCCCGAAGGGCTCGAGGTGCGGCTCGACTCGGGCGGCACCATGCACACCAGCGGCCCGCAGAGCGCCCAAGTTTCGGCTCGACAGCCAAGGCCCGCAGGGGGGTGGCCCAGCGGCGATCAGGCCGAGACCGACGCAGCCGGACGGACCGTGTGGCAGGGTCGGCTACGGGACCATTTCCGCGTCGATGCCACGCAGGTCAACCCCGTTGTCGTCGAAGCCGTTCTCGCCGCACACCCCCTCGTGGCGGAGATCGCCGTCGCCCCCCGGCCCCACCCCGAGCGAGGCAACCAGGTGGTCGCGGTGCTCGTACCGGCAGACCCTGAGTGGCCCCCGTTTCTCGAGGATCTCGCCGCTGTGGCCGCGTCTTTGCCCCCCGAATGTCGACCCGAGGTGCTCACCATCGTCGAGGACATACCGACGAACGCCGCGGGCGCCTTGCACCGTCGTCTGGTCAACTATGAGGAGGCCAGCCGCTGAGGACGAAGGGCGCGGCCCGCGGTCAACCGCCAGAACGCCCGACAGGGCGCACCCGCGGATCCACCCCGAGGCCAACTACGGCCGTCGCGTGGCGCACTGCAGCCCGCACCGCGGCCGCGACCGCCTCGGCACCGAGATGTGCCACCAGGTCACCCGTCGCCTCAACCGTGCCAGTGGCCAGTAGAAACAACAGGTCACCATCGGCGGAGGTATGGGCTGGGGTGATCGAGCGGGCGATGCCGCTGTGACAAAGATCTGCCGCCCGGCTCGCCGCCGACTTCGTCAAGCGGGCGTTGGTGACCACGCACCCGATAACGGTATTGGTGATCGCACCCTGCTCGGGTTGGGAATCGCGGGCGAGGAAGGTCTCGAGGCCCACACCAGGGAAGCGTGGCGTCCCAGGCGGGGCGATGTCGCCGGCGAGGATCGCCCCGTGCTCATCGAGCACATCGCCTACTGGGTTCACCGCCATGAGAGCCGACACCACGAGGCCCGATTCGTGCCGACGCACGGCCCACCCCTGGCCGCCCTTGGTGGCATAGTCCCGACCGGCGGTCTTGCCCACCGAGCAGCCCGCACCTACCCCGACCGAGCCCATTGGAGGGTCCTCGTCGACCGCTGCCTCGCACGCCGCCCAACCGGCTTCAGCGTCGGGGCGAGGCTGGCCCTTTTCCCGTAGGTCGAAAACCACTGCCGCACCCACAATGGGTACCGTCACCGTGCTCAGGGCCAAGCCGCGGCCTTGAGCCTCACACCAGCGCATGACCCCGTCAGCAGTCGCCAGACCGAACGCGCTGCCGCCAGTGAGCACGATGGCGGTGCACTGTTGCACGGTGCCTTCAGGTCGTAGCGCCGGAGTCTCCCGGCTGCCGGGAGCCCCACCTCGCACGGCACAACCACCCATGGTGTCAGGTGGCGCCAGGATCACCGTGCAGCCCGTCGGATGGGTGGGATGGGTCCAACAGCCAATCGTGACCCCATCGACCCCCAGCGCCATGACCTGACGGTAGCGCACCGGCCCGAACCTCTCCCCGTTGGTGGCGGAGTCGAGCCGGTGAGCGACGAGAACGGTGGCTACACCGCAAATTTTTGGCCTTTGGGGCGATGCGCCAACGCACTCGGCGCACACTCATGTGCAACGCGCTGCCGCGCGCGTGCATGATACGCGAGTACCCGCGCCACCAGCCCGGAGACAAAGGTCATACTCGTTTGGTGGAATGACCACCCAACGCTCAACCTTGATCCACAAATAAGGGTCTCAAGAGCTCCAGGGGGCGCACAAAGTGCGAAGGGTTCGGGTGATCGGTCCTGGTCGAGTGGGTCGATCGTTCATGACCGTACTGGCCGAAAAAGGCTGGCACGTCGAGGCCCCATTGCGTCGGGGCGAGGATGTCCGCGCCGCAGCGGCGGGGGTCGATCTGCTGCTCATCACCACCCCAGACGACGCCATTCGTCGGGTTGCGCAGGCCGTGGAACCCAACGAGCACACCGTGGTGGCCCATGCGGCCGGCGCCCAGTCACTCGATCCACTCCAACCCCATCCCCGGCGGGCGTCGTTGCACCCTCTGACCTCCGTTCCCGACCCGGTCGTCGGCGCCGAGCGGCTGCGCAACGGCTGCTGTTTCGCCGTGGACGGCGACCCACTGGTTACCGAACTGGTCGCTGAGCTTGGTGGCCGCGCCTTCCGAGTGGCCCCAGAGGACCGGGTCCTTTATCACGCCGCCGCCGCCATCGCCGCCAACCACCTGGTCGCTTTGATGGGTCAGGTCGAACGCGTGGCCGCCCAAGCGGGCCTACCGCTGGAGGCCTACCTGGCCCTCGCCGAGCAGACCTTGGCCAACGTCCGTCGACTCGGACCTGCCGCCGCGTTGACCGGCCCCGTTGCCCGCGGCGACTGGGCCACCGTGGCGCGGCATCTGGCAGCACTGCCGCCGGAAGAGGCGGCCGGATACCGGGCCATGGCCGATCTGGCAACTCGCTTGGTGGCAGGCGGCCCATCGAACACCGAGTCCCTCGCCGAAGAGGTGGCCTGAGGTGAAGCTGGTGCACACCATCGAAGAGGTGCGCGACCACCACGACGCCACGAGAGCGGCGGGCCGGCGAGTTGGTCTGGTGCCCACCATGGGTTTCCTGCACAGCGGCCATCGCAGCCTCATGGAAGCGGCCCGTGCCGATGGTGGCTTCGTGACCGTCACCATCTTCGTCAACCCCTTACAATTCGGTCCCAATGAGGACCTCGACGCGTACCCTCGGGACCTCGATGGCGATCTGGCACTAGCCGAGGCGGCTGGCGTGAGCCTGGTGTTCGCCCCTTCGGTGAAGGAGATGTACCCCGACGGTGAGGTGCTCACCTCGGTCCGGGTGCGCGGCCTCGCGGACCAGCTCGAAGGCGCCAGCCGGCCGGGCCATTTCGATGGCGTCGCCACGGTCGTCAGCAAGCTTTTCGCCATTGCCGGGCCCTGCCGGGCGTACTTCGGCGAGAAGGACTTCCAGCAGTTACAGATCGTCACCCGCATGGCCGGTGATCTGTCGATCCCCGTCGAGGTCATTCCCTGCCCGACCGTGCGTGAAGCCAACGGTCTGGCCAAATCGTCGCGAAACGCCTACTTGAGCGACACCGAGCGGGACGCAGCGGCGGTCCTCAAACGGGCCCTCGATTCGGCGGTGGCAGTCATCGAGGCCGGCGAGCGGTCCGCCGCGAGCGTTGAGCTCGGCATGGCACAGGTCGTGGCCACCGAGCCGTTGGCCACCCTGGACTACGCCCGAGTTGTCGATGCCCGCACCCTGGAGACGCTCGACCGGTTGCACGGTACGCTCCGCCTGCTCATCGCCGCCCGCGTCGGGCCGGCCCGCCTCATCGACAACGTGGGTGCAGTCGCAGATTGAGCCCCGGTTTCTGCGAGGCCCTAGCGTCTCTCAACCGCTTCAGCGCCCCCGAATCCAAAGGAGTGCCTCGTGACTAAGAGCTGGACAGTTCCCACCCTCGCTCGTCACAAGGTGGCCAACGGTGATGCACCGCTCGTGATGGTCACGGCGTACGACGCCCCCGGCGCCAGAATGGTCGATGCCGCCGGAGCCGACCTGATCCTCGTCGGTGACAGTGTGGCGATGGTCGTGCTCGGCTACGACGACCCGCTTCAAGTGACCGTCACGGACATGGCATACCACGTGGCCGCGGTGCGGCGGGCCAAGCCCAACCCGCTGGTGGTCGGTGACCTGCCCTGGATGAGCTACCACCTCTCCGAGGTCGATTCGGTGAACAACGCCGCCCTGCTGATTCGGGCTGGCGCCCAAAGCGTGAAGTTGGAGGGCGGCGCCAAGCGTGTCCCGATGGTGAAGGCCATTGTCAACGCCGAGATTCCGGTCATGGGCCATCTAGGGCTCACCCCTCAGTCGACGCACGCCATGGGCGGGTTCCGAGTCCAGGCCAAGGAACTCGCCGCCGCTCGAGAACTGCTCGACGATGCCAAGGCCCTCGTCGATGCCGGTGTCTTCGCCATCGTGCTCGAGGGGGTTCCCGACGTGGTCGCCGAGCTCATCACCAGGGAGATCCCCGTACCAACCATCGGCATCGGTGCTGGCCGCGGCTGCGACGGGCAAGTACTGGTGTTCCACGACCTTTTGGGTTTCGAAGAGCGCATTCGACCCAAGTTCGTGCGTCGATACGCCAACCTCGGGGCCGACGGCATCGAGGCCATCAGCCGCTACGCCGCCGATGTGCGTTCGGGAGCCTTTCCCGCCGAGGCCGAGACCTACCACGCCAGCGCCGAGGTAGCTGCCGCTCTGCGGTCCAGCTGAGCAACCCGCCCCAACCGCATCGCCGCCTCAACTCGCCGTAGCGCGCCTGGCTAGGGTTGGGCCATGGCCAGTTCGCATGACCCCGTGGACATCTACGAGGTCCTGACCTGGTCTCGCTTCGGCGATGCCGTCAAAGAACTCGCAGCCATGGTGGCCCAATCGGGCTTTCAGCCCGACATCATCCTGGCCATCGCCCGCGGCGGTTTGGTCCCTGCAGGAGCGTTGGGCTACCTGCTTTCGGTCAAGAACATCTTCACCATGAACGTCGAGTACTACACCGGCGTGAACGAGCGGCTTGAGATGCCGGTCATCCTGCCCCCCTTTCTCGATCTGATGGGACTTGAGGACCGCCAGGTCCTGGTGGTCGACGATGTCGCGGACACCGGCCACACCCTCGACATGGTGCTGCGGTTCTGTACCCCAAAGGTGCTTGAGGTTCGCAGCGCGGTTCTTTACTACAAGCCGCACTCGGTGGTCCGACCGCACTACGTCTGGCGGGACAGCGACCGCTGGATCCTGTTCCCCTGGGCTTCCGAGGAGCCCGTTGCGCAACCCAAGGATGGCTCCACCGCCGTTGCCGAGCGCTAGCAGCTCAAGCGCCCGGGGGTCGGCACTATCGTGTCGGCGTGCCCACCGTCGGACCCTGCACTGAGCTCTACGCGTGGTCCTTTCCGGCGTCAGAACTGGCCATCGGCGAGGCCCGCAAAAACGTTCTCGCCCAACTCGTCCCCTGGGCTGGGCACCGCTGCGGCACCGACGTTGAGG
The DNA here is from genome assembly GCA_945906305.1 of Ferrithrix thermotolerans DSM 19514. Classification (GTDB taxonomy): domain Bacteria; phylum Actinomycetota; class Acidimicrobiia; order Acidimicrobiales; family CAIXPF01; genus CAIXPF01. Next base: position 103,462 of record CAMDQT010000004.1, on the reverse strand, counting down.
TCATGGTGAGCGAGTTGGTGACCAACGCCATCCTGCACAGCCCCGGCCCAGGTGTTTTGACCTTACGCATCGGTTCCGACTCCCTACGAGTCGAGGTCACCGACGCCGGTGGCGGAGCAGGTCCCAAACTCCGTCGACCCGATCCGAGCGAAACAAGCGGACGCGGCCTACTCCTCGTCGATGCGCTGGCCAACGCCTGGGGAGTGCAGCACAGCGATGCTGGCCGAACCGTTTGGTTCGAGCTCGCGCTACCAGCCCGGCACTGACGCTTGAGCGACGCCCCCCGGCGCAGGATCGGACCCATCCCAATCGGAGGATCTCACCGACCCCGATCAATCAATTGATCTACCGGTGCGTAGTCGTCGCGCAGTATCGGCGACCCCGCGACGAACGTGGAAAGGTCCGACACGAGCCGCCCAGCGTCGCCCACCGCATCCATGGCGCGTTGCATGGCGGCCGCGTCGAGTGGAGCTTGGGCGGCGACGATCACGCTGTTACCGAGCCGGCCGGTGCTGGCTTGTGGCCCCTGTACCACCACCACGTAAGGCAATACGGCGGCGATGGTGGCAACCTCGGCCCGCAGAAAATGTTGACCCGGTTCGTCGATGACGTTGGCCACGTACAGCCCGCCGGGACGCAGCACGCGGGCAATCTCCGTGATGAACTCCTCGGTGGCGAGATGCCACGGCAACGCACGGCTGCCGAAGGCGTCGCCCACCACCACATCGAAGCGGCTGGCCGTAAAGTCCTTTACGCCCATCCGGGCATCGCCGATCACCACGCTCACATCGTCACCGTTTCGGAACGCGAGGTCGCGCTGCACAAGTTCCACCAACGCGGCGTCGATCTCAAAGACCACCTGTTGGCTTCCTGGTCGATCGGCGCGTAGATAGCGGGGCACGGTGAAGCCACCTCCACCGAGGTGGGCCACCTGCAACGAACCGGCCGGGCTGTAGGCGTCAATGGCGTCGACCAATCTCCGGGTGTACCAGAAGGCCAGGTAGGTCGGGTCGGCGAGGTCGACGTAGCTGTGCCGGAGATCGTCCATCCACAAGGTCCGGCCCTGCGGCCGGGCGCTGTCTACCTGCACCGAGATGCAGTAGTACGCACTGTCGAGGTCGCAAGGGGCGTCGATGAGGAAGACCCCAACGAGCGACAATGCGGCCACCGAGCCGGCTCCGATCACCTCAAGTGGCCGAGCACGGCTCGTAGCGAACCACAGCAGCAGGCCACCGATCCCCAACGCAGCACCAACCATGACGATCAGCGTGGACACAGCGGCCCAGGCCACCAGCACAAATCCGGTGAGAAACGTGCCCGCGATCGCGCCCGCGGTTCCGTAGGCCGACAGTCGACCGACTGTTCGGCCGGTGGCATCGAGGTCGCGCAGTTGCAACTTCACCACCGCCGGGGTCACGGCGCTCAGGACCGTCGCCACAGGCAAGAAGCCGCAAGCGGCGAGCACCACGATCCGGCCGGTACTGCTATCGCCACCGGTTCGGCCCACCACCCGTACAACAGGAATGATGGCCATGGCCAGGGCCCCACCAGCCATTTCCAGGAGCGGCAGAAGCCGTCGCGGGTCGAAATGGTCCGCACACCACCCACCACCGTAGGAACCGATGGCCATGCCGGCGAGCACCGTACCGATGATCGCGGTGTAGGTCTGCAGGCTGACCCCGACATAGGGAGCGAGTAGTCGACCAGCGAGGATTTCAAACACGAGCACCGCGGCCGAGGTGGCCACCACCACCACGATGGCCAGCCATGAAGGCAGCGGATCAGACCTGCTCCGGCGGTGACGGAGGGCCTGGCTCACGACTGTGCTAGCGCCAACGATCGGACGACTCGCCGACACAACAAGACTTGGTGGAGGTGATGGGATTCGAACCCACGGCCTCTACGTTGCGAACGTAGCGCTCTAGCCAACTGAGCTACACCCCCCGAAGGATGGAACTTCACACGATAGCGGAACCCGGCGGAAGGCCGGACAAGTTGGCTCCCTCGATGGCGGTCCACAGCCGATGCTGCACGGCGGTGGTCGTCACATCGGCCCTGCTGCGTTCAAGCACCGCCCGTAGGGCGTCCAGGGTGCGGCGCAACCCCAGGGTGAGCGCATCGGGAAAGTCGATGACCACTAGGGCGTCATAGACCTCCTCCATGGACCGGGTGAGACTCTCCGCTCGCTCAAGATCACCCTCGCGCAGTCGATCGAGCAGATGCCGACGCAATTCGCTGGCCGCTTCGGCCAAACCTCTCAGCCAGGAGCGGCCATCCACCGCCAACTCCGTCGGGCCAGGAAGCAGAGGCGACCCTTCCACCAGCACCTGAGTACAACAGGCCTCCACGTACTCCTTCTCGGCGTCATGCAGGAATCCGGCGTGGGTCAGATGGGGGAAGGGCAGCAAGGCTGCCTGGGCCCGGCGCAATGCAGCATCGGCGTCGGCGAGCGTCGCCGCCGCGGCGCCAGTGTCGCCGCGGTGCACGCTTCGGATGCTGCTGCCACACAGTCGGATCACGGTGCGGCATTCCCGCAGGGCCGTCTCCCGCGCCCGATTGGCATCTTCTAGGCCGAGGACGATCTCGTCGATGACTGATGCCAAGGCGACCCGCAGAGCCGCACTCGCGCCCCCGCCATCGACCCCCATTGGGCTCAGCGCCGTCCGGCAGACGCTTCGCGCAGGTTCAAGGGCCTGCTCGGCTCGGCCGCGGAGTTGCGGTGAGGCAGGAAGGCCACCTTCATCTCGCGCTCGGCGTTGGCCCCGAGCAGGTACATCATCAGGCCCACATAGCTCACCATCAGCGCTGCGCTCGCAATGCACAGCATGAGGAACGGGCCACCCTTCATGAAGGACAACAGCAAGAAGGTGAGGGTCGACCCGCTCAGCACCGTCACGATCATCTTGCGCCGCTGAGCAGCCATACGAGAGCGCTCCTGGCCCGAGCGGTTCGACATCAGACGAGGCGCGGCCGACACGCGGCCCAGAGAGGCCGAGGAACGCAGCGTTGGGGAGCCAATGCCTTGCTGGCGATCCAGTACCGATTGTTGCCGCTGGAAGGACTTGATCGAGTCTCTCCCCCGGCTACCTCCCGAGCCTCTGTGCGCCAGGAGAGGACCAGCCAAAAGGGCCACCCACATTCCCACTAGGAACACAAGAACGAGAAGCGTGCTGAAATTCACCGGTAATCCCTACCTTGGCGGGTACCCGTCCCATCACTACCTATCGAATGAAAAGGCGCTGCCTTTTTTGTCGAATGGCGGTGCTGAATTGCGTTGGTCGGCCCCGGGGTTGTGGTTGTTTTAGTGGTACTGCGACATGCCATGGTCGCAACCACTAACGGAAGATGCCTTCATTGCTTAGTGGTAGAGGTTACGTCAATGCCAGCAAAAGTTGGCAATTACGTCGGAAATGGCCCTCATCGCGCATCATCGGGCGATATTTCACGACGGAAAGTGCCGGAGCGACCACCAGACTTCTCCCATAGCGCGATATCACTGATACGCATCGTGCGATCGGCAGACTTGCACATGTCGTAGATCGTCAGTGCCGCCACCGCCACCGCGGTGAGGGCCTCCATCTCAACCCCGGTACGATCCACCGTGTCAACTTGAGCCTCGATCTCGACGTGATCGTCTTCGATGCGGAAGTTCACAAACACGCCACCAATGAGCAGCGGATGACACAACGGGATCAGATCCGATGCCCGCTTGGCGGCCTGGATTCCCGCCACCCGCGCCACGGCCAACACGTCGCCTTTGCTCACGGCCCCACGAGCGACGAGTGAGGCCGTCTCCGGGGTCATGAAGACCCGGCCCTTGGCCACGGCTCGGCGGTGGGTCGGGTCCTTCGGGGTTACATCCACCATGCGGGCACGCCCCAGCGGATCGAGGTGGGTGAAACCCAGTTCGGCCATGACGTCAGTCTAGGTGCCAAGCCGCGTTGCCGATACCTACCCCGTTGTGCGGGCTACCAGTGCTCCCGGGGTGAGCGATCCGAGACTCACCACGGATCGATGGGGTGTTTCCGGCTCGTTCGTGGTGGCGGAGCAGGCAGGGTGTTTAGGGCCCTAATCAGCACCTCCCTGGTGTCAGCAGGGTCGATGATGTCGTCGAGCGCGAAACCACGGGCATAGGAGAGACCCGTGTTGCGCTCCTTCATTTCCTCGGTCAGCCGCGCCCGCAACTCCTTGCGAGCCGACTCGTCCACGGCCGCGGCCAATTCATCTCGATAGACGATATTGACGGCGCCCTCGAGACCCATTCCACCGAATTCCGCCGTCGGCCAACCCACAATGAGCTCCGGCTGGAAGCAGTCGCAGCCCATCACGTAATACCCCAGCCCGTAGGCCTTGCGCAGCACGATGGTGAGCAGCGGCACATCGGCGTTGGCCAGCGCCATCAAGGTGCGAGCGCTGTGGCGGACGAGAGCGGTCTCCTCGGCCCCTCGTCCAATCATGAACCCCGGGGTATCGCACAGGAACAGCAACGGCAGGTCATAGGCGTTACACAACTCGACGAACCGGGAGAACTTGTCGGCGCCGTCACGGTCGATCGCACCCGCGCCGAACATCGGATTGTTGGCGATGACCCCAAGCGGTCTGCCGTCGATACGCACGAGCGAGGTCGACAGGCACCGGCCCCACAACGGCCGTAGTTCCAACACCGCACCTTCGTCCGCAATGGCGGCCACGACGCGTCGCACGTCATAGGCACGGCGCGGGTTTTCCGGCACCATCCGCCGTAGGGCATCGGCGTCGCCGGGAGCATCCACCGCCGGGACCCGACCCCCGAAGTAACCGAGATACGCCCGGGCGGTCGCCAGCAACTGCTCCTCGTCATCCACGAGCAGGTCCACCGTGCCGATGCGCTCATGCAGGTCCATCGGTCCAATGTCTTGCGGGGTGACGGCCGCGCCAGTGGCGGAGAGAACCAACGGCGGGCCGGACAGACCCAAGGTCGAGGCCCGGGTGGCGATCACGACATCGGCGCAACCGGCGATGTTGGCCTGTCCCGCGAATGAGGGGCCCGACAAAAGGCAGATGATGGGCACGAGACCAGACATGCGGGCCAGCTGCACGAACGTAGTGACCATACCGCCGTCGTAATCGAGTTCGGTGGCTCGAGCACCACCCCCCTCCGACCAGCAAAGCACCGGCCAGCGGTTGCGTTCGGCCAGGGCCAGCATGCGGTCCATCTTGCGATGGTTACGAGGGCTCTGGCTGCCCCCGAACACCGTGTAGTCATAGGTGAACACGCACACCGCTCGCCCGTCTACCAGGCCCACCCCCATCACCAACCCGTCGGCGGGACCCTCCCCCAACGCCCGGGTCTTGGGCTCGGCGAGCTGGCCGTACTCCAGAAACGTTCCCGGGTCCAACAGCGCGCCGATCCGCTCTCGCGCCGTCCAACGACCCCGGCCGTGCTGTCGCTCAAGCGCCGCGGGACGGTTCTCGTCCAAGGTGGCGGCCCTAGCGGCGAGCAGCTGTTCCAGACGGAGAGGAAGCTGCGAATGAGCGGGGTCGGTCGACAAATCGGGCTGAGCCATTCGGCGAACCTAGCGGCTCGGATCAGCTGTGAAGTTGCACCCGCTGAAGGCCGAAAAGTTGCACTCAGCTTCAGTGGCCCCGAAGTTGCACGCGCTGAAACGGACCCACTGACCGCCCAGGCGTTGTGGTGCCGTCGCTGCCGTGGTCTGGGTCAATGTCGGCGGCGTGGGTCCTCGGTGGCGATCTCGGCCAGGCAGAGTAACCGCGGACAAACGTCGGTTGAATCGGGGCTCCGACGCGGCTTGACGGGGAGCGCCGCCGGGCCGTGTGGGTCCTGTCCTTCCAGCAGATCGTCTTCCGCCAGCTGATGAACCTCGTCGTCATCCAGAGCGTCTCGACCATCGCCTACGGTACCCGGACGAGCTGGCAGCGGCTTCGACGTCTCGGCGTGAGCGCGGCCCCGCTCGACGTCCCGGCTCTGCTCGAACAGCCTCGGCCGGAGTAGTCGTCGCTTCGGCGACGGGCCGAGCCGCCGTCGTGTGGCGCACAGCGGGGTCAGCCCAACGGCGGACGGACGCTGTCCTCAAGCGTGTCCGACGGCTGGCCGAACTGACGCGTCCGTGCCGCATCGCGGATCTCGTCGTGCCGCCCGGCCTCCTCGCCACCGCCCAGAGACATCAGCCGGCCGGTACCCGGTCGGCCGTACCCGGGCTTGTTCCCGAACAGTGACCTGATGCGATCGAGGATCCTCATGGGTCACCTCCACCCGATGCGCCCGCCCGGGTAACGCCTTCTGCGGCCAATGGCCGCTGTGTTCATCACCCTTGCCATGGCCCACTTCAAGGCCGAAGCGGGCACCTCCTGAGGAACCAACGGACACCACCCGGGTGCAAGCCGTCGCCGTCGCCGTCGCCGTCGCCGTTGCGGCTAACGTCCAGGACCCCCATGCCGGTCACGGCCGGGAGCGACTGACAGGGAGAGAAGTTCATGACCGGACACGCTCGTACTCGCACGATCGCCCGCGCCGTCGCGGTGGCCGCCGTGCTGGCGGTGGGGTCCGCCGGCTGTGGTGGGGGCAGCGATGACGCCACGCCCGCCGCGGCGTCGGCGACGACGACGGTTGTTGTTGCTGCGAAGCAGTTGAGCGCAGCGATGGCGAAGCTCAAGGCCGACGCCGCCAAGCTCGGGGCCCCGAGTGTGTCCGGGTCGGTGCTGTCGTTCGGGTCGACGAAGGTCAACGACGACTTCACCCTCGTCGACGCCGTCGCCGGGGAGTTCGGCTGCACCGCCACGTTCTTCGTCGCCCAGGGCTCGGCCTTCGTGCGGGTCAGCACCAACGTGATGAAGGACGGAAAGCGGGCGGTCGGAACGGAACTCGACCCCACAGGACCGGTCATCGCTCAGATCCGGCAGGCCAAGGCCTTCAGCGGCGTGGTCGACATCCTCGGCGAGAAGTACGACACGATTTACGAGCCGATGGTCGACGCCAAGGGCACCGTGCTCGGCGTGCACTACGTCGGTGTGAAGGTCCACGGCTGAGGACCCGACCGTCGGTCACGGAGCGCGGCGGGCCTTCCGGGGCGGCTGACCAGCTATTCAGCTGTGAAGTTGCACCGACTGAAGGCCGAGAAGTTGCACGAGCTTTCAGTCGCCCGGAAGTTGCACCCACTGAAACCGCGCCTCGAGGCCCTGACCTGACCATCTTGTCCACCGCCACCGTCGGGGTGTCCTCAACACAGTCCGGGCGAGCGTGCCAGTCGCCGCGAGACACGGACACTCATAGCGGGGTGGACGTGTCGAGTCCGGGGCGGGCGAGCAGTTCACGGCGGGGATCGGGTCAGGCGGGTCGGAAGCGACCATGTCCCCCACCACGCGGATCGTGGCGAGCCCTGCACCCCGTCGACACTCGCGGACCGGCGCGCGGAGACGCAGTTTCCACGTTCATGGGGACACCATCGCAAGTTGATCGAGCCACCATCGCAAGAGCGGCCGGGGCCGCCAACGGCCCGGCAACAAGCCTCCAGCACGCGGCCGCAGCGGGGAGTTGACGGCCGCGGCGACAGGCTCCGGCGCGGCCGGCGTTCAGGTCGACCGGGCCAGCACCATGCCTGCTCAGCCCGCCGAGCGCCGATGACCTGACTGCCGCTCAAGCGCTTTCAGTGGCTGCAACCTTTTCAGTGGGTGCAACTTCCCTGGCATCCGGGTGCAACTCCGACTGACACCCGACGCGATTCGCGGCCTTTCAGCGCGTGCAACTTCACATCAGCCGCCGATCTGGCTCATCGACTTGGAGGGCCGGATGAAGTGGACCTCATTGATGCGATGGCCGGCCCACTTCTCCGAAACGGCGCGAGCTATCACTTGAGCGATCTCGTCGTCGGTACCACCGGCGCGCAACAACGGCCGTAGGGCCTGCTCCTCGGTGGCGAACAGGCAGGTCCGGAAGGAACCTTCCGACGTGAGACGCACCCGATCACAGCTTTCGCAGAAGCTTTGAGTCACCGAAGCGATGATCCCGATCTCCCCCTTGCCGTCGAGGTAGCGGAACCGTTCCGCCGGCGCCGAACCACGCTCGAGGGGCTCGATTGGATAGGCATCGCTGATGGTTCGACGAATCTCGTCGTAGGTCAGCACCTGGTCATTGGTCCAGGCCTGCTGGGCGTCAAGCGGCATGAACTCGATGTAGCGGACCGTGACCCCCTTGTCGCGGCCGAAAGCGGCGAAATCGAGCAACTCGTCCTCGTTCACCCCGCGCATGGCGACCACGTTGAGCTTCACCGGATTCAAGCCTGCCGCGAGCGCGGCGTCGATGCCCTCGAGCACCTTGTGCAGGCTGTCGCGCTTGGTGATCTCCGCGAAACGATCGGGCCGCAACGAATCACACGAGACGTTGATCCGGCGCAAACCTGCAGCAGCCAACTCTGGGGCCAGTATGGCCAGCGTGGCGCCGTTGGTGGTCAAGGCCAAATCGACGCCGAGTGTGGCGAGCATCTCGACCAGCCGAGGTAGATGGGCTCGAACCGTGGGCTCGCCGCCGGTCAGCCGGATGGATTCCAGCCCGAATCGCTCGACCATGATCCGGGCCACCCGGTAGATCTCCTCGAAGGTGAGCACCTCGCTGCGCGGCAGCCAGGCCATACCTTCCGCCGGCATGCAATACGTGCAGCGGAAGTTGCAACGATCCGTCACCGAGATCCGTAAATCACGGTGGACCCGGCCAAAGGAATCGATGAGCGGAGCCGCCATGAGACGATGATAGCGGGCCACGAATTAACCCGGCTCAGGCGTAGCGCAAACCGGTGCCGTCCTCAGCCCAGCAGCAGTAAGGCAACTTCGTGGCCGGCAGGCACACCATCACCGTCGGGTAGAACCACCAGAGCATTGGCGGCGGCCATGACCGCGAGTTGATGCGATCCCTGGCCACCTGCGCTGCGAACCACGTAACGGCCCTCGACGTTGGCCGCGACCACCCGCACGAAATGGGTCTTGCCGTCGGGCGATCGAGGAAAGGGCTCGCCGGTGACTGCCCGTAGCGAGTTGCGTACCAACTCCTCGTCATGGTGGCCCGCAAGCCGCCGTAACCCGGGTCGGGCGAACAACTCAAAGCTGACCATCGAGCTCACCGGGTTGCCAGGCAACCCAAACACCGGCGTACCGTCGATGGTGCCGAAGGCCAGCGGCTTGGCCGGACGGATGGCGACCTGCATCCAATTCATCTGGCCCACCTCGTCGAGCACCCGCTTGACGAAGTCGAACTCACCCATGCTCACCCCGCCGGAGGAGATGATGGCATCGCACGTCGCCGCCGCGGCCACGAACGCCTGCCGGATCAACTCCTCGTCGTCGCGGACAAGACCGAGATCCACTCCGGTCGCTCCGGCCGCGTCAACCAGGGCCAGCAGCGTGATCCGATTGGAGTCGCGAATCTGACCCGGTTGGAGTGGGACCGGCCCCTCGACCAGCTCATCGCCGGTGGATATCACCCCAACTCGGACCCGGGGGTGGACCAGCACGTCGAGGCGCCCCAACGAGGCGAGCACCCCGACATGGGCCGGCGAAAGCACCTCGCCGGGCAGAAAGAGCCGGTCACCCGGGTGCACATCGTCGCCCGCGGGACGCACCGCATCACCGGCGAGGACCGATCGACGGATCTCCACCAGCTCACCGTGACCGGCGGCGTTGGTGTCTTCCACCATGACTACCGCATCCGCACCGGCAGGGATGGGCGCGCCAGTCATGATCTGCATGGCCTCCCCGGCCCCCAGCACCCGGCTCGAAGCGGCACCGGCGGCGATGGTCTCCACCACTGCCAGCCGGACAGGGGACCCGTGGGTGGCACCGGCGGCGTCAGCGGCGCGTATGGCGTAGCCGTCGACCGCAGTGTTCGCGAACGGCGGCAACAGCTGGTCGGCCACAACAGTCTCCGCAAGCACCAGCCCACAGGCCTCCGCGAGGTCAACCCGTACCGGGGTCAGCGCCGCGCAACCCTCCAGCACCCTGGCCCGCGCCGACTCCAGTTCGATCATGGCGGTGATCGTAGGGGTGAACCAGGCTCCCGGGCATGCCACCGGGTGAGCCAGGTCGGCCCGTCAGGGCAGCCGCGGGGTGAGGCTGGCCAGAAACCGGGCGAAATTCGGTCCCAACTCGGGGTGTTGGAGGGCGAGTTCGACTGTCGCTCGGAGAAAGTCCTGCTTCTGGCCGATGTCGTAACGGCCTTCGGAGAAGACGAAACCAGACATGCCGTCGGCGCGCCGCAATCGGTCCAAACCATCGGTCAACTGGATCTCGCCGCCCGCGCCGGGCTCGATGGCTTCAAGGTGCTCGAAGATGGCTGGCGTCAACACGTAACGGCCCATCACGGCCAGATTGGAGGGGGCATCCTCGGCCTTCGGTTTCTCCACCAGCCCGCTGATTGACACCAGGGGCGAACCGGCCTCGATGGGTCCGTGGGCGACGCAGCCATAGTTGGAGATCTCCGAAGAAGGGAACTCCTTGAGCGCCACCACCGACCTGCCCGTCACCGCCAAGGCATCAATCATGCCCCGTAGCAGGCAACCTCCATCGACCATGATGTCGTCGGGCAACAGCACCGCAAAGGGCTCGTCGCCGACATGGCGGCGAGCCATGGAAACGGCATGGCCGAGACCCCTGGGCTCCCCCTGACGCACGAAGTGCACCTGGGCCTGGCTCCCGATGGCCCGTATGGCCTCGACCTCCGCCAACTTGCCCTTGGCCGCCAAACGGGCCTCGAGCTCGAAAGCCCGGTCGAAGTGATCCTCCATCACCTTCTTGTACGGGCTGGAGATGATGAGGATGTCGTCGATGCCGGCAGCGATGGCCTCCTCTACCACGATCTGAATGGCCGGCCGGTCGATGACCGGCAACATCTCCTTGGGCACCACCTTCGTGGCAGGCAAGAAGCGAGTCCCCAGACCGGCGGCGGGAATGACAGCTTTACGAACTTGAAGTGAGGCTCCCACCCCCCCAGTGTGCCTTCACTGGCCCGAAACTCCCACCGTCATCGCCGCTCAAAGCAGCCAGTAACCCGAAGAGGGCAACTTCGGCACCGGCCCGGGAATGGTTTCGGCCCCATCAACCGCCTCCGCTAGGCTGGCACTCGCAGTCCGCGAGTGCTAACGAAGGAATTTTCGCTGATGCCAACCTACGTGTACCGATGCCTCGAATGCGACGACAAGTTCGAGGTGCGGCAGGCCTTCACCGACGATGCGCTCACGGTTTGCAACTGCGAGAAAGCCGCCCCCGTCCGCAAGGTTTTCACCGCGGTTGGCGTGACGTTCAAGGGATCGGGCTTCTACAAGAACGACAGCCGCGGTTCCTCGAGCAAGAGCGGCAATGCTGCGAGTTCGACCAACGGCGGGGCCAGCACCGCCAGCAGCGAAAAAACCGACAGCTCGACCACCTCGAGTGGGGAGAGCTCCGGGGCCGCTGCGGCGCCGACGCCTGCTCCAAGTAGTGCATCGAGTTCGGACGCGAGCTGAGCGATGGCCCTCGACATCGGCTCTGCCGACCTAGCCGACATCGGCGTGTTCGGCGGTTCCGGTCTGTATCGCCTTCTTGAGGACATCACCGAAGTCCCCGTCGAAACTCCTTATGGGCCGCCCTCGGGCCCGTTGCACATTGGCACGGTTCACAACCAGCGCGTGGCCTTCCTGGCCCGACATGGGGCCCATCACGACTTTCCGGCCCACACGGTTAACTATCGAGCCAACGTCTGGGCCATGAAGTACAGCGGTGTCAAGGGTGTGCTCGCGCCCTGCTCCGCCGGGTCGTTGCAGGCCGCGATCCCACCGGGGGACTTCGTGGTCCTCGACCAATTCGTGGACCGCACCAGTGCCCGCCGCGACACGTTCTTCGACGGTCCGGGCGCCCACCACACCGCCATGGCCCACCCCTACGACCCCGTCTTGCGGCAGCGCCTCATCGACGCTTGCCGGACCTGCGCGGTGACGGTGCACGAACAGGGCACCGTCGTGGTCATAAACGGCCCGCGGTTCTCCACCGCCGCGGAGTCGCGCTGGTTCGGCCAAATGGGCTGGCACGTGGTGAACATGACCCAATACCCCGAGGTGGCCCTCTGCAACGAGGTCGGTCTGCCCGTCGCCGGGGTGGCCCTCGTCACGGACTTCGATGCCGGACTCGAGGAGGACCCCACCGTTCCTGGCGTCACCATGGAACAGGTCTTCGAATACTTCGAAAGCAACCTGCATCGCGTCCGTGACGTGTTGTTCACGGCTATTCGGTCCTTGACCGAACGCCCGCTAATCCGCTGAGGGGCCCACCAACCCCGACGTCGACTTCCCTGCCGTCATACCGCTTCCATCATCAGTGGAGAGCGCCTTACGCAGGAGAGTCATGTCCCGACCTCGCCCCATGGGTCATCCTTCACCCGACCCGGCCTCGATCGGCTCCACCCACCACGCCTCGCCGCTGTTTCGCTCTGCCCGAGCGTTTCGGGGACAAGCCCGGCTGGCGTGGACCGCCAGCGCGATCATGCTCGGGGTCTGCCTTCTGCTCACCGTCAGGCTGCAACGCGACGCCAACACCGCCCGAAGGGCCTACGGCGAGACTCGTCCGGTATGGCTCATCCGCCATGACGTGCATGCCGGAGCCGTCCTGGGAACCGGCGACCTCGAACGGCGCCTCCTGCCCCAAGGCCTCGTTCCGGCATCGGCCATAGATGCCGACGATCTGGCTCGCTCACCGTTGGGCTACGCCGTGCGCACCGAAATGGCGGGCGGGGAGATCCTGCTCGAACACCGCCTTGCCGGCGCAGGCGCCCGCGGTCTTTCGGCCCTGCTCGCGCCGGGGACGATCGGCCTGGCACTAGATCCGCTGACGGGCCAGCCCGATGTCTCCACCGGGGATCAAGTGTTGTTGTTTCTCCTCGCCGACGCGTCCGAGGGCGGATCGCTCGATGGGGCGAGAGGCGGGCCCGACGCGGTGCTTGGTACCGTGCTCGCGGCGCCGACGAGCGAGAACCGGCTAGTGGTGGCGGTGGACGCTGCCGACGCGGGCCGGGTGGCGGAGGCCGAACGGCGCGGCCTAGTCGTGATGGCGCTCCTGGCTCTAGGTGGGGGCGCGTCACCCACCCCAGGGTCCACGACGCGTGGGCCGAACCGCTAGATCTCGGTGGGAATCGACGGGATGATGCGAGGCCGCCAACGGCGCGGCGCATCGAAGTGATGGCCGACGAGTCGACCAACTCGTAGCGATTCGAGGAACTGTTGTGGACCGTCGAAATCGGGCATCTCCACGTACGCCGCCCCGAGCGCCTCCGCGACATGTGCGTCGCTGCCCGCACCGATGCCAAGGCCGTGCTCGCGGCCGAAGTCGACGCCTTTGCGGTTGAGATGCTCCAGGGAGGTCTTGGCGTTACGGCCCTCGATGGCATCCACCAACCCCCGAGCAACCAACTCCACCAGTATCGACTCGCGCAGGGCATTGCGGAGCGGATCGAACGGATGGGGGATGTAGACGATCCCGCCCTGCTCGCGGATCCGCTCGCACACCTCCGCCGGCTGTAGCCCGGCGGGGATGCGTTCGTTGAGAAACAGTCCGATGATCTCACCGGCGTGGGTCTTGACCTCTTCGCCCACGATCACCCGGCAGGCGAGTCGCAGGCCGAGTTCCATCGCACCCCGGGTGGCGTTGTGATCGGTGATGCACAACACATCGATGCCGCAGGCGAGGACCGCCTCCTCGATCTCTTCCGGCGTGGTGGTCGAATCACCGGAGTGCATCGTGTGGCTGTGCAGATCGACGCGAAGCCACCCATCGGCTTGCGGATCTTGGAGATGGGGATGACGAGCGACGGCCTCCGCGGTCGGTTGCACGGCTGCACCGTACGCCACCGGAGCCATCGCGCCCAGCCGGGGGTAGGGTCCCAAACGTGGATGAGACTTTCAGCGTTCCCGAGGAACTCGCCGTGCGAGTCCCCCCAGCCGATATGGCGGCCACCGTCAACGCCATTTTTTGCGCGCTCGGCATGCCGCTGGACCGCGCCGCGCAGTGCACCGAGACACTGCTGTACGCCGACCGTCGGGGAATCGACAGCCACGGGGTGTCCAACATGTTCCCCTACTACGTACACGACCTGCGACGGGGCACTATCAAGGCCGACCCGAACCCAACCATCGTGCGCGAAACCCCCGCCACCGCCACGATCGACTCCGACGCCGGCCTCGGACTGAGCGTCGCGGCCGACGCCATGCGCCTCGCGATCGCCAAGGCCGCCACCGTCGGCGTGGGCACGGTGGTGGTGACCAACGGCCGCCACTTCGGTGCTGCCGCCTACCACGCCCATCTTGCCGCCGAACGCGGCTACATCGGGATGGCCATGACCGTAGGGGGCATCCAGGTTCTACCGACGTTCGGATCCCAACCGATGCTGGGACTCAACCCGATCGCGGTGGCCGTACCGTCGCGGCGTCGAGCACCGTTCGTCTTCGATGCCTCGATGAGCGCAGTGGCGGGCAACAAGATTCGCATCGCTCGGCGATTAGGCAACCCGGTAAAACCGGGCTGGATCGCCGAGTCCGACGGCACTCCGGTGATGGACTCCCGACCGGTTCCCGAGCAGTTCCACATGCTGCCGCTCGGCGCCACCCGCGACCTCGGATCGCACAAGGGCTACGGCTTGGCCATGATCGTGGACGTACTGTGTGGCATGTTGGCTGGCACCGGGCCCGGCTACGCCAACGTAGGCAACATCTCCCACCATTGTTCGGCCTACCGGATCGAAGCGTTCTGCGACCCAGAGTGGTTCTTGGACCAGATGGACCGCTACCTCGACGACCTCGCCGCCTGTCCGCCCGCACCAGGCCACGAACGGGTCCTCTACGCCGGACAACTCGAGGCGGAGACCGAAGCTGACCGCAACCAGCGGGGCATCCCCTACCACCGCGACGTGGTGCAGTACTTCGTCGAACTCGCGGACGAACTCAACGTGGCCTGCCCACTACCGCGCTGAACCCCGCCACCGGCACCACAGCCCGAACCGCTCTGTCACGAGCCGGAGAGCGCCACTTCACCAAAGACCAGGGCAGCGGAGCCGGACCCGTCGGGCAACCACGTGATCTCCGAGGCGACGCCAACCAGATCGAGCAACAACCGAGGCAAGGTCGAGGCAATGGTGACCTCGCGCACCGGCTCGGCCAAGGCGCCATGACGGATCATCAACCCTTCCGCTCCGACGGAGAAATCGCCGCTGGTGGTGTTGACGCCCGAGTGCAAGCCGGCCATGGATTGCACCAGGATCCCGTGGTCAACGCCAGCGAGTAGCTGCTCGTAGCTCGTTGCGCCGGGGACAACTGCAAGTGCTTGGGGGCCGACTCCGGGCAGGGAGCGCGAGCCCCTCACCGCGGATGCGGTGGAGTTGGTACCCGCCCGACGGCCCGTATAGCTGTTGTGGAGAAAGCTCGACAGCACCCCGTCTGTGATGAGCACATTGCGACGGCAGGCGAGGCCCTCGCCGTCATAGGCGTCCGCGCCCAAGGATCGGGCATCGGTGGGATCGTCGGCCAGGCTGAGCAGGGGCGCGGCTATGGCCTGTCCAAGCCGATCGGCGAAGGGAGATCGGCCCTTGACCACCGCGTCGCCGCACAGCATCGACCCGATGATGGCCAAGACGGTGGCGGCGAGTTTCGGTTCCAACACCAAGGCCAAGCGCTGGGAGGGCACCTGACGGGCACCGATCAGACGAACCGCCTGGGTCACTGCCTCCTCGGCGACGGCCGAAACATCGAGCGACCCTGGTTCACGTCCGACCGCCACGCCGTAGCCGGTGTGAGTTTCGTTCTCGTCGCCAGCCATACAAGACACCGACAACCAACAGCTTGTGGACCGCCCGTAGGCGCGTATGCCCGCCGTGGAGACCAAAGCCATCTCGCCCGCGGAGTCGCCGTAGGAGGCGGAGCGGACCCCTTTGACCGCGGCGTGAGCAGACCGCGTGGCCCGTTCGAGCTGGAGCGCCAAGTCGATCTTCGCCTCGGTGGATGTCCCAAGTAGCTCGCCCCGCCACAAGTCCTGGTGGACCGGCACCCGCCCGTCAGGGGTTGCGAGGCCAGCGAAAGGATCGGGCTCGGCGAAGGTGGCGTTGTCGCGCGCCTCTTGCAGCGTTTCCTCCAGTACGTCAGGGTCGAACGAACCGGCGTGGGCGAATCCCTGGGACAGGCCACCGTCACGCTCGATGAGCACCCGGATGCCCACCCCGAAAGACTCCGCCGACGTGAAGGACTCCACTTCCCCGTCGTAGGCCTTGACTGTGGTGGACAAGCCGCGTCCGGCGGCGATCTCGAGATGCTCTCCCGCTCTGGCCCGCTCGGCCAGGCGGGCGGCGAGTTCGACCAGATCTCCCTCGCTCATGGCGCGGTGCCGCCGATGGTCAGCGAGGGGACCCGCAACGTCGGCGTGCCCATACCAACGGGGACCCCTTGGCCATCCTTGCCGCAGGTACCGGGGTAGCCCATCGAGAAATCGTTGCCCACCGCGTCGATGGCGGCGAGCGCCGCAGGGCCGTTGCCGATGAGGTTGGCATCGCGCAGGGCTTCGGTGATCACCCCACCCTCGATGAGGTAGGCCTCCGTCATGCCGAACACAAAGTCACCCGACGCCGTATTGACCTGCCCGCCTCCGAGTTGCGCTATGTACACGCCGAAGTCGGTGGCGGCGATGATGTCAGCGGGGTCGGAATCACCGCCGGTGATGTAGGTGTTGGTCATCCGCACCATCGGAAGATGCCGATAACTCTGGCGCCGGCCGTTGCCACTGCCGCCACGGCCGGCCTTGCGTGACTGTTGGCCGTCATAGAGGTAGTCGCTAAGTACACCTCTCTCGATCAGCACGTTGCGCGTGGCGGCGTGGCCCTCGTCGTCGATGCCGAAGTAACCCCATTCGCCGACCATCGTCGCGTCGTCGACCAGGGTCACAAGCTCGCTGGCGACCTTTTCGCCGCGACGACCGGCGAACACTGATGCCCCCTTGTCCACCAGGTCGGCTTCGAGCCCGTGGCCACACGCCTCGTGGAACAACACCCCGCCCGATCCGCCGGCGATCACCACCGCCAGCGCGCCCGAGGGCGCGGGCCGGGCATCGAGCTTGCGAATGGCCCGGCCCGAAGCCAAGCGGGCCAGCTCCTCAACGTCGTACCCGCCATGGGCCACGTCGAACAGTTCGAATCCAGCCACCCGACCGACGCTGTGGCGACCGGTCTGCATGCCGGTGTCGCCCTTGGCCACCACGGACACGGAAAACGACGTCTTGGTCAGGTCGTCGGTTGCGAACACCCCATTGGTGTTGGCCACCAACACCCGTCGACGCACATCGCCGTAACGCGCCGCGACTTGGCTCACTGCTGCGTAACCAGCCCTGGCGGCATCATCCGCTCGCCGCAGTAAGGCCACCTTGTCTGCCTTGCCCACCGTGCTGGGATCGATGCGTACCGGAGCGGCATAGGCCCGGGGCGAGCCACCCACGGCCACCCTTCGGCTCTCGCCAGTCGCCCCGCGTGCCGACGCCGCCGCCACCCGGGCCGTTTCCGCCAGGCCCTCGGGTGACAGGTCGGCGGTGTGGGCGAAGCCAGTGCGCTCACCAATCATCACCCGGATACCTGCGCCGCGGTCACGGCCGGAGACCAACTCCTCGATCCGTCCATCATCGAGGGATGCGCTCGAACTGCGCACATCCTCGACGAACAATTCGGCCAGATCAGCACCCCGGCCCGCAGCCAACTCCAGGGTCCGTTGGATCAGATCTGAATCGAGCATCGGACCTACCCGGGGCGAGAGAGGCGGCATGACGACCCGGCGGGTGGTGCTGGAGGTGCCGACCGCCGTATCGTATCGACTTGTGTCCTTGGAGCAGGGCCTACGGGCCGAGGTCGTGCACACCGTCGCCGACGCTGATACGGCCATAGCCGTCGGGTCGGGCGACGTCGCGGTACTCGCCACACCCCGGGTGGTCGCCTGGTGCGAGGCCGCCACCCTCGTCGCCATTGCTGGCCACCTCGACGCGGACCGCACGACGGTGGGCATGCGGGTACAACTCGACCACCTCGCGCCGACTGCCGTGGGGTCCTCGGTGCGAGTGGAAGCTGTGCTGGAGGAACTCGACGGGCCTCGTCTCAACTTCAAGGTCACCGTCCACGACGACCGTGGCCTCGTCGCCGTAGGTCGAGTCACCCGGGTTTCCGTGGACCGCCAACGGTTCCTCGACAAGTTGCGTTGAGTTAACCCTGCCGCGAAGTTGTGCTACACCCACCGGGAGCTGGCTAGCCTGACGGCTTCCTGATCCCGGCCGGGGGGACCGTGGCCTACGTCTCTGACGGTTCGACAAGCGTAAGGCTGGACCCTGCTGGCGTGGCACGCGCCGCGACCCGTTTGCGGTGGTATCAGGAGGTTGCCACGGTGGCGGCCTTCTACGGCATCTACTCCGTTATCCGGAATCAATTCGGCTCCAACGCAGTGGATCCGTCGCTGGCCCAGCGCAATGCCATTCGGGTGATTCGCCTGGAACAACTCGTCGGCGGCTTCGTCGAGGCCGACATCCAACGATTCTTTCTGGGGTTGAGCACGCTGTTCCTCCGGTTCTGGAACCTCTACTACGGCACACTGCACTTCGTGGTCACCGCGGGGGTGATGGTGTGGCTGTTTCGTCGCCACCCGGACATCTACCCCCGGTGGCGCAACACGCTCGCCGCTATGACCGGGTTGGCCTTGGTCGGCTTCAGCCTTTTCCCGCTGATGCCACCGCGGCTGCTCGCGGACACCGGCCTCTACGGCGGCGGTGACGCGCGCTTCAGCGGCTTCGTGGACACACTGCATCACTTCCCGACGTTGTGGTCGTTCAACTCCGCCACGATGCAGACCGTGTCGAACCAATTTGCGGCCATGCCCAGCCTGCACGTCGGCTGGTCGCTGTGGTGTGTTCTGGCCGTGTTTCCCTTCATCCGGGCGCGGTGGCTGCGCCGGTTGGTGCTGCTGTACATACCCGCGACCGTGTTCGCCATTGTGGTCACCGCCAATCACTACTGGCTCGATGCCGTCGGCGGGGTTGCGGCCTTCCAGATCGGCTACCTCATCGCCGGACGGATCGATTACGTCAAGGCACGCGGGCAGCGCACCCCTACGGTGTTGGCCCCACCCGCCACCTAACTCGATGACCACGCCTTGCGTCGGACTCGGCATCAGGGCCCGACGCCGTGTTCGGTCTGCAGCCCACGTAGCCCGATGGGTCGCTAACGTGTGCGGAACTGCAGATCGAGAGGACCAGCAGCGTTCATGCTCCTCGACCACGTCGCCGGACCGGCTGACCTGCGCAAACTTTCCCACCCCGAACTTGAGCAGTTGGCCGCGGAGATCCGCACCTTCGTCGTGGATGCCGTCAACACCCACGGCGGCCACCTTGGCTCCAACCTCGGGGTCGTTGAACTGACCCTGGCGTTGCATCGGGTCTTCGACTCGCCTAAGGACCCGATCCTTTGGGACACCGGCCACCAGGCGTACGTCCACAAGATCGTCACCGGACGAACCGCGGGCTTCGGTCGGCTCCGCCAAGCAGGCGGGCTGTCCGGTTACCCCTCCAGGGCCGAGTCCGAACATGACTGGGTCGAGAACAGCCACGCCTCCACCATCTTGTCCTACGCCCACGGTCTGGCCTCCGCCTTCGAGGTCCACCGACGCCAGGATCGACGCGTGGTAGCGGTCGTCGGCGACGGCTCGTTGACCGGGGGCATGGCCTTCGAGGGCCTCAACAATCTCGGCCACTCCGGACGTCGCGTGGTGATCATCCTCAACGACAACGGCCGTTCCTACGCTCCTACCATCTCCAAGCTGTCCGAAGGGCTGATCAAGCTCCGTCTCTCGCCCGATCTCCTGCGCCAACAAGACCGAGTTCGCCACCTCGTACGCAAGGTCGGGGTGGGCAGCGAGCTGCTCGAACGGGGCTGGGATGCCACGAAGGCGGCGATCCGGGAGTTGTGGGAGCCGCGGACCTTCTTCGAGGAACTCGGCGTGCGTTACGCCGGGCCCGTCGACGGCCACAACCTGGCCGAGCTTGAACATGCCCTGCGCCAGGTGAAGGCCTACAAGGGCGGACCAGTCGTGCTCCACGTCCTTACCGACAAAGGGCGCGGCTACGCCCCGGCGGAGAACGACCCCGTCAAAAAACTGCATGACCTGTCCGAATTCAAGGCGGGCTCATACACCGCAGCGTTCTCCGATGCGCTGATGAAAGAGGCGGAATCGCGCCCTGAGCTGGTGGCCATCACCGCCGCAATGCCCGATTCAACCGGATTGCTCCCCTTTTCTGCTGCCCACCCCGATCGCTTCTTTGACGTCGGTATCGCCGAACAGCACGCGGTCACCTCGGCGGCGGGCATGGCCATGGGAGGCTTGCGGCCCGTCGTCGCGTTGTACTCCACGTTCCTCACCCGGGCCTTCGATCAGCTCAACTACGACGTCGGCCTCCACAACCTTCCGGTGGTGTTCTGCCTCGACCGCGCCGGCATCACCGGTGACGATGGCCCCTCCCATCACGGCATACTCGACCTCGCGCTGTTGACCAAGGTCCCCGGCATGACGGTATTCGCACCGTCCTCTTACCAGGACCTGCAGGTCATGCTGCACGATGCGCTCGAACTGCCTGGGCCCTCGGCCATCCGCTTTCCCAAGACCACCGCCCGAAACGTGCCACCAGAGGCGGTCGGATCGGGCCTGCACAGCCTTCGCCTGGTAGATGGCAAGCCCGGTCGAGGAGCGGGCGCGGTGGGTCTTCTCGGTATCGGCAAGATGGTGGGAGCCGCACTCGAAGCGGCCGCGCTGCTCGAAGCCGAGGGCATCGAAACCACCGTGTGGGACGTCAGGGTGGTCAAGCCACTCGACCCCAAACTCATCGCCGACGCCGCGGCGCACGAACTGGTCCTCACCATCGAGGATGGCCTGCGAGACGGCGGAGCGGGAAGCGCCATCGCTCAGGCCATAGCCCAACATGGCCTGAGCACCGGGTGCGCTCCGTGCGAGGTTGACGTGTTGGGAGTCCCCGACCGATTCCTGCCCCACGGCAAGCCCGATGACATTCTGCGCGACCTCGGCCTCGACGCCGCCAGCATCGCGCAGCGGGTACGAACCGTGTTGGACACGCGCCGTTCGTTGGGCTGATTGCGCCCGCCGGACCGGCCCCGAAAACACAACCGGGTCCGACCGCGTGACGGCCGGACCCTTGGTCGATGTCTTCAGAGGACCTACTCAGCCGAGTTCGGTGCCCCAGATTGAGATAAAGCTCACACACGCACCAGGCTGGCCGCCGAGGTTGTGGGTGAGGCCGAGGGTCCGGTTGGTCTTGATCTGACGCTCCGGCGGCGCCTCGCCCCGTAACTGCAGCCAGCACTCGAACAGCATCCGCAAACCCGATGCACCGATGGGGTGGCCGAAGCTCTTGAGACCACCGTCGGGGTTGACCGGAAGATCGCCGTCGAGGTCGAAAGTACCGGCGAGCACTTCCTTCCAGGCGGTGCCCCGCTCTGCGAAGGAGAGGTCCTCCATCAGCACCAACTCAGTGGGGGTGAAGCAGTCGTGCACCTCCGCCATAGCAAGCTGGCTGCGAGGGTCGGTTACCCCGGCCTGCTGGTAGGCATCCTCGGCGCACTTGGACACCTCGGTGAAGGTGGTGTAGTCGTAGTCGGGGTCCATCGGGCCGAACGCGGGGCCAGCGGTGAAGGACAGCGCCTTCACGAAAAGCGGCTTGTCGGTGTACTTGTGAGCGTCTTCGGCCCGCACGATGATGGCGCAGGCGGCACCGTCGGACACGCCGGAGCAGTCGAAGATGCCCAGCGGACCTGCCACCAGCGGGCTGTTGCAGATGACGTCTTTGCCCACTTCCTTCTTGAACTGAGCCCGCGGGTTGAGCGCACCGTTCTTGTGGTTCTTCCACGCGATACGGGTCATGACCTCCTTCATGTCCTCCTCGTTGACCCCGTACTTGTGGCCATAGGCCGGGGCGAGTAGGGAGAAGGTCGCCGGAGCGGTGATCGTGGGGTGGGTACCGTCCGCTGGTGGCGCGGCGGAAACCAGCCCGGAGAAGCCGGAATCTTTCAGCTTCTCGACGCCGACGGCCATGACCATGTCATAGGCACCGCAGGCGACGGCATAACAGGCGTTGCGGAATGCCTCCGAGCCAGTGGCGCACATGTTCTCGAGCCGGGTGACCGGCTTGTAGTCGATCTTCAGCGGCCGGCTCAGGGTGAGCCCGGACACGCCCGAGCCCATCGTGCCGAGCCAGAACGCATCGATCTGGTCCTTGCCGATGCCTGAGGTGCGGAAGCACTCCTCGGTGGCGTCGACCAACAGGTCATCGACGTCTTTACCCCAATGCTCACCGAAAGGCGTGCAGCCCATGCCGACGATGGCGACCTTGTCACGAATGCCGTTTGAACTCATCTTGGTGCTCCCCTTCTGCCGTTGAGCCCGATCGTAGTTGACCAGCTTGTCAAACCCAAGCCGTATAGGCGTATAGTTAGGCGTATGCCGCGGCTGCAGGTGTACCTCCCCGACGACCTCTACCACGAGCTCAAGAAGCGGAACCTGCCGGCGTCGGAAATGTTGCAAGCCGCGCT
Organism: Ferrithrix thermotolerans DSM 19514; assembly: GCA_945906305.1. Classification (GTDB taxonomy): domain Bacteria; phylum Actinomycetota; class Acidimicrobiia; order Acidimicrobiales; family CAIXPF01; genus CAIXPF01. Next base: position 80,847 of record CAMDQT010000004.1, on the reverse strand, counting down.
GCGCACCGAGATCGAACGGCTTGACCTCCTCGCTGCCACCGATGCCCATCTCGCCGGCCTGGCGAATGCACTTCAGCGAGCGACGGCCGCTGACCACGAGCGGGCCGACATCATCGTGCGGCGGCTGAGCCGTGCCCGCTTTGGGGGCTGAACCGCGCCCCATCGGGACCAGTTGGAACCTGGTCCTCGATGCAAGCGCCGTGCGGCGGCTAGCGGACGGGTCGTCGCGCTCGGCCGTTCTGTTGGCCCGACTGCGCAACGCCGGCCTGTGGCCAGCCCGGGTTCCGACCGTGGTCGTGGCCGAAGCGCTGACGGGTGACGACGCAATCGACCACAACGTGCAGTGTCTTCTGCGCTGTTGCCTACTGGTCGAGGACCTCAGCGAAGATCTCGCCCGCCGAGCCGCGTGGCTCCGAACCGCGGTCAACCGCGGCACCGCAGTGGACGCCCTAGTCGTGGCCTTGGCCGAGCCAGGCGGGACGGTACTGGTTGGCAACCGGCCGACCATCGAAGCAATGGCCTTGTTCGCCGACAAGGTCTTCGTCGAACGCATCTGAGCTTCGCCCCCCGCTGCGGCGAGCACAGCTCGGGCGCCCTCAGCGAAGCGGACGAGCCTTCCAGAAGTAGTTATGGATGCCGTCCACGGTGTACAGCCGCCGGAATGTCATCGTGACCCGCATGCCGATCTTGACCTCGGCGGGGTCCATGTCGGTCATCTCCACCGGATAGCGGCCCCCACCGTCGAAGTCGACGACCGCCGCCACCAACGGGGGCGACAGCGAGAAGGCCAACCGGTCGATGGTGAAGGTGGTGATGGTGCCGGGGACATCGGCCATGGCCACGTCCTGCATGTCGTCCACGGCTCCGCCCCGGATCGACACCCGCTGCGGTGGCAAATGCACGGTCCCCGTCGAGCGGTCACGCGAGCCGTGGAAGGCGAACTTCCACTTCTCGGAGCGGAACATAGGCGGCGCGCCCGGGCGGTCGGGATCGGGTCGGCGGGGCGGCTCCCGGGTCAACTGACCCTTCCAGGTTAGGAATTTGCCATAGTCGAGCCCGTCGTTTCCGCCGCGTAGTTGCTCCGCCACGGTGTTGACGGACCGGTAGCCAGCGATCGCATCGGTGGTGCGCAGGATGCAGACATCGCAGCCGTCGGCCGCGTTGATGACCAGGATGGTCTCCCCCGGAGCGGACGTTTCGAGCGCGTGCACCAACATGAGCGCGAAGTGGGCCGTCCCGGTGTTACCGACGGTCTCCTCGAACGTGTCCACGAACTTGTCGGGGGCCACGCCGACGTACTTGGCGGCACTACGCACCGCCCGCGATGCCATGCCGGTCATCACGACCTTGTCGATCTGCTGCGCGGTGACTCCGGACTGGGCATACGCATCAGCGACCGCGGCCTTGATCACCGGATCGTAGGCCGCCTCCGCGAATCGCTCCTCCCAGATCTTGGCCGAGGAGCTACCAACGCTGCGCCAGCGATCGAGAAACTCGGCGCTATGCATGGCCCCACCGATGATCTCAGCGATGACCGGGCCCGCCGCATCGTCACCGAAGAGCACGGCGGCCCCGCCATCGCCGGCGTTCGCCTCGTCGGAGCTTCCCGCCAAGCCGGTCCGCGTGTCCGAGACCACCAAGAGGGCCGAACCCCACCCATAGTTGGCGGCCGCGATGAACGCCCCCATGCCGGAGCGCAGCGAACCGGTCATATCGAACGCGCCCGCATTAGCCGCCAGGTCCAGCGCAGCGTGCACCGCCGTGGCGTTGTTCTTGTCGAGATAGGCCGGTGCAGTGGTGGCGAAGAACACCGCATTGGGAACGACACCAGCGCCGTTCTTCAACGCGACGCGGCCGGCCTCGACCCCCATCGTGGTGGTGTCCTCGTCAAAGGAAGCGACCGAGCGGGTGCCGCGACCTCCCCCCGAACCGAGTAGTTGACCGATCTTGCTCCGTTGCAGGCGGTTATAGGGGACATATCCCCCGGCCGCGATGATGCCTCGCATCTGCTCCCCTTCGCTGTTCGGACTCCGCGGGAGCGTAGGACGACCAACGCAGGCAATTCGAATCTGCCCCGACCCGAGACGTTCACCGCTTGGTGGACATTCGATGATCCAACCTGGAATAGGCCAATCGGCCCAGAAAGGCTGCCTGCCCGAACGTCGAATACATTCGGGTGTTCGCTCGGTTGGTCGCCATTATCGCTGTGATGTTCACGTCCTTCACCGGACCATCGCCCGCCACGGCCCCCGCTCCACCGCCGGCCAAGGTGATGAGTGCTCCCCAGGGGGCGACCGAACAGGCCAGCGCCAGCGCTCCGGCGGAGTCCACGAGCAGGTACGTACCAATGAGCCCCACCAGGGTGCTCGATACCCGCACCGCCGTCGGCGGCCACCGAGGCAAAGCGGCGGCCCGTGAACGCATGCTGCTACCTATCGTCGGGGGAGTCGCTTCCGTTCCTGCCGAGGCCACTGCGGTGGTATTGAACATCACCGTCACCGAACCCGAGGCGGTTGGCTTCGTGACCGCCTACCCCGATGGGGCGGCGCTACCCGACACCAGTTCGTTGAACATTGAATACCCCGGCCAGACCGTCGCCAACCTCGTCACGGTGGGCCTCGGCACCGGCGGTGTTCGCCTCTTTTCCTACCCGCGCACCCACCTCGTCGCCGACATCGCCGGGTATTACCTCCCGGCCGCGACGTCCACCAGCGGACGGCTTCAGATCCTCAACCCGACCCGCCTCATCGACACCCGCGCCCCCAATGCCGTGCGCTTCGGCGCCCTGGCTCCGGCAGGAACGGTCGACATCGATGTGGCCAGCCTCGGCACCATCGCCCGCTCTGCCACCGCGGCGGTGTTGACCCTTACCGTCACCCAAACACAGGGGCAAGGGTTTCTCTCGGCCATCCCCAAAGGCACCCCGCCCGGCACGGTGTCCAACCTGAACGTATCTGTGGCTGGCCAGACCATCACCAACCAGGCCATCGTTCCGCTCCACAACGGGTGGGTGACGATCTATGCCTCGATGGCAACCCATGTTGTGGTCGATCTGAACGGCTGGTACAGCGGACCCTCGAGCCCAGACTCCGATGAAGGTTTGTTCGTGCCGCTCACCCCGGCGCGGCTGCTCGATAGTCGCCTACCGAACCTCTCACCTCGGCCGGGAATCAAACCGGGTGCGAACACCACATTCGATGTCACCACCGCCGGTCGACATGGCATACCCTCCACCGGGGTGTCCGCAGTGGCGGCCAACGCCACCGTGACCGACACCAACGCCGCCGGCTACTTCACCCTCTTCGCCGCCGGCCTCGATCTTCCCTTGGCATCGAACCTCAACGCCGTGCGACCGGGTCAGACCGTGCCCAACCATGCTCTTGTTCCCGTGTCGAGCCTCGGCCTTTCCTTCTACACGCTGACCGGCGCCCACCTCCTCATCGACGTCAACGGCTATTTCACCGGAACGGCCGCGACCCCTCGAGACGGCTATATGCCCAAGGATACTGGGCCACCTTCGGATGGACCGCATGCCTTCCTCTACCGCATGAGCGACGGCAGCTTCGCCCGCTGGAATCCGTGTTCGACACTCACTTACAAGGTCAACTACAGCGGCGCACCGTCCTTCGCCCGGACCGAGGTGGCCCGTGCCATAGCCAAGGTAGAAGCCGCCACTGGTATCGACCTGGTGGACCTTGGCGAGACCGACCTCGGCCACAACCATCAACCCCCAGCCGGAGTCAAGGCGGTCATTGCCTTCGTGTCCCCCGAAGAGTCACCCTCCATCAGCGGCATCGCAGGACTTGGTGGCGGCGCCTACTACACGCCATGGAACGGGTCTGACGCGTACGTCGCCCAAGGGTTCGTTCACATCAACGAAACGCTCAACTTCACCCAAGGAACCGGCCCCAACGGGCTGGAAGGTTTGCTGCTTCACGAACTCGGCCACATGATGGGCCTGGACCACGTGGCCCACACCGACGAGGCCATGTACCCGAACATGCACAATCTCCCGTCGTTGGGATACGGCCCCGGGGACCGCGAAGGCATGTGGAATCTCGGCGCCGCCAAAGGCTGTCTCAACGTGGCGGGAAGTGCCTTTTCCACCCAGTCGCGTCGACCCTCCGAGGCGCTGCGTCCCGATCCGATTGCCGTGACTCGCGGCCAGCTTGGCGAGGGCGCACGTACCGAAGCGATCGTCGCCTTCTGCCACTTGGGCGCAACCACCGACACCGATCAGCCCTGACCGGCGGGGCGCGGGACGGCGCTCAGCTGTAGAAGGGGCTGCTACCCGCAGAATGGTCGGTGGCATCGATGACGTCGACGATCTCGGGCATGGCCTCGATGATGGCGGCCTTGATGCCATTGGTCAGCGTGGCTCGGCTCATCGAGCAGCCCTGGCACCCGCCACCCATGGTGAGATAGACGTTGCCGGCCTCCTCGTCCACCCCAATCAGAGTGGCGAAACCCCCGTGAGCGGCAAGCGAGGGGTTGACGGACTGCTCCAGCAGTGTCTGAACCTTCTCCGCCATGGTGCCGGACAGCTCGAGGTGGAGCCCCGCCAGGGGATTGGGCCGGTTCGGGTTACGGATCACTAACCCACCCTGGGCGGCGTTGGTGGGAAGATCGAGCGTCGAGCCCTGCAGATTGATCAGGCTCTTGGCGGGAACGATGACCGACAGGCCCGACTGCACCGTTACCGAGTCACCCTCGGCAACATCCTCGAGAGGTTCGAAGGACAGGTCGTATTGGAAGTCCACGCCGACATGGCCCGTGATCTCCACCCGGAGACCCATCAGCTCGGCCTTGTCCTCACCGGAACGTAGTTCCAGCACCTTCTCGATCGCCTGAGGGGTGACGGTGAGTACGAACTCGACCAACTCGATAACCGCGTCGGCCTCGCCGCCATCGGCCACACCGCTGTCCATCGCCTCGGTCCTCGACATCACGCACCTGCTCCCTCTCGGTCGACATGGGCCAACAGCCCGGGATTTCCAACATCGCCGTAGGAGAAATGGTAGCGGGAGCGACGCCCTCGACGCAGGGGCGAGTCGCCTCGCTCAGTGTTCCGCCGTGCCGGCGTTGCGCCAGTCCTGGCCACCACCCCACACATTCAGCTTCTCACCGGTGAGATAGCCAGCCTTGGCGGAGCAGAAGAACCGCACCACGTCCGCCACGTCCTCCGGTTGACAGACCCGCCCGAAAGGCATCGTGGCATCGAGGGTGCGCAGATCCTCGACCCCGGCGACGGCGCGGGCCAATCGTCGCCCCATGTCCGTCTCCACCAGACCGGGGGCCGCAATATTGACGTGGATGCCGTGCGGTCGCTCCTCTTTGGCGAGGGTAAAGGCCAAGGACTCAAGGGCTGCCTTACCCATGTTGTAGGGCGCTCCGTTGGCACCATTGGACATGGTGGCCACCGAAGAGATCATCACGATGTCGCCTCGGGGGCGAGTACGCATCGTCGGTAGGACCAGCTTGGACATGTTCCACGCCCCAAAGGCGTGGGTGTGCACCACCCGAGCCATCTCAGCCGGGTCAGTGTCTGCCACCGAGCGACCCTGGCTGGCGATGCCACCGTTGTTGACCAGGATGTCCACAAAACCGAAGTGCCCAACGGCGGCCTCGACCAGAGCGGCGCACGCATCGAAATCGTCGATCGAGGCCGCGACCGCAATGGCCTGACGCCCGAGGCCTTCGATCGCCGCCACCGTCTCGGCTGCGGCGAGGCCATCGCGTCGATAGTTCACCACCACGTCAGCGCCATCGGCCGCCAAGCCCAGCGCGATGGCCTTGCCGATTCCCCGACCACCACCGGTAACGATGGCGACCCTTCCTTGCAGTTCGCCCGACATGGCCGCTGAACGTAGCGCCTGGGCTGTCAGCTGCGCAGGTCGGTGGGGTGCTCGGTGCGCAACTCCGCCACCACGGCGTAGTGGTCCGAGGCCATCACGGCGTCGATCGGATCCATTCCCGCCAGCCGTACCGAACTCACCGAGCCCAACGGCTTGGGTCTAGGCCAGCTGACCAAGATGTAATCGAGGCGGCGATTGGGGTAGGACGCGTCGGCCAGATACGGGTTCACCCCGTTCCAGGTATGGCCCGCCTCGCCACCACCGGCCACCTCCCAGGAATCGGTGAACGCCAGCCCGGCCACCGGGACCGGAGCCGCACCGGTCAACAGACGGATCTCCTCGCTGTGCGGTACGGCGTTGAGATCTCCAGTAAGCACGACCGGAAACCCCTCGGTGGGGTCAGGCCGGTGGGTGGCCACCAACTGGCACAGCGCCGCGACCTGCGCCTGACGGGTCGCACTGCCGTCAAACGCCCAGTCGAGGTGGGTGGTCACGAACAGCACCGGCCCGAAGGGCGAAGCCACCCGGGCCAGCACCGCCTGACGGTGCGACGCCGCGCCGTGGGCATCGGGCAACACGACGGAGTCCTGCCACTCGAAGGGCCAGCGTGACAACACCGCATTGGTGAACGCCAGCCCATGGCGAAATCGCAGCTCACCGTGTGCGACATGCATACCGAGCCGCTCGCCGAGCCGCACCGCCTGGCTGACACCGCCCTCCTCGACCCACACCTCCTGCAGCCCAATCAAATCAGCCGACTGCTCGGCCAACACCGCAGCGATGGCCGCTTGGCGGGCCTGCCACGGGCCGAAACGCCACCACAGGTTCCAGGTCATGACTCGCAGCACGCAGGACCGCCTTTCGACCGGCGGGAGCCTACCGAAGCCCTTCTCCTCCCGGCCCCAATCGCCGCCAGCTCAACCGGGCACGCTCAGCCGGACTCTGACTGTGCCGCCAACTCCAACCAACGCTCCTCAACCGCGTCGAGGGCCGATGACACCGCAGCAAGTTCGGTCCCAATACGGGCCAGTGCGGCGATATCTGCGCTAACCCCGGCCATTTCGAGCTGGGCATTCAGCGCGTCGCGTTGCCGGGTCAGCGATGCCAATTCCTTTTCGGTGTCGCGCAGCCTGTGGCGCAAGGTGCTCACAGATGGTTTGGACGCACCAATCGGCCGGTCGCCGTCCCTTGCTATGGGGGAACTACCCGCTGGCCGCTTGCGGTTAGGCCCCGACCGGCCGCCCGAGGACGTGGGCCCTGGGGTCGACCCGCCCGCCCGGTCCGCCAGCCATCGGGCCAACCCGCCGGGGCGACGAGCTGCGCCGCCACTGCCGTCCACGACGATGACGTCGGTCACGGTGCGCTCAAGGAAAGCACGGTCGTGGCTGACCACGACCAGCGCACCGGGCCAGTCCTCCAGAAAATCCTCCAGGACACGCAGGGTGTCAAGATCGAGGTCGTTGGTGGGTTCGTCCAGAAGCAGGACATTCGGGCGCTGCGCCAGGATCGCCACGAGTTGCAAGCGGCGCCGCTCACCACCGGACAAGGTCGCGACCGGTGCCCAGGCGTTGTCCTTGTCGAACCAGAACCGTTCCAGGAAAGCCTCATCGCTCCAGTCCGGCCGCCGCGCCGGGCCAGCCACCACGTCCACCGGACGCAGGTCGGGATCGAGGTCCGCGCCGAGCTGATCCCAATAGCCGAGGCGGACGGTGGGGCCGGTCACCACCTCACCGGCCAGCGGCGCCAGACGGCTCGCCAGCACGTCGAGCAAGGTCGACTTGCCCGTGCCGTTGAGACCGATGATCCCCAGTCGCTCGTCAGGATCGAGGGCCAGTTCAACCCCATCCAGCACCGGACGGATTTCCCCCGGCGCCGCAGCATCGCCGTACCCGGCACGAACCGAACGCAGTTCGATCACGGTGTCACCGAGGCGGGGCGTTGCGGCGATGTGCAGATCGAGGGCAGCACCGCGAGCCGCGTTCGGAGCGCGACCCTGCACGGTTTGTGTGGCGGCGGCGATACGGGCCTTTGGCTTGCGGGTCCGCGCCGGGGCACCGCGTCGCAACCAGGCCAACTCCGAACGCGCCAGGTTGCGGCGCACGTCCTCGACCCGCGCCGTGAGGGCCTCGCGTTCGGCCTTGGAATTGAGGTACGCCGCGTAGCCACCTTGATGCACGTAGGCCCGGCCGCGGTCCAGTTCCACGATGCGATTGGTGACTCGGTCAAGCACGTGACGGTCGTGGGTCACCAACAACACCGCGCCGCGCAACTTTTTGAGCTCCGCCTCCAGCCATTCGATACCGTCCACGTCGAGGTGGTTGGTCGGCTCGTCCAGGATCAAGAGGTCGGCGGGGTTCAGCAACGCCGCGGCCAGGGCCACCCGCTTGCGCTGCCCGCCCGAGAGCTGCGCCACCGGGCGGTCGAACAAGTCGCCGAGACCCAGCCGGGTCAAGGCCGCCTCGGCCTCCCAGCCCTCACCCACGGCGGCCAACGCCGTCGTATCCGGTAGGTCTCCACCCTGATCGAGCAGGCTGATCCGAACACTCGTGCCACGGCGCACGGTGCCACTCTCGGGCTGCTCGACACCGGCCACCACTCGCAGCAGCGTTGATTTCCCGGTGCCGTTGATGCCGACGACGCCGATGCGCTCGCCGGTGGACACGGTGAGCGAGACGTCGGACAACAACGCTCGGTCGGGGCGGCTCATGGAAACAGCGGAGAGGTCGACCACGATCATGACCTTGCAAAGGTAGGCGTTGCTGACGGCCTCACCCGCCGGCCCTGATCACATTGCCGGTCAAGATCGAATGCATGGCGATGGCCACCGACGACGAGTCGCCGGTCGGTACGATCATGCGGTGCAGCAGCGACGGACCGGCGACGGCATCGTGGCAGGACCAGTCGACACCGACCGCAAGCGCCAGCCAATTCCGCGCCGGGCCATGGCCCCCGGCCTCGTCGTCGAGCACCGGGCCAGCGCCGTCGTCGGTGCCGTGGTCAGTTGGGGTAAGGGCCAGGTGCTGCTACGGGACCGCCGAGGCGCCCAGCACCGCTTTGCACTCGAGGAAGGTGGCTACCTGATCGATGGCCGGATCGCCACCCTCGTCGTGCCATCGAGCACGCGGGACAGCACCCTGCAACGCACCGCGTCGGGTTCCATCGCGGTCGCGAAATCCCCCGCCAAAGTTGCCCGGGGCAGCCGTCTGTGGGTTGAGGGCCGTCACGACGCCGAGCTGGTCGAAAAGGTATGGGGCGACGATCTGCGCCACGAAGGCATCGTCGTGGAACTTCTCGACGGCATCGACAATTTGGCCCCGCGCATCGAGAGCTTCGGCCCCGAACCCGGACGGCGCCTCGGCGTGCTCGTCGATCACCTCGTGACCGGCTCCAAGGAGGCGCGCATCGCCAAATCGGTCCGCCATCCCTGCGTCTGTGTCCGCGGTCATCGCTTCGTGGATGTCTGGGCCGCCATCAAGCCAGGCTTGGTCGGCCTACCGGCTTGGCCCGAGGTAGGCCGCGACCGCCCCTGGAAGGACGGCGTGTGCGAAGCGCTCGGGGTCGCCGATGCGCCGAAGTTCTGGAAGCAACTACTGGGCAAGGTCCGTACCTATGCCGACCTTGACCCCACGCTCGTAGGCGCCGTTGAGGAGCTCATCGACTTTGTCACCCACCCCGATGGATGATCGGGCCACCCACGCCAGACGCGTCGCGGGTAGGGGCCATTTCGGCTCCTACCCGCTCGACTAGCCCACCTCGCAAGACATCGGTCGCATTACTCGCCGCCGACCGCCTCATCGTGCCGCCTGCACCGCTCGGGACGAATGAGCCGACCGGCCCAGCAATGGTCACACTGACCAACAAGAGCACCCCAACGGCTCGCGATGAGGAGGACATAGGGTGAGCGCACGTAGCGAGTTGTCCCTGGGCCGCGTCTTGGGCATCCGGGTGAGCATCAGTTGGGGGCTGCTGCTCGTGAGTGCTCTCGTCACGCTGACCTTGGCCCTCGACCAGTATCCGACGACGTTCCCCGGCCATGGCCCCTGGCGTTACTGGGCTGCGGCCGCGGCGACCACCGCCCTGTTCGCCCTGTCAATTCTCGGGCACGAACTGGGCCATGCCCTCGTCGCCCGCGGCGAGCAAGTGGGAGTGGAAGGGGTCACGCTGTGGATGTTCGGAGGGGTCGCCCGGTTGAGTTCCCCACCGCGGACCGCGGCGGCCGAAGCCCGCATCGCGTTGGCCGGACCCGCGGCCACCGGAGTTGCCAGCGGCATCTTCTGGCTGTTGGCCGCTGCGACGGATTCGGCCACAGTGCCGACGCTGAGCTCTGCCATGTTCGACTGGTTGGCCCGTACCAACGTGCTGTTACTGGCCCTCAACCTGCTACCGGCGCTGCCCCTGGACGGCGGCCGGGTGCTAGGTGCAACGGTCTGGGGTGCCACTGGCAGCGCGGAACTCGGCGAGACGGTAGCGTCCCGCGCCGGTTGGCTAGTCGGAGCAGCGCTCGGGCTGCTCGGGCTGCTGCAACTGCGCAATGGCGCCTCCGGCGCGATCTGGGCCCTCGTCATCGCGGCGTTCGTGCTCGGCGCGAGCATTGAACACGAACGCCGTCGGAGGCTCAGCGAGGAACTCCGCGACCGGGTTGTGGGCGACGTCATGAGACCCACTCCAGCGGTAGTCGACGGTTGGATGAACATCGAACAACTGCTGGTGCACGGCGAGTCGATCACCGCGTCGCGGCACCAGGACGTTCTCCTCGTGCGCGGCGAAGACGGTGCGGTGCACGGTGTGGTCCGCCTGAGCATCGCCCTGGCTGTACCAGTGGTGGCTCGTGCCGGGGTGACGGTGTCTGAACTCCTCGAACCACGACGCGACGTACCGGTGGTGCGGGTCGATGAGTCGCTGCTCAGCGTGATCGCCAGCCACCCGGAGACCGGGCGTGGCACGGTCATGGTGGTCGACCACGCCGGCAATGTGGTCGGCGTGATCGGCCCGGACAGTCTGATTCGCCGTTCCCGTTGGGCGGGCGGTTCACCGGTAAGGTTCGGCCCATGATCGAACGTGTCGGAGTGGTCGGCTGCGGACTTATGGGATCGGGCATAGCCGAGGTGTGCGCCCGTGCCGGTTTCGATGTATTGGTGCACGAGGTCGATGCCGAGGCAGCCGAGCGCGGTCGGGATCGCTTGGTGAAGTCCCTTGACCGAGCGGTGGTCGCGAACAAACTGAACCCCACCGACCGCGATGACGCGGTACACCGCTTGGGCTTCACCATCGACCTCAGCGATTTCGCCGACCGCGACCTTGTCGTAGAAGCGGTGATCGAGAGCGAGGACGCCAAAGTCTCCGTCTTTCGAACCTTGGACAAGGTCATCGCCAACCCCGAGGTGATCCTGGCCTCCAACACCTCGTCCATCCCGATCATGAAGCTGGCCATGGCCACCAGCCGCCCCGCCAACGTCATTGGAATGCACTTCTTCAACCCGGTTCCCGTGATGAACCTCGTTGAGGTGGTCACCTCCCTGCTCACGTCCGAGGGCACCGAGCAGCAGGTAGGTGCGTTTGCGGCGCAGCACCTGAACAAGCGCGTTATCCGCAGCAAGGACCGGGCCGGGTTCATCGTCAACGCGCTGCTGATCCCCTACATCCTTTCCGCTGTACGCATGCTGGAGTCCGGCTTTGCCACCGCGGCCGATATCGACGCCGGCATGGTTGAAGGGTGCAACCATCCAATGGGACCGCTAGCGCTGGCCGACCTGATCGGTTTGGACACCACCATGGCGGTAGCGGAGTCGCTCTACGATGAGTTTCGTGAACAGCTCTACGCCCCCCCGCCGTTGTTGGCCCGCATGAACGAGGCGGGTCTCTTCGGCCGCAAGGCCGGCCGCGGCTTCTACGAATACAAGCGCTAAGCGTTAGCTGGGGCGAGAGCGCGATGGCGGTGGATCTGCGCAGCGGCGATCGGCGCGAAGTTCCGATCATCGTGATACCGGGCCGAATCCTGGCGCCGGGCCGGGCCGGCCGTCAGGCCACGATGGTCGCAGGCCTGTCCTACCTCCAAGCCTTGTGGCGAGCTGGCGCCCGCGAATGGGTCGTGGCCCCCCGGGCACTCGAGGACGATGAGGACGCCGACGCAATTCTGCGCCAGGCCCACGGGCTGCTGTTGTTGGCCGGGTCCGACGTCGACCCGCAGCGCTACGGCCAGGCCGCCCATCGCGCTACCTATGGGGTCGATCCGGTTCAAGATCACTTCGAGACAGCACTGCTGGCCGCGGCCGGGCGGCGGTCGCTACCAGTGCTAGCCATCTGCCGGGGCCTGCAACTGGTGAACGTGGCCTTCGGCGGCACTCTGATTCAACATCTGGCCGACGAACCCGGGCTTCTGGCTCACGCGTCGGACACCTTCCCCCGGGCCGAGCCGGGGAGCATCGGACCGCTACTCCCGGTCACGATCAAACCCGGGTGTCGGCTACACCGATTGGTCGGCTCGGCCTCATCGGCGCAAGAGCCGCTCACCGTGCTCGCGGCACACAGCCACCATCAGGCGGTCGATACCGTCGGGCAGGGCCTGGTGATCGTCGGCCGGAGTGCCGACGGGGTGGTCGAAGCCCTCGAACATCGAGAACAGTGGCTGGTGGCGACGCAATACCATCCCGAGGACACCGCCGAAATCGACCCGACCATGCAGCAACACTTCAACGGCTTCGTCGCCGAGGCCGCAACCCGGATGCGACCGTGAACAGAAACCACCTCGACCATTCCTTTGTTGTCACACCCGCTGCGGTACAACGGTGAGCGTGACACCGGACGGCGAAAACCCCAGCGCGTTGACCGAACCGAGTCACCTCTCGCCGTCCTCGGCCACGCTGTTTGAACAATGTCCTCGCCGCTGGCGCCTGCGCTACGTCGAGCACCTACCCGATCCACCCGGTGCTGCCGCGTTGGCCGGAACGCTGGTGCACCGCGTGCTCGAACGCCTCCTGGGCGACTCGGCCGATCAACGCACCCTCGAGCGTGCCCGCACGCTCGCGGCCGAAGAATGGCCTCTGCATCAAGCATCACCCGAGGTCAGCGCCCTGTCCCTCGCGGCCGACGAGGTACGTCAGTACAAATGGCGGGTATGGCAGGCCATAGCCGGCCTGTGGCAACTCGAGGACCCGGCCCGCGTCGATGTACTCGCCACAGAGTGCCGGCTCGACGTCCAACTCGGTACGGTGCCCTTCCTCGGGGTGCTCGATCGGGTCGATGCCACCGAAGGCGGAGTGGTGGTGAGCGACTACAAAAGCGGCCGCCCCCCCGCTGCTGGCTTTGCCGCGGACAAACTCGACCAGGTCCTGCTCTACGCGGCCGCCTGGCGGGCCACCAATGGAGGCAGCACCAAACGAGCCCGCCTGCTCTACCTCGGGTCCCGTAGCATTGAGGTAGAGACGACGGACGAGGCCATCGATGGGGCGCTCGGTCGGCTCCATCAAAAATGGGATGCCCTCAAATCGTGTTTCAGCAGCGAAGAGTTCGCGCCGCGAACCGGTCCGTTGTGTGCGTGGTGTCCCTACACCGCTCACTGCGCTGAGGGACGACGTGAAATCCGCCGTCGAATGGACGCCGGGCTGGTTTCTCGAAATGCGCCAGCAATGCGCCACTTGGAATGAAGGGAAGGATCCAAGGTGACCGACGAGCCAGCCGCCGACGTTCCCCATGCCACGATGCCCCCATGGGTGCCTCGAGCCATTGCGCTGTTCTTCGCCGGCGTCGCCGTCCTGTGGGCGTTGTCGTGGCTGTTCGTCGAACTGCGCAGCCTGTTCATCATGCTCGGAGTGTCCCTGATGATCTCCTTCGCCCTCGAGCCGGCGGTGAACCGCCTCGAGCGCATGGGCATGCGTCGCAGTATCAGCACGCTGTTGGTGTTCACCGTGACGGTCGCCGCGGCGATGTCCTTCAGCTGGGTCGTCGGTCGAGTCGTCGCCACCCAATCGGCGGAGCTGATCGACCGCGGACCGATCTACATCGCCGAGGCCGAATCCTGGATAAACGACACCTTTGACGCCGAAGTCGACACCGCCAAGCTCCTCGTGGAGTTCCAGGCTGGTGGTCGACTGTCTGATGTGGCGGCGGCAATTGCCCCGAACATCCTTGCCGTCGGCAACCGCGTCCTGGTGGTTCTCTTCCAGTTCCTGACCGTGGCCATGTTCAGTTATTACCTAATTGCGGACGGCCCCAAGCTTCGTCGGCTCATCTGCTCCCTGCTCCCGCCGGATCGGCAGCGGTCGGTGCTGCGAGCCTGGGAAGTGGCCGTGGACAAGACCGGTGGCTACCTCTACTCCCGCGCCCTATTGGCGTTCACCTCGTTCCTGTTCCACTGGGCCACCTTTGCCTTAATCGGCATTCCCTCACCCGTAGCCCTCGCATTGTGGGTGGCCATCATCTCGCAGTTCATCCCGGTAATCGGCACCTACCTTGCCGGGCTACTACCAGCGTTCGTTGCCCTGGCGGAGCATCCGGTGTCAGCGCTGTGGGTGCTAGGGCTCATCATCCTTTACCAGCAGGTCGAGAATTATCTGCTCGCACCGCGGATCACAGCACAGACGATGGAGGTGAACGCCGCAGTAGCCTTCGGCGCGGTGATCGCCGGCGCCGCCTTGCTCGGCCCAATCGGTGCAGTCATGGCGCTACCGGTCACCGCCACCTTTACCTCGTTGGCCTCGACCCTTGTCCAACGCCACGAGGTAATCGACAGCCACCTCACCGACGAGGTCACCACTCGGCGCCGATGGATCAAATCGTCCTCGCCGCCAAGCCGGGCCAACCCCTTGCCGACCCCCGAACCGAACTCGACCCAGGAGAACCCATGAGTAGCCACGACGCCACCCCCGCCGAAGACCCCGCTACGGCGCGAACCGTCGAGTTCTACTGGCGCGCCGGCTGTGGCTTCTGCATGGCGCTAGAGCGCCAACTCGACCAGCTTGGTGTCGGGCTCGACAAACGCGACATCTGGGCTGATGAGCGCGCCGCGGCCTTCGTACGTTCCGTCGCCAACGGGAACGAAACGGTACCAACGGTGCGCGTCGGGCCCGCCGCTATGGTCAACCCCTCCGCCAAACAAGTCCTGGCCATGCTGGCAGAACACGCCCCTCAGCTCCTGCCTGCGCAGCCCTAAGCCCCCGGCCCGCTCAGCGCAAGTAGCGACCGCACAGCGGCCATTGGCCAGCCCCGGAACGCTCGTAAAGCAACCGGGCCCGGTAGTCCTGCTCCGCCGGTGAGGCTGCCGCGGGGTCACCTACACCGCCGACACCTTCCCACGTGCCCTGCGAGAATTGGTAACCACCTCGGTACAGCCCGTTGCCACTCACGGCGGTGTAGTCGCCACCCGATTCGCACTCCAGCAGTATCGCCCAGGCTTCAGCCTGGTCGTCGTTGGAAGGTGTGGGCGGAACGAACGGCGCCGGTGAGCCGCCCCCAGACCCAGAACCAGGGTTCGGCGATGGGGTCCGAGCGAGGCGGTCTTGCTCGGCCTGGCGCTGCGCCGCGGCAGCCTGCTCCGCCGCCCAGGCGGCCGCGGCCTCACCCTCGCTGACGCGAAGATCCTCGATAGCCACGAGCAGCTCCGCATAGGCCTGTTGCTCACGGGCTTGGGCCCTTTGGCGGCCCACATGGGCATCGGCAAGCTGCGAGCCGACGGCGGCGACCTCTGCGGCGATCTGTCGTGCCTCGCTGTCGACCAAGATCCGCTGGGTCCGCAACTCGGCCGCGGCTTGTTGGGCGGAATCAACCGGGCCGGTAACCAGGTGACGTCGTAGCACCACATCGCTTGCCGCTTCGGCGTCGATAAAGCTCTCCAAATCTGCCGATGCGCCGCCGCGCACATAGGCATTCACGGCGAGCTCTCTGGCCCGACTCAGCGTCGCCTCGTAGGCGAGAACCGTGGACAGTGATTGGCGGTCAAGCACCCGGAGCTCCTCCTCCAACGCCACTGCCGTAGCCGCCACTTGGCGGTAGCGAGAATCCGCCACGGGCAGCGCTTCGACCGCTTCGTCGTAGGCCCCCTGAGCCTCAGCCAAATGAGCCTGGGACTGCGCAACTGACCCCACCTGCCGGGTCAATGCCCCGACAGACTGAGAGGCACACAGACCGCACAGCACCAACGCCACCCCTGCCACCATGGCCGTCGAAACGAACCACTGCCGGGGTACAAAAAAGCGTTGACGCCCTAGTCGGCGAACACCGTCGCACCGGCCAGGAGCGGTCTCAGGTGACAGCGCCAGCATTTGGAAAAGAAACGGTAGCAGCGATCACCGTGCAAGGCGCTCGCCCGACACAGACCGGGCGCGGCCCGAGAAGGTCTGGTCTTGGGAGCACCCCGCACCGCACATCAAGACGACGACCATGCAGACGTCACCCGGTGTAAGACGGCTTGGCGGTCACGGCGCTCTGCACGGCCGCCAAGGTCGGCTTGAGCCGGATCCCGAGATTGTCGAGAAGATCGTCCCAGGTCGAAGTCACCGGCTCCTCGGCCAGCACCAGATCCCCAAAATGCACATGGCGGCTGACGTAACGGAACTGCAGTCCGGCGCTATCGAGGCAGGAGGCCTCGAAGGTGTAGGTCCCGAAAGCCGCTCCGGCGGGCACGGTGATAACGCCTTGCCAAACACCCCCACTCACAGGCGGGGTAAGCACGGTCACCGGGCCGCGTGCCATAGCGGAGGGCGGGAAGACCCGGACCTCCACCCGAGCCCCGACACCGACGCACGACTCACCGCCAAAGCCGAACTGCGTGGCCTTTCCCGGTACCGCCTGCAACGGGCCGACAACGAACTCAAGCGCCGCGGTCGGCCCGGTGAGCTCCAATACCTCGGTGAGCTCGAAGATCTCACGGGAATTGACCTGGCCGAATGCCTCCGCCGTTCGGTATCGCTCGCACGCGATGGACACCCGATAGCTGCCCGCCGGTTGGCCCACCAAGGTTGGGGTCACCTGGAAGCTGCGATCGGCTTGCACGTCGAAGCGGCGACGGACCACCAATCGATCCACGCCGCCTGCCTGGGCCGCCGAACCAGCCTCGGTGACGGTCAACACACCCGAGCTACCCGGGCAGCCAATGCCGTGGACCTGCAGCTCGAGCGGCGGACCAGCCTGCGCCCGTTGGGGGTGGATACGCAGTGCCGGAGTGGCCCGCAGTTGCTCCTCGGGGGCACTCGGCACCTGCTCGGCGTCAGCCGGTGCAGCCCCCGGAAAGCTCGCCGAACCATCCTCACCGCCGAGCATGGACACCACCACCATCGCAACACCCAAAACTACGACCAGCCCGACGAGGGCCACGCCGAGACGCCAGCGTGTCGCCCATGGCGTCGGCGGGAGCGGAGCTCCGCGCTGTGGTGGCATGGTCACCTGCTCAGGCTATCCACGACTTGACGCGAGCAGCTCCCCATCAGCTCGGCGCTTTGGCGGCGACGAGGGCGATGTCGGCCACACAGGGCAGCGCCGGGTCGGTGACGATCGCGCTCAGCGGGCCGCCCACATCGGACCAGGCAAACACGCAGCTACCGCCGTCGAGTTCCCGAGCGGCGGCGCCTACCCTGGTCGCCCCGTTGTCAGCGGCGAGATCGACGTACCAGCCTTGGACCATCCCGTCGAGCAGGTTCCGCAACGCGGCCGTATCGAAGCGGCCTGCCGAACCGTCGGCCGCGTGTGGTGGCGCCGATTGGCCGATCGCCGCCTTGAGTTCGGCGGCAACTTCCTCCACGCCGGGGCGGCTTGCACTCCACAACACGGCCGTAACCCCGGCGCCGAGGGCGATCAGCACAACCAGAGACCCGACGAGCATCACCTTGCGCCGTGAGACCCGCAACTGTTGGGGTGCACCACGGTCCTCGGCCAACAGCTCCATGACCCAAACCGTAACGGTTCTCAAGCCACCGACCGGGCACCATCAACCCCGCATTGCCCATCGTGGGGACTTGACGCGACTCACCGCGGCAACCGCGCCGAGGGAACGGCGCGAAACGGTCCCCTTGCCCGGTGTCAGCGCACCAAAGCCGCTCGCACCGCGCCGGTCAAGCCAACGACGTCGACCCCGGGTTGGGCGCAGGGCGTGAGGTTCAACTGTTTCGCCCCGGCCTCGACATAAGGCCAGAAGAACTCGGCCACCTCCTGCGGCGTCCCATAGGGGACGTAGCGTTCAAAGGCGGCAAAGGGCACCCCGTAGAAACGTTCCATGGCCACAGAGACCGCCGCCCGAGCGGAGTCGCGGTCTGCACCGAGCCCCACCCAGGCCTGCATCTCGTGATGCCAGTCGACCTCACCCCGACCGGCTTCTTCGGCCACGGTCCGACACAGCTCTGTTGCCGTGCCAAACCGTTCGGGCGAACACCAACTCCCAATCCACCCCTGCCCGTACGTTCCGGTACGGCGCACCGCGGCATCGGAGCGGCCACCGACGTAGAGCGGAATGGGCGGCACCGGCGTCGGCCTGATTAGCACCTCGTCGAGGTGGAAGAAGGTGCCGTGGTGGGTCACGGTCTCGCCCGCCAGCAAGCGCTGGAGCACCGCCAAAGATTCATCGCAACGACGTCCCCTGGTGCGTGGATCGACCTCGCAGGCCTCGATCTCGTGACGATCCTCTCCGCCGATCCCCACCCCGAAGGACACCCGACCGGGGGCGAGTTCCCACAATGAGGACAACTGGCGGGCCACCAGGACCGGATGGCGCAGGGGCAGCAGGTACACGCCGATCTGCAGGCCAAGCGTGGGGTGCAACTGAGACAACCCGGCCAGCAAGATCAGCCCGTCCATTCCCGCACCGTTACGGAACGTGACATGGTCGGCGTAGAACACGCCGTCGATCCCTACGCCAGCCATACGGGCGAGCACCTCGCGTCGCTCGTCGACACCGGCCCGAAAGAAATCCTCCGCCGGCGTGCTGTACACCGTGATGCTCACCGGCCGGCGTCACTCACCATCGGCGAGCCGAAGTTGTCGAGGTGGGTGGTGCGGCTCAACGGCCGTCGCTTCAGTTGTTTGGGGAAGGGCAACAACGGCCAACCCATGGGAATGTGCGCCGCAGTGATAAATCCCTCCGGGAGCCCGATCAACTCGCGTACCTGGGGCTCGGCCTCGCACAGCAGCGTCGTCAACGCCGCCCCGAGGCCGATCTCGCGCGCCTTGAGCAGCACGTTTTGCACCGCAGGGTAGATGGAGCCGCCACCGACCACCGACAAACGATCGAGGTTGGTGTCGGTGGGGTGTACCCCGGCAAGCTCGGCGCACACCACGACAATGACCGGCGCCTCACCGAAGTGCGCGGCGAAATTGTCGGCCTCGGCCAGCGACGAACGTTGGTGACGCTGGTCGCTGTTGGTGGACGTGGTACCCATTCGCTCGGCCATATAGGCCCGCCACGGCGCCAGATACCACTCACCGAGCTTGGCCTTCTTGTACGGGTCGCGGACCACCACGAAATGCACCGGCTGTCGGTTGCCGCCCTGGGGAGCCCAGCGACCGGCGTCGAGCACCGTCAGCAGCGTCTCGTCATCGACGGGGTCGGGCCGGAACTGGCGGCAGGTCGCCATGGTGTGGGTGATTTCATCGAGCAGCATGGCTTCCCCTGTCTGGCGTGTCGCCCCCGAGCGTAGAGGACAATGCGCTCAGCGGGGCCGACGTGCAGCTCAGGCGGAGCAGCTCACTTGGGCACGACCACGACGACTGTCTTGACGATCTTGTCCGCCAGGGTCTGCTTCTTACCGTCCCACAACGGAAACAACCAGCCGATGTAACAGATGAGGCCGTCCACTATGTGGGCGAAGGCGCGAGCGATACCGATACCCGCCCCGACGACCTCACCGGTCTGCTCGCCGACGGTCTTGAGGCCCGCCATCTGCTTACCCAGGCTTTGGCCGGTGGTGCCGTTCAAGTACCCGCCGTACACCGCCCAGGCGATCCACCCGAACCAGAACAACACCCCGAGCAAAAGGCTGACGCGTCCCATGAACAGGTAAACAACGGTTGGGGCCACCCAGTCCACGAGCGCTCCGAGGGCACGCTGGGGCCATTCCGCCAGCGGGCCAGGATACAAGCCGGGCCCCGCGTTGGCTCCACCACTCGGCGGCGAATAGCCACCTCCCGGCGGGGGCGGGAACCAATCAGTGCCCGAGGGTGGCGGCGGGGGCGGGAACGAATCGGCGCCCGGGGGCGGGGGCGGGAAACCAGACGGCGTGTACCCGGGAGGCGTCGGGAGTCCCTCGTTGGGCTCATCGGGCCCGGACGGGGGGGTACCTGGCGGGGGCATAGACATGGGGGTTCCTCCCAACAGCCGAGCACGACTTGTGCCAAACGGCATGGTATCGGTCCTCCACCAGCCCGTGACGGACACTTCAGCGTGCTCATCTCCCGGAGGCCTAGCGTGCACGCTCATGAACTTTCAGCTCGGCGCCCACGTCGGCCAACAGAACATGGACATGTCGACCATGCGTGCGGTCTGGCGGCGTCTCGATGAAGCCGGTCTCGATTGGATTTCAGTCTGGGACCATCTCTACGAGGCCCCACCCGCGGGGGGAACGCAACCCCACTTCGAGGCCATCGCCACCCTCGGTGCGCTGTGTGTGGAGACCAAGCGAGCCCGCATCGGCACGCTGGTGTTCTACGTCGGCTACCGCAACCCGGGGCTGTTGGCCAAGGCGGCGGTGACCTTGGATCACCTTTCCGGTGGACGCTTCGAGTTGGGCCTCGGCGCGGGCTGGCACGAAGAAGAAGCCAAGGCCTTCGGCTACGACTTCCCGCCGCTGGGGACGCGCTTCGACATGCTCGAGGAGGCGTTTCCGCTGATCCGCGGCCTGCTCGACCCTGACATCGAACGGGTAACGCACGAGGGCCGCTTCTATCGCACCTTCGAAGCCTCCTGCCTGCCGGCCCCCGTCGGCGGCCGGCGGCTGCCCATCTGGATCGGGGGCACCGGGCCCAAGCGCACTCCGGCCATCGCCGCCGCCCACGCCGACGGCTGGAACGGCGCCTACATCAGCCCGGAAATGTTCCGTCGACGCTGCGGAACGCTCAATGAGGCATGCGAACGCATCGGCCGTGACCCAGCAACCCTCGAGCGGTCGGCAAACCTGTTGTTCATGTTGTCCGTCGATGCCGCGGCGGAGGTACGGCTCAAAGCGCAAATGAACGAACAATGGGGGGAACGCGCCGCCCGGGTCAGCGAGGGTGCGCTGCTCGGCACGGCGGAGGCTGCGGTCGAGAAGATCCTGGCGTACCGTGAGGCCGGCGCCCAGGGCGTCAATATTGCACTTCGGGCCCCCTGGGACGAGCAAGCCCTCTCCGCCTACCTCGAGGTTGTCCTACCCGCGGTCCGCCGAGAACTGGGCGAGAAGACCTGAGCTGAGGGCCCAAGCGCCCGGGGCTGCACCGCCGGTAACGTGGTAGGCCGAGGAGCGGCACCACCATGAGCGACCAACCTGGCGAGCCGGCAGCGTCGGCTGCACCCTCACCGAGGGACCTGCGCACCGGAGCCCACTCCGGCCCGCCGGACGACCCGAACCGCCGCGGTGACCCGTTAGGGCGGAGCGGCTGGTATAGCGGACCGGTGCCCTTCACCGGCCTCGTGGCCCGGGAGTCCATCGGACAGGCCGTGGCCAGAACCGTGGCCAAGACCCTGGCGGCGATCGTCACCCTGGGCGTGGGCGTCATCGGCCTGATCGCGCTGGTCGCGGTGGGGCTTGCCGCGGTCACGGGCTCTGCCGCGTCCAGCGACCCCCTGCCCACCGATTTCGTGGCGGGCGATGAGGGCAACCCCAATGTGCTGCTCGCCATTGCGGTGACCGGCGTAATCCTCGGCGAGAAACAAGGCACCTCGCTGTTCTCGGATCTGGGCTTGGCCACCTACGGCTACCAGGTCAAGGCCGATCTCGAACAAGCGGCGCGGCGCAGCGACATCAAGGCCGTCATCCTCGAGATGGACACTCCTGGTGGCACCATCTTCGGCGCCAAGGCGATCGCTGACGCGGTGCAGACCTACCAACGTCGCACCGGACGCCCAGTGGTCGCCTACGTACGGGGCATCTCCGCCTCCGGTGGGGTCTACGCCATGGCCGGCGCCGACCACATCATCGCTGACCACGGCACCTTGGTTGGCAGCATCGGGGTGATCTTCGGTCCGCTGAGCCGCTACACGAACGTGGTCGGCCTTGACGGCGGGCTCCTGATGGGTGGAGTGCAGACCACCGGCGGCATCGTCGAGGAATACATCACCGCAGGGCGATCAAAGGACCTCGGCAACCCCTTTCGCGACCTCACCACCGAGGAGCGCGCGGTCCTCCAACAAGGCGTCGACTACAACTATGACGCCTTCGTCGAGCACGTGGCCGCGGGCCGTGCCATCGATGCCGGAACCATCCGCAGCCAACTCGGCGCCCTCATTTTCGACGAGGGAACGGCGCTGCACCACGGCCTGCTCGACGAGGTCGGCAACCGTGACCAGGCTTACGCCCAAGCGGCGGAATTGGCCAAGCTCAAGCCCGGCAACTGGCAAGTTGCCCGCGTCGATCAGGGCGGCAGTGGCCTGTTCGGTCTCGGTGTCGTTCTCAACTGGCTGGGGCTACGCACCGAAGGCGGCGGGACCAACGGCGGCCCGACTGACCCCCGAACGATGCTGTGCGAGCGTGGGCCAACCATGCTGGCGTACTACGGAGCGTTACCGAGGACCTGCAGCTGAACGCCATCAGGGCATCCGGCGCCCAAAGTGGATGGTCGGCGCGCCATGGCCCGCGAGCGGGTCTGACCAGATAGCGGCCCAACCGTTAACGTCTCGGCGCAGAGCCGGGTGCGACGCCGGCACGAACCACGGGAGCCCCATGGCGTACGACGAGATCCTTTACGAGCAGCGCGGCGATGTGGCCCTGATCACCCTCAACCGGCCCGACAAGCTCAACGCGTGGACCCGCCAGATGCATGCGGAGCTGACCGACGCGGTGCAGGTCGCCAATGCCGACCGTGCCGTCGGGGCCATCGTGTTCACCGGAGCGGGACGCGGTTTCTGTGCCGGCGCTGATATCGGTCGACAGTTCCAGACCCGCATCGAGTCCTCCAAGCAGTCTGCGGCCTCTGGCGCGGAGCGGGCCAAGTCCGACGAACCCGAGGCCGGCACCAACTGGGTGAACCTGGTCCGGGGGTCCAAGCCGATGGTGGCCGCCATCAACGGCGCCGCGATCGGCCTGGGCCTGACACTCACCTTGCCGATGGATCAACTCATCGCCGCATCCGACGCCAAGCTGTCGGCCCGCTTCGTCAAGATGGGCCTTGTTCCGGAGCTGGCCAGCTCGCACTTTCTCGTGCAGCGCTGCGGCTGGGGCGCGGCGAGCGACCTGGCGCTGTCCGGACGGATCGTGAGCGGAGCCGAGGCCGCCGCCATCGGCCTCGTCGACCGGGCCGTTCCCGCCGCCGAGGTGCTCGACGTCGCGCTGACCCTGGCGGGGGAATATGCCGCCAATCCCGATCCGCAGTTGCGCATGATCAAGGATCTGCTGACCCGTAACGGCGCCGGGGTCGACCTCGATGCCGTGCAACAGGGCGAGCTGAGCGCCTTGCAAAGGGCCTACGCCACCCCCGAGCACCACGAGGCTGTTGCCGCCTTCATGGACAAGCGCGCTCCCCGCTTTCGCTGAGCGGTCCAGTTCCGCCGGCCGATGAGGACGACCTCAGGCCGGCGGGACCATGTCCAGCGCGCC
Source organism: Ferrithrix thermotolerans DSM 19514 (assembly GCA_945906305.1). GTDB lineage: Bacteria > Actinomycetota > Acidimicrobiia > Acidimicrobiales > CAIXPF01 > CAIXPF01. The sequence goes on along the minus strand of CAMDQT010000004.1, from coordinate 57,284 downwards.
ACCCAGGAACTCGAGTTGTAGCCGCAACAAGTTCTCGGCGATCACCGCCTGGGGAGTCATGTGGGTCACCCCGCTGAGCGGCAGCACCGAATGGGCGCGACCCGCCGCCAGCAACGCGGCAGACAACGCCAAAGTGTGGGCCACCACCACATTGTCATCGGCGAGACCATGGATCAGCAGCAGCCGACGCTGCAGCTTTTCGGCGTCCACGAGCAGGCTGGTGCGCTCGTAATGGTCAGGATACTCATCGGGATGGCCGAGATACCTCTCGGTGTAATGGGTGTCGTAAAGCTTCCAGTCGGTGACCGGCGCGCCGGCCACCGCCGCCCGAAAGACTTCAGGTCGACGCAATACCGCCAAGGCCGCGAGGTAGCCGCCGAAGGACCAACCTCGGATGGCTACCCGGCCGAGGTCGAGGCGCTCGTCGTGCGCGGCGATGCCGTGCAGGGCATCGACCTGATCGTCGAGCACCGGCCCGGCAAGGTCACCCCACACCGCCCGTTCCCACTGCGGACCACGGGCCGGGGTTCCGCGGCCGTCCACCACCACGACTGCGAAACCCTGATCGGCAAACCACTGGGACACCAAGTACTCCTGGCGAGAACGCATCACCCGCTGAGCATGTGGACCGCCGTAGGGGTCCATGAGCACCGGATAGGGCGCCTCGAAGCGACCAGCCCGGGGCACGAGCAACGCAGCACGCAAGTTCCGGTCCCCGACAATGTGGAAACCAACTCGGGGGGTGATCGCCGGGCGTTGCGCCAGCGAGGCGATTTGCCCGACGCTGCGGGCACCCACCCGTACCTGCACCGCGGACCCGAAGCGGCTCATCGACCGGGAGGCCACGACCAGGACCTCGCCCGCCGCCGTGCCGCTGTGCACGCCCGCGCCCACGCTGAGCCGACGACACGAGCCACCCAAGGACACCCGGTACAGGTGCACCTCGGTGGGCTCGGTCGACGCGCTCACCACCAGATCCTCGCCCAGGGTGCCGACAATCGCCCGCACCTGCAATCCGTCGGGGGTGAGCGACTCGTCACCGGCCATCACCCGGCGGGCGCCGTCTCGGTCCACCACAGTGACCAAGGTGTCGCCAACCCAACGGGGCGCGCCGGCCACCAACTCGACCCAGCGCTCATCGGTCACGCGTTGAACCAACCGCGTCCTGCCCGTCTCGCTATCGGCGGCAAGTACTTCGACCGTGCGCTGATCGCGCGACTGCACCACCAGCGTCAGCGGCCGACCGGGCTGCCACACCACGTTGGCCAGGTAAGGCAAGGCCTTGCGGTCCCAGCGCACGTTGATCCGACTGCCGTCCAAGCCCACCACCACCAGTTCCACTACGGCGTTGGCCCTTCCTGCCTGGGGATAGCGATGCACCACCGGCGGCCGCTCGGGCTGGGACGGATCGGCAATGTGCCAACGCTGCACCGCGGCGTTGTTAACCCGACACACGGCGAGGTGCTGCCCCTCGGGCGACCACCAGAACCCCCGGCTGCGCCCCATCTCTTCCGCCGCGATGAACTCGGCCAGCCCCCAACTGAGCTCAGCCTTGGCTTCCCCGGCCAACACTCGGTCCTGCTCGCCGACACCGACCACGCGCAGCGAACGATCCGAGACATAGGCCACACGAACTCCGGCAGGGTCAAACCGCGGGTCGAACACCGCTCCTGTCGTGGGCCACGACCTCACCGTGGCGTCAACGATGTCCACCACGAAAAGTTGACCGCCCAGGCCGAAACACGCCCGCTCACCACGATCATCCACGGCGTAGGCGGTAATTCCCTCGGCGCTCTCCCTGGCCCGTTCACGTCGGCGTCGCTCAGCCTCGGGCAACTCGACCTCACCGGCTTCGCCCAACGCCGTCGGGTCCGCCACCAGCCGCTCCATACCGGTCCCGATGTCGAGGGCCCAGAGACAGGTCAGCGGGTCGCTGCCGCTACGTGATCTCAGGAACAGAACCCATTCACCGTTGCCGGCGACGGTCAGATTTCGCGGCTCACCGAGGCTGAAGCGACGGGTAGCCGCGTGCTGCTGGGCAAAGCGGTCACGGCTGGTGCGAGTGCGGGCTGCCATGACGCCCTTCCTAGCCGAGGGAAGCTCGCGCAAGGGGCGATCGTAGCGGCCTGGCCCGGCCGCGCCTCCGGGCCACTTCAGCGTCGAACCATGCCTCGGCGGTCCTGGTCGAGCCAGGTTCGACCTACCGTAAACCGTTTCTGCAACTGGGCCATTGTGGCCTCTGTGACCTTGCGGATACCGACCCGGCGGTTCAGCTCGGCGTTGACCTGAGCATGAGTCTGGCCGCTGACCAACGCCACCTGAGCCACCACTGCGGCGTTGAGATCGCGCAGACGATTGCGGGCCTGACGGGGATCGAGGCCGGCCAACTCGTGGGGCAAAGCCTGCGCCGGGTCCGCCGCGAACCCCGCGGAACCACCCTTGGCGCCACTTGACGGCCGCAGCACTGGCGTCAGGGTCAGTTCCAGAGCGGTGTCGTCATACCCCACCCCGTCGCCCTCGTCGGCGTCGTCGAGATCGCCGTGGTCGTCGAACACGGACTCCTCTTCGACCTCGATCGGGGTGGCGGACAGCGCCTCGAACAGCGACAACTGTTCCGTCTCGCCGAAGGTGTCAAGCGCCGCTGGATCGGCCGGGGCGTCGAAGGGCGAATCGACGTCTTCCCTGCGTTTGCGCAGCGAATGACGCCGCTGGTCTGCCAACTGATGGGCGAAACTACGCAAACGGATGTCGTCGGGGATGAAAAGGAATGCCTTCTGCCGGCCGGCCCCGGCAATGGGCTGCCAGCGGACCAGCCGGCCGACCGCCTGGCGAAAGAACAACTCTGTGGTGGTGTTGGTGGCGAACACCCCCACTCGCAGCCGGGGAATGTCCACCCCCTCCGAAACCATTCGCACCGCCACCATCCACGCCGTGGTGGCGCCGGCAAAACGAGCAATGCGAGCCGAGGCGTCGGGGTCATCGGAGGTGGCGACCACCGCTTGGGATCCCAATCGGTCCCGCAGCAGCGCGGCGATGGCCCGGGCATGCTCGACGTCCATGGCGATCACCAACCCGCCGGCGTCGGGTTGCGCCTTAGCTCGGAGGTTCATCAACTCCCGATTGGCCTGGGACAACACCGCAGGCAACCACTCGCCCTGCACCGACAGGGCAGTGCGCAGCCGTTGATTAGCCAAGGCCCGGGTGAGGGGATCCTCGAAGGTGGCCTCGTAGAGCGTCCCATCCGGTGCGGACCATTCCATCTGCCCGCCGACACGGGGGAAATAGACCGGCCGGACCACCCGGCGGTCCGCCAGCGCGTCGGCGTAGCCGTACTCGAAGTCAGCCTCTGCTTCCTCCAGCCGGTAACGAACAAAAGGAATGGCCGATGTATCTGAACGGAACGGGGTACCCGACAGGGCGAGGCGTCGAAAGGCGCCCTCGAACGCGGCGCGTACCCCCTCGCCCCATGCCCGCTCGTTCGCGGCATGGTGCAACTCGTCAAAGACCACCAGGGCGTCACGGGCGAGTTCGACTAGGGCGCCAGGGTTCGCGGCCACCTGCTGATAGGTCAGCGCGACCCCGTCGAGGTCGGCGGGCAGCACCCCATGTGACGCGGCCCAATCCGTCTCGATGTGAAGGTCGAAGCGGGCCGCGGCCTTGGCCCATTGGGCCTTGAGATGCTGTGTGGGGACCACCACCAACAGCCGACGCCAACCGGAGCGGGCCTGCTCCAAACGCATCGCGGTGAGGGCGAAGGTCGTCTTGCCCGCGCCGGGAGTGGCAACGGCGAGGAAGTCGGGGTAGGGCGAGGCGAGGTATTGCTCGATTGCCCGCTTCTGCCAGGGACGGAGCTTGACAGAGCGCGACATGGGGGAAGCCATTCTGGCCCGGAGACAACCCCGAGCGGCGCGATCGGTACCTCAAAGCTGCCCCATGAGGTTCATCGTCGGTCAATGGGCCGCACCGCCGTAGGGTTTCGACGTCGCCCAGCGCAAGGAGCACTCATGGCCAACTGGTACTACGCCGACGGGTTCGAGACCCGGGGTCCGGTGAGCGAGGACGAGATCCGCGCCATGGCCCGGCGTGGCGACCTGACGCCGAACACCTACGTGGTGGCCCAAGGCGACACCGTCTGGGTGCTGCTCAGCGATGTCGAAGCCCCATTGGGGCTAGCCCGGGCCGGGAGTGGTGGCTATGCCCTTGCCGCGCCAGTGCAGGGTGAGGAACGCAGTGTTGCGCCCGCCCCGACGCCGGCCCCGAGGCCGGGCCCGACAGCAGGGGCCACCGGGTCCGTCGCCGGATCCGGTTTGGGACCACTCGCCGGTGCGACGCCGATACCTCTGGCCCAACCGGACCCAAACCCCCATGCACCAAGGGCCCAACCCAGTGCCGACCCGATGGCGCGGCCCTTCGGCGAACAGGTCTGGGGCAGCCCGCCCCCGTCGCGCCCCACCGAGGACCAGCCCGGCTGGAACGCGCCGGCGGCACCGGCAGCGGCCGAAACCGACCGCGTCGCTCAACCGTGGGGCCCACCACAGGGCGGACCGCTGACCAGTCGGGCCTATGCCTCCTGGGGTCAACGGGTCGCGGCGAAACTGATCGATTTTCTCCTTCTCATGCTCCCGAGCCTGCTCATCGCACTCGCCGTGGCCTGGGATGACATCAGGGCCCAACTCGAACGAGCCAGCGAAAACAACTTCGACTTCACCGCGTTCACCGTGTCCACGCGCCTGACGGTTTCGAGCGTCCTCGGCGGGCTGATCGGTCTCGGCTACTACGCCTATTTCAATGGTCGTGGCCAAACCCCAGGGAAACAGGCTCTGGGTATCAAGGTGGTGCGACTCAACGGGAACGAACCGATCGGCACCACTCGGGGTGCTTCGCGCCACGTCATCCAGTTCTTCGCCAACGTGCCCTTCGCCTCATGTCTGGCCCTGCCATTCCTGGTGGTCGATTCCCTGTGGCCGCTGTGGGACGGACAAAAACAAGCCTTGCACGACAAGATCGTCGGTTCGGTGGTAATACGAACCCGCTGAGGGCCAGCCGTTCTTCTAACCTGCACGGCGCGTGACCCTGCTGTTCTCAATCGCCTCCTTCGTTCTGGTTCTGTCCACCGTCGTCGGTTATGGCGCGCTCTTCGTGGCCACTGCGCTCGGCGCTGCCACGGCAGGACTGGAACCGGGCGATGCCGCCGCGGTCGCACAGATCACCTATCGGGTCGGAGCATTCGGCCTGGAGACGGCTGGACTGGCGGTGGGCCCCGCCGGCCTGGCCATGGTGGCCACGTCCGAGCAGCGGCTGCAATGGTCCGCACCGTGGCTGTGGACCGCGCTCGCGCTGTGGGCACTCACCGTGGCGATCCGACTGACGGTGGTGCAACCGGCCCGGCGTTCAGCGCTGGTGATCCTGGGTGAGCTCGCCGGCACCCGGACCGCCGCAGCCCTTCGTCAGGAGCAACTGGCCGCGGTTTCCCGACGCCTGCTGTTCGGCTCACGGAGCTGTCTGGCATTGTTCATTGGTGCTTGCGCCGTCGTCGCCTGGCACCCCGGCGGCTGACACCGTCACACCCGACTCGGTGGACGCGAGTCCGGCCCTGTCAAGCCAGTTGCACCCATCGAGAGCTGGCGGTGGTGAACTCAGTCCCATCGTCAGAGACGATGGCAGCTTCGACAAACAAGCTGCGTCCATCGCGACGGATCACCCGCGCCACCGCGGTCACCGGACCCAACTGCGAGACCGGCCGGCGAAACCGCACCGTCAGCTCCGCCGTGACACAAGGCGAGGTAGAGGAACCTTCGGGCAAACACAACTCCGCGGCCACGCCAGAGACCTCGTCGAGGATCGTCGTTTGGATCCCCCCGTGCACGATGGAATCAACCCCGCACATCGAGGCGGGAACGTCCACCGTCGTGGCGACCCGGTCTTGGCCTAACAGACGGAAGCGCAACTGCAGGCCCCGGTCGTTGGTCTGACCGCAACCGAAACAGTCACCCACCGACGAGCGGCCGGAAAGAAAGGTCCCGTCGTCGTAGCGGTAATGCCCATCGAGTTTCGCCATGTCGAAACGCGGGCCGTCCGCCACCAGTTCGGAGGGTTCCTGTTCGCTCATCGGCCAGCTACTCCTTCCGGGCCAGAAGGTGGGCCGCCCAGAAGGTGGCGGGCATGGGCCGAGAGCAAATCCGCGGCGCAGGCCGTCAGCCGCATTCCGGTGGCGATATGCAGGAACTCATTGGGCCCGTGGGCGTTGGAACCGGGACCCAGCACACCGATGACGAGCAGCTGCGCGTCGGGAAAGCCGGCCTGCAAGGTGCCCATCAACGGGATGGTGCCGCCTTCGCCGAAGTAACCGAGCGGAGTCCCGAAGTGCGCCTGTGAACCAGCTTCGAGAGCGGCGAGGACCCAGGGCTGCAGCGGTAGGGCATTCCAGCCGGGCGCGGGGACGTCGGCGGTGAAACTGACGCGAGCGCCGTAGGGAGGATCTGCCACCAGGGCCGAACCCAACGCCGCGAGGGCCGCGGCGGGATCCGCTGTGGGAGGCAAGCGCAGAGACAGTTTTAGGGCCGTGCGCGGGCGCAACACGTTTCCCGCCACCGCAGTGGGTGGAAGCCCATCAGCCCCGATGACCGCCAGAGCGGGGCGCCAGGTGCGGTCCAGCACCAATTCGTGACCGGCCTTGGTCCGCAGCTCCACGCCCGCAAGCAGCGGGTAGGACTCGATGCCGTCGCCGACGGCGCGCACCAGTTCGGCCGCCTGCGCCACTCGGTCGGCGCCGATCACCACGTTGGCCTCGGGCAACAACACCTCGCCGGTGGACGAGTCCTCGATTCGGTCGAGCAGGTGACGGGCGATACGGAACGTCGAGGGGATGACCCCACCCACCGCGCCGGAGTGGCGACCCTCCTCGGTTATTTCGACGGACAACACCCCGGACACGACGCCTCGGAGCGAGGTCGTGACCCACAAACGCTCGTAGTCCGCACACCCCGAGTCGAGACAGATCACCAGCGCAACCTCGCCGATGCGATCACGGAGATGCTCGACATAAGCGGGCAGATGAGGGCTGCCCGACTCCTCACTGCCCTCGATGAGCAACAGGCAACGGGCATGGCTGCCGCCCGATGCCTGTACCGCCTCGATGGCAGCCAACGACGCAAACAGCGAGTAGCCGTCGTCAGCTCCGCCGCGACCGTACAACCGCCCATCACGCAGCACCGGAGTCCACGGACCAAGACCCTCGTGCCAGCCCTCCATCGGCGGCTGCTTGTCATAGTGGCCGTAGAGCAGCACGCAGGGCTCGAGCCCGCGGGCCTGATCGGCGAGTTCACCGAAGGCCGCCACCTCCACCACGACAACGGGAGTGAGACCCTCGAGACGTACCACCTCCACGGTCATGCCCGCAATGGCCCGGCGTTGGGCCCAGGTAGTGAGCAGCGCCACCGCCCGTTCAAGTTCACCGTGGGCCTCCCACTCACGGTCGAACGCGGGCGACAAGGCCGGGATCCGGATGTACTGCACGAGTGCGGGCAGGATGTCATCGTTCCACCAACGCTCGACCACACCAGGCAACAACGTGCTCATGAGCGCGCACCCTAGTGGCTCCCAGCAGAACCCGGCAGACCTGCACCACCGGCGTTGAAATCGATAGTCATCGGCCCAACGGCTAGACCATTCGTCATGCGCGCAGTCGGAGTGGTGCACTACGGAGGGCCCCAGGCCCTGCAGGTGGTCGAGTTAGCTGAGCCGGTCCCCGCCACGGGAGAAATCGGCATTCGCGTCCATGCCGCGGCGGTCAACCCGACGGACACCTATGTGCGCAACGGTGACCGGGCCGCTACGCAGCAGGCCTTTCCCGGCCCCTACGTACCCGGTATGGATGCCGCTGGCATCGTGGCGGCCATCGGCCCCAACACCGACACCAACCTCGCCGTCGGTGACCGCGTCATGGCCATCGTCCTACCGCAAGGCACCCACGGCGCCTATGCCGAGTTCGTAGTGGTACCAGCCGCATCGGTCGCCCTCGCCCCGATGGGTACCTCCCATGCCGAAGCGGCCAGCCTGCCGATGAACGGTCTGACCGCCCGGCTAAGCCTCGACCAACTTGCTCTAGCACCAGGCAGCACCCTGGCGGTGACCGGCGCAGCAGGGGCGTATGGGGGCTACGTCGTAGAATTGGCAAAGGTCGAAGGACTCGTCGTGGTCGCGGACGCCGCCGAAAGCGACATCGAGCTTGTCCGGTCCCTGGGGGCGGATCATGTGCTCTCCCGAGGCGATGGCTTCGCGGCGCAGGTCCGCCAGCTCTTCCCCGGTGGCGTCGACGCCCTCGCCGACGGGGCCGTACAGCGCTCCGCCGTGATCGCGGCGGTGCGCGACGGAGGCGCCTTCGCCAGCGTGCGCGGCTGGGATGGCCCCAGCGAGCGGGGCATCATGCTGCACGGTACGTGGGTACGGGAGTACCTGCTCGAGCAGGCCCGTCTCGACGGGCTGCGCCATCTCGTGCAAGCCGGTCGGCTGACCCCAAGAGTCTCGGGCATCTTCTCGCCCGAACAGGCCAGCGAGGCCCATCGCCTGCTCGAAGCCGGCGGCATACGGGGCAGAATGATCATTCAGTTCTGACCCGTCCAACTACGTTTGAGGCCGTGATCTTCCCGCCGAGTACCACCGTGGTTCTGCGCGAGGTGGTAGAGGGCCGTGTGCGGTCGGCCCGGCCGCTGCGGGTCATCGCCGACAACGCCGACCGATTCGTCGGATATCTGGTGCCCCGCTCGACGGTGGCATGGCCCCGGCTGGTCGACGGACATACCCAGAGTCAGACCCCCGACCAAGGCTGGCAGCTTCCCAGTGAGCAGTGGCACGGTCCCGGGTCGCTGTTCATCATGCCAGCCGGTACGGGCTTTGCCGCGGTGTTGTTCTTCGATCGCGACAGCGGCGTCCCCGTTGGCTGGAAGATCGACTTCTTCCGTCCACCAGTCCGACACCAACTCGGCTTCGACACCGTGGACCAAGGCTTCGACCTTCTGGCCTCGACCGATCTGAGCTCTTGGGAATCCAAAGATCTCGACGATCTGGCCCAGTTGATCCGATTGGGTCTGCTCAGCGGTGCGGAACACGAAGCCTTCGAGCGCGAACGGGTAAAGGTCGAACAGTACTTGCGCCACGGGGGCGGCGGTCCCTTCGACGAGCCGTGGATTCAATGGCGCCCCAACCCTTCGTGGGCCCCGCTTCCTTTGCCCCGCGGATGGGATGACCTACACCACAACCCCAAAGCGACGACGGCGCCGAGCAGCGCGCACCCGCGCCGGCCACGCTGGTGCAGCGCCACTGGAATCCGCCTGCTCGACGACGAAGGCCTTGTCCATCTCGATCTCGATCTCGCCGACGGCCGGGCGTGGCTTGGGCACACACCGCCGAGTATGGCCATCGCCCTGCAACGACAGTTGGCCCTGGGCTGGCAGCTCGGGCCGGTCCACCCGGCACTCGACGCGCTGCAACGTCGACTGAGCGCCGTGCTACCCGAGCACTGGTCCAGCTGCTGGGCCGATCGTCCCTACGGAGTCGACCTCGACGAGTCCTTGCTCGCCGGTTGGCCAGTTCCGGTGGCCGAGCGATGCAGCGCCCTCGGCGAGTCGCTGGGCACCTTCGGGCCTCGCCTGTTCGGCGGATTCGACCGCTACCTCGTGGTTGGACCGTCAGCGGCTTTGGCCGAACGGGCCCGCGAGGCCCCGCCGGACATTCTCGCCGCCATCGCGGCGCTGGAAACCATGCAACTTGCGAGCGCGACTGCGGTGAGCCAAACCGCAGCCCGCGCCGCACGGCTTCGACAACGCTGCGGCTTAGGCGGCGCAGGCCTCGTACTCGCGGGGCCAGCCGGTTGGACCGCCCCCGGGGTGGTCATTCCCGGTCACGGCCGGGGCCTGCTGGCCTTGTGCACCGACGACGAGGACGAGGCCGAACTTGCGCCACGGCTACAGCGTTGGAGCGCGCCGTGAGCACGGCCGGCCCCTTCGTCGCCCGGCCCACCATCGGGCCGGTGACCTAAGACGGTGACGCCCTCGAAGGCACCGGCGGACCGTGATGGCGCCGAACCCCGTTCCAGGTGCACGACACCCCCTATTCGCGGCAGGATGGACCATGGCCACCGTGATCCAGCACCGACGCGACTTCGAGGTCGACTACGGCACCGTCGACGAGCTCTCGCCCCTCATCCGCCGCGTCGAGTGCCGTAACCCCGGCCCCTTCACGTTCAAGGGCACCGGGACTTACCTCATCGGACGGGGTCAGGTCGCCGTCATCGACCCCGGCCCGGTGGTGGACAAACATCTCCAGGCGGTCCTCGACGCGCTCGGACCCGACGAGGCCATCACCCACATCGTCATCACGCACACCCACTCCGATCACTCGCCCGGCGCGGCATGGATCAAGGAACGGACCGGGGCGCAGACCTACGGCTTTGGCCCGCACGGCCAGGTCGGGCCGAACGACCCCAACGACAAGGTCGACTTCTCCGCCTACTTCTCCGCCGAGGAGAAGGAGCGCTACGACAAGGAATACGAGGACCTCGACCCCGCCCTCAAGCGCGAAGGGCCAGACCTCACCTTTGTCCCGGACCACAAGCTCGACGACAACGACGAACTCGCCGCCGAGGACGCCAACTGGCGCCTACAGGCGGTGCACACCCCGGGCCACTGCTCGAACCACATCTGCTACGCGTTGGATCAGGAGGGCGTGCTGTTCACCGGTGACCACGTCATGGGTTGGGCGACCTCGGTGATCGGTCCCCCTGATGGTTCTATGGCGGACTACTTGGCGTCGCTGCGCAAGTTGCTCCCTCGCCAGGACCGCCGCTACTGGCCTACCCATGGTCCCGCCATCGACGATCCAATCGCCTACGTACAGAGCTTCTTGGACCATCGCGAGGAGCGCGAGGCGCAAATCATCAGCTTCTTCTCCGCCCAGCCGGCCACCATCGCGGACCTTGTGCCGGGTCTGTATGCCGCCTACGACAAGCGCTTGTGGTATCCCGCGGCAGGCTCGGTGTATGCCCACGTGCTGAGCATGGTCACGGACGGCCGTCTCGCCGTCGATGGTGGTGGCGACCCCAAGCTGACGAGCACCTACCGCTCGGGCTGAGGGCCTACCTCGGCCTCACGGGGCGAGGCCGAGGTGTCGTACCGCCCCGACAAGGGTCACCGAACTGCCAACCGCGACGGGGGACCATGCCACCAGTCGCAGAGCCGTACTCGCTTCTGGAAAATAGGCCTTGACCGCGGCGAGGAGCGCCACGCCGACCACGATGAGCGCGACCCCGAGGCCGAGGATGAACCGGCTAGAGACCGGCGGAACCCGAACCTCAAGGGCGGGTGCTACAGGCACAAGTTCGTGGGAAGGACACGATTCGGCCTGCGGAGGGACACTGGCGGGGCGGAGAGTAACGCGCGGCGCCAAGACCAGATCGGGCCAAAGTTCGCCCGGGCGAGCATCCGGCGGATACCACTGGTAATCGCTGGCCAGCCACCAGCCCGGTCCGGGTGGCGCCTCGCCGTGTGGTCCGCGTACCGAGCCGGTCCACAACTCGCCCGGCTGCGCATCGGACGGATACCCGTACCCGTCCGATGCGCGCCACCAGCCCAGTTCCACCTCGTCGGCCATGACCCCAAGGGTTCACCTCAACAGGGGGCGCAGCCATAGGTTCTTTGCCCTCACATTGGGCTAGGTTCCCGATCCTATGACGCTCGAAATCGGCCGCATCGGCATTTGGACCGGGGCGCTTGACGCCCACTCCACCTCAGCCGCCCAAGAGGCGGCCCAACGCCTCGAGGCGCTCGGCTACCCCACCCTGTGGATCCCAGAAGCCGTCGGACGCGACCCGTTCGTCGCGGCCGCAAACCTCCTCGCCGCCACGCAGACTCTGCGCCTCGCTACGGGCATCGCCAACATCTACGCCCGTGACCCGATGTCCACCGCGGCATGCCAGAACACCCTGGCCGAGGCCTACCCGGACCGGTTCCTACTCGGCCTCGGGGTAAGCCACCGTCACCTCGTTACCGGGGTCCGCAAGCACGACTACAGCCGCCCCCTGTCCTACCTGCGCGACTACCTCAGCGGCATGGACCAAGCCCTGTACATGGCGGTGAAACCGACCGAGAAGCCTGCGACCGTGCTCGCCGCCCTCGGTCCGAAGATGCTCGAACTCGCCGCGACCGCCACCGAGGGCGCCCACCCGTACTTCACTACTCCCGAGCACACGGCGATGGCCCGTGAGGTCATGGGCAACGGACCGCTGCTCGCACCGGAGCAGATGGTGGTGCTCAATACCGACGCCACCGAGGCCCGCACCATTGCCCGCGCCGGAATGTCGATCTACCTGCGGGCTCCGAACTACCTCAACAACCTGCTTCGTCTGGGCTTCGACGAATCGGACTGGGTGGACCACACCCGCGCCTCGGACCGACTCGTGGACGCCGTTGTAGCCTGGGGTGGCACCGAGCAGATCGCCGCACGGGTCAAGGCCCACCATGACGCGGGAGCGGACCACGTGTGCCTCCAGGTACTGCGCGGGGACCGTCAGCTTCCGCTGGATGAATGGACCGAGCTGGCCGACGCCTTGCTCTGAGTCAGCGCAGGGCCGGGATGATCTCTGCGCCCACCGCAGCGACGACCTCGTCCACCATGCCGACCGGGATGCCCCCGGCATCAATGAGTACCAGCAACCGACTCAGCCCAAGCAGTTCGGCTATCGAGCTGAGCCGGTCCACCGCTTCAGCCGGGCTGCCGCACACCGCCGGGCCTTCAGTTAGCACGTCGAAGTCGAAGCTGCGCGCCCCAGCCGAGCGCACCATCGAGGCGAACTCCACATAGTTCTCGAAGTACGGCCGCCACCGTTGCCGAGCGAGTTGGGTCGTGCGGGCCACGTGCAAATAGCACGGAAAGGTTACCGACACCCGGTCGGCGAAGCCGTTGGTGATCATCCGCTCCCGGTAACGGTCCACGATGTCGCGATAGTCGGCCGGAAAACGGAACAGGCTGGGCAAGACGAAGGGCAACCCAAGATCGGCAGCAAGATCAGCCGAAACGGTGGACAGGCCGCCACCGATGTTGATGCGCGGATGCGGTACTTGCACCGGACGAGGTTCGAGGTGAACCCGCTGCAGTGGCGCCCGATAACGCCCAGTCCAAGAAACCTCCTCCTCAGTTAGTAGGCGCAGTACGAGGCGGAGGTGTTCCTCGAAGCGAGGTCGCAGTTCGTCCACGCTGCCAATTCCGAACGCGGTCATGGTGTTGATGTCCACGCCGCGGGCAAAGGTGGCCTCGGCCCGTCCATCGGAGAGCACATCGAGGGTGGCAAGATCCTCGGCGATGCGTACCGGATCGGCATTAGCCAACAGGGTCACCGAGGTACCGAGCCCGATGGTCCGCGTCGCCGCGGCGGCATTGCTGAGCACCAGGAACGGCGAAGGCAGGGCGTAGTGGCTGAAATGATGCTCGCCCACCCCCAAGGAGCTGAAGCCCGCCTGTTCCGCCTGCTGCGCCATGTGGATGAGGTTGTGGTAGCGCTGCGCAACCGTCGGCGTTATTCCGGTCCTCGGGTCGGGTAGCACATCGAGGAGGCTGAGAAGTCCAACGTCCACCACAGTGCACACCTTAGGCCCGGCTGGATCGGGGCCCGTAGTGTGACCGCATGACTTGGGGTAACTGTTCGGACCGTTTCGCCGCTGTTCAAGCGGCCTTCGAGGACAACTTCGCCCGCCACGGCGAGGTCGGGGCCGGTGTCTGCGTCACGGTGCACGGCGAAACCGTGGTCGACCTGTGGGGTGGGGTACAGGCCGGCGCGGACGCCGAGCCATGGCAGGCGGACACGCTGGTCACGGTGTTCTCCTGCACCAAAGGTGCCACCGCGCTCGCCGCGCATCTGCTGGTGGACCGGGGCGAGATCGACATCAACCGCCTGGTGGCCGACTACTGGCCAGAATTCGCCGCCAACGGCAAAGACGAAGCCACCGTGGCCATGCTGCTGAACCACACCGTCGGGTTGCCCACCTGGCGCGAAAAGATCCCCCAGGGCGAGGTCTACGACTGGGATGGGATGGTCCGACGTTGCGCGGCCGAGGCACCATTCTGGGAACCGGGAACCCGACAGGGCTACCACATGCTCAGCTTTGGTTGGCTTATTGGCGAGGTCGTGCGTCGGGTCTCGGGCACATCGCTGGGAACGTTCCTCCGCGAGGCGTTGGCGGAGCCCGCCGGGGCCGATTTTCATCTCGGCGCGACCGAGTCGGTCGAGCCTCGCATCAGCCGGATCATCCCCTTCATGCCCGATCCGGCCAAGCCGAGCGCCATGACCCTGCAGGTCCGAGCGGACCGTTCCTCCATCCCTGCCCTGGCGCTGCTCAACCAGGGTGGGATGAACCCCAACACCCGCGAGTGTCACGCAGCAGAGATCGGCGGCGGCGGCGGCGTGGCCTCGGCCCGCGGTTTGGCCCACCTTTACCGGGGTTTCGCCACCGGCGAGGCCGTCCGGCCCGACACCCTGGCCCAGATGGGACGGGTCAGCGCGGCGACACCACGCGATGCCACCCTGGGGATCGGGACCCGTTTCGGGCTCGGCTTCATGGCCTCCATGGACAACCGGCGACGGCCTGCGGGATGGGACCGAGACTCGGCGCTGCTGTCGGACACGGCCTTCGGCCACGTCGGAGCAGGCGGCTCGATCGGGTTTTGTGACCCGGCGGAGCAGCTCAGCTTCGGATACGCCATGAACCGCATGGGCGAGGGCATCCTGCTCAACGAGCGAGGCCAAGGCCTAGTGGACGCGGTCTACCGCAGCCTCGGCTACCGCTCGAATGAGTCCGGCGCCTGGCGCCGCTGAGCCGCCAAGTCAGCCTTGACGAGCTACCCACCATTCCTTCAGGGCGACCTCGGCATCGCTCTCGTCGATGGCCTCACCATGCCGTTTCAGTTCCAGCAGGTACCGCACCGCTTCACCCACCACTGGACCGGGCCCGATACCGAGCAGCCGCATGACGGCGGTGCCGTCGATGGCGGGCCGCTCCGCCCGGCGACGATCCTGCACCGCCAACTCCGCTATCCGAAGCTCGAGATCATCGACCTTTTCCTGTAGCCGCTCGGCCTTGGCCTGGTTGCGCGTGGTGCAGTCGCAGCGAACCAGTTCGTTCAGTTCACCCAGCAGGTTGCCAGCGTCGCGGGCGTAGCGGCGTACGGCCGAATCGGACCACCCCTCGGCGTAACCCTTGAAGCGACCCGACAAACGAACCAACTCGGTCACCTCGCGAACCAGGTCTTCGTCGTAGCCCAGGGTGCGCAGGCGACGGCGGGTCATCTTCGCCCCGACCGCCTCGTGGTGGTGAAAGGTCACCTGGCCATCGACATAGGCCCTGGTTTGCGGCTTGCCGATGTCGTGAAAGAGTGCCGCCAATCGCAGGCGGAGCTCTGGCGTGGTCTTGGCCACCACCGCAATGGTGTGGCTCAGCACATCCTTGTGGCGGTGGATGGGATCTTGTTCCAGGCGCAGGGCCGGAAGCTCTGGCACCAGTTCGGCGGCGCGGCCGCAATCAACCAGTTGCCACAGGCCACGGGTCGGGTCTGGTTGCAGGAGCACCACATCAAGAACTTCACGATCAGCAGCCACGATGGTTCGATCCTAGCGGCGGCGCTCCCTGGAGGGGTCCCCAGCATCGGCCCGGCTAGCATCCCGCCCCGTGCTGTTGATCCGCGGAGGCGATGTCATCGACCAGTCAGGACGGCGCCGCGCCGACGTCCTGATCGACGGTGACCGCATCGTGGCCGTCGGGATCGGCCTGCAGGTTGGGAGCGGCGCGTCCGTGCTCGACGCCGACGGCGCGGTGACCTGCCCGGGTTTCGTGGATTTACACACCCATCTGCGTCAACCCGGCAATGAGGAGGCCGAAACCGTCGAAACCGGCTCTCGTGCCGGTGCTCTCGGTGGCTACACCGCGCTCGTTGCCATGCCCAACACCTCCCCTGCCACCGACAGCGTGGCGATGGTCCGCCAGGTCCGACAGTGGGGTGAGGCGGCAGGCCTGGCCGATGTGCACCCGGCCGCGACGATCACCGCGGGACGAAGCGGCGAACAACTTGCCGACCTCGCCGCCTTGTACGCCGACGGGGTACGGGTGTTTACCGACGACGGCAACGAGGTGGCCGACGCGGCGCTGATGCGGGCAGCGTTGGAACTGGCCCGACAGTTGCCGGGCGCGGTCATCGCCCAGCATGCCGAATGCGCCGCGCTCGTGGCCGCTGGCCATCTCAACGAAGGCCCGGTGGCTCAGGCCCTCGGCCTCGTCGGTCGACCTGGTACCGCGGAAGAGATCACCGTGGCCCGCGACCTGGCGCTGGTAGCCCTTGTCGGTGGCAACGTTCGCTACCACGTGCTGCACGCATCGGTGGCGGCCACCGTCGAGTTGATCCGTCGGGCCAAAGCCGCCGGGTTGGCCGTGAGCGTGGAGGTCACCCCACAGCACCTGACCCTGACTGATGCCTGCTGCTCCGGGGCCGACCCGACCTTCAAGGTCAATCCCCCGCTACGGCGCGAGGAGGACCTCCTCGCCCTGCGCGACGCGCTGCGAGACGGCGTCATCGACGCCGTGGCCACCGACCATGCCCCCCATACTCCCGACACCAAGGCCCGTCCGTTTGCGAGCGCACCACCGGGGATGCTGGGCCTCGAAACCGCCCTGGCCGTGGTAGTCGGCCGCGCCGGCATCCCCCTCGAACGCGCCATCGCGGCGCTCTCCTGGCAACCAGCACGCATCGCCGGGCTGAGCGAACACGGTCGCCCCATCGCCCCAGGCGAGCCGGCCAATATCTGCGTCATCGACCCAAACCGACGCTGGGAGGTCATCGCCGACCGCTTGGCATCGAAGTCCCACAACACCCCCTTCGCCCATTGGACGGTGACGGGCAAGGTCCGACACACCGTGCTACGGGGAACCCCGACCGTGATCGACGAGGTGGCCCAACGATGAGAGCACTGCAGTTTCGCCGGCAGGAGCTCCGCTACGTCGCGGCCGCCGTTGGATCCCGGCTCTTCGGCAGCGACGGGGCGAAGATCGGCCCCCTGACCCTGGCCGAGGTCGACCCAATCGAGTTGCCCGGCCCAGGCTGGGTTCGGGTTCGGCCCCGCCTAGCGGGGATCTGCGGCTCTGACTTAGCCACCGTGGCCGGCGAATCGGCCCGCTACTTCGCACCCCTCGTGTCTTTCCCCTTCACCCTGGGTCACGAAGTGGTCGGCGAGGACGAGGACGGTCGCCGGGTCGTGCTCGAACCGGTCCTCGGTCCCGAGGCGCGAGGTTTCGTGCCACCGTGGCCCGACGCCGCACCCGGCGACGGGGACGACTACGGCCACCTCGTCACCGGCGAGCTCAAGCCCGGTATCCAGATCGGCTACTGCGCCTCCACCGGAGGCGGGTGGTCGGGCGAGTTCGTCGCCCACCGCAGCCAGCTCCACCCGGTGCCCGACGCGCTCAGCGACGAGGCGGCGGTGATGATCGAACCCTTGGCCGTCGCGGTGCACGGCGTGTGCCGAGCCAAGGTCCCCACTGCGGCCACCGTGGCGGTGCTCGGGGCCGGCACGATGGGCCTGCTCACCGTGGCCGCCCTTCGAGCGATGCACCCCGACTGCCGCATTCTGGTCGGCGCCAAATACCGCCACCAGCAGGAACTGGCCCGCGGCTTCGGGGCCGACCTGGTGGTCGAACCGGCAGGACTGCGTCGAGCCGTCCGGCGGGCCGTGGGCTGCCACCTCATCGGGGAGGACCTCGCCGGTGGCGCCGATGTCACCATCGACACTCTTGGCACCTCAGCGTCGATCCGCGAGGCCATCGGCACCACCCGACCCCGGGGCCGGATCGTTCTGCTCGGGATGCCGGCGGGGGTTCGACTGGAGCTGACTGCGCTGTGGCACCGGGAGACAGAGCTGGTGGGGTCGTACTGCTACTGCACCGAGACGCTTTCCTCGGGTGAGCGGCGCAGCAGTTTCTCGCTGGCCATCGAACTCGCGAGCGAGCTCGGAGACCGGCTCGGTGCCCTCATGTCAGCCAGCTATCCACTCGAGCGCTACGCCGACGCGGTCGCCCACGCCCGAGCCGCGGGACCGCGGGCGTCGGTGAAGGTGTGCTTCGACCTGCGCGGCGAAAAGGTTCGCTGACCAACACGGCGCACAACGCACACGAGCGCCGGACCCTTCGGTCACGGCGCTCGTTGTCGATCGAGTGCAGGGTGCGCTGAGCCCTCAGCGCTCCTCGCGGAACATCACATGCTTGCGCAGCACCGGGTCGTATTTCATAAGTTCGAGCCGCTCCCGGGTGTTGGTGCGGTTCTTGCGGGTCACGTAGGTGTACCCGGTACCTTCGGTCGAGCGCATCTTGATGATCGGCCGCTTGTCGTTCTTGCCCATGTCGGCGTTCCTTCCCCGAGCCCGTTCAGATCTTCTGGCCCGCGGCGCGCATCCCGGCGATGACCGCCTCGATGCCCTTGCGGTTGATGGTCTTGATTCCCTTGGTCGAAAGAGTCAGCGTCACCCAGCGACGCTCGGCCGGGATCCAGAACCGCTGCTTCTGGATGTTCGGGTCCCAGCGGCGACGCGTCTTGCGGTGGCTGTGGGAGACGGTATTGCCGAAGCTGGGCTTGCGGCCGGTCACTTGGCAGATCTTTGACATGGGCGTTCCTCGATCGGGGCATGCTCGCGGCACCTCGCAGGGCGCGCTGCAGCGGCGCGCTATCTTAGCGGACCCGACCCGGTGAATGGCAAGGTCGGCCCCGTCCCGTACCCCACGGGTGGGCCGAACTGTGTCGATGCCGCATACGCCCCACCGGGATGAGGTTCATAGTGGGGCATCACGGCGTCGATGGGGCCCTCGGTCCGATGCGCCTGCTGGGCAGCCGTCAAGTAGGCGCCGTACTGCTCGAGGAAGGCACTACTGCGATAGACCGCACCATCGAGCGTGGGGCCCTGCACGCCTTTGTAGATGGCGTCGACGTCCTCACCGGTAATGGTCTTGTGCTGCTGCAATGCGTGGGCGATGGCGGCCAGGAACCAGCGATTGTCGAACATCAGCTGGTGAGCCCGGGCATAGAGCTCCTGGAGTTTGAGCTCAACCTGGCGATCGAACTCCTCGCGTTGAGCGTCGCTGATGTCGTTGGACATGTGCGAGGTCAGGGTCTCACCCATCGCCGATCGGGACAGCATCCGTCGGACCAAGCTGGTGGCATTCTGCATGTCCCCACCCACACCCACACTGTTGTCGCCCTCGAAGAAGATGCGCTCGGCGGCCAACGAGGACAGCGAGACCACGATGTCGTGCTCAAGTTCGCTCCGCCAGCGGAACTTGCGTTCCTCCACCGGCACATAGCTCACGAAACCACCCACATCGCCACGCTGTTCAATGGTGGCGATGTCGATCACCATCCGACGGCGCAGCAGGTAGCCCGACACCGCGTGTCCAGACTCATGCAAGGCCGTCTGCAACTGCTCGAGCTCCATCGATGCCGGCCCGTCGGCCAGACCGTGCACCTTGAAGGCCTTGGCCTCGAGTACGTCGGGCCAGCTCACCGTGTCCCGACCGCCGCGGATGGCCACGATGAGTGATTCGTTCACGATGTCCTTGATCACCGCACCGGAGGCGTGCGGTGACATCACGGCCAGCCGCTCGATCTGCTCGGGGGTGAGCACATGACGGACCTTGTTGAGGTAGCCGTCGAAGGTTCTGATCCGTCCCTCGAGGTTCGGATAGTCGACCTTGTACAGCCGGTCGATACGACCGGGGCGCAACAACGCCTCGTCGAGAGCCTCCGGCATGTTGGTGGCCATCATCACCAGAATCCGGTACTTCGGCGGTTGCTTCGGCCTCATGTTGAGAACCTGACGGACGCGTCGGCTCACCATCCCGCGAGGCTTCTTCAGGCCACTGAGCTCGGTGAGCAGCGCCTGCAGCGTGCCCATGCCGCCACCACCGCCGCCCATGCCGGCCCCCATCACCATGTTGTTGATCAACGGGCGGACTCGGCCCCCACCGGGGTCGGTCACCGCTTGGGCGCGTTGCGCGGCCAGTTCGTCCGCCAGCCACATTGATGCCGTCGACTCGCTGACGTAGTGCAGGGCGTTGCAGCAACGATGGCGTGCCAGTTGGTGCAGTTCCTCCCGGTTGGCGCCGCCACCAAACCCGCCGCCGATTTGACCCCGACTACCCAGCGTGTCGGCCTCGTCGAAAAAGACGATCACCCCGCCATAGCGCAACGCCAGCTTGCGCAACTTGGTGAACAGACGCTTGACCTTCAAGATGCCCACCCCGAAGAACATCTGGATGAACGCGCCGGGATCGACGAAGACGTAGGGCTTACCGGTCTCGCCCGCAACCGCCTCGGCCATCAACGTCTTGCCGGTACCCGGTGGCCCCCAAAGCAGCATGCCCCCGGGTACGTGGCCGCCCTTGTCCTCGATCGACTCTGGATGCTCGAGGAAGACGATGTTCTCCTTCACCTTCTCCAGGACCTTGTCCTGGCCCCAGACGTCAGCGAAGCGGGTCTTGATATCGCGGGGCATGTAGGTGTCGATCCCACCCCGGGACAAGAACCAGAACATGCCGATGAACTGGAACATGATGTAGCCGAAGGCCAAGATGAGCTGGAAGAACCACGGCATGCCCGCTCCGCCGAACGGGTTGGTCCACATACGGCCCGGGGCTTGGACCAGCGCCTCGAGAAAGCTCACCCCCCAGATCCGAGCGAAGACCATCAAGCCGATGCTGACCCAGGCCACCACCTTGACCATGCGGCCGAGCCGGTAGCGCAACCAAGGGTTGAGCTTGGACAGGCGGCGTTCCCACGCACCCCACACCTTCCGCTCCCAGAATTGGTGGTACCCGACACTTCGCTCGCACACCAAAAGGTGCAACTGGTGGAGGAGTTCGAGACCGGCGGCGACGAACAACCACCATTTCGCGGCGGCCTGGTCACGAAAAACGTCGCGCCACGACATGATGGGCACGTCTTGCTGCTTGATGGCGATGCACAGCGCGAACAGCACTGCGAAAACCACCAACAGCCGAACCCGGTCCCAGAACAGGATGGGCCGCCGGGTGAGCGGCTCGTGGTCGTCAAAGACCGGCTCGTGCAGCGGGCCAGGCGGACCGGCCATGAACGAATCGGGAATGGGCAGGCTCATTGCCGGTCCTCTCGAGGAAACGACGGGTCAAGCGTCATGGCGCACTGCGAAGGACGTGGCAACGGTGTCAATCGTCTTCTGATACTTCAGATAACACGAGCCGGAGCAATACATCGACAGGACATAGATCTTGCCGCCGTCCTGATCGAAAAGCACGGTGAGGTCCTGGGTCACCCATGCGGGGTCCTCACCGTCTTCGGCCGTGTTGATGTTGGCCACCGAACGGCTACCGGTAAGGCCGTCGCGGCTCAACTTCTTGTACGCGCTCAGCTCGATGGTCTCCGAGCCCACCTCGTCGGGCGGATAGACCGGATCGACGGACACCGACACCGTTTGGGTGCTGCGCAACGCCGAGATCGAGTATTGCTCGCGGTAGTAATCGCTGATTTGGTAGACCTCGACCCTGCCGGTCACCTCGGTTGGAAGGCCCTTCTCATCGTCCGCCGCGCCGCCGACGCTGGAGAAAGCCAGCTTCCAAACCGACTGGATTCCGCTGGGCAAAGCGGTGACGCGCCCATCGCCCTGCGAGGCGGTGACATCTAGCACCTCCCACCGAGTGGGCATACGCACGAAGCTGCCCAACGAACGGTTCGCGACGTACTGGTATTGCGATTCACCGCACCCAACAAGTCCCACCAGCAGCGCCAGAGACCCCACCAGGAGGGCCCGTCGTCCAAGGCTGCGCGGTGTGAACGTGCGCGGCACGTGCTCTCCATCCTCTGATCGGCCCGAAATCGCACCCCTCGACCAACGCCGAACCACGGGGACCGACAAACTCCCAGTTGCGGAACGCTACCCGTAATCTGCGCGTTGCAACTCATCGGATCAGTGGGGATACAGCACCGATCCGAACCCGGACCGAGGTTGGATGACCGAATCAAACGAAGGCCTCTGCTCGGCATTGCTCGCCGTGCGTCCCCACTTCGACGACCTGGTAAGCGACACCGACGGGATCGACGAATTCTGCTCCAGCCCCGACTGGATCATTCCACTGCATCGCACCTTCGGCTCGGGCGAGTTGGTGGTGGCCTGCACCGCGGACGCTGCCGTCGCTTTGGCCCTGCGACCGGGTCCTCAAGGACACAACCTCCTGTGCGGTATTGACACCGTCTGGGGATACGCCCGACCGGTGGTGGGGCCCGGGATCGACTCCGGGATCGACCTGCTCGATCAGGTGCTGCAGGACCACCGCCACCATGTGCTGGCGGTCGTGTTGACCGGAGTGGACGGCACCGGCCGCTTCGCCGCCCGCCTCGTCGAACGTTTTGGTCATCGGCTGGTCGCGACCAGCGAACCGGTCGGCCGTCGCATTGCCGATCTCAGCGAGGGCCCCGACGCCTATATGGCCCGACGGGCGCGTTCCTTCCGCCGCAACGCCCGCCAGGCGCAACGACGGGCCGAAGACAGCGGGGTGAGCTTCGAGTGGATCAGCGGCGGAGGGGCCGAGGTGGTCGAACGGGCCATGCGAACCGAAGCCCTCAGCTGGAAAGGTCAACAAGGCTCGGGCCTAGCGGACGTTGAGTTCGCCCGGTTCTACCGCGAGATCGCCACGGGCCTTGCCCCTACGGCACGGCTACGGGCCGGTTTCGCCCGTCGCGATGGCCGCGACATCGGCTACATCCTGGGCGCCCGCCGCAGGGTCTCCTACCGAGGCCTGCAACTGGCCTACGCCGAGGAGGCACGGTCGCTGTCCATCGGCAACCTGCTTCAACTGGGCCAGATTCGTCGCCTGGCCCACGAAGGCGTGACCCGCTACGACCTCGGGCAGGACATCGCTTACAAGGCGGCCTGGTCCGATTATCTCTCCGTGACCGACACCATGGTGCTGCGGACCTGATCGCGCCGGCGGCCGGCCCGGACGCGCCCCGACCACGAACCTGGACACGATAGGGTCCGACCATGAAGGACTCCCTCGCCGCTGGCATCGAGGTCACTGCCGACCACATCGTGACAGATGACATGTCGCCTCCCCACCTGCCCATGAAAGTGCTTTCGACCCCGTCGATGATCATGCTGATGGAACGCACCTGCCTCGAATCGGTCATCGATCATCTCGAGACCAGCGAGAGCACGGTGGGAACGCACGTTTGTGTGTCCCACGTCGCGTCGGCGGCATCCGGCGAGACCGTCACGATCACAGCGCGCCTGGCGGAGCGCAACAAGCGGCGACTGACCTTCGAGGTCAAAGCGACTGCGGGCGAGCGTCTCCTCGGCGAGGGGACCCATCAGCGGGCCGTGATCGACACCAGCCGTTTCGGCTGAGGTTCACCGGTTGGGCCTGGTCGGGCCGAAACCGACTTCGACCCGCTGTGATGCCAGCCGCGTCGTGGCCCTCGCCGCGGCCTCCAAGGCCCGCTCGTCGGCCGAGGTCAACTGGCCATACTTGGCCGTCATGGACCGCGGCCACAGTCGCCGGGTCCGCACCACGTTGATCTCCGCGCCGATGATCACTACCTGCGAAGCCAGGAAGAAGAACGTGAGCAGCCCGATTACCGCGGCGAAATTCTGGTAGGTGCCGACGGAATGCCGGATGGTCCCCTCGAGGTAGTACACCCCTGGCACCTGCACCACGAACCAACCGCATGCGGCGAAGACCGAGCCCGGCACCAGGTCGGCCCAGCGGTGCTCGGCCTCCGACAGCAGCTTGAAGGCGGCGAGGAAGATCACGCTGTTCACCACAATGCTTGCGGCGTAGATGGCCAGCCGCCCCTCGCCGGGAAGGTTGGCGATGAGGCCGGCGGCAATGCTGATCACCACCGAAGCCAGCAGAGCCACGCCGATAAGGCCCAGCAGCAGCAACGACTTCAGCCGCCGTTTGGCCACCGATGGTCGGGCGATCATGGGCACGTCCCACACGTCGTTGAGCGCGTTCTGCGCCGCGTCGATCACCTTGAGACCGCTCCACAGCGCCACGGTGATCCCAATCACCACCGCCGCCCTCGAACCGCTCAGCTCACCGCGGCCCAAGCTCGACCCCAGGATGGGCACCTGATCGACCGCCGCGCCAGTGATTTGGGCGCGCAGTTCGGGCTCGTCGTCGAGCACCATGCCCAACACCGAGGTGAGGGCCAAGAACAGCGGGAACACCGAGAAGAAGGCGAAATAGGAAACCAACGCCGCCAGCGACCCGGCCCGGTCCTGGCCGAACTTTCGGAGCACCGCCAGACCGAAACCCACTGGACGGCAACGCCGCTGCCAACGGTCCAGGACCACCAACAGTGCGGGCGGGCCCGGGACGGGCCTGACCACCTCCAGTGGTTGCGTTGGTGTCTTCGCGCCGGGCTTGTTGCGCCACGCACCGATCGCCACCGCCACAAACGCCGCCAGCGCGAGCACCGAAGCAATCAGCCCACCGCCAGCCGGAGGCGACGCCGGCGCCTTGTTCCCCACGGGTGCTGAACGTAGCCGCTGATGAAACGGTGAGCCGATCCGGCCCCGACTCCACCCTCAACGCGGGAAACGGGCCTCCAACCACGACACGACGAGGTCCATGGCAACTCGACGGTGGCCCTCGAGGTAATGCGGCGCGCCCGGCAACATCTCCAAGGACTTGTCCTGTGCCCCGAGGTTGTCGAAAACTTCCTGAGCCTGCCAGCGGCGGATCTCCGTATCGGCCAGCGGGTGCACCAGCAGCGACGGCACGGTTACCCCGGGGGCCGTGTCAGCCAACCGGGCGTGGCTGGACAAACCCGACCAGGTCGACAGCCAGCCACGATCAGTCATCGTGCGAGCGAGTCCGGCACGACCGTAGTTGGCCTCGAATGGATCAGGAGCGGCGAACAACGAGCCCAGCGGGCGATCGTCGGGGTCGATGTCGAGATCGAGGTAGGCGGGATCGGCCAAGGTCCGGTAGATAGTCAAGTAACGCGTCGCCACGCCCCGGGCACGCTCTTGTCGCCACGACAGGCTGCCTCGCTCCAGCTCCGAAGCCAACCGACGGGACCGTTCTTGATCGGCGAGGGCGGCTTTGGCGACGGTATCGATTCGGGCGACCCGGTCCCGTTGCGCCTGTCGATAGCGGGCCAACCATGCCGGGGCGTAATGACATGGCTCCGGCCAAGGCCTCCAGCCGTTGTCGGGGTGGTACATGTCCAGTTCGTCCACGGTGCCGAACGGGTCGTGCTCATCGGCCACCGACGGGTCGATCACCTGCAGCATGAACACCCCCTCACCAGGATGCGCGGCCACCCCCACCCAACCGTCACCGAGGCTTCGCTCGGCCTGAGCCAACGCCATCAGCGAGCCGCCACCGGAATTGCCGAACAGGATTACCGCCTCGGCACCACGCCGTCGCATCTCCGCCACCGCCGTGGCCACATCCACCACGCACTTGTCATGCAGGCAGTCGATGTCGTTATTGAGATAGCGGGTAGCGAAGCCGAACACGGCATAGCCGGCGGCGGCGAGCAGCGGGCACGCATAGTGGACAGAAAAGT
This sequence comes from Ferrithrix thermotolerans DSM 19514, assembly GCA_945906305.1. Classification (GTDB taxonomy): domain Bacteria; phylum Actinomycetota; class Acidimicrobiia; order Acidimicrobiales; family CAIXPF01; genus CAIXPF01. Next base: position 31,652 of record CAMDQT010000004.1, on the reverse strand, counting down.
CCGCCCTTGGATGGGTAAGCACAATCGCCGTCGACGGCTGGCGTCCGGCCGGCGTCCACAGCAGGCCCCGCACCAGCGCCCCATCGGGGGAGACCAGCCGAATGGATTCCCGTTGCACCGCCACCGTCGGAGCGTCCTGCGCCAGCGGCCAATAGCCGAATCCGGCGGGTCGGGTGCCACCAAGGTGAGCGTCGGCGTCCAGGGGCAGCGAATCAGCCATGACCGCAGCCTCCCACAGACCCTGCGAACAACAGGTCCAAGTCCTCCAGGCTGTTCTCACCGCGCAATCGAGACGGTCTTCGTATACTTATTTCGTGCCCACCCGTCCCATCTCTGATGATGCGTCCCTTGATGAGGCGCTGATGCCGCTGCGCTATTTCGGCGACCAGTTTCTTCGCCGCCGGGCGCTCGAGATTTCCGACATCTCGGCTGATCTCGTGGAATTCGGCCACAGGATGCTGGCGACGATGGACCACGAGGATGGCATCGGTCTCGCCGCGCCCCAAGTCGGGCGGTCCATTCGTATGCTGGTGCACGGCCTCGGCGACCAAGCCCCTGCGGTGCTGATCAACCCGGTGATCGTGGAGAGTCGCGGCGAGTCCGTCTACCAGGAGGGCTGCCTCTCCATCCCGGGACTCTATGTCGATGTCATACGACCCGATGAGGTCCACCTCAAGGCCTGGGGTGTGCAGGGCGAGGAGATCGACCTCGACGCCGACGGGTTGTTGGCTCGGGTCTGCCAGCACGAGATGGACCACCTCGATGGGCTGCTGTTCGTCGACCGGATCAGCCCGCAGAACCGCAACGCCACCGAAGCGGAACTGCGCCAGCGGGTCTCGGGGACGCTGGGCACGTCTGACCCATTCCTAACGGGCCGCACCATCAAGGCGCTGCTGCGCAAGCATGCCTGAGTCCAGCCCCGCTGAACTGGCCGGACATGCTGGGGCCTTGCTCCCCCGTGGCACCCGCAGGGCCGGCTCCGCCCGCCGCGGCGGGCTCTACCTGCCGCGGTGAGCGCTCGCTCCGAGGTGGACAGAATCGAGTTTCTGCGCCATCGACCCGAGGACCTCGTCGCAATCGTGGCCAAAGTCATCGGCCAGGGCGGTTGGCTGAACGTCCAAGCCGACCCGGAAGAAATCGACCCCCGGGCCTTGCGCAAGCCGAGCATCTTCAGCGCTAGTGGCCGAGTAGCGCCCCTTGCGACCTTGGTGGCGGGCCGCGGGACGGCTCCCCACCAACTGGGCTTCGAGCACGGTTCTGGACGCCAGGCCGTGCGGCGATTGCACGAAGCTGGAATACCGCTTCCCGCTGGAACGAAGGTGCTTGCCGACCATCCTCGCCGGGGCCTGGTGCTCACCGTGCCCTCCACCACGCCCGCGGAAGATCTGGCCGAGCTTATGCTCCAGGCCAGCTCCCAACTGACGGCAATTCCGCTGGGCGACAAGTGGGTGGCGGACGTTCACCGACGCTAACCCCCGGCTTGGCTCAGCCCAACGCGAGGTCCTTCAGCGACCTTTCCAGTTCGGCGGACGCTTCTCGGCGAAGGCTTTCGGACCCTCGATGTAGTCCTCGCTACGCGACATTGCCCGCACGTGATCGAAGCCGCCCTGGGCCTTCATCGCCGCCAGGGAACCGCCGATCTCAAGGCCGTCCATTACTGCTTGCTTGGACGCCCGGATCGACATCGGCGAGCATTCCAGGATCTGCGCCGCCCAGCGCCGGGCGCCGGCGACGGACTCACCGACCGGGGTGACCTCGTTCACGAAGCCGAGTTCCTTGCCCTCAGTGGCGCCGACTCGACGACCGGTGAGGATCATCCCCATGGCCTGCTTGGTGCCAATCTGGCGAGGCAAGCGGTGGACGCCACCCGCCAGCGCGGCCAACCCGACGCGCGGTTCGGGCAAGGCGAACACGGCGTTCTCCGCCGCCACGATCAGATCGCAGGCCAGGGCGATCTCGAACCCGCCGCCCATGGCCACGCCGTTGACCGCGGCGATGACCGGCTTGAAAAGGTCGTTCCGTGAGGCGAGGCCACCAAAGCCCGCTTTCGGCTGGCCACTCATGTCGCCACCGGACGCCTGGTATTTCAAGTCGTTGCCGGCGGAAAAGGCCCGATCCCCCGCGCCCGTGACAATGGCCACCCACAGCTCTGGGTCAGTCGCGAACTCGTCGAACGCCTCCGCCAACTCCTTGTTGGCCGGCGGATGACAGGCATTCATCACATCGGGACGGTTGATGGTGACGGTGAAAAGGCGCCCGTCACGTTCGGTTAGGCAGAACTCCCCCATAGCGGCACACCCTACAGCGTGTTCGGTAATGCCGACGGACCCCGAACCGAGCAGGGCGAGGCCCTCGGGACGCGACGTGGCCCGGGGAACAATGCCCCGGGCCACGCAGAACTGCCGTACCTCGATCAGACCTAGGCCCGACTACCGGCTCCGACCGGCACGGTGTCACCGTCGTGGTACGCCGGAACACCCATCTCGGCGAGGTCGAGACCAGCCATCTCGTCCTCGGCGGAGGGGCGAATGCCGCCCTTGGTGAGCTTGTTCTGGATCGAGAAGAAGCCATAGACGATTCCCAGGATGACCGTCCAGATCACCAGCGCGCCGAGCGCTTGAGCCCCGAGCTGGCCCCAGCCGTGGCCGGAGTACAGGATGCCTACGACACCATTACCGCCCAGAGTCAGCGCGTTGCCCTCCTCGTCGAGCATGACATTCCAGCCCTGGCCGTACTGGCCGTCGGCGAAAATGCCCACGAAGAGCACGCCGAGGGTGCCACACACCCCGTGCACCGAGATGGCACCCACCGGATCGTCGATCTTGAACCGGCGCTCGATCAACCACACAACCTCAACCACTACCAAGCCCACGATGAGGCCGATGACCGCCGCCGCCCACGGCTGCACGAACGCACACGGAGCGGTGATGGCGACGAGGCCTGCCAGCATGCCGTTGGCCATCATGGACGGATCGGGCTTGCCGGTACGGAACATCACCCACACCATGGCGGCGATGGCCCCGAACGCCGCGGCGATGGCGGTGTTGGTGGCTACCACGGCGAAGCGGGTGTCGCTCGCCGCGAAGGTGGAGGCAGCGTTGAAGCCAAACCAGCCGAACAACAGAATGAAGGTGCCCAACATGGCCATGGGGATGTTGTGGCCGATCAAGGCGCGGGGCTTGCCATCCTTGCCGAACTTGCCGAGTCGGGGACCGAGCACGATCGCACCGGCGAGCGCCGCAACGCCGCCGACGGCGTGCACTACTCCGGAACCGGCAAAGTCGACGTAACCAAAGCCGAGGTTCATGGTCTTACCCACGTTGGCGAGCCAGCCACCGCCCCAGGTCCATGCGCCGAACAGCGGGTAGTAGATGGCACCGCAGAACAGACCCCAGACCACGAAGCTGTTCCACTTCCAGCGCTCGGCCATCGAACCGGTCGGGATCGTGGCCACGGTGTCCATGAAGGCCACCATGTACAGGAAGAACACCATCACCGCTGGCGCGTACCCAGCCCCGCTCAGCATGAGCGGGCCCTTCCAGAGGAACACCCAGTTACCCGAACCGAGCAGCGGACCGCCGATCGCCTCATCCATACCCCACAGTCCGGGGAAGCTGTAGCCGCCGAACATCAACGGGAACCCGATAACGAAGAATCCGGCAAAGCCGAGCGCAAAGATCATGAAGTTCGTGGACACCACGTGAGCGGCGTGCTTCGCCCGACAGAATCCCGTTTCCACCAGTGCGAAGCCGGCCTGCATGAAGATCACGAGGCAGGCCCCGATGAGAATCCACAACATGTTGACATCGAGCGCCAGGGTTCCAGCGTCCAGCGCCGGGGTGAGGGGCCCCTCGGACTCCTGAGCCAAGGCGGGCAAAGCAAAGGCCGTACCCAACATGGCGGGGACGGCGGCGGCGGCTGTGAGTGCCACCCGTACACGTCTAATCACGTTCATCCTCCTGCTTGTGCCGCGATGACGGCCATTTCCGTCCCGGCACGCCTTCGTTCGGCGTGAACAGGTAGCTGTAAGGATTGCCGGTTGTCGTTTCGTCTCTGTCGCCTTGAGATGAACGCAAAGGATCAGCAACCTGAACGTAAACTTGCATCGGCGGACGGCCCACGCTGGCGGGCCGGGTACTCAGCCCCGTTCGGCCTCGTGATCGAGCAGCCAACGTTTGCGGTCCAAGCCTCCGGCGTAGCCGCTCAACGAGCCTGAAGCGCCCACGACGCGATGGCAGGGCACGATGATGGACAACGGGTTGCGGCTGTTCGCCGTGCCCACCGCCCGCACCGCCGCCGGACGTCGGATCCGACGGGCCAGCTCCCCATAGCTCATGGTCTCTCCCGCTGGGATTGACCTCAATTCGGCCCAAACCTGGAGCTGGAAGTCAGTCCCCGCCGGGCAGAGCGCCAAATCAAAGCTGACGCGAGTTCCGGCGAAGTACTCGGCCAACTGTTCCAGCACCGCACCGAATGGCACCGACGCTACGGACGCCTCCACGGCTTCACCGAGGCGGGCCGGTGGCGCCGGATGATGGTCCGCGAAGTACAGCCCGCACAGGCCTGCGGGCACAGCGTAGAGCCGCAATGGGCCTACCGGGCTGTCCGTAGTAGTCGTGACAAGCACCTCTTGCCTCATCAGAACTGCTCCGATCGAGTTGCCACCATCACGACCGCTCGGCCAGGGTGGGTGCGGGCCGTAGGGCCGCGGCGGGCGTCGCCGGGAAGGTGATGGGAGCGCCGGCGTAGCCGAGCGTTCGTCCCAACTCGGCGTGGAAGACGGGACGGACCCAGCCCCGAGCGACGAAGTGGGGGTCCTCCAGCAGTTCCTCGGGGCTGTAGATGATGCCGGCTGGCAGCCCGCGTTGCTGCAACCCAACGAAGAGGTCGTAGGCAGACAGACGCCCGGCCAGAAAGAACATCGCCGCTCGTCCGGCGCCGAAGATTTCGCCGACGAGGTCGTTGGCCTCCATCTGGTCCAGACCGATGTGCTCGAGTTCAGTTCCCATCTGAACCAGCGCGAACTCGTCGAACTCCTCGGCCACACCGAGATCCTCCAGCCAGGTGGCCAACGCGGCGAAATCGGCCCCGCGGCGCGGTGGGCCGGTGTTGACCCAACGCCCGTCGGCGGCCATCACCTGGGTGGGCAGCGTGGGCCCGGGGGCGGCGTGTCGGCCGGTCTGGCGTTGCACGGTCAGACCCGCCACCAACCAGGTGTAGCTGGCGAACTCCGTGGTCACATTGGCTGCGGCGTAGGCGTTCACCTCGATGTGCTGACCTCCGCCACGTTCCTCCCGGGCGAGCAGAGCCACGAGCAAGGACATGACCGCATAATGGGCCGTCATGTTGCCGGCCTGGCCTCCACCGCCCCGCACCGGTGCCACCGAATGGTCGTCATAGCCACAGCTCCACACCGGCCCCGCCTCTGCGAGCAGGGTGAGATCGGTCGAGGGCTGCCGCGAGCGCGGGTCGCCGGCGCCGTGACTGCTGATGGATACCCATACCAGTCGGGGATTGCCAGCGCGCAACGCGGCTTCGTCAATGCCTTTTCGAGCCAACGAACCCGGTTGTTCCGCCTCCACCACCACATCGGCGCGGCCGATCAGCTCGACCAATCGGGCGAGGTCCGCCGCGTTGTCTAGGTCGGCGGCCAGCGCGTCCTTGGACACCTGGTAGTGCCACCACCACAGGCTTCGGTCCGGGCCAGCCTGATCCTGCACGAAGGGTTCGTAGCGGCGTAGCGGGCTGCCCTGCATCGGCTCGACCAGAATGACCGTCGCACCGAGATCGACGAGCAACTTGCCGGTGTACGCGGTGAGTTCCGTGGCCAATTCGACCACCACGATGCCTTGCAACGGTCCACCCGGCGACGTGGGCGCCATCAGATCACCCCATCCTGGCGCAATGCGCCGATCTCCGCCGTGGTCAGCCCGAGTAGTTCGCCGTAGACCTGTTCGTTGTGCTGACCGAGCAACGGCGCGCCACGGTCGATGACCCAGTCGGTCTCGGACAGGTGTACGGGCAGACCGTCCACCCTGACCTCCCCCATTGCCTCGTGGGAGACGGTGGGCCACAACCCCCAGGCCGCAGTGAACGGATCGCCGTCGATCCGCTCACCCGGACGTTGCACCGGTGCGGCGGCAACGCCGTTCGAGCGCAACCGCTCTGCCAACGCGAAACGGTCGAACCCCGCCGTCCATGCACCCACCAGCGCATCAAGTTCATCCTGGTCGCGTAGCCGCGCCGAGCGCGGTGCCCAACGAGCATCGCTCGCCCAGTCCTCACCCACCGAGGTTGCGAACGCCACCCACGCCTCGTCATCGGTCACCGAAATGGCCACCCAGTTGTCCTCGCCCGCCGCGGGGTAGATGCCGTGCGGTGCCATCGCCGGCCAGGCGTTGCGATTGGCGTGGGGGGAGCCCGCTCGTCGCATGGGCCGGCCATTCACCGCAGCATCCAGCAAGGCCGGTCCGTGTAAGGCGGCGCCGGCCTCGGTACAAGAAAGATCGATCCACTGGCCCTGCCCCGTACGCGCCTTCCAGAACAGCGCGGCGAGGATCGCGATGGCCATGTAATAACCGCCCGTGTGGTCCATGTAGCTGTAGCCCCAACCGGCTGGAGGCCGGTCGGGCAGGCCCGACGTGTACGTCAGCCCGCTCACCGCCTGGGCGATCGGCCCCCACGACTTGAACTTCCCGTACGGCCCGACCTGCCCGAAACCACAGTTGCTGACATAGACGATGTCGGGCCGCAGCTCCCGGAGACGTTCGAACCCGAAGCCCCACCGTTCGAGGACTCCCGCGGCGAAGTTCTCCGTTACCGCGTCGCTGCGCCGGACCAGCTCGGCGAGCAACTGCTTGCCTCGATCGGTGCGCAGGTTGAGGGTGATACCGAGCTTGTTCACGTTGTGGTTGTTGAACCCCGAACCGAACTCGGGGCCGCGGCGCTCATCCTTGAACGGCGGCGCGCCGCGCAGGATGTCCCACCGACCGCCGGTGACGGGGTCTTCGATGCGGATGACCTCGGCCCCGAATGCCGCCAGGAACTTCGTCGCCCCCGCTCCCGCTAGCTGGCCGGTGAAATCACAGATCCGAACATGGCTGAGTGCTCCGTCCCCCACCGACCAGACCCTAGAGCAGCGGTCGACCGCAAGGCCGGAAAGTGACAAGATTGCGGGCCGTGCGCCTCCCCAACGACCCTACGGGCATCACTGAGCGTCCTGTACATCTCGTCTACGACGATCCGATGCTGGCCGAACGCGACCGCGCCGGGCGGGCCGTGCGTCGCCTGGCCGAGGCCATGATCGGCCGGGAGGTGACGTCGGAGGAGCTGGCCGAGATCGCCGGCTGGGCCGACGCCGCCGCGGCACGACTCGAGCCGCACGAGCCCATTCAACGCGCCGACGACTACCAGGCCCGGCGCTACACCATCGCCCCGCCCGAAGACGGAGACCGGCTGATCTCCTTCACCGACCGGCCGATTTCCGGCCCAGGCAACCCCGTCGCCAACGAACTGGTCTTGTGGCGCGACGGGATGACGGTCAGAGCGGTCGCCACATTCGGCCGGCTCAGCGAAGCTTCGCCCGGTCGAGTGCACGGCGGCATCACCTCAGCCACCTTCGATGATGTCATGGGCTACGTCATGATCGTGGAGGCCACCGCGGCCTATACCGGCGAGCTCACCGTTCGCTACAAGGCCCCGATGCACATTGGTTCCCCGGTCTATTTCGACGCCGCTGTCACTGACCGAGCAGGCAAGGTATGGACGATCACGGCCACCGCCCGGGCCGGTAGCCCCGACGGCGACATCGTGTCGGAGGCCTCGGGGAAGTTCGTCGTGGTGAGCCCTGAACGCCTTGGCGTCACCACCGCGAGCCCGACGCCTTGAGCCCCAGCGCCGCTCCCGCACCCGGTGTTTCGCCCCTGACCGGTGTCCGCAGCTACCCTAGGAGCTGACGCTATGGCCAAATCCAAGTCCTCGATCACCTTCGAAACGCGGTTCCGCAAGGGCGAAAAGGTCACCGCCACGGTGGACCTTCCCGGCGTTCCCGAAGGCACCACCGGCAAAGTCAAGCTGATCAACGGCCTGACCTGGACCCGATACTGGGTCTTCTTCGACAACGGAACCGACCTCGGGTCGATCAGTCAGTCCTCACTTGTGCGTTCCAAGCAGTGGGGGGCCTACCACCTCGCCCGAATCGAGGCCGAGGCCAACGCGGCCTCCGTCGCGGCGGCGCAAGCAGCCGAAGCGGCAAAACGGGCGGTCGCCGCCGCAACCGCAGCCACGGAGGCGCCGGCCAACCCCCGCATCCCAGCTGCGCTGCTCGAGCGAGCGAAGAACCGCAAGAAAGCCGAAGGCTGACCAAAACCGCCGAAGGGCTTGGCGGGCGACGCCGGGCTGAATGAGCCGTCGAGGTCGGCCGGCCTCGCTCGGTCAGAGCAACTCGCCCGCCTGGAAGGCCCGCAGCGCCTCGCCCAGCCCGTTCTGGGCGATGAAACGGTTCACCGTTCGCACCGACGGCGAGACGTGGGCGATGGCATCGATCTCTGCGCCCTGCATGACCGCATTGCGGAAACCGGCGAGTTCTTGGGTGCGGTTGATCGATTGCTTCTGCAACGCCAGGATGTCTTTCGGGGTGCGGGCCACCCTCGCGGCGTAGGCCGCTACGACCCCGTCAAGTTCCGCCGCCGGTACCGCCCGATTGAACAGGCCCATGTCGGCTGCTTCACGGCCCGAGATGATCGTTCCGGTCGGGAAGAAGATCTCCTTGGCCTTTTTCGGCCCGACGAACCAAGTCCAAAACGCCGAGACGTACCCCGCCCCGAGGGGAAGCTGCGGGGTGCCGACCTTGCACTCGTCGCTGACGAAACCGACATCGCAGATCGCCGCCAGCTGGGTGCCACCGGCCAGGCACACACCATGAACCTTGGCCAGCACTGGCAGGCGAAGGTCCCAGATGGCGAGCCAGCCATGCAGCGTGCGCTCCAGCCAATCACGGTCCCCCGTCACCCCGCCACCGATCTGGACACCGCCGCTGAGGTCGTAACCGGCGCTGAATCCTCGACCGGCGCCGCACACCACTGCCACGTGGACGGCCGGGTTCGCGCTGGCCTCGCGCAACGCCTCGACCAGCTCATCCTGGAGTTGGCTGGTGATGGCATTGAGCTTTTCTGGGCGGTTCAAGGTAACGGTCGCAACCCGATCCTCGACGACGTACTCAATGGTATCGGCCATGGCCCCGACACTAGCCGCAGCCGTTTCGCTTCGAGCCGGTGGCGGCATCGGGCAGATCTGGCGGCCATAATCAAACAGTGCAGTTTGACCTCAGCCAAGTGGACGCCCTTCTTTCGACCACCCGAGCCGTGCGCAAGCGGCTCGACTTCGACCGCCCCGTGCCCGACGAGGTGTTGTTGGAGTGTCTGCAACTCGCCGTGCAGGCTCCCACTGGCTCGAACCGCCAGAGCTGGCGATGGCTCATCGTGCGAGACCAGGCGAAGAAAGACGCCCTAGCGGAGATTTACCTGCGCGCCGGTGGTGACTACCTGCGCACCGCGGCAGAACAAGCCGACGCCGGCAGCCAGACCGGACGGGTGCTCGATTCGGCCAACTTCCTCGCCCAGAACCTGGCGAGGGTGCCGGTCATGGTGATACCCATGATCATCGGGCGGGTCGATGGCACCACGAACGGAGCGGCCGGTCTGATGGGCTCCATCTTGCCTGCGGTGTGGAGTTTCCAATTGGCCCTACGTAGTCGCGGCCTGGGCACCTGTCTGACGACCCTGCACCTGAGTTGCGAGCAGGAAGCCGCCGAGCTGTTGGGCATTCCACCCCACATGAGCCAGGCGGGCCTCTTACCGGTGGCGTACACCAAGGGAACGGACTTCAAACCAGCCGAGCGGCCACCCGTCGAGGAGATCACCTACCTCGACAGCTACAAGAACCCGATCCGCTAACCCTGCCACGGCTAGCTTGACGCATCGCGTGCAGGCACCGGGCGCTGCGCCCGACAAGAGGTGACCTCACCAATGACCGAACCGATCTGTGTCCTGCAGGCGTCCATCGACATCAACTCCTCACCCGAGGCGGTCTATGCCCTGGTAAGCGACATGGCACGCTACGGCGAGTGGAGCACCGAAAACTGCGGCGGCTACTGGCGCAAGGGTGCCGACGGGGTGGCCGGGACCGGCAAGGTCGGCGACCAGTTCGTCGGGGTCAACCGCAGCGGTGACCAGGAATGGAAGGCCCCGGTGGAGATCGTCGAGGCCGATGCCCCCAGGACTTGGGCCTTCATCACCGGTGGGGTCGCGATGAACATCGCCCTGTGGAAGTACATCATCGAACCCTCCGGCGACGGAACCCGCCTGACTGAGCATTACGAACTTCGGACGGTGCCCCCCACCATTGCCGAGGGTGGTCAGGCCGCGATCGACCAGCGCATCGCCACCAACACCGCCTCGATGCAAGCGACCCTGGCCGGGATCAAGGCGACCGCTGAAGGCTGAGCACCGGCCCACCGGCACGGTCGGTCGGCGGACTTACGCCGTCAGAGCGGGCAATGGCTAGAGGAAAAGTTCGTCGAGGGTCAGCTCTACACCGGTGTGGACAGTGGATTCGACATGGTCGAGCCGACTCAAGAAGCTCACCGAGATCTTCCCCGCCTCAATGGCACCAGAGTCGGTATGGGCGGCCATGGCAACGGGGTCACCCCAGGACATCTCCACATGGAAAGACCCGATATGGCCCCCTCTGGGTTCGAGCCGAGCCGAAGACATGGTCCGCGGCGGTTGGGTGGCGACCGTGCTGAGTTGCCACCCGGTCATCTCGGCGATCGGCCGGTTTGGCACGTTGAGGTTGATCACCACCGGGTCTGAGGGAAGACCACCCCGGAACAGACCACCGACGATGACGTCAGCCACATCGGCCGCGTCCTGCCAGCGCTGAGTGGCCAACCCAACCTCGCCGCCTTGGCCTTCGACCGCTATCTCGGCTACTTCCTGGCTGACCGCAACCCCGTTGATGAAACGGCCTCGGGCAGTGAGGACGGCTCCGACGGTGCCAGAGTGATAGACCGCCCGGCCAACATTGGCGCCGGGATTGATTCCAGCGACGACAAGGTCGGGAGCCCTTCCAAAGGCTCCGAGGGCAGCGAACAACGCACACAGCGCGGGCGGACCACTGACGGAATAGGCCCGGTCGATGCCCTCAATGGCGACCTCGTGCACCTCTGGACGGATCAGGTGCAGGGCACCGAGCGCCGCTCCTGAGCCCGAGTACTCCGCATCGGGGGCAACGATGAGCACATCGCCGTGGCGACGCATGGCACGGGCCAGCACGTGCAACCCAACCGAATCGATTCCATCGTCGTTGGTCAGCAGCAGCAACGGTCGCAGGCTCATAGCCCACGATGCTAAAGGGCGGGCAATAGTGCCCTGCACCGAACCGGCCCGGTTGTCGTCGCACTAGTGTGCGGCCCCGTGGAGCAGCCGTTGCAAGGAATGAGGGTGGTGGAATTGGCCGGTGGCTCGCCTGCGGCCTACTGCACCCACCTGTTGGCCGGCTATGGCGCCGAGGTGGTGCGGGTCGAGGGCCACGGTGACCAGACCTGGACGTTGAGCGAGGACGAAGCCATCTATCTCCTACCGGGCAAAGATCGAATCGCCCTTGGCGAGGATCCCGTCGGCGAGCTTGGCCAGCTCGTGGCCGCGGCGGATGCCGTGGTGGCTGACGGACTGCCCGGCCGTTACGATGTCCCAGCCTGGAGGCAGGCGAATCCTGCGTTGGTGGCCGTCACCATTGCGCCGTTCGGTCAGACCGGCCCCGATCGCCACCAGCGCGCCGATGACCTCATTGCCTTCGCCGCCGGTGGCACCATGTCTCTCACCGGCGACCCCGGCTCAACACCGTTGATCACCGGCGGCTCCCAGGCCATGTACTTCGCCGGCCTGCACGCCTTCTCAGCACTGCTCGCCGCTTACTACGGCTCGGTGATTCACGGTGAGGGGGCATGGGTTGACCTGTCCTTGCAAGAATGCCTCGCCGGGGCTCTCGAGTTGTACGGGCCAGCCGCGGCCAACGGCGAGCCGGCGGCGTTGCGTTTCGGCAACTACCACCGGGCGGTATGGGCCGTGTACCCCTGCGCCGACGGCTACGCCGGGGTGTTCTGTCTCGAGCGGCAGGTACCGGCGCTGTTCGCGTTGATCGGCGATCCGGTGCTGCGCGAGGAGCGCTTCCGAGATCCACTCCAACGTCAGGCCCACGACGAGGAACTCTCCGCCTACGTCCTTTCCTTCATGATCGAGCACACCGGCGACGAATTGACCCGCCTCGGCGCCGAGCATCGCATCCCCTTCGGCAAGGTTCGCACCCCGGCAGAACTGATCGCCGGGCACGCCCTGCACGAACGAGGATTCTTCGATCACGTCACGACCTCGGACGGTCATGTCCTACCGGTGCCGGGAAGACCGTTCATCCCATTCGATTGGAGCGGTGGCGGCGCAGTCCCCGCCGTCCAGCCCGCCATGGCGACCACGGTGGCCCAGCGGTGGCAGTCCCGATGACGTCCTCGCCGTTCACGGGTATCCGCGTCGCGGACCTATCCATGATGTGGGCCGGGCCGTTTGCGACAAAGTTGCTCGGCGAACAAGGCGCCGAGGTCCTCAAGATCGAATCACCCACCGCCTGGGACAACATCCGCACGCTGATCCCCCAGCCGGGCAAGGCAGACCCGTGGAACTCGAGCTATTACTTCAACACCTACAACCGGGCCAAGAAGTCCGTGACCCTCGACCTCGCCCAGGCCCAGGGTCGGCAGGTCTTCCTGGAACTGCTGGCCCATTGTGACGTGCTGGTGGAGAACTACCGGGCTGACGTCCTGGACCGGCTGGACCTCGGATACGACGTGCTCCAGGCGGCCAACCCGCGGCTGATCATCGTGTCGATGGCCGGGTTCGGCAAGACCGGCCCCGATAGGGGGCTGGTGGGCTTCGGTCCGGTCATCGAACAGATGTCGGGCTTAGCCGCACTCACCGGCTACGAAGGCGAGGATGTTCCCTACAAGTGCGGGGTCTCTTACGGCGACCCTGTCGCCGGGGTGGCCGCGGCCGGGGCCGTGGTATTGGGGTTGCTGCAACGCCGTCGGACTGGCGTCGGCATGGTGGTGGACTTGGCCCAGCGAGAGGTCGCGGCCACGCTGGCCGGTTCCGCCTTTGTGTCAGCGGCCCGCGATCCCCACGTCGTGCACCACGGCAACCGCCATCCACAGAGCGCCGTGGCTCCCCGGGGGTGCTATCGCTGTGCCGACGAGGCTCGCCTGTACCGCAACGCGGAGTACAGCCTGCTGCCAGCCCGCGCCGTCGACGAGCAGTGGATCGCGGTCTCGGTGCTCGACGACACCATGTGGTCGGCCCTGGCTGCGCTGTTGGGACAACCCGCTTGGGCGGTGCTGAGCCTGGCCGATCGGGTGGCCCGTCACGATGAACTTGACGAGGCCATTGCGGCGTGGTGCGCTCCGCTCGATGCCGCCGAAGCGGTGGCGACCCTGCGAGACCACGCGATCGCCGCCAGTCGAGTCCTGGACACTGTCGCCATCCACGACGATCCGCACCTCCGTTCGCGGGGGTTCTGGATCCAGCTACAGCATCCCCGCATGGACCCGGACTGGCGCCAGCCGGGGCCGTCCTGGCGGTTCATGAACGCCGACACGAGGTTGGAACGACCAGCGCCACTGTTCGGTGAGCACACGCGGCCGGTTCCGCGCCAGCTACTTGGCTACGACGACGCCCGTCTCGATGAGTTGCACGCCAGCAACGTGATCGGTAACGAGCCGATCAACCCCGGGGTGGGATGAGCCCGGAGAGGTTTCGCCGCTCCGGCTGTCCGATGTGACGCTGGCGCAGGGCCTGGACTGGTCCCGGACAGGCCATGGTGAGCGTGTTGTCTTGCAGCGCAGCTATCAGCTCAGCCTGGGGCATCGGGCAGGCGAAACCGAAACCCTGGCCCAAGCTGCAGCCCAATTGTTGGAGCACGGTCAGCTGTTCGATTGTCTCGACGCCTTCGGCGAGCGTGGTCATGCCTAGAGCGTGGGACAAGTTGATCACCGCGCGTACCAGCTCCATGGCTTTGGGGTCCTGGCCCAGTCCCGACACGAAGGATCGGTCCACCTTCATGAGGTCGATGGGGAAGAGTTGCAAGTAGGCCAACGATGAATAACCGGTTCCGAAATCGTCGATGGCGATGCGGACACCGAGTTGCTTGAGGGCTTGCAGCCGTTCAACGCTGGCCTTGCTGTCGCGCATGACGACGCTCTCGGTCACTTCGATACACAGCCAAGTCGGGTCGAGGCCCGAGTGGTGGATGGCCCATGCCACATCGTCGAGCAGGCTCGGGTCTTGCAACTGGCGGGCCGATACGTTCACGGTAAGGGACAACTCGTCGACGAGGCCGCCACGAGCCCACGACGCGACACAATGGCAGGCCTCAAGCAGGACCCAGCGCCCCAGTTGAACGATCTGCCCGGTCTCTTCGAGCGGGCCGATGAACTCCATCGGGCCCACCATGCCGCGTTGGGGATGCCGCCAGCGGACCAGGGCCTCTACACCGATGATGGCCGGTCGGCTGAACAGCGACATCGGGTCGAGCGCGACGCCAGATTCTTGCAGCGCCACGATGGGCTGGAAGTGCACCTCGAACTCTTGGCGCTCCAACGCCCGACCCAACTCCACCTGCAGATGCAGACGACGTCGCCTGTTGTCGTGCATAGAGGAGTCATACAGCTTCACCCCCCCGCCGTTGCTCTTAGCCACGTACATCGCGAGGTCAGCATTGCGTAGTAGATCAGCCGATTCATGCTTCGTGGAGTTGGCTGAGGCTCCGACTGCAGCAACACCGATACTGGCCCGAGGGCTGATCTCCACCCCTTCCAGCAGCAGCGGTTCGGAGATCGCGTCGAACACTCGTTGACCGGCATCTCTCAGAACCGACGGGTCGAGCTCACCGCAATTGGCCAGCAGCAAGGCAAACTCATCGCCACCGAGCCGAGCGGCGGTATCACCAGGCCGCAGGCTGGCCTCGAGGCGTTTGGCGACCTCGATGAGCAGGCGATCACCAGCCTGGTGGCCAAGGCTGTCATTGATCATCTTGAAGTTGTCGAGGTCGAGGAACATCACGGCGGGGCCTGGTCCGCCACGCAGCGTGGCCTGCAAAGCGTGCTCTGTCCGGTCAACGAGCAGCGCCCGGTTGGCGAGGCCGGTGAGCGGATCGTGCAACGCCTGCACCATGAGCTGTTGTTGGAGCTGCCGCCGTTCGCTCACATCACGGATGTTGAGAACGATTCCACCAACATCGGGATCATCCAGCAGGTTTGTCGCCACGATGTCGACGTCGCGCCACGCTC
Organism: Ferrithrix thermotolerans DSM 19514; assembly: GCA_945906305.1. Taxonomy (GTDB): domain Bacteria; phylum Actinomycetota; class Acidimicrobiia; order Acidimicrobiales; family CAIXPF01; genus CAIXPF01. The sequence continues at coordinate 16,261 of CAMDQT010000004.1, read as the reverse complement.
CGCCGCTTTGGCGCAGCCGTGTTTCAAGGTGGCGAACGGACTGTCGCTTGCCCATGGCCAGTTCTCGCAGGACGGCTTCAACGCCCTCGACTTCGTCGGGTGCGAACCAGCCGAGGAGCGAGACGTGTAGGACCTCGTTGGCGTCCCAGCCCAGCATCGCGGTCACCGATGGGCTCTGATACACCACGACCAAGTCCGTATTGACGAGGGTGATGACATCGGAGGCCTTCGTCACCAACGCGGCGAGACGACGCTCCGCATGGCGGCGATAGGTCATGTCGGAGGTGGACATTCGGTCCAAGGCCAGGCCCAGCTGATCGGCGAGGTGTGAGATGTAGGTGAGCTGGATTTCTGAAGGGGCTACGACGGTCGCGACGCTGAACAGATAGGACTCCCCTTGCATCGTCGGCACCATCCGCCAGGTCCTCGCCCAGCCATCCGGCTTCCATGACAGCAAGTTGGCGATGGCCGGTGGCACCTCGGCAACTGTCGACGCGGAGCAGAGCGTGCTCTCGCAGTGGCGATAAGACTCAGCCCGTTCGGGCGTGAGCACGTGTAGGCGGGCATCGGTCGCGCTGCCACCCATGGCGCCGCGAACGACGAGGCCCGCAGCCAACTCCAGCGTGGTGTGGTCCGTAGCTACCAGTAAGCCAGCCAGCGAGGCATGAAATGAGGCCTCGTTCCGCTGATCCGCTGCCCGCGCTCTGGTCTCCAAGGCCATTTTGAAGACAAGGGCCAACAATGCAACCAGGCCGAAGATGCCCAACGTTGTGTCGTTTGACCGCCCAACGCTTCGCCCAAACACCACCAGCGACGCCGGTACCAGGCCAGACAACCCAAACACCACCATCCACCACCAAGGCGACTTGATGCTCGGCTTGGTTCGGCCCCCGACTCCGGTCATTGAATGGTGCAGCGCCCCCGCTACCAGTGCCAACAACGGCACAAGGCGGACAAAGGTGGCAACGTTGTTGAGTTCTGGCAGTCGTTGGCCCCAGGCCATAAGGAACACATCGATCGCCAAGCGGGAGGCGACGCCGATCATGAGCAGCCGTAGCGCCGGGATGCGAATGCACTTTCGAGCGAGCAGCACGTAGCCGAGCACCGCCAAGGCGAGGACCTTGAGGCCGGCCCCGAGGGTGATAAAGAGCTCGACCTTGTCGACCCTCGTTGATGACAACATGATCAAGCGAGTTGCGACCGCCAGAGTCACTGACGAACCGATCACCCCATTGCTCACCGCGGTCCAGTTGCCCGCTCGCTCGCTCGCCAGGCGCGCAATCGTGATCGTCATCAACACCGTGGGCGCAAGGTTTGACTCGAGGGTTGTGGGTATTACCCCGCGGAAGATGAGCCCGAGACACTCGCAGGCCAGGAGCACAACCATCGGCATCCAGGCCGATCCGCTCCGCACCCCGAAACCACGACAGGCTTCAATCAGCGCCACCGCCGCCAGCCCGTAGGCCACAGACCCGGCCACGACGCCGGCCCCCGACCACACCAGGCAGACGAAGGCGGCCACCACGGCAAGCGCCCAGGCCAGCCGCGCCCGTCGGACCGCTTTGTCAGCGGTCACCCTAAGGGCGTTCACCCAGTGAGTAGGACAGACAGTCATGTTGATGGGTGGTTTCGACCGATCGCCCCCGTGACTGAACCCTGTTTCCTCAAAAATAGGGCCGAAAGAGACCGTTTAAGTCCCGCCGGGACCGTCTAGAGGGGAGAGCTCATCGTCCCTCTTGCCCCTTCCTGCTCCAGGTCGGGCGGATGGCCGCGTCGACAACAGCCAGCGCCCGGCGAACGGCGGGCACCTCGTGCACCCGCACGAGGTCCGCGCCGCGTAACGCCGCCAGGCAGCATGCTCCCACCGTGGCGTGATCCCGACCGGTCCGATCGTCACCGTCGATGCCTGCCAGCATCGCGACGAAACGTTTGCGAGACGGGCCGACCAAGATCGGCCGACCCAGTCGGCGCAGCTCGTCCGCCCGGTTGAGCAACTCGACGTTGTCTTGCACCGTCTTTCCGAAGCCGATGCCAGGGTCGATCACTAGGCGGTCGGGCGCGACCCCCGCGGCCTCAGCCTGTGCGCACAACCGGCCAAGATGGTCTGATACCTCGCCCAGCACATCGCGGTAGCGAACCGCGTCTTCTAACTGCCCGACCGACATCGGCCGGGCGTGCATGACCACCAGTGCGTCGGCCCGCGCCGCCACCGCGGCAAGTTCGGGGTCGGCAAGGCCACTGACGTCGTTGATCCATGCGGCTCCAAGGTCGAGTGCGGCCGCAGCCACCGTCGCTTTGGATGTGTCCACCGAAAGGCAATCGATCCCCGAGGACACGAGCCGCTCGAGTACCGGCACGAGTCGCCTTAGCTCCTCCTCGGCCGACACCGGTGTTGCCCCCGGACGAGTGGACTCCGCCCCGAGATCCACCACGTCGGCGCCCTCCTCCAGTAGCCGCATGGCGCAGTCGTAGGCCGCGGCGGCGGTGAAATACCGGCCCCCGTCGGAGAAGGAATCGGGGGTCACGTTCACGATTCCCATGACGTAGGTGGCCCGACCAAGTTCAAAGGTTCGACTGCCACAACGCAGCGAGACACCCATGTGACCACCCTAAGCATTGCAGCACGGCGGTGAGCAGCCGGACCACATTTCACAAGCGCGCCACCCCAACGAAACATGCCCGAAACCATCTGGGTCGAATCTGTCCTAACAAAACCACGATCATGCCAACGACAGCCGGGGGAAGACATCAATGGAGATCAGCGCGGGCGACACAGCATGGGTCCTGATGGCGGCGGCACTCGTGCTGTTCATGACTCCTGGTCTGGCCCTGTTCTACGGCGGCATGGTGCGGTCCAAGAACGTGCTCAGCATGCTCATGCAGAACTTCTTCGCCATGGGCCTGATCGCGGTGGTGTGGGCGGTAACCGGGTTCTCGCTCGCCTTCGGGGATGGCGGGGGGTTCGTCGGCGACTTCGACTTCACCTTCATGCGGAACATCAACGTGCTCGACGCCGATGGGTTTCTGGTCAACCAACTGCCAGGACTTGAGTTTCTCACCGTACCGCCGGTCGCCTTCTTCGCCTTCCAGATGATGTTCGCCATCATCACCCCGGCGTTGATCACCGGCGCCACCGCTGACCGACTCAAGTTCGGCAGCTACGCCGTGTTCATCGCCCTGTGGTCGATCCTGGTGTACTCGCCGGTCGCGCACTGGGTATTCTCCCCCACCGGCTGGCTGTTCAAGCGGGGGGCGCTGGACTTTGCCGGTGGCACCGCTATCCACATCAATGCCGGCATGGCTGCTCTGGTGGTGGTGGCGCTGATCGGACCCCGCCGGGGCCATCCGAACCATCCGATGCTCCCCCACAGCCTTCCCTTGACTCTCATCGGCACCGGAATTTTGTGGTTCGGGTGGTTCGGCTTCAATGCCGGATCAGCGCTCGCCGCCAACGGGCAGGCCGCCCAGGCGCTGGTGAACACCGGGCTCGCCGCATCAGCCGCCATGCTCGGCTGGCTGGCGGTGGAGCGCATCTCGGGCGGCCACGCCACCACCTTGGGCGGGGCGTCGGGGGCCGTCGCCGGGCTGGTGGCCATCACTCCCTGCGCTGGTTACGTCAGTGGGATGTCGCCCATCATCATCGGCGCTCTCGCCGGCATCATCTGCTACTTCGCCATTGCCATCAAGAAGGCACTGAAGCTCGATGACAGCCTCGACGTGATCGCGGTGCACCTCGTGGGTGGCCTCGTCGGCTCGCTCCTGCTCGGCTTGTTCGCCAACAAGTCGGCCACCGGATTCGGGGCCGACGGGGTGTTCTTCGGTGGTGGGGCCGACTTGCTGATCAATCAGGTCATCGCCGTGTCGGCCACGGTGGTCTTCAGCGCAGTGGTCACCTTCTTGATTGCCAAAGGTGTCGATCTCACCATCGGGCTGCGGGTGGACGAAGAATCCGAGGACGTCGGCCTCGACGTCAGCCTGCACGCCGAGACGGCCTACACGGCCTGACCGGCGTCCCCCTCGTTGCCCGCTTCGCCCGGTGTTGGTCGCAGCAGTTCGACCACGGGGATCTCGCGTCCGGTGGCCTGCTGGTAATCGGCGAACATCGGATAGCGGGCCACCAACGCAGGCCAGAGTCGCTCCCGCGTAGCCCAATCAACCGTGCGGGCGTCGGCCTGATACACCTCGTCCATGACTCGCACGTGGACCCGCGGTTCGCGGGTCAGGTTGAGGTACCACTCGGGGTGACGATCATCGCCACCCTTGGATCCAATGAGGTAACGGTTCCCGTCGGCTTCGAAGAACAACAGAGGGTTACGGCGGATCCGTCCGCTGCGCCGACCTGTCGTATAGAGAATGAGGATCGGGCGCGGTCCGTCCCAACCATCGAGAAGGCCCCCGCTGGCCACGTAGCGCCGAGCATGCTCGGCGGCAAAACCGACTGCGTTGTCGAGGGCGTCACGGTCGATGGCGTCGAGTGCCTCCTCTAGGCCCACCGCGGGATCCGCCGAACGCAAACGGGCGATCCACAACCCGAGGTTCGAATTTCGCTCGGTCATGACCTCCACCTTTCGCTGGCCCTCGGCCACGCGCCCTCAGCAGGATTCGAACCTGCGACACACGGTTTAGGAAACCGCTGCTCTATCCCCTGAGCTATGAGGGCAGGGCATGTTGCGAACCGTGTCGCGAAGCCGGTCGCTAACCCGGTCCAGTGGTTCAGTAACGCTGCCGTTGTCGGCGCAGAGCCTACCGGAGCCGTGTTCCGGGCTTGGAACCGGGCTCGGGGACCGCTGGGCCGGGTCTGGACCCGGCAGCGCGGAAAAGGCCGCAGGGCGGCGGCGCCACCGACGCCACCGCCCCACCACAATCCACCGGCATCACACCAACGACGGATCCGCACCCTCCGACGGGTAACCCATCCCGATGATGGGCTGGTCCACACCCGCTCGATGGGGTGTCGTCACCCGCAGTGCGGTGAAAGCGAAGATGACCGCGCCGAGGCACCGGTCACGCGGCTTTCACCCTCAGACGGCGGCCGCGGCCGCCGCCGAGGCCGCCCCCTGGCCCACGGCAATGCCCGTAGCGGTCCCTGCGCCCCCGCTGATGGCCATCAGCTCGGTCCACTTCGCCTTCGCGTGCTCGGCCTCGGGGAGGGCCACCCCGAGCTCCGTGAGGATCGCGGCGCGCTCCTCACGGGAACCCGCATCAATCAGCCGATGCATCATGTCCGGATCGTCCTTGATCAACGCGATCACAGGGTTCAAAGTCATGTAATTCACCTTTCATCATGTTTGGATTGGGTAGGGGAACTGATCGGCGAGCCCGCCGAGACCTCATGCCAGCTGCCGCGCCACCAGCCGGGCGAACAGACCGTCACGGACGACGAGCTCGTCGTAGGTGCCGTCCTGCACGATCCGGCCGTCCTCGACCACGACGATGCGGTCGGCAGCACGAACCGTGCTGAGCCGATGGGCGACCACGACCCGGGTGGCCTCCATGGCGTCGAGCGACGCCATCACCGCGGCCTGGCTAAGGTCGTCCATGGCACTGGTGGCCTCGTCGAGCAGGACGAGGCGGACCGAGCGGGCCAACGCCCGCGCCAGCAGCAGCCGTTGTTGCTGGCCGCCGCTCACCGTCGCTTGGGTCACCAACGTCTCGAGCTGCATCGGCATGGCCCGCACGTCGTCGGCCACCGCGGCACGCTCCAGGGCGCCCCAGACGGTGTCGTCGTCGAGGGCGCGACCACCGGCGACCGTAGTGCGGATCGAGGACCCGAGCAGAACGGCGTCCTGGGTCACCGCTCCCATCTCGGAGCGCAACACCTGCGGGTCGAGATCGGCGAGTGCACGGCCGTCGACGAGCACCTGCCCCTCGTCGGGCGTCTCGAAACCGAGCAGGAGCCGCAACACCGTCGACTTGCCCGAGCCGGAAGGGCCCACGAGCGCCACGAACGCACCCGGTTCGATGCGGAGGCTGACGTCGTGCAACACGTCGGGGCTGTCCGGCGAGTAGCGGAACGTGACATGCCGCAGTTCCAGGGCGCCGGCGGGCACCCACGCCTCCCGCCCCACCGTGCGCTCGGGTAGGGACTCGAGGATCGGAGCGGCCATTAGCAGCAGGGGCCGCACGGTCATCAACGGGAACACCGCCACGACAAGCGCGGTCAGCCCGGCGTAGGCCGTCCCGAACGACGACGTGACACCGAGGTAGTCGGCGGACGACAGCGACACCCCGTGCGGTCCCCAGCCCAGCGTGATGACCGCCAGGAACAGCAACGCCGAGGTCAGCGCCGAGCCGGCCGCCACGGTGGCCGCGAACAGGCCCTGTAAGCGGGTCATCTCGGCCTGCGAGGTGACGTAGTCGATGACCCGGTCGAGCATCCGGGCCAGTGCCCGGGGTTCGGCGGACGCATCGCGGATGGTGGTCGCACCGATGATCGTCTCTACCGACCGAGCGTTCACCTCGAGCAGGCTGGCCGTCATGGCCATGGCCAGCGGCTGCGCCCGACGCAGGACCAACCCGAGCCCCGTCACCGTCACCACCAGCATCGCCGCCCCGATCAGGCCCAGCGTCAGGTCGTAGCGCAGCATGATGACGATGCTGCTCAGCGACAGCGTCGCGGCCAGCACCTGCGACACCAGGCTCGCCCCGATCACCCCGGCAAGCTGCTGCGCGGCGCTAACCCGTACCGACAGGTCGCCGGGGCTGAACCGGCGGAAGAAGGGCGCCGGCATAGCCAGCACCCGGTCCCACACCGCGACCTGGGCGCGTACCTGGGCCGCCTGCTCGATACCGCTCAACGCCCGCTGCTGCACCAAAAGCAGCACCGCAGAGGTCGCGGCCGAGGCGACGAGTACCGCACCCGTGGCCGCCATCAGCCCGTCGCGGCCGAGCGGCATCAGCGTGCCCAGCACCCAGCCAGTGACCGACGGGGTGAGCAGGCCGAGCGCAGCGGCGACGACCGCGCAACCGATCACCAGGGCCGCGCCGTGGCGTTCGCCTGCGAGGGCCACGCGCAGCAGGTCACGGACTCCGACCGCCCGGTCCTCGGGCAGCTGCGCGTACACCTCGTCTGCCCGGCCGCCGAGGGCGGCGGCGACCGTCGCGGTGACCGGGGTCCGCCGGCCGTCGTCCTCGACGAGGTCGTAGCCCCGCCGGGTCGGCATCAAGGCCACGGGTCTGCCGTCGACGGTGCCGAGCATGCCCAGCGCCGGGCGGCGGTACCAGTCCGCACGCAACTCGACCGAGCGCGCCCGCAGCCCGGCCTCGGCCAGCACCGTCGCCTGATCGTCACCCCGCCCGCCGCCGCTGCCGCGCGGGGGCGACGTCGCGGCGGTGGCGGCGGCGAGGACCGCGACGACCCGTTGCAGCGCCGTCGACCCGGCATCGGCGCCGACGCGGCGCCGGCCCCCCGCATCGCCGACGAGCTCGGCCCGGCGGTACGCCGCTTCCAGGCGGTCGCTCTGGGCCGAACGGGTGGCTTCGGTGCGCGCCGCCCACACGGCGTCGTCGAGCCGGTCGTGGTGTTGCTCAGACACCGACACCACCGTCCCCTGAGGCCGACACCGACTGGGCGTACCAACCACCGGCAGCCAGCAACGCGTCGTGGGTACCCCGCTCGAGCACCCGGCCGCCCCGGCCGAGACAGAGGATCTCGTCGGCGTCGCGCACGGTGCTCAACCGGTGGGCGATCACCAACACCGAACACCCCCGCCGCCGTACGTTCCGCATCACCTCGACCTCTGTCACCGGGTCGAGCGCCGAGGTCGCCTCATCGAGCACCAGCAGCCGCGGGTCGCGCACCAGTGCACGGGCCAAGCCGATCCGCTGCCGTTGGCCACCGCTGAAATTGCGTCCGCCGTCAAGCACCGGCGCGCCGAGGCCGCCGGGCCGGGCGAGCACGTCACGGAGCACGGCGGCGTCGCCCAGCGCAGCCGTGATGCGCTCGTCATCGATCGTGGGATCCCACAGGGCGACGTTGTCGCGGACCGTACCGGCGAAGAGGGTCACCTGCTGTTCGACACCGGCCAGCGTCGCCGCCAGCGCATCGCGGTCCCATTCGACGATCGGCACCCCGTCGAGGAGGACCTCGCCCTGCCACGGCGTGGCCAACCCCGAGGCCAGGCGGCCGATGGTCGTCTTGCCCGCCCCGCTCGCTCCGACCAGCGCCAACCAGCCGCCCGGGGCGATTTCGAGCGACACCTCACGGATCAGGGGAATGGAAGTGCGCCGGTAGCCGAAGGTGACCGCCCGCAGTTCCAGCCGGCCGCCCCCGGCCGCGCTACGGCGGGCGCCGACCTCCGCGAAACGCGGGTCCTCCGGATGGGCCATGATGTCGTCGATCCGCCGCAACTGGGCCATACCCTGCTGCATCGAGGCCGCGCTCGACAGCAGCTGCTGCACCGGGACCGACAGGGAGGCGGCGAGGATCTGGATGGCGAGCAGGCCACCCACGCTCAGCTTGCCGTGGAACACGAGGATCGCCCCGACCACGAGCACGAGCACCGAGGTGCAGGCGTTGACGAAACCGGGCACGACGCCGAGCACGCTGGCGATGCCGCCCAGGCGGCGCTGGGCGTCGATGCCTTGCGCTACCCTCTCGATCCAGCCGGTGAACGCCTCGTTGGTGGCACCGGAGGCCTTCACCGATTCGATGGCCCCGATGGTGCGCACGGCGACACCCTGGGCGGCGCCCTGCGCCTGCAGCACCGCCTCCTGGTTGATGCGCTACCGCTGCATGCCGCGCCACATGGCCACAAGCGCGCCGAGGGCGAGCCCGACCGCGATCAGGGCCAGACGCCATTCGAGCACCGCCATGGCGACGGCGTAGATCACGACCGAAGCCGACCCCGCCAGCACCGCACCGAGCTGGCCGCTGAGGGTCTGGGCCAACGACGCCGGGCCGGTCGCGCGCGAGGCGAGATCACCGGCCCCCCGCAGGAAGTACGCCGAGAGCGGAAGGCGCAGCAGGCGTTCCAGCAACCCCACGGTGCCCACCATGGCGAGCTTGTGCTGCAACGCAGCCAGGGCGCGGTACTGCACCCGTACCAGCACCACCTCGCTCACCACGGCGACGAGCGTTGCCACCACGATCCACCGGCCGAGCGAGCGGTCCCCGTCGCCGAGCACGGCGTCAACGAACAGCTGCGACAGCAGGGCCAACGTCAAGACGGGGAGCGCGGCCAGCGTGCCGGCCGCGATGGCAAGCGCGAGGCCGGCGCGGCTGTGGGCCAGGCGTTGGGTCACCGCGCCGCGCAGGCGGGGCGGGTCGCCGCCGGGGCGGAACTTCTCGGTCGGGGTGAACGACAGCACGGCACCACTGAAATGGCCGGCGAACTGCTCGACCGTGATCGAGCGCCGCCCATTGACCGGGTCGTTGAGGTACACCTGCGAGCCGGTCGCGCCCTCGAGCACCAGGAAGTGGCGGCGGTCCCACCAGACGATGGCGGGCATCGCCCGGCCTTCGAGCTCGCCGACCGCGACCATGCCGACGTCGGCCTCGAGCCCGAAGTTGTCGGCCGCGGAGATGATGTCGATGGCGCTCGAGCCGTCGCGCGACACCCCGCACGCCTCGCGCAACTCGTCGAGTGTCGCCCAACGGCCGTGATGGGCGAGGATCATGCCCAGGCTGGCGGCGCCGCAGTCGGCGATCTCCATCTGCAGCACGGTGGGAACCTTGACGCGGCGCCCGGTCCGCAACTGGCCGGGCTCCGGGGGCGCCAGCGGGGGGCTGTCCACGACAGCCATCTCAGCGGCCCCCGGCGAGGAGGACGTTCCACAACGTCGGATCGGACACCACCCGCCGGAGGGTCACGGCCGTACCTTCAGGTATTCCCGGAGCCGAGGCCGAGCCGGCGGCGTCGAACGAGACGATGACCGCGATGGGTGCCCCATCGGTCCGCTCGAACACCTCCTGACCGAGCGTCTCGCCGCCGACCACCTCGGCCACCGCCTCGAGCGGTAGGCGCACCAGCGAGACGCGTTCGACGGTACCGGTTCCCGCCGCGTCGCGCAGCAGCACGTCGACCTTGCTGCCCGGGGCGAAATCGGGCGCCTGGTCCGGAGCCACAAACGCCACCACCAAGACCCCCAATCCGGCCTTCGAGCGGGAGATCTTCGCAAGGGCCTCACCCGCACCCACCACCTGCCCGACGTTGACCGGAACCGACAACACCGTCCCGGCCTCGGGAGCGACGACGGTCACCACCGTCCCGTCGGCGCCCCGCACCGTTGCCAGCTCGCCGCCTGCGGCGACCACGGAACCGGCCACGACCATGACGTCCTGCACCGTCCCCGGCACCGGCGCCGTCACCGTGATCCGCCCTCCGGGGAAGGTGACGGTGGCCGGGACGGTGACGACCTTCGGCACGTGCACAACGAAGGCCACGACGACGGCGACCGCGATCAGAGCGCCGACGGCGACGAGGACCACCCAGGCACCGGGCCGGGTGACCGAAATCGACTCTTCGAGGCGCTGGGCCGCGGCCGACGGGCCGGGTGCGGCACCGGACGAGGGGGCGGGCCTGTCGTCGGTGCGGTCATGCGGTTCGTCCTTCGGGAAGGGCAGGGTTGATCGGATAGCCGAATCGGGCCATCACCGCGTGGTGATCGCGTTCGATGCGCCGGGCCAGGTCATGGTCTAACTCGTCGCGCCAGCCACCGACAACGCCGCGGCGGAAGAACACCCGGTCGGGGGCCGCCGCCTCGGCGAAGGGATGAATGATCTCGGCGAACGCCAACCGGGCGAAGCAGGCGGCCTCGACGGCGTCGGCGATCTGCGACGGGGTCCTCGACACCTCGAGCAGGTCGAGCATGGCGGCGAGCGTCTCGGCCGGCCGCCGGTGCAGGTCTTCGTAGCGCACCACCAGGACGTCCATCGCGTCCTGGTCGCACCACGACGTGACGTGCCGGCTCCAGAAGGGCAGGAGGTAGTTGTCCGCATAGGCGTCCACGTCCACCCCCACCTCGCCGCCGCCGGCACCGGTGGACGGGCCCGGGGCGAGCGATCGGCCGAGGTCGTTCCCAGCGGCCATGACCGCAACGGCGGTGGCGTGGTCGACCGCGAAGTGGTGGGCATAGGACACGGCGACGTCACGCGGATCGCGCACCACGTAGATAGCGCGGTTGATCCCGCGGACCCTCGCCAGCGGGTGGCCGTCGGCGTCGGGCAGGAAGGCGTCGTGCACCTTGCACAGCACGGTCCCCTCCTCGTCGGCAGGCAGCTGCTCCACGGCCAGGCGGCGCAGCGGCGCCAGCTGCTGCCGCGACAGGCGGGCGCCGGCCAGACCGAGACCATCGTGCAACGTACGAAGCGAGCCGGGTTGGTACAAGCCCAGCCATTCGGAGCCCCAGCCGGGGCCCCGATACGCCGCCGACAGCAACGCCCGTACCCAGGTGTTGCCAGACTTCGGATAGGCGGCGAGCCACACGGTGACCCGGGGCGCGCTCACGGAGCGACCCCGAGCGCTGCCAGCGTCTCGAGCACCGCCCGGGCGACCGCCGGCGGCGGGTCGGCGACGGAGACCTCGGCGACAGGCACGGCGGCGACGATAGCCTGCGCCGCTGCGGCCCGATGGTTTCGATCTGCATGCACCAGCGAGGGCACCAGGCAGCATGCCAGCAGGTGCGCGGCGCGGCCCGGGTCGAGCGGCGCGTCGCCGCTCCCGCCCCCGCGGCGCAGCAGTACCACTGCGGTGAGCGCCGTCGGCCCGGCCACGGGCGTCCCTTCGACCAACGCCCGCGGGCGTCCACACCCCAGCGGGGTGACGGCATCGGGGTGCGGCCAGGAGGCAGCCACGGCGGGGTCAAGCTCGAGCGAGGACCGCCCGGGCAGGGCCGTCACCGTGCCGTCGGCCACGACGAGCGGGCAGGCACCGTCGGCGAGGACGGACGCCCCCCCGAGGACCAACGGCGCCGCGGTGAGTGACGCGCCCGAGCCGCTGATGGCGGCGAGCAGCACCGCCCCCCACGCGGTGACCACCACCGTGCCCCGGCAGACAGTCACGCCGCGCAGCAGCTGCTGCTGACCCCAGGCCCATTCACCGAGACAGGCGACGAGCTCGGCTGCCCCGGCACCGTCGGTCTCCTGCCAGGTGACCTCGGCCGCGGTGACACCGACCGTTCCCAGGCCGGGAGCGTACAGGGTGACACGCCCGGCCGACACGTCGAGCGTCGCGCGCGCGGCGTTCACCGGGCGCCGCGTGCGTTCATCTCGCCGGCCCCGTGGTCGATGTCGGGCGTGTCGTCATCGACGAACTCGAAGCCCATGCCGACTGGTATGCCGAGCAGGGCGCGCTCCGCCACCAGATGGGTCATCAACCGGTCGTACAGCTTGGTCCGGGTCCCGAACCCGCTGTCGGCGACGAACTCGTCCAGCGACACGGGCAGGGTGAACCCGCTCAGGACCATGTGCTGGCTGAGGGCCACCAGGAACGGCGGCTCGATGTCGCGTTCCTCGCTCGCCGCCGCCAGCTTCTCGATCGCCTCGGCGTCGGCGCGCAGCTTGCGGTACCGACCCTGCAAGCGCATGAGGTTGTGGTAGGCAACGTCGACGCTGTGCCCGCGGCCGAGCTCGAAGACCCACCGTTCCAGTTGCTCGAGCCGTGCCTCTTCGCCCAGCAGCACCTCGAGCCCGTTCGGGCTGAGGTCGAGCGCGGCGGCCTCCCCGTCAAGCTCGTCGGGAGCGACGCCGAAGGCGTGGGCGACCCGCCGGCGGGCCGCGACCGTCGCCTCCGGCGGCGGCTCGAGGTCGAGATACTGCGACAGGTTGAGCAGTGCCGCGCGCTGTGCCGCGCGCCGCCAGTCGGTCAGGTACCCCCGGTCGGTCAGGGCGGCATGGGTGCGAATGTCCTCGAGGCGCACGCCGGGGGGACCATCGCCCACGAAACGGTCGCGCGCCGCCATCAACTGGTAGACGCCCGAGGACTCCAGGAGGGGCCGCTCGGCCTCCGGCACCGGTCCGGCGGGGAGCTCGACCAGCGCCTGCAACGCCGCCCGGGCATCACGGCTCTTGAGGTCGACCCGGTTGGCCCGCACGAAGGCCCGGTACGCCGCCACCTGCTCCGCTGGCCAACCGAGGTGGTCACGGACATCATCCACGGTAGCGGCCAGTGTCCGCTCCGGGAACCAGCGTCGCTTCTGACCGGCGATCAGCCGGTCGGCCTCCTCGGCGGTGAGCAGCCCGGCTGTGGTGGCGGCGCGGACGGTGGCGCGGATCTCGACCATGGCATCGGACAGCGGCCGGTAGCCGTCATCGGCGTCGGCGTGCACCAGCGCCACCTCGTCGTCGCCCTCAAGTTCCCCGCTGAGGTAGGCGGCGGCGATCTCCCCCACCGGGATCATGCCGTACGGTGCGCACTCCGCAGCCCGCAACGCCCCCATGCTCGACGCCCCGATGACCCACACCCCGCGGGCCAGGGCATCGACGATCTCCTTGTGGAACACGGCCATCGTGTGCAGGAAGTTGCCGTCGATCAGCGCGATGGCATGGGGCCGGAACCGCTCGAGTGCCGTGAGGACGTCGCCCATCCCCGCCGGCGGCAACAGCACGGCATCGGGGGCGATCCGGCGGGCCTCATCGTGCGACAGGCTGGGTCCCAGGAACACCAGGTCGGGTCGTTCTCCGTAGACGTTCACGGCTGGGCCGCCGCGGCCGCACGGTTACCTGCTGCCATCGCCGCCCGGGCGCGGCGGCCCGGTCCGTACCCCGGGAACAGGTAGCCCTCCAGGCCGGGGATGACGGCACGCACGACCTGGGCCGGATCCCCCGGTGCGCTGTGGCGCATCACGAGCACCCGGCCACAGCCGCAGCGCGCCGCTGCGGCCACCAGCTCCTCGAGCGCGGTGATGCTGTCGGCCGGAGTACGAACGGGGTGGACCGGGGCCTGCGTCTGCGACGACTTGGGCGGCGCCTCGTTGCTGGTGCGGCGCAGGGCGGCGCGGCGCTCGGTGGCCAGCACGTCATCGCGGGCACCGGCGGTGATGAGGCCGCGGGACTGCACCGCCTCGGTGATCGCCCGGACCAGGGCCCGGTGCTCGTCGAAGCCGGTGCCGTAGCCGCCGAAGGTCCCCACCCGTCGGTTCTCGAGATCCCACAGCAACGCGATGTACGTGGGCAGGCCGGACTCGTTCGTGGCGTCGATCAGCCCCAGCTCCAGATGGCGGGACTCGAGGTAGGCCACGTACGGCGCCACATCGCCGCCGACCCGGGCGACCAGCCCGGGGGCATCGACCCTGCCGACGAGGCTGAGCTTGGCGATGGTGACGGCGTCGCGCTCGAACACCTCAGTGACGGCGGCCACGAGGGCGTCGGCCACATGGTAGCCGCCGGCCAGCCCGTTTGTGCCGGACATGAAGGCGACCGCCCCGGCCATCCCTTGCCGCTCACCACGACGGGGCACCGTGACCAGATCGACCGGGACCCACACCTCCTCGCCGGTGGCGAGGTCGTGCATCGGGGTCCAGTCGACACACAGGCCGGGATGCCAGATCGCTCCCCGGTACTTCACCAGGTCGGCCCCGTCGGCCACGACGAGGCCCATGCGTTCGAGATCGTCCTGCGACCCCCGTACCGTCGGCAGGGACGCCTGCTCCCAGTAGGTCTGCTCGATGGCCTCGATCACCGCGCCGAGCTTGCTCTGGGTGGCGGTCAGGCCCTTGCCGCTCCCGCTCGACAACGACCTGCCCATCGGCTTGTAGGCGGTGTGCACCGGCAGGGCCAGGCGGTCGAGATGGGTGAGCTCGGCAACCCGGGTGATGCCGTAGTCGGCCAGGTAGGGCAGGACCCGTTCCAGCATGGCGCCCGGATCGACGGGCCGGGACGACGAGGAGACGTCCTGCGTCACCGACCCGGCCGAGGCCACCTCGGCGGGGTCGAGGATCCGGGCCAGACCGGGCAGGCGGGAGGCGTCCGCCGCCGGCGCATGCGGCGCTCCTGGCGGCCCTTCGGCGAGCGAAGAGGCCCCGGACTTCATCAACCGACCCTACTGTGTTTCCGAGCTTCCGGCGGCGGGTTCCCGGTCGGTGCGGTGGCCGGACAGGCCGTCGTCATGGACGTGTTCACGGCGATCGACGGGGCGCGGCCCCGGCTGCCGGCGGGCGGCACCACGTTTCGGAATCCTTGCTTCGGCGATCCGGCCACAGCTCTGAGCTGCGGCTTCACCCTTTGCAACATGCCCGATGAGGGCAGGACGGCGCCACGGTGAGAACAGGGCGCTTGGTGCCTCGACCCTAGTCGTAGCGCCGTTCCCATCAACGGCGCGGCGAACGCCTGACCAAGTTCAGCGATGGTGGTAAGGGATTGAGGTGACCACGGTGCCCTTGCGAAACAGCAGCCGCGCTTTGAGCAGCAGGGCGCTTTGGTTGTGCAGCAGATGTTCCCACCAGCGGTTTACAACAAACTCGGGAATTACCACCGTGATTGTGTCGTCGTCCCACTTATGGTCGAGTTCGTCGATGAAGCGCAGCACTGGGCTGGCGAGTTCGCGGTAGGGCGAGAACACGATCTCGAGGGTGTCCTCAAGCCCGAAATCACGCCACTGGCGAAGCATCGTCTCCTGCTCCTCATCGCTGCTGGCCACATGCAGGGCAATGAGGTATTGAGGCCGCAGCGAGCGGGCGTAGGCCAGCCCTTCGAGCACCCCGCGGTGCACTGAGGAGACCAGCACGACGACCGTGTGGTTGACCGAGATGGCCTGGACCTCGGCGGGCGTCACGGCGAGGGTATCGGCGCAGCTGCGGTAGTGGCGGTTGATGGCGAGGAACAGCCACACCATAAAGGCGATCACGAAAGCCGGGATATAGGCGCCTTCGGTGAACTTCGACACCACCACGACCAAGGCCACCAAACCGGTGGTGAGAGCGCCCACCGCGTTCACCACCAGGTTGACCTGCCATCGTGGCTGCTTCAGCCGGCGATGGTGCTGCACCATGCCGGCCTGGGACAAGGTGAACCCGGTGAACACCCCAACGGCATACAACGGGATGAGCGCGTTGATGTTGCCCTTGAAGGCCACAACCAGTATTGAGGCCACGACGGCAAGAAAAAGGATGCCGTTGGAGAAAACCAGCCGGTCACCCCGATTGGCCAACTGCCCGGGCAGGAACCCGTCACCGGCGATGATCGAGGACAACCGCGGGAAGTCCGCATAGGCGGTGTTAGCGGCCAGGATGAGGATGGCGAACGTGGCGATCTGAGTGGCCCAGAACAAGATGCCTCGACCGCCGTAGACATGCTGGGCCATCAGCGCAAGGCCGGTGGCGTCGT